>CAYNUH010000172.1:0-2513 GCA_964400605.1 uncultured Acidobacteriota bacterium | reverse complement strand
TGTGAGAGACTCCCCAGGTACGGTATTCGTCGAGCTTCTGGACGACTTCGCCGAACCGGTCGTCGGCGGAAAGGATCTCGATGGCGATGTAGGGGGGAGTGGATGGGAATCGCTCGGTCGGTTCCTGGCCCGCATAGATGGCGATATCGGGGATCCGATAGCGGGTTGCGGTGACTCTGTGCCGCAGGTCCGGGCAGGCGTACAGACGGTGCCGTACTTCGAGATCATGGAACACCTGCGTAAACCTGCGCATCGTTTTGCTATGCAGAAAGTCAGGCACAGATCTCTCCACAATCTCCCCGTCCAAGTATTCCGGGTCGAGGCCGTCGAAGCTCATCTGCAGGTACTCATCGACTGATACTTGAACCTTGGCCACCATGGCCTCAGTGTAACACCACCGCCTTCAAAAAAAGCTTCTCTCGCAAAGTCGCAAAGCTCGCCAAGGGTTTCTTTGCGAGCTTTGCGACTTTGCGAGAAAGACGCCTTGGAGTCTTGAAACGGATTTCTGACTCAGGACGCTACTTCCCCGCCGGAACCCGCCGCCGGACCTCCTCGAACCACTCCATCACCACGTGCACCTGGTCCTGGGTGGTTTCCACCGCGCGGCTCTTGATCATCAGGAAGCGCTTGCCGTCCGGGGCGGCGTCCCAACCCGTTGTCGTGTACTGACCTTGAAAGAGCAGCTTGGGGGTCCCGGCGCGGAACGCCGGACCGGATTCCACGTCTACTGCCATTACCTTCTCGCCGTTCCGAAAAAACAGCTCACGGCCGCTGCGGGCCCAGCGGGAGTGCGCGCCGCCGTCGACGGAGATCTGCCAGCCGCCGCCGCTTGCGGAGCGCGTGCTTGGAGCGGGCTCCACGTACACCTGAGCGCGGAAGATTGGGCCGCGAGTATGCGCCAGCCACCGGCCGTCGGGCGAGAACTGCGGCTGGTAAATGCCGTCGCTCGCGCCCTGCCAAAGGCGCGGCTTGCGTTCCTCGACCGGGAGCACCCAGATGTCGGGTCGCGTGTTGGGGCTGGGCGCCAGATCGAATGCCAGCACCTTGCCGTCGGGGACCAGGAGGATGGGCGAGGAAAGCCCTCGACGGCCGCCAGCGCCTCAGCCGGCCCGCTGCCGTCGAAGGGCGCCCACGAGATGGTTGCCTTGCCCCCCTGGACGGACCGAAACGCCACCCGCTTGCCGTCGGGCGTCCAAGCGGGGGAATTGTTGTCTCCCTGGAAACTCAGCCGGGTGAGCGTGCCGCGCGCCACATCGTACATCCAGATGTCGCTCTGCCTGCCGATGGCCAGCGCCACGCGCTGCCCGTCCGGCGAGAGGCGCACAGCGATATATTCGCGCGGCGGCGCGGGGAGTGGCTGCACCTGCCCTTTCCGGTCCACCCAGACCACCGAGCGGTTTGCGTCCTCCGGGGCGCCGGGGGCATAGACCAGCGTGCCGGTATCGGAAAAGCTGAACTCGGCAACGCCGTTAGCCGTCACACCCATGACGCCTTCCAGAATCGGAACCGGGGAGCCGGTCAACTGGAGCCGCCGCGAATCGAAGGGCGCGGCGAACAGAGATCCGGCGCGCCAGTAGACCAGGTAGCCCCGGTCGCCTGCGGCAGCTCCCGGCACGTAGCGGGCCTGGGCGGCGCCTTCCACCAGCACCCGCTGCTCCCGCGTCTTCAGGTTGAGCGCGGCGATTTTGGCGTCGTCGAAGGACGCCTGGCCTCCGATGGTGAACAGGACCGCTTCACCGCCGGGTAGCAAGTGTGGCCAGCGGTAGCTGGTTTCCCCTTTCTTGGCGTCGGGCGTGGTCAGGACTTCCGGCTTGCCTCCCGCATCAGAGACCCGCAAGAGGCCTGGGCTCCCGGCTCCGAAAATGATGGTGCCGTCGGTTCCCCAACTCGCTCCCCAGAAGCCCGGTCCACGGTCGCACAGCGTGAGGGCCGCGCCGCCGACCACCTGAATTTTCTTCAGCGAGCGCTGCTGGCTGAAGAGCAGCCACTGCCCGTCGGGCGAGAAGCTTGGCAGGAGGGCGCCGTCGGTGCCGGCGAGGGGCTTAGCCTCGAGCTGATCCAGCAGGCGCACATAAATCTGACGGGATGTCCCGCCCAGGTACGCCAGCCTCGTACCGTCGCGAGAGATCGTAATATGGGCCTCCGACGCCCGCTGCGGGAGAGTTGTCGCCAGGCGTGTGACGGGCCGAGGAGCGGGCTTGGGCGCGCGCAGCCACCCCCACAGCGCCACGGCCGCGACCAACGTGGCGACGGCCGCTACCGCCCAAGGGGCGGGGGCGGCGGGTGATGGGTGATGGGTGTTGGCAGGGGACTGGCTTCGTTTAGCAGAATCCGCGCATCCCCGATGTCGCGCAGCCGGCGCTTGGGGTCCTTCTCCAGGCACCGGCGAACCAGACTGCAAATTTGCAGTGAGGTTGAGCCTGACAGCGCCGTCCAGTCCGGCTCCTTGGCCAGGATGGCCGCCAGCGAGTCCGAGATCGTCTCGCCGCCGAACGCCTGCCTGCCGGTCAGCA
>CAYNUH010000171.1:0-2522 GCA_964400605.1 uncultured Acidobacteriota bacterium | reverse complement strand
TCGATCTGGATCTGAGCACGTCCATGGGAGAGGTCAGCGTACACCGGGACTGACGGGGCCACTCCACCGGGTGCGCCGCGGCCTTGGTCGAAGCGGCATCGCTACCTTCTCGGCGGCATCTTCGCCGCCAGGAACGCGAACATCTTGCGGAAGAGGTGCACGCGGCTCGCGTCGCGCGAGATCCCGTGCTTCCCTTCCGGGTAGATCATCAGATCGAAATCCTTCCCTTCCTTCACCAGAGCGTCCACCATCCTCAGGGTGTCCTGCGCGTGGACGTTGTCGTCCTTCAGGCCGTGGATCATGAGAAGAGGGTTCTTGAGCCCCGACGCGTACGTGAGCGGGCTGCTCTTCCTGTAGGCGTCGGGGTTCACCTGCGGGGTCCCCAATCGCTCCTCGGTGTACTCGGTGTCGTAGGCGGCCCAGTCGTTGACGCTCGCCACCGCCACCCCGGCGTTGAAGGCGTCAGGCGCGGCGAGGAGCGCCATGTTCGTCAGGAATCCGCCGTAGGACCAGCCCCAGATCGCCACACGCTTTGGATCCACGTCCGGAAGCGTGCGCAGGTACTCGGCCGCCGAGACCGAATCCTCGAGATCGAGGCCTCCGAGGTGCAGATAGACGTCGGTCCGCCACTTGCGGCCGTACCCCGACGAGCCGCGGTAGTCCACGTCCAGGATGTAGTACCCCTCGCGCGCCAGGAGGGTGTGGAGCAGGTGGGACGATCCACCCCAGGCGCGCTTGACGCTCTGGGCGTAGCCGGCTCCGTGGACGCGCACCAGGGCCGGATGCGCGCCGCCGCGGCTGAGTTTTTCCTTTGGACCGTCCGCGGCCGGGCGGATGAGGGAGGCGGGAACGGCCGCCCCGTCGGCGCGGCTCTTCAGGGTGATGAACTCGACCGTGGGGAGCCGGAGCGACGCGAATTCCTTCGCGGGCGAACGTGTGATCGGCGCCGGCGGATTCTTCGACCCCACGCGGCCGACGTAGAGATCGGGCGGGCGGTCGACATCGGAGAAGATCTCCGCGTACCACGCGCCGTCGTGCGAGACCTTCCCGTCGTGCCAGCCGGGCGCCGTGGTGAGACGCTCGGGGGCGGAGGTCACCCCTCCGGAGACCGCCGCCCTGTAGAGATGCCTCTCGGCGGGCCCATCGGCGGAGGCGGTGAAGAAGACGCGGCCCGCCACCACCCGGTCCAGCGCCGTCACCTCCCACGCGCCTGACGTGATCGGCGTGAGGGAGCCGGTCCGGTCGTCCAGGGCGTACAGATGTCCCCAGCCGCCGCGCTCGGACCCGTAGAGAAGCGATCCTGCGGCCTCGTCACGATGGACGACAATCTTGTCCAGATTGATCCAGGTGTCGTCCTTCTCCTCCAGCACGAGCCGGGCGGAGGCGGCGGTCGGATCCACGAAGTAGAGCCACGCCGTGTGGAGCGATCGGTCCTCCTGGAAGACGGCGACGGTGTCCCCCACCCGCTCCAGCTTCGGGATGTAGAAGTCCTCCACGCCTTCCCGAAGCCCGACCCACCTCGTCTCGCCTCCGTGGGACGGCACGACCCCCACGCGCGAACGCGAGTTCGCCTCCCCCGCCGGCGGCCGGCGCTGCAACCTGTGGGTGACGTACCGCGTGAGGTAGTCGGGGATCTCGAGCTGGCGCACGGGTCCGGTATCGGCCTGGATGTAGACCAGGTGCCGCCCATCGGCCGACCACCTGTACGCGGAGAGGCGGCCCAGCTCCTCAAGGGAGATGTAGTCGGAGAGACCGTTCAGGAGCGTCTCGGATCCATCCGTGGTGGCCTGGATCGTGGGGCCGCCGTCCAGGCCCATCACCCAGAGGTCGTTGCCGCGCACGAACGCCACGCGGGTCCCGTCGGGAGAGAACTGCGGATCGAACTCGGGGGCCGCGGTCCGCGTCAGCCGCCTCGGCTCGCCGCCCTCCGCCTCCACGAGGAAGAGGTCCTCCTGGAACGTGAAGAGGATGGTCCGGCCGTCCGGCGCCCAGAGGAACGCATCCACGCCTTCATCCACCAGCCGCATCGTCTCCCGCCGCTCCGCCGTGGCCTCGTCCCGGGAAGCCTCGGCCGGCGCGAGCGCGCGGATGTCGGTGAGCCTGCGGGTGCGGCCGGCCGCGGCGTCGTGGACCCACAGATCCCTCGCCTGCTTCCCCTCCTCGGACCACAGGTAGGCCACGCGCGCCGCCGCCCGCGACCAGGCGACCGCGCGGGGAGGCACCCCTTCGAGGCGCGGGTCGGAGTAGATCCTCGCGATGCTGAGAGCGTCGCCTCCGGCTGGACCGCCTGCCGCCCCGGCCGCCGGCGCGAGGCCCGAGCCCAGCGCCACCACGGCCGCCGCGGCGGCGAGGGCTCCGGCCCACCGGACGGGGCGCCGCCTCCACGCGGGCGCCGTCCCGCGTCCTTCCTGCCTCCTCGCCATCGCCTCTCCCCCTCCCTCACTGGATCCCGCGCAGGTCCCCGGTTGCCACTGGCCCGACGGACGGGAACCGCCCCCACTCTGACCGAGAACACGGCACCG
>CAYNUH010000170.1:0-2610 GCA_964400605.1 uncultured Acidobacteriota bacterium | reverse complement strand
GGGGGCTGGGGTATATCGTCGCCGCCCGCGCGTTCGACCCGGTCAACCTGACCTTCGGCGGCCTGCTGTTGGCGTGGATGATTTACACGCCCATCGCCCAGAAGCGCGGCTGGTTTTTCGTCCCCATGTGATGCCGCGCCTGTTTCTTGGATCACGCTGGCCGATGAACGAAAGGAGGTCGCTATCGAGGAACCCGTCGCCACACTTCCGTCACTGAGCGCCAAACATTCGTTTCATTTGATATTGCCTGAAGGAGGCACACACCATGGCCGACCGAGCACAGCAAGCCAACGAATACATGAAGAGCAAGATGGGCTTCACCCCGCGCATGTTCCAGGTGATCAACACCGTCGCGCCCGAGTCCGGCGAGCGCTTCGCCGATTACTACGCCACCGTCTGGCAGGACGGCGCGCTGTCGCGCAAAGTCAAGGAGCTGATGTTCACTGCGATCGGCGTGGCTTATTGCTCGCCGCGCTGCCTCATCCACGTCATCCCCGCCATCGAGGCTGGGGCCACCGACGGCGAGATCTTCGAGGCCATCTCGGTCGCCACGGTTGGAGCCGGCTTCGTCCCCGGCGGGCCGGGCATCCCTTATGCCTTTGAGTATGCGCTCAAAGTGCTGGATATCGCCGCCAAGTACCGCAAGGGCGAGAAGTGGGAGTACCTCGAAGCGCCCAAGTACAACCACGGCATCTTTTAGTCACTGATCTTCGACTCGCGGCGGCGAAAGCCGGACCGGACCGAGTCGCGGGAGAGCACAGACCGGGGGCCTGGGCCGCCCAGGCCCCCATCGGCCCGGACACTCTGAGTCATCCTGTGGATCGTGAGCGCCTGTTGGCGGAGTTGACCGCGCTGATTGAGAAGGACGCGCAGGCCGCCGAAACCATTCTGGAATACCTGCGTGAGCGCGACGGCGGAGCTGGGTTGATGTTGCGCGTCCTGAGCCGTCGCCCCGGGCTGCTCGTTCCGCACGTGCTGCAGGGGTTTCAAATCTACGATACGCCCCGGGCGATTGACCCGAAGACGGCAGAACTGGCGGCGGTGGCGGCTTCGGCGGCGCTGATGTGCGAACATTGCCTGGACGCGCATATGCGCGCCGCCCGTCGCAAGGGAGCCACGCTCGAAGAAATCTTCGACGTGATTCTGGTGGCGGGTGCGATTGCCGAATCGTCCACGCTGGCGGTGGCGTTTCGGCGCTTTCGGCAGATGGAGGCGAAAGAAAACGATGAAACCGAAGGAAGCGATCTTTGAGGCGTTCGATTTGAAATCAACCGACCGCGTCCCGGCGACGGTCTTCGGCGGCGGGGTATGGACGATCCGGCACTGGCAGAAACAGTTCGGCGAGATGATCGCCGACCCGCGCGCCTACGCCGACCTGATCATCAAGACCAATCAGGAACTCCGCAGCCCCATCGTGTACGTCGGCTCCGGGTACAACAACTATCTGGCGGCCGCCGTCGGCGGCAAGATCAAGGAGCGCCCCCTCGGCGCGCCCGATCTGGAAGCCGCCCTCGTCAAAGAGTCGGCGGATGAAATCGTCAACACGGATGTGACGATCATCGAGAACGACCCGGTCATTCAAAACATCCGCGAGACCGCGCGGCTGGTGGCCAAAGAAATCGGCGACGAGGTCATCGTCACGGTCACGGCCTGGGGGCCGTTCACGCTCGCCGGGCAGATGTACGGCGTCGAGCCGATGATGAAGGCGACGCTGAAGAAGAAAGACGAAGTCCACAAGATGATGGACTTTGCTGCCAAACTGGTCAAGCAGTTCTACAAGCCGCTGGTCGAGGAGAAGGTGATCCCCATGCTCGCCATCGCCGACCCGACCGGTTCCGGCGACCTGATCTCCGACCGGGTGTTTCGCACGTTTTCGTTGCCCTATCTCCAGCCGCTGCTCGCCTGGGCCAAAGAGCACGGCGCGTACACGTGGCTGCACATTTGCGGCAACACGACCGACAAACTGGAGTCTATAGCCGAGACGGGCGCGAGTTGCTTCAGCCTGGATTACAAAGTGAACCTTGCCGAGGCGAAAGCGAAGATCGGCGGGAAGATTGCGCTGGCCGGGAATGTTGACCCCGTTTCCGTCCTGAATCAGAAAAGCCCGGACGACGTGCGCGTGGCGGCGCAAGCTTGCATTGATGCCGCCCAATCGGGCGGTGGCTTCATCCTGACCAGTGGTTGCGATTTGCCGCCCACAATTCCGATAAACAACCTTAGAGCCATGCTCGACATGGCGGTAATCTGATAAAAATAGTCAGATTAGGCCCGACCCGTTGACTCAAGTCTTTCTTGTGTGCTACTATCCACCACAGTTCAGTGGTGATAATCCAATACAGTAGTGACAAGAATTGAAAATGGCAACAGCGCTGAACCCTGAACGATTCACGGCCATCGGCCTGAGCAAATATGAGGCTTGCGCCTATCTGGCCCTGCTCGGCCGTGATGACTCCACCGCAGTTGAGATCGCCGACCGCGCCAGCGTCCCCCGCCAGCGCATCTACGATGTTCTGGGTTCGTTGCGCGACAAAGGCTTGATCACAATTCGAGATGGTCGGCCGGCCCGCCATTCGGCGCACCCGCCGTCCGTTGCTTTGCCGGCGATGTTTG
>CAYNUH010000169.1:0-2674 GCA_964400605.1 uncultured Acidobacteriota bacterium | reverse complement strand
TGGTGACCTGGCACAGGCCGCCGGCACCTTGGTCGGGAATTACCATCGCCTTTACACAAAGCTCCATGAAGAGCGACGCGATGCCGCCGTCGCAGCCGTCGACGTGGTGCAGGCGGATCGAGCCTGGCTGACGCTGTCTAATGAGGTCAAGGAGAATCTCCTGGCCCCGCTGACCAGCCGGTCCTGCGACCCCTTGCTGTTATCTGACGTGGCTATCCGTTGTCAGAACTGCGGCGCGACCGTTCCCCAAATGGAGTCCGACATCGACGCCATCCCCGCTCTGCTATCCACGGTGAGGGCCCGAGTACAGGAGGCGGTTGCTCCACCCGGTCAGCGCGTTGAGCGGGTACGCGTTGCCGCGTTCTTCGATGGCTCCCTGGAGGACGAGCCCTCCATCAACGAAGCGCTGGAGAAGCTTCGCCTTCACCTCGTGAAGCTCCTCACAGAGGGCGCGCGAATCGTTCTGGAGTGACCCGTGAAGCCGCTGACGATGTTCGATGGCCACTTCCGAGCCGCCCAGGGCCTTTTGAAGGTCTATAGGCTGCTCGAGCGAGAGGGCGATGACGATGCGGTCCTTATAGAGAGACTGCGCGGGGCAATGGACGTCGGAGCCGAGGAGGGCGTCGTGCTCCTTTTCAACGACCTTGTCACGGGTCTGGTGCGCGAGCGCGCCGAGATGCCCATGTCGTTTTTTCGACACGTAAACCTGGCTTTGCTACTGCGCCAGGCGGTCGTTTCCGCTTGCACGGCGATGGACGTGTTCTTGCCAGCGCTACTTGAGGCCCACCTTCCCGAGGTAATCCGAGTGCGTCAGCGCAACTGGCAGCCAAGCGAAGGCACAGTGAAGAAACTCTTCGAGGACTTCAGCCTCCGAGTTGAGGAGCTTCCGGGGCTGCTCGAGGCCGAAACGATAGAGGAGCGCTGGCAAATCTTCGCCTCTCGTGTCCTTGCGCACATGCGCCGCAAGACGCTTTCCAATCCCGAAGGGATTCAGGGAACCATGGTGCTTCTCGGAGTCCAGGATCCATGGCAGAAGATCGCCAGCAGGTCCGGGATGACGCCAGCATCGCTACGTCAACAAGTCCAGACGGTAGTCAACAGGCGCAACAGCATCGTGCACCGAGGTGATCGGCCTCCAGGCCAGGTCGATGAGACTCCCGAACCAATTGACTACGCCTGGGCCAACGCTCACATAAACGCGGTGAACTCAACCGTGACCGCTTGCGACGCGCTGGCTCAGGAAGCAGTCCGCGCGCTCAAGATCGAAGCCGGGATCGCCTGATGGAGCGCGACCTGCGCAACCAGCTGCGCAACACCGTGACTCGTTGTCGAACGCTGCTCGAGGGTTCGGTCAGCGAAGTCCTCGAAGGCGTCTTCGGTGTCTATCCTGATGGCACCTCAGCCGATAGCTCGAGACTGGGCCACCTGTCAGCAGAAGACCTGTCCCTCCGCCAGGACCTGCTGGACCATCTTCGCCACATACAGGAGACGATGCTGGGCGGCGGTGCACCCGGCCGCGACGCTGTTGAACAACTCGTGCGTGAGGTGGCGTTTACGCATCTCAACCGGCTTTGCGCTTTCAAGATGCTGGAACAGCGTAAGCACGTGCGCGAGGCGGTGGGGCGCGGCCTTGCGTCGAGTGGCTTCAAGTTCTACCTCGCCGACCATGCTGATGAGGAGTCGCTGTGGACTAGCGGCAACGATGACGTGGCGTACCGCCACTACCTGCTGTGGCTGAGCGATGGACTGGCCGAGGAAGTCGGCGCCCTGTTCTCGCCAGACGACCCCGCAAACAGGCTCTTCCCTTCGCACACCGTCCTGATGCAGGTGCTCGACCTGATCAATGCTCCGACCCTGGAGGACGCGTGGGGCCAGGACGAGGCGATCGGCTGGGTCTACCAGTACTTCACGCCCAAGGAGCTGAGAGACAGGGTCCGCAAGGAGAGCGCCGCGCCGCGGAACTCTTACGAACTCGCCTTCCGCAACCAGTTCTACACGCCGCGTTACGTAGTGCAGTTCCTTGTCGACAACACCCTGGGCCGCACCTGGTACGAAATGCGGGGTGGCGACACCATCCTCAAGGAGCGCTGCGACTACCTCGTTTATCGTCCGAACGAGGAGTACGAGCCGCGGGCGAAGCGCGATCCCCGCGACTTGCGCATCCTTGACCCCGCGTGCGGCAGCGGCCACTTCCTCCTTTACTCCTTCGACGTCTTGCGGGCGATCTACGAAGAGGCCTGGGCCGACCTGGAGAGCCCCGCGTCCGAGGCGACGGGCAGGACCCTTCGAGAGGACTATGGTGACCTGACTGCACTGAAGAACGCAGTGCCGGCGCTCATCCTGGAAACCAACCTGCACGGCATCGATATCGATCTGCGATCCACCCAGATAGCGGCGCTCGCGCTCTGGCTCAGGGCGCAGCGCGCGTATCAGGAGATGAGCCTCGGGCGAAACGAAAGGCCGCTGACAGCGGCGCCGCACATCGTTGTTGCCGAACCGATGCCGGGCGAGGAGCAGTTGCTCTCTGAGTTCCTCAGAGAACTGGCCGAGCCACGGCTGCACGACCTCATCCTCATGGTCTGGCAGCAGATGCGGCTGGCCAGCGAAGCAGGGTCGCTTTTGCGCATCGACCTGCACATACAGGAGGCGCTTACGAAGGCGCGGCGCGAGGCCC
>CAYNUH010000168.1:0-2680 GCA_964400605.1 uncultured Acidobacteriota bacterium | reverse complement strand
GGACCAGGGGCTGCGCTTCGGTCTCTATCTCTATCCCGGCCGGTGCGGAGGGAGCGGCGTCCTGGACGGCCGCGACCAGCCGGTCGCCGGCGTAGATGTGGTCGCGCAACCACACGGGCGCCGAGGAGTCGCCGAGACGCCTGCGGAACTCGCTCAGCAGGCGGCCTTCGGCGTCGCGGAAATAGAAGGTCTCGGCGCCGCCGATCCAGTCTTTCTTCCTGGTCCGATGCCCCTCGTGGTCGTAGGCGTACTCGGCGATCACGGCATCGTCTTTCTGCAGCCGGATCAATCGGTTCTGCGCGTCGAAGACCTGCTGCGTGGAGCCCTGCGCGATCAGGTTGCCGTTGGCGTCGTACGAGACCGGATCCGTGGTGGCCGTGGGCGGCGATGTGTTCACTTCCGACGTCACCTGAACGAGCCGGTTGGTGTTTGCGGGATCAAGCTCGAAGCTCCTGGTGGTGGTCGTCTGGGCGGCCGTGGAGGACACGGTGTTCACCATGGAGGTCAGGTTGCCGAACGGGTCGTAGCTGAATGTACCCGCGTTGATCGTCGTGGATTGGTTCTGCTGGGCGAACAGCAGGCGCCCCGAGCCGTCGTAGCGGAATCGGTCGTTGCCGATCCCGACGATGTTCCCCTGAGGGTCATACTGGTAGGCGCCCGAGTCGTAGAACGTGACGAGGGTGGGCCCCGACTGGCCGACGAACCTTCCGGGGGACAGCAGGTAGGGGCTCAGCGCCGCGTAGGGGGTGCGGTTCTCGACGGGCGGGCCTTCACCCCCCGCTCCCCCGCCACCACCTCCACCTCCGCCGCCTCCCTCCGGAGGAGAGTCCACGTAACCGGTCACCTTGATCTGCTGCGGGCGGTTCCTCACGTCCGGCGTGACTTCGGTGAGAACGTCCGCAACCGTGCGGAAACTCTTCAACCCACCAGCGGCGTTGTAACTCATGCCCGTGACGATCGTCCCCAGGCTGGATGACAGCGCTGTCAGGAACCCTCCCCGGTATGTGTGGGCGAGGCTCGTGGGCCCCTGCGGCAACGTCGTTCCCGCGGGGTAGATCCGTGACGAGATCAAGCCCGTGTCATTGTAGAGGAGCGACGAGGTCAGGAGCTCGTCCAGCCCTGGAAGGGCCCACTGGATCTGCGAGAGCCTGCCGTTGAGCCCTTCGTAGTGGAGGAGCTTCAGGAACGTTTCGGAGGATGATGACCAGCTGGCCGCCGCCACGAGCTTCCCGCCGCTGGCTCCATAGGATGCCCCGAGGTACGTGTCGTACGTCAGTTCGGCTACGGTAAGCGGGGATCCCCCTGGGGGCGTCACCTTCGTCGTTAGCGGCCTGCGGGCGGCGTCGTACGTGTACTCGGTGACGTTGCCCGCGGGGTCGCGTCTGCGGGTCACGTCCCCGGCCGGGTTGAAGGCCTCATTGACCTCGGTGCCGTTCTCGGGGTTCGTCGAGCCAACGAGCCGCCCAAGCGCGTCGTAGGTGAAGAAGCGCCGCTGCGGGACGCTGTTCGGGTTCGAGGGATCCGTCAGCCGCACCTCGACCAGGTTGTCGCGCACGTCGTAAACGTACTCCGCGTCGGCCGCGCTCTGGCCGGCGCAGAGGCTGTTCGGATCCACCCGCGGCGAGAGCACCCGCACCAGCCGGTCGAAAGCGTCGCGGGTGTATACGGTCGTCGTGTCGAAGGGCGAGTTCGGATCCCCGCAGAACCCGTGTACCGTGACGTACGTCGAGGGCCCGCGGTAGTCGATCTCCGTCACGCCGCCGTCGGCCGCGGTGATCTTGTGGACCCTGCCCAGCGGATCCACGTGGCCTGACGTCTGGCCCGAAGTCGAGTATGAGTAGTCGTAGTGCGTTCCCGCGGTCCCGCCGTTCCATTCGGACTCGAAGGTGTTTCTCCCCATGGCGTCGTACTGATAGGTCTTCACAGCCACGGCGCCGTTTTCCATCCAGCGTTCTTCCTTGACGAGATGGAAGAGCTGGTCGAAGGAGTAGCGCGAGCGGATGACGTTGTTGGGATCCGCCAGACTTGCTTGCTCGACGACCGTGGTGAACAGATCCGGGTATGTGATGGTGACGGGGGCTTCAGAGGATCCGGCGCCGCCGGGGCTGACCTTAGTGAGGCGCTGGAGTTTGTCGTACTCGAATGCCGTCGGGATGCCCGCGGTGTCACGCGAGACGCCGGAGAGCCCGGTGGAGGGATCTCTGTCGTGGTCCTCCGCGAGCCATGAGAAAGCGCCCAGTCGTTTCTGCGCGAGGTAATGGCCGGCGGCGTACGTGTACGTCTCCGAGATGGGCGCGGATGTCGGGTTTCCGTCCTTAATCGACTTCTCGGCGAGAAACCCCCAGACTTCCGGCCCCGGAGCCGGCAGGCATGCGGCTCCTGCCGTGCAATCGCTGAAGCCGTAGTAGTGCCACGCGGTAAGGACATCCGCCTCGGGCATCGTGTTGGGGTTGCTGCCGGCGCGGCTCCCGGACGGCGCTGACCGGTCGATCCGGCGGCGCATGTGGCCGTCATATGGAAGGAAAGCGAACTCCGCCTGGGAGACGAGTCTCCCGGAAGCGTCCAGGAGCTCGTCGTAGGCGAACGTGTTCAAGGTGTGGTAAGCCAAATTGCTGGATGACATCTCGCACGTCTGGTTGGGGTCCGACGAAACCAGGAAGCAGTTGTAGCCGATCCGCCG
>CAYNUH010000167.1:0-2704 GCA_964400605.1 uncultured Acidobacteriota bacterium | reverse complement strand
CGCCGTAGAGGTGCTCGGACGAGGTGGTCAGCTTGCCGAACTCGCCCGAGTTCATAGTCCGGTTGCCCGCGCGGATGAGGTATACTCCGGGTTATGCGCGAGCTGCGGAGGGGTATGGCTGAGAAGGCAGGGTTTACGCCGGAGAAGCTGGGTTCCGCCTGCCGGCTGCTGGACCAGGAGGTGGCCGACGGGAAGCTGGGTGCGGCGGCGTTGCTGGTGGCGCGGAACGGCATGGTGGCCGTAGAGCGCAGCTACGGAAGGCTGCGGCGGGATCCGGACGCCCCCGAGTGCCGGCCCGACACCGTATTTCTGGTAGCTTCGATCTCCAAGCCCATCACGGTCATGGGATTCATGAAGCTGGTGGAGCGAGGTCGGGTCCGGCTGGAGGATCCGGTGAGGAAGTATCTGGGGGATTTCAAGGGCGACGGCCGGGAGAAGATCACGGTGCGGCAGCTCCTGTGCCATGCGTCCGGCCTGCCGGACATGCTGCCGGACAACGTCGAGCTGCGGAAGCGGCAGGCCCCTTTGAAAGACTTTGTCGCCGGCACGCTGCGGACGCCGCTGCTGTTTCCCGCAGGGACGAAGGTGTCGTATCAGAGCATGGGCATCCTGCTGGCGGCTGAAATCCTGGAGCGGACCACCGGACAGAAACTGGACGCGTTTCTGCAGAAAGAGATCTTCGCGCCCCTGGGGATGGGCCACAGCTCGATGGGACTCGGCAAGAATCGGATCGAGGACACGGTCCAGGTGGACCTGCCCGTGGTGGGCGATGTGCCGCAGACGGAGGCCGATCGGGCCTGGCACTGGAACAGCCCGTACTGGCGCACTCTAGGGACGCCGTGGGGCGGGATGCATACCACGGTGGGGGACATCGCCCGGTCGCTCGAAGCGATGCTGGACGCGGGCAAACCCATCCTGAAACCCGAGACTGCCCAAACCATGGTGAGCGACCAGAACAAGGGCCTGAACACCCCGTGGGGGCTGGGGTGGAAGGTAGGGGCCGGGGCCTTCTACGACGGGTCACCGGCGGCGATGTTCGGCCACGGCGGGGCGACGGGAACGCTGTGCTGGGCCGACCCCGGCCGCCAGATCGTTTTCGTGCTTTTCACCAACCGGCCCGAGGTCAACGATAAGACCGACTTCCGGAAACGGGTGTCGGCGGCGGTGGCGCAGGCGGCGGTTTAGTACTTCTGTTTCGGCACTCCCCTCATGTATTGGTGACTGCGCCTGGAAACAAGAGGGCTGCCGCATGAGCAATGCGGCGCCGACTTCGGGATTCGTATTGAGAGTGCCCAGCGCTCGGTGGCTTGGCGGAGTACTTCCGGATAGGCCGTCAACCGACCGCGACATCCGGCCTAGCCCAGAATCCACATCAACGGCACGCCGTCTCTACATCCAACGTGGCCAAAAGCCTGTTCCGGCAAACTACCGTTCAGCGATTCCTGAACACTGGGCGACCTTGCAGGACTGATCCATGTTGCCTGATTGCTGCTCCGACCATGCGTGTCCGACTGCGGGTTGACGTGTCTATGGACGAGGTCCTAAAATGGACTTCAATGATCGGCCACACACTGGGCCATTACCGGATTGAATCGAAGCTCGGCGAGGGCGGCATGGGCGTGGTGTTCAAGGCACACGACAAGCACCTCGACCGGCCCGTCGCGATTAAAGTCCTGCACGCAGAAGCCGTGGCTAACCCTGAGCGTAAGCGGCGCTTCGTGCAAGAGGCGAAAGCCGCCTCGGCGCTGAATCACCCTAACATCATTCACATTTACGACATCGACACGGCGGTTTCCCCTCAGGGCGCTACGGACTTTATTGCCATGGAGTTCGTGGCCGGCACAACCCTCGATCACGCGGCAGGACGCAAGGGCCTTGCCTTGGGATCAGCCCTGAAGTATGCGGTGCAGATTGCCGATGGGCTGGCGGCCGCGCACGCCGCCGGCATCGTACATCGGGACATCAAGCCGGCCAACATCATGGTCACCGAACAAGGACACGTGAAGCTGCTGGACTTCGGACTGGCCAAGCTGACCGAGGTGGATAAGAGCGATTCGTTCGCCACAACCCTGACCGAGAAGCCTGGCGAGATGCCTCATACTGAGGAAGGGACAATCGTTGGCACCGTGGCCTACATGTCCCCTGAGCAGGCCGAGGGGAAGAAGGTCGATGCGCGGTCGGATATTTTCTCCTTCGGCTCGGTGCTGTACGAGTTGGTGACGGGCGTGCGGGGGTTTCAGGGCGAGACGAAGATCGCGACGCTGTCAGCCATTCTGCACAAGGAGCCGAAGCCTTTCAGCGAAATTGCGCCGTCCCTGCCCCGCGAGCTGGAACGAATCATCATACACTGCCTGCGCAAGGATCCCGCTCGCCGCTTCCAGCACATGGACGATGTGAAGACCTTGCTGGAGGAGTTGAAAGAAGATTCCGAGTCGGGCAGGATTGCGGCTGCGCTGCCGGCCGGAGCGGCTCCTGCCCGCCGCCGCTGGTTAACGGTGGCTGCACCGATCACGGTGGCGGTGGCAGCGCTCGCGGCGGGTTTGACGTGGTGGTTCATGCGGGGCGAGCGCGGGGCGGGGACGACCTCGGAGGCGCCCGTCATACGGCTGACATCCGATTCCGGCCTGACTACCGACCCCGCACTTTCTCCCGATGGCAAGCTGGTGGCCTACTCCTCCGATCGCGGCCTGGATGGCCAGCGCGA
>CAYNUH010000166.1:0-2734 GCA_964400605.1 uncultured Acidobacteriota bacterium | reverse complement strand
CGGTTTGAGGGGGGCGTTGCGGCGGTAACTCAAACGACGTTGAAAATTGTACCATACCCTATAGATGAAAACTTTGACCAAACTTCCAGGATCAATCTTCTTGCTCGCCATCGTCCACGGCCTATTGTACGCTTTCCTGATCCCTCCCTGGCAAGCGCCAGACGAGATTGCTCACTTCGAGTATGCGCGTCTATTCGCTGAGCATTGGCGGCCATTGTCACAGGCAGACATCTCGCCGACGTTGGAGCAGGAAATCATTGACAGTTTATATCGTTATCAAGCATGGCATCTAATTGGGAAACCGACCCCCGCAGAGCGACCCACCCGGCTCGACGACACTCCGTTTTTCAACACCTCCCGGACGGTGTATTCGCGCTTCTCCACGGGCTATGTGCCTTATGCACTCGCCGTTTGGCCCTTAGTTCAACAAGATATCATCATCCAGCTGTATGCGATGCGGAGTGTGTCCGTTCTCCTCGGGGCGATCGTGGTCGCGCTCGCGTTCTATACCGCGCGGTTGGTGGAACCGGACTTTCCACAGCTCGCTCTCGGCACCGCCCTGTTCCTCATCTTCCTGCCCCAACACGTCTTCATCATGGCAACCGTCAGCGACGGCAACTTGGCCGAGTGCCTGGCGGCGCTGGTCATTTACCTGCTCGTCAAAATGTGGCAGGGAGGGATCCGGTGGCTGCTAATCGTGATAGGACTAAGCGCAGTGCTCGTCGCCTTGCTGGCGAAGCCCAGTGCGTATTTCTTGCTTCCCTTAATGCTTATCATCGCTCCCAGCTTCCTCCGTCGCAGCGTAGACGCACGCAGGCTCATCTGGAGCAGATCAGCCATTGGTTTGCTTGGGGCGCTCGGCGCAGTGGTGGTGTTGGCCGCGTGGGGCCTGACCCAACCCATCATCATTCGACTGATAGGTTACAGCCTGCAAGACCCAACCAAGTCTGATCGCTTGTGGGCCGTTTTGACCGCGCAAGGTCATTATTCGCTCCTCAATGCGGTCTGGGGGACTTTTAAGAGCTATTGGCTGACATTCGGCTGGATGAGCCTCTCCTTGCCGGAAACATCATATTACCTGCTGCTTGGCCTCACAGCGGCGGCGCTCATCGGGTTAGTGATCCGCTTGAGAGTCCAGTCTGGCCTGCCTGGCGCGAGCCTGTATCGCATCCTCAGTCTCAGCGCCAGCTTGCCCATTGCGATCCTGCTCGTATCGTTCCTCGTCTCATCTTTCGGGCTTTATCTCTTTCAGGGACGCTACGTGTTTGGAGGCATTGTGGCCCAGGCGCTTTTGCTGACAGTGGGATGGCTAAACCTCTTCCCGCGCCGCCACGCAGGCTGGGCATTATGGGCCATGACCTCCGGATTGCTGTTCCTGGACATCATCAGCTTGGGATGGGTCGTGATTCCTTTCTACTACAAATGAACCACACACCCCGCTCTTCTCCGTTGCCTCCCCCCGGCGTGCCAAGCCCGAAACGGTCTGCCCGCCGAACTGCCTGGACGCTGACTACCCTGATTTTCCTGGGACTGTGGGGATGGGCATTAAGCCCGACTGAACCAGTCGTCCGCGAAAAGCTGCTGATCCACATCGAACCGATTGGGGAAATCCTGAGTGATCAGAGCGCCGGCCAGACCTTCCTGGCGCCTTACAACGGACTGTACCGGATCGAAGTTTTGCTGGCGGATTATGGCCGCGTGAACAGCGGGATGGTCAACTTCCGTTTGAGCCTAACCCCCGGTGACACTGCGGCCTCGATCCTCAAACGTTTTTCGGCAGCCGAGGTTCGCGGCGATGTGTGGTACACCTTCGAATTTGACCCGATCCCCGACTCGGCAAACAAGCTCTATTATTTCCAGCTGGACGCACCAGAGGCCAATCTGGGGCGCGCCCTCACGGCTTATATCAGTCCGCAGGACGCCTACCCGGATGGCGCCGCCTATCGTGCGGGCCACCCCGTCTCCGGCGATCTGATATTCGCCGCCCACTTCAAGGAAGAAGACAACCTGTGGAACGCCGCGACATTTTGGCTGGCGCGCCTGAAAGCCTACAAGCCATCCCTGTTGGGCCGGACGCGCTTATACGCGGGTTTGCTGGCCGGTTACCTCACACTAGTCGTTGTGCTCATCCGCCAATTGGCGAAGCCTACAGATACAGGTGAGGCAAGCTGATCTCAATGCGCCCGCTTGGCGTACGGCGAGCGCCGTGCAGGGAGCGAAAAGAGGCGGTTCGCTGCTTCCTCTGCCGAGGGAGACACTGTCGTTTCGTCCAGCGCCTTGGAAGAGGCCGTCAGAGTCAACTCGGCCGGATAATAGTCGGGCACAATTTCCTTGAGCAGCTTCCTCAACTCATCAGGATGACCGGTCTGCGCCATTTGCACCAGCTGCTCTAACTGCGCCTCAAAGGCCACAGACTGCTCGGCGGCCGCGAACGATGACGAAACCGGAGACAAGGCCACCATGATCTTCCCGTGCCGTGTCCGGTGGTACTCTTCCCCCGCTACAAATAGCTCCTCGTATAGCTTCTCGCCGGGACGCAGGCCTGCGAACACAATATCAATGTCCCGGCCCACTTCCAGCCCTGAGAGCTCAATTAAATCCTTGGCCAGGTCCGTGATCCTGATCGGCTCACCCATGTCGAGCACAAATACTTCGCCCTGTCCCCCGGCCCGGCCCAACGCGGCCGCTTGCAGCACCAGTTGCACGGCTTCCGGAATGGTCATGAAGTAACGGC
>CAYNUH010000165.1:0-2772 GCA_964400605.1 uncultured Acidobacteriota bacterium | reverse complement strand
AACGTCATCGACCCCGGCGTGTGCAGCGACGGCAACGCCTGCACGGCGGGCGACATCTGCGTCGCAGGCCTCTGCGCCGGCGGCCCGCCGCTGTCGTGCTCCGACGCCAATGCCTGCACCGCGGACTCCTGCAACCCGGTCTCCGGACTCTGTGAGCACGCGGCCATCACCTGCAACGACGGCAACCCCTGCACCGACGACTCGTGCGATGCGGGCAGCGGCTGCCTTTTCACCAACAACGACGCCAACGCCTGCAGCGACGGGAGCCTCTGCACAACGGCCGACCACTGCAGTTCCGGGTCGTGCGCGACCACCGCGGCGGATTGTTCCGACGGCGACATCTGCACGACCGACGGTTGCGACCCGGCGACCGGCGCCTGCCTGCACGAAAACAACACGGACCCCTGCGACGACGGCAACATCTGCACGACCAGCGACCGGTGCGGGCCGCGTTTCACGGAAAATTTCGACGCCGTGACGCCGCCGGCGCTCCCGGCCGGGTGGACCACGGCTCTCGTGACGGGCCTCGGGGGCGACCTCGCCTTCGAGACTGTCACCACCTTCAGCGACACGCCGCCGAGCGCGGCATGGACGGACGACCCGGCGCACGTCACGGATAAGGTCCTGGACTCTCCGTCCGTCGACATCGCGACCGCCACGGCGCAGTTGTCATTCCGTCACAGGTACGACCTCGAAGACACCTTCGACGGGGCCGTTCTCGAGATCTCGATCGGCGGCGGGGGCTTCATGGACATCCTGACGGCCGGAGGGACTTTTGCGACCGGCGGTTACAGCGGAACGATCTCGACGGGGGAGGGCAGTCCCATCGCTGGGCGCCCGGCCTGGACGGGGACCTCGGCAGGGTTCGTCACGGCCGCCGTCAACCTCCCCGCGTTCGCGGCGGGGCGCTCCGTCGTCCTGAGTTGGAGGGTGGCCACGGACAGCCTGATCGGCAGCGCGGGCTACTGGGTCGACTCGATCGCGCTCACCGACCCGGCCGGCGTCTTCAGGTGCACGGGAACGACGCTCGACTGCGGTGACTCGAATGTCTGTACGGTCGGTACCTGCGACCCGGGGTCGGGCTGCGCCAACACCCCTGGCAACGCCGGGACGGAGTGCCGGCCCTCGTCAGGGGAGGTGTGCGATCCGGCGGAACTCTGCGACGGGGTGAGCTTCTCCTGCCCGCCGGATTCCTACGGCCAAAGCTCCGCCCTCGGCAACACGGTCGAGGTCAGCTACAACCCGGGCACGGGGACAGCGACCATCAGCTGGAACGGCGAGACGGCGGCGGGGCCGTTCAATGTCTACCGTGGCACCCTACCGGGGGGTGGCCCCTGGACCTACACCCACACCTGCCTGGTGAGCGGCGTGTCGGGAACGACCATGGACGACGCCGAGGCGCTGGGCCCTGATGAGCTCTTCTATTACCTCATCAGCCGGAGGACTCCACCCTGCCTGGAGTCGAGCCTCGGCCTGGATGGCGACGGCGTGGAGCGGCCAAATCCGACCCCTTGCCCATAGAGTCCGAGCCAAACGGCCGAAATGAATCCTCCGTTGCTGTCCAGCAGTGTCCCTATTTATTCGTGAGTGTTCGGCGTGAGGTGAGGTGTGGAAACAGCTCCAGTTGCCATCCGTGGGAGACCGGAAACCGTGGGGGACGGGAATGGAGCCATCGCATCAACGGCATTGTGAGGGAAGCCGCTCAAGATACTTATTGCACAGAAGGCGGGTTTTTCGGTATACTCTGGGCTAGCTGATCTGTCGGCGTTGGCCTGCCCAAGGCCAAAAGAAGCAGGCAGCCATGGACACGTCGGTGGGGGATGGGGGGTCAAGGCCGGTTCACCTGCCGGGCCGGTTGATCGGCGTGCGCTTCCCTTCCAGAAAAATCCAAGGCGTTCTTCTTGAGGAGGGAGCCGCCCGCGTTGCTGAAGCCCGGGGGCAGCATGACGCTCAGCGTCCGCCAAGTCCTCAATCCTGTCTCAACTCCGTGCGTTCGGTTCATGAAGCGTGAACGAAGACGGGACTCGATGATGGCGTGGGGCTGGGATCGCCAAGTGCTCGGAGGAGTTGGTGTTGATGGGGGGCCAGCCCGCAATGGATCCCGTCACCTCGCCCCCGCAGAGTTTGACGACTTCGTTCACGCCCTTGGGCTCCAAGGGCAAGAGAGGAAAAGGAGAATGAGCATGAAGGGAAACGGTTCGTGTAGAAGCCTCCTCCTGTTCGGGGCGGTGGCCGCGATGATGGTGCTCGCTGCTCCTGTGCAGACAGTGGCCCAAGTGACCCCTCCGGATCTCGGGGTGTGTGACGGCGTCGAACCGTGCGACGCCCCCGGGTCGTACTGTGACGCTGGTGGTTTCAAAGTGACGCTCACGAACTTCGTGCCGGCTAACGAGGTGACCAACTTCACCGGCAACGCCATCTACACCTACCAGATCTGCAGCCCGGCCGCTGGGGTCTGCGACGGGACGGTTCGCAACGGCGAGGCCTGCCTTGAAAACGAGTTCTGCCAGAGGCAGGGCCAGAACACCGATCCGAACGCCACCTGTTCTCGCGAGTGCGCCGTCGACGTGTTCCGCGGTCTCAGCCACTTCGACATCGTCTTCCCGGAACTCGGCTTCGGCTGTATGTCAGACGTAAACTTCGTCGGCGGAACATGCACCTGCGTTCCCTCTGGTGGCGGCTGCAGCGTCGACCCGAACATCGTCCTCGGCGACGGATCCTGCTTCAACCCCACGGATCCGGTGGCGAAGTGCGACAACACCACGCTTCCCG
>CAYNUH010000164.1:0-2823 GCA_964400605.1 uncultured Acidobacteriota bacterium | reverse complement strand
GTCGTGACTGGCCATCAGGACACACCCGGTTTCTTGAACCTTGATACCATCTCGATCGTCGTACAACTCGTGTCGGCCATTGGCGGGCTGTGCGCCATGATCGGCCTCATCGCGCTCAAGGCGACTGGCAGGAATCCAATCTTCCGCTTGCTTTCCTACCTACCTGCCGTCGGTTACGCGGCGTTGATCGTTGGCTTTTTGATAGGCTTGGCTGGCGTGCCTATCACTGAGAATCCCATCGGAATTTTCGGCCAATTGCTGACCCAGAGCGGCAGGCTGGTGCTGGCCATCTTAGTGATTGCGGCCAAAACGTGGACGGGTTGGCGTAGGTTTGCGCCGCTTGTGACCGTCCTAACGATACCGCTGGGAGCAGCGCTCGTCGGCCTCACGGGGTTGGACGGCATGTTTATCATCATCAATGCTATGGCGATGATCCTGCTCGGCTACGTAGTGCAAAGCAGTGAGCCGGTTACTCAATTGCGCGAAGCTGTGGCCTGATAGCGTGTCTATGACTTGGCGCCAACGGCTTGAATCTCGCTTGAACTCTAAAGCCAGCCAGATCACACAGTTCGTCTGGCTGGCCTTTGCCGTGCTTGCGTTGAGCCTCGCCATCCCAGGCATCCCCCGCTACGTTGATCTCTTACGCACACCCTGCGATAGTGCGAACTGTTTCGGGGCGCAATTGACCTCGGAAATCGCGCAAGCCTGGATCGTTACCTGGGGCGACCTGGGGTCTTATGCGCTCGTGCAGTCCTTCGTCTTGCTGATGATGGCTGGGTTGCTGTTGAGTACGGCCGGGTTTCTGATCTGGCGGAAAGCGCACCAGCGCGTGTCAGTTTTAGCCGCGTTCGTTGGAACGGCGCTGGCGACCAGTACGTTGAGTCAGGCCCTGGCCTATACTGATCCGCGCTTCTGGCTTCCGGCGCAATTCATTGTGTTTGTGCAAATGGCGGGCCTGCTCCCGCTCTTTTGCCTTTTCCCCGATGGCCGATTCCAGCCGCGCCCGATGCGATGGGTCGCGTTAGCCTACGTGCTAGTGGCCTGGAGCCTAACTTCTGCAACGAATTAGGCCCGGCGTATTATTGAGCCAAAACTTGAACGCCCGGCAGGACCATTGCCAGGCGAAGGGATGCGCGAAGTGCCGATTGTAATCTTGGGTACTGGCACACAGATGGTCGATCATACGCACTCGGCGGCACCAACTGCCGCGGAGCAGGTAGCGTTCACTAAAGGCCTCCAGCAGGGCTTCGGCCTGGTTGAGCCAGGAAGCGTCGGGCGGGGTGAACAACACCTGCACCCGAGGTGCTCGCGCGGCCAAGAAGGCGGTCGTGTCGTCGCTGGTGTGGCTAGACCCGTTATCCATCACGAGATGAATGCGCTTGGCCCAGGCATAGGGATGCAGCAAGCGGCACAAGGCCGGCCGAAAATGCTCGCCACCATTCTTGTCCAAACATTCGGCCTGCATGTGCCCAGTGTACAAGGTCAGGCCGGTCAGCAGGTTAATCGTGCCATGCCGCCGATACTCGAATTCCTGCCGCTCAATCTGACCAGGCCGCATCGGTTGTTTGGGCGCGGCGCGTTCCAACACTTGCAGGTTCGGTTTCTCATCCACCGCCAGCACAACTTCCCCGCGCCGCCACAGGCTCTCGATCCGCTCGTAATACCAGAGGATTCGCAGGGTGCGGGCAACGGCTTCCTCATCCCAGATGGTTGTCTTCCAAGTGTGCGAGCGATGCGGTTGCAGATCGGCCTCGCGCAAGATATCACCGATGGTGGTGTGATGGATGTCGGCGACAATCTCCTGCTCGACTGCTGCCAGGGCCAGACTGCGCTGCGACCAGTGCGTGACAGACCAGTCCACCGCCGCCGGCTCGTCACAGGCCATGTCTTCAATCGCCTGACGCTCGCTTTCGGAAAAAAACACGCGGCCGGCCCGAACGCGGCGCGTCGTATAGAGCGGCCTCCAAGCCACCTGAGCGATACCTTTCACACACACGCCAGATGGTGGCGGTATCTTGCTCCACGCGTTCACCCAGAGACTTCACGCGCTGCTGCTGGCCCTCGGCGCGGTGGAGCAAGATCCGCGCCCGGCGCGCAACGCGCAGGGGTGTATGCCCATCGCGCAGCAATTCTTGCAAGGCGACTTTATCTTTGCGTTTCAACACGAATGGGTCTGGCTTTCGGCCGCGCATGGCTGCTCTCCCGAGACGAGATAATAGCCAACGCTACCATAGCTGCTCCCGGCTGCCAAATAATTCATTGCCGAACTTCGGCTCCAAGCCACTAGCCAGTGTGATTTATTTGATGCCCCGCCATCGAGAATGGCTTGCGCCAGGAACACTGGGTGGCACGCTGTGGCTCATCTTCGGTTTGGTCTCACTGCTCGTGGTTGTCGCAACCCTGTTCTATCGCTTCCGCCACGCGGCGGCCTTCATACAGCAAGAGCAGATGCTCTGGGTGCTGGCGGGCCTCGGGCTGGCGGCGCTAGTCGTTCTTTGGGGCACGCCCTTGCGTCTCGTGAATTTCTCACTCAGCCCATTTGAGACGGGACTACCTGACCTGTCTGGGGCGACGGTGCTCACAGGCTTGTTCCTCACGGTGGGCAGTTTCACCTGTCTGCTTGTTGCGCTGTTCAATTACGAGCCGCTCGACGCGGATGTCCTCGTCAATCGCACCCTCGTCTATGTTGCGCTCACCGCCTTTGTAATTGGGATGTATGGTTTAATCGTCGGCTATCTCAGCACTGTCTTCCATTCGGATAACGTTCTCTTTTCACTCATCGCCACTGGCCTCACCGCCGTATTGTTCCAGCCCCTACGCGAC
>CAYNUH010000163.1:0-2827 GCA_964400605.1 uncultured Acidobacteriota bacterium | reverse complement strand
AGGGGGGGTACCTTCTCCCGACAAGGCCGACGCGCTGATGCTCGCCTTCGTGGAGCCCGCTGGCCCAGTGCGCCTCTGGACCTGAGCCCCGATCCCGATCAGGGCGCATGAAAGAACGGGTTATATTAAGAGCGTTATTCATAATTGTTTAGAACGGATGTTTTGGACAAGGATGATATTTGACAGCCGGGATATATATGTAAATAATAGATACCCTATGTGTACCGTTAAATACGGTATCTTTCGTGAGTGCTGTGGGCAGCACTTGTTGTTGGAACTGGTTAAAGTTAACAGAGGGCGACTCGATTTGCCAAGCCCGGATCCTGTGTAGTCAAGGTAGGTGCCTCATGCCGGAGATTCCAGAAGTATATTTTGACCAGTTCCAAATCAGCTTGGGGCCCTGGGGGGCTGTTATGAATTTTCAACTAAGCTCTTACCAGCCACCAGCACCAGGTGGGCAGCAGCAATCGGAACGGGTAGCTACAGCTAGAACCAGCTTACAGCACCTTAAGGCATTGAGTTTTGTCCTGGTAAGGCACCTAAAAACCTTTGAGCGAGACAACCAAATTGATATTCAGGTGCCCACGAAAGTCTTATCGGCTTTAACGATAGCGCCTGAAGATTGGGATTCTTTTTGGCGTCGTGAAAATGCCTGAGGAGGGTGAGATAGCATGGTGATGGCAGGAACTCTCGCAATACGCCCCCAAACATACCAGCAGCCTCCAAGTGACGTGTTCACGAAAAGCTCCACGTCCTACGTTGGGATAGGAGTAATTAGGGTCAATAGTGGAACATACATCGGCCATGCTGGTTGGAGGCTTGCGCTCGACCTCGGTGTTGATCTGGAATACAGCCGTGGGTTTGTGGTCGCCACAAATTCTTGGATAGATGAATACGGCCACGGCAATACCCAACAGGAAGCAATAACTGACCTGTTGACATCACTCGTGGATTTCCGGGAGTCACTTGAGAGGCAAAGCGGCGAAAGCGTTCTGTCCGAAGAGCTTGTTGAAATTCTTGAAAGGCTTCGTATTCTCCTGGTCCAGGAATAAGCGACGTGGATGTTCGCACTGTTAGATCGGTTTTTCTCCGCAAGCTAGGGGCATTAGAGGATAGAGCAAAAGACCATATCATTTTCTACATAAACTATGATGGTCGAAAACACCGAGGTCCGAAGATCTCTCACTCTTGGAGAGGCGATCTCAATGACCAGCAAATTGACTGGCTAAAAAAGCCTTTACAATTAACTAAAAGGGAATTTGAGGACCTCATTTCATGCGCTCTACAGGCTGACTGTTTCTATAGAATTTGGGCAGACCGAAAGGACCTAGTCTGACTTCTCCTAACCCAGCTTCCGTTATCCCACGGCGGTAAAGGGCAGATCACCGCGCCAATTCTCAGCGCGATTTCTAGACAAATGCGCTTGACCAGTAGGGAACTGAGACGGTTCGTCGATTGCACCATCGGACGGGAGAGCTGGGTCAAACTATGGCGAGAGCGTGGTTGAGACATCAGTTACTTTTGTCGCTTGCCTAGCTGTTCCAAGACGCTACGCCCCCGACGTCTCCTCTCTGTTTTATCCCCCATAAACCGTGCCTGCTCCAATCTCCCCACAGGGTGCAACAGCTACAATAGGCGCAGCCGGCACACAGGGACCGCCCCATGCACCAGGCTATAGCCGGGCGCGCCAATTACAAATGGTGGGTCTTTGGCGCCATCGCCATTGGCAGCTTCCTGTCAGTGGTGGACCACGGCAGCGTCCTGGTGGCACTTCCCGACATAGAGAGCCACTTCAACGCCGACCTCCCCACCGTGCAGTGGGTAGTGGTGGGCTACGCCCTGGCCATCAGCGTCCTGCTGCTACCCATGGGGCGGCTGGGCGACATCGTGGGCAGTAAGCAGGTTTACATCGCCGGGTTCGTGGTGTTCGTCCTGGCCGCGGCCCTGGCCGGCACCTCCCGGTGGACGAACCTGCCGCTGCTGATAGCCGCCAAAGTCCTCCAGGGGGTGGGCTCGGCCATGATCCAGGGCAACGGCATGGCCATGATCATCTCCGCCTTTCCAGCCAGTGAGCGAGGCAAGGCTTTGGGCGCCCACCTGAGCGTGGTGGGCTTCGGAGCTATTGCCGGGCCGACGCTGGGGGGGTTCCTGGTTAGCGCCCTGGGCTGGCAGTGGGTCTTCTTCATCAATGTCCCCACAGGGATCGTCGCCATCGCCGCGTCCCTCTTGATCCTGAAGGAAGGGCGGCCCTTCGACCAGCTCAGGGTGAGCGGGGCGCCGCTCATGGTGAGCCTGTCGAACCACCCGCGCCCCACTTTTGACTGGCTGGGGGCGGCGCTGTCTGGCGGGGCGTTGCTGGCCTTCCTTTTGGTGGTGGGCAATGGCGACCGAATCGGTTGGGCCTCGCCCGCCATTTTGGTGGGAGCGGCAGCGTCGGTGGTACTCCTGGCGTGCTTCATCTGGTGGGAACTGCGCGTCCCCTCGCCCATGCTGGAGCTGCGCCTGTTCCAACGCAAGCTGGTCTCCCTGGGGGTGACCGCCGGGTGGCTATCTTTTCTGGGGACTTCGGCCGTGCGGTTTCTGATGCCCTTCTACCTGCAAAGGGTGCTGGGGTACTCCCCCAGAGAGGTGGGATTAATCATGATTCCCCCGGCCCTGTGCCTGGTGGTCCTTGGCCCCATCAGCGGCCGGCTGTCCGACCAGTTCGGCTGGCGATGGTTCACCGTGGGGGGCCTGGCCCTGTCCGCCACGGCCTGGTTTGTCCTGGCCGCCACCCTCACCGAGCACTCCTCCCTGCTCCTGATCATCCCTATGTTGACGCTCCAGA
>CAYNUH010000162.1:2549-2853 GCA_964400605.1 uncultured Acidobacteriota bacterium | reverse complement strand
GGGCGCGGTGCACCCCTCCAGGTAGCTCACGGTGGCGCCTTCCTCGGCGACAATGAGCGTTCGCTCGAACTGGCCCGTGTCGGCGGCGTTGATGCGGAAGTAGGTGGACAGCTCCATCGGGCAGCGCACGCCCCGGGGGATGTAGCAGAAGGAGCCGTCGCTGAAGACGGCCGAGTTCAGCGTCGCGAAGAAGTTGTCGGAGTAGGGGACCACCGAACCGAGGTACTCCTTCACCAGGTCCGGGTGATTCTGGACCGCATCGGAGAAGGAGCCGAAGATGATCCCCAGCTCGGCCAGCTTCTCC
>CAYNUH010000162.1:0-2539 GCA_964400605.1 uncultured Acidobacteriota bacterium | reverse complement strand
GTGGTGGCCACCGAGACGCTGTCGAAGACGGCGTCCACGGCCACCCCGGCGAACTTCTTCTGCTCTTCCAGCGGGATGCCCAGTTTCGCGTACGTCTTCAGCAGTTCGGGGTCCACCTCGTCGAGGCTTTTCGGGCCATCCTTCCCGGTCTTCGGGGCGGAGTAGTAGATGATGTCCTGGTAGTCGATCTTCGGGTACCGGACGTTCGCCCACGTGGGCTCCGTCATGGTGAGCCAGTGACGGTAGGCCTTCAATCTCCACTCCAGCATGAACTCGGGCTCGTTCTTCTTGGCCGAGATCGTGCGGATGATGTCCTCGTTGAGGCCGCGCGGCACGGTGTCGGCTTCGATGTCCGTGACGAAGCCGTACTTGTACTCGCGGTTCGCGAGATCCTCGATCGTCTTCGTGCTTGTCATGATGGCACCCTGTCCGTCAAAGGCCCTTGGAGGGCTGTACGGCGGAGCCGCCGACCCCGCCCAGGTTCACGAAGCGCTCCGGCAGCGGCTGCGTGAGTTCGTGCAGCGTGATGCGCTGGAGCGCGTCCCGCACCGCCCGGTTGATCCTCTGCCAGCTCGGCCCCACCGGGCACGTCGGCTCGAACTCGCACGACCCGGGGTGCTCGCCGCTGCACTCCGTGAGGGAGATCGGCCCTTCCAGGGCGCCGATGATCTCGGCGATGGAGATCTCATCGGCCTGCCGCACCAGAGCGTAGCCGCCCTTCACGCCCCTGTGCGAGGAAAGGATCCCCTTCCGCGCCAGCGCCCTGAGAATCTTGCCGACGGTCGGGAGCGGCAGATTGGACTCGGCGGCCAGATCTCGAGTCGTGTGGATGGGGCGCTCCGGATGCCGCATGCAGTGGGTCAGCAGGACGATCCCGTAGTCGGTCAGCCTGGTCATCCGGAACATCTCAGCGACCTCCCGATACGCCCGCTCCGCCGCCGGACATCCATCCTCCAGCGCTCCGGAGCGCAAGCCGCCTTCGTGAATACAGGACTGTTTCGGTCGTGTATGACATCGTAGCGGGTACCTGGAAGTCCTGTCAACGTGTGAAGAGCAAGGCTTGTCGGGATATCCGACCGTTTCAGTCGTGTTTAATTCTACGGGCTCGGCGGCGACCTGTCAACCCCTGGAAGGGGGATCTTGCGGGGGCGGTCCCGACGCCGTCGGCGCAGGGGAGGGGACTGGCCAGGGTCAGCGGTTGCCTTTGGGGCGGACGAGGGTGCTCTGGGGATGGCCGTGCGTCGCCTCGTGTGGGGCACCGGGGTTCCCGGCTCCGCCCGGGGCCTGGGCCCCCTCCCCCACGATCTGGATGTCTCCGGACTGGAGGAGCTTCTGGACGGCGGGCCGGGCGGCGGCATTGTCCGAGATCTGGCCGGTTTTCGACGCTCCGAGGTGGAGGACCCTCCCGCCCGCAAGCGGGATCCTGATCGGCCTGTGAGTCTTGTTCGAGATGGTTTTCACGATCCGTCCTCCAGAGGGTCGAACCGCATTCTACACCGGCCGCGGCGTCGGATCTCCCGCGTCAAGGTCGGACCCTTCCGCCCGGCCCCTCCTCCCACTCATCGATCGATCGAGGCCAGTCGTCCTTGAGGAGCCGCGAGAGCGACCGGTCGGCCAGGAGCCTGCCTTCGGTCTGGCAGCGCGCGCAGTAGTTGCACTCGTTCTTCGAGTAGACGATGCGCTGCACGGGCGATCCGCAGTCGGGGCAGGGTTTCCGGTAGCGGCCGTGCACCGCCATCCCCTCGCGGAAGGCCGTCACCTTCTCGGGAAACCCGCCGGCTGCTTCCTGCCGCAACCGCTCGATCCACTGAAGCAGCATCGCGTTCGCGGCGGCGTGAAGCCTCGCGATCTCTTCCTCCTTCAGGCTGCGTGTCGTCCTCAGAGGCGAAAGCCGGGCCCGGTGGAGGATCTCGTCCGAGGTGGCGTTGCCGACGCCGCTGAAGAGGCGTGGATCCGTCAACGCCCGCTTGAGCGTGTGGTTCTCCCGGGTGAGCGCTTCGCGGAAGGCGCCGGGATCCGAATCGAGGATCTCGATCCCTCCCGGATCATGCGATCTCAGAGCCCTCTCGCCGCGCACGGCGTGGAGCGAGGCGCGTCTCTTCGAGCCCGCCTCCGTGAGGATCAAGGTTCCGGTCGGGAAGTCGAACGCGGCGAGCCCCAGTTTCCCGGGGATCTTCCCGCCCCGGTCGCGCCACCGCAGCCGCCCGGCGATCATGAGATGGAGGACGAGATAGAGGTCCGGCTCGAGCGCCAGGACGATCCGCTTGCCCAGCCGGCTCACGCCTTCGACCCTCTTCCCCTCGAACGCATCGAGGGGGGGATCCACCGAGCGCAGGACGAAGGGATTGGCCAGCCGGACACGCTGGAGCGGCTGCCCCACCAGGCGCGGCTCCAGGGCTTCGATGTAAACGACGATGTCCGGCAGCTCGGGCATGACGGGTCGGGCCGGGCGGGCCCTACCGGCGGCCGATCTCGCGGCGGTGCCGGCGCCTCACCTGAAGTCCGTGATCAGCACGACGTCGGTGCTGACGCTTCCTCG
>CAYNUH010000161.1:0-2901 GCA_964400605.1 uncultured Acidobacteriota bacterium | reverse complement strand
CCGATTGCTGGTCCGAATTTGCGTGTCCGACAGGGCGTTGACTTGTCTATGAAACGAGGCCTACTATGGAGCCCGTGATCGGTCAGACACTAGGGCATTACCGAATTGAATCGAAGCTCGGCGAGGGCGGCATGGGAGTGGTGTTCAAGGCACACGACACGCACCTCGAGCGGCCCGTCGCGATTAAGATCCTGCCCGCGGAAGCCGTGGCGAACGCCGAGCGCAAGCGGCGCTTCGTGCAAGAGGCGAAAGCCGCCTCGGCGCTGAATCATCCCAACATCATTCACATTTACGACATCGACACGGCGGTTTCCCCTCAGGGCGCTACGGACTTTATTGCCATGGAGTTCGTGGCCGGCACAACCCTCGATCACGCGGCAGGACGCAAGGGCCTTGCCTTGGGATCAGCCCTGAAGTATGCGGTGCAGATTGCCGATGGGCTGGCGGCCGCGCACGCCGCCGGCATCGTACATCGGGACATCAAGCCGGCCAACATCATGGTCACCGAGCAAGGACACGTGAAGCTGCTGGACTTCGGGCTAGCCAAGCTGACCGAGGTGGGTGAGGGCGATTCGTTCGCCGCAACCCTGACCGAGAAGCCGGGCGAGACGCCTCACACCGAGGAAGGGACAATCGTGGGCACGGTGGCCTACATGTCTCCGGAGCAGGCCGAGGGGAAGAAGATCGATGCGCGGTCGGATATTTTCTCCTTCGGCTCGGTGCTATACGAGTTGGTCACGGGCGTGCGGGCGTTTCAGGGCGAGACGAAGATATCGACGCTGTCGGCCATTCTGCACAAGGAGCCGAAGCCTTTCAGCGAAATCGCGCCGGCCGTGCCCCGCGAGCTGGCCAGAATCATCACACACTGCCTGCGCAAGGACCCCGCTCGCCGCCTCCAGCACATGGACGATGTGAAGGCCTTGCTGGAGGAGTTGAAAGAAGAGTCCGAGTCGGGCAGGATTGCGGCTGCGCTCCCGGCCCAGGGCGCTCCCGCTCGCCGCCGCTGGTTCCTGATAGCGGCGTCGATGGCTGTGGCGCTGGTAGCGCTCGCGGTGGGTCTGACGTGGTGGTTCGTGCGAGGCGAACGGAGGGCGGGAACGCCCGCGGAGGCGCCCGTGGTGCGGCTGACATCCGATTCCGGCCTGACGACCGACGTCGCACTTTCCCCGGACGGCAAGCTGGTGGCTTACTCCTCCGATCGCAGCCTGAATGGTGAGCGGGACCTCTATATCAAGCAGGTTGCCGGGGGCCAGCCGATCCGTTTAACCACGGGTGGCGCGGGCAACACGGCGCCGGACTTCTCGCCGGACGGCAGCAGGATCGTGTTTCGGTCGAACCGGGAGGGCGGCGGCATCTACGAGATTCCGGCATTTGGCGGCGAGGCGCGGCTAATGGTGCGGGACGGTTTGAATCCGAAGTTTTCGCCGGACGGCTCGCAGGTGGCATATTGGGTTGGCGCAGGCGAAGGGGTAGCCGCCGCGGTACCTGGGAGCGGCACTGTCTGGGTGGTTCCTGCGGGCGGGGGCCCGCCGCAGCAGGTGGGGCCGAATTTCACGGCTGCTCGCTTCCCAATCTGGTCCCCGGATGGGAAGCACCTGCTACTTCTTGGATACACATCGGCGACCGCATACCTAGACTCCAACCTCGACTGGTGGCTCGTCGCCACAGATCGGGGCGACGCGGTAAAGACCGGCACGCGCGATGCGTTGCTCCACGCCGGCTTGCGACTATACGCCGGGAATTTTCCAAGACCAGCGTGTTGGTCGGCGACTGCCGACACGGTCACCTTCTCCACGGCCAGCGGCGACGCGAATAACCTATGGGAAATCGGCATCTCGCCACGAACCGGCAGAGTGAGTGGCGTGCCCAGGAGATTGACAACGGGTGCCGGAAACGAAACGTCTCCGTCCTGCGCGGCCGGGGGCGCCTTAGCATTTACGAAGGGGGAAAGCAGAAAAGACGTCTGGTCGCTGCCTGTCGATTTGAACCGTGGAACCGCTAAGGGACCGCTGGAGCGGATCACACAGAGTCCCGCCAACCGGGAGCACGCATCACTTTCAAACGATGGGCGCTATGTTGCGTTTGCGTCCAATCAGTCGGGTCCAATGAACGTCTGGATCCGTGATCTGGTGACCGGGAAAGAGTCGGGGGTGGCCGGCTCATCGTTTCCCGAGCGCTATCCCGTGATCAACGCGACCGGGACCAGAATCACCTTTTCGGTTTACGAAAAGGACAAGAGGGTCGTGTACGTGTCGGCCCCCGGCGACGCGCCGGAGAAGCTGTGTGAAGGATGCCTGCGAGCTACCGACTGGTCGGCGGACGAGAAGACGGTGCTGATGTTCGGCGGCAATCCATATCAGGTGGATGTTCTGGACCTTGCTTCACATCAACAGACTCTGCTGCTGAAACATCCCAGTTACCATTTGCTCTACGCCCGATTCTCGCCCGACAATCGTTGGGTCAGTTTTACGATTCGGACGCAGCCCAATCGCGGACGCATCGCGATCGCGCCCATCGACGGACCGAAACCAGTTCCCGAAAGCGCCTGGATCACGATCACGCAGTCGGAGGTTAACGATTGGGCGAGCTGGTCGCCTGACGGGAAGACGCTATACTTCCCCTCCAGCAGGGACGGGCATAGCTGTCTGTGGGGGCAGCGGCTCGAAGGGGGTTCCAACCGGCCGGCGGGCGAGGCCTTCGCGGTACTGCATCTTCACGGGCGCGTGTCCTATCAGCAAGGGGGTTGGTCGGCGGCGGGCGGCCGAATCGGATTGGTACTCGCCGAGGATACAGGCAACATTTGGATGATGTCACGCTCTAGCGCGCGCTGAGTTCTCGAAAGCGCGCCACACGCCCCGTCGATGACAGAGTAATGTTCCGCTGGAGAGACGCTGCTCCCAA
>CAYNUH010000160.1:0-2914 GCA_964400605.1 uncultured Acidobacteriota bacterium | reverse complement strand
ACCTGAACGTGGCGGGCAATTTCGTCAATAGCGGCAACTTCAATGCCGGGACCGGCACCGTCACCTTTACAAGCTCAGGCACGCAGAATCTTACGCTCAACTCCCCGACCACCTTCAACAACCTTACCCTCAGCAACAGCAACACCCTCGTGGTTGAAACCGTTGCCGCCGACAATGCCACGGTGAATGGCGCCATCACTAACCCCGGCAGGATCAGAAAATCGAAGACCGTCCCCGGGACCGGGCCGGTCACATTCGGCCTCACCGCCGTCACCATCAACGTCGCAACCCAAGGTTCACTCATTAATTTACAGGTGGATCGGAGGGATACCAACCCTCCTAGCAATCAGCACGGCCAGCTCAATACCGGCAAGTATTGGGTAATCACGCCCAACACCGGCGCCAGCGGCTACAGCGTGGACATCACTCTGCCCCACAGCGTAGCTCCAACTACCGCTTCGGTCTGCTACCACAGTGGGCAGGGGAACAGCCCCAAATGGGATTGCGACGCCACGAGTTCCACCGCCACGACCGTCACGCGCACCGATGTGACTACTCAACTCGCCGTCAACGGCCCGGACTCGACGTGGGCCGTGGGTAATAATCCTCCGGCCGACCTCGCCATTACCAAGACCGACAACCCTGACCCAGTGCTGGATGGCTCAACACTCACGTACACGCTGGCCATCATAAACAACGGCCCAGCCAAAGCCAAAACCGTGGTCGTGACCGATACCCTGCCCTCCGGGGTGACACTGGTCTCGGCCCCGGGCTGCTCGGGCACGGTCAACCTGTCCTGCAATGCGGGGGGCAATCTCAATACCGATGGAACACAAACTTTCACCGTCACCGTCACCGTTAACCTGGGTGCACCAGGAGTCATAACAAACACCGCCAGGGTGGACTCCCCGATATTCGACGACGTTCCAGCGAACAACACGGCCGTTCAACCCACCACGGTCATCCGGCCTGCTGACCTGTCCATCAGCAAGAGCGACGCGCCCGACCCGGTAGTGGCCGGGACGAACCTCACCTATACCCTCTCCATTACCAACAGCGGCCCCTTCGACGCCTTCAACGTGACCGTAACGGATACGTTGCCCGCCGGAGTGACCCTGGTGTCCGCCACGCCGAGTCAGGGCACATGTACGCTCGCGGTGTGCAATCTGGGCACGGTGACGATCGGGAGTAATGCCACTGTGACGGTCGTGGTCACGGTCAACTCCGGCACCACCGGCACGCTCACCAATACCGCCGCCGTCGGCTCGAGCACACTCGACCTCGTCCCAGGCAACAACACGTCCACTATCACCACCGGCGTCATCACCCGCGCCGACCTGTCGCTTGTCAAAACTGACTCGCCCGACCCGGTCACCGCGGGCACCAATCTCACGTACACTCTGAGTGTCCACAACTTCGGCTCGTCGGACGCGCTGACGGTGACGGTGACCGACACGCTGCCCGCCGGGGTGACCTTGGTCTCGGTCTCATCCAGCCAGGGCGGCTGCGCGGCCCTGCCCTGTAACCTGGGCACGCTCGTCAGCAGCGGCAACGCCACGGTGACGATCGTGGTAACGGTCAAATCTGGCACGACTGGCACGCTCACCAACACGGCGAATGTATCGTCGAGCACAACCGATCCGGATCTCAGTAACAACAGCGACACCGAAATCACCACGGTCACCGCATCCGCCGATCTATCCATCACCAAGAGCGATAGTCCCGACCCAGTCACGGCAGGGAGGACGCTGACTTATACGTTGGCCATCACCAACAGCGGCCCCTCTGATGCGAGGAACGTCACCGTGACCGACACCTTGCCTGCCGGCGTGACGCTTGTGTCAGTATCGTCCAGCCAGGGTGGTTGCACCGCTTTGCCTTGCAATCTTGGCACGATCATCAAGGGCAGCGGCGCCACGATGACCGTCGTGGTCACCGTCGACAGCAGCACGACCGGCACGATCACCAACACCGCGGGCGTGACCTCGGATGCCTCCGATCTGAACCTGAGCAACAACGTTGCCACTGCGACGACGACGGTCAATACGTCCGCCGATGTGTCCATTACGAAGTCCGATGCCCCCGATCCGGTCGTCGCAGGCACGGCCCTGACTTATACCCTGGCGCTTCACAACTTTGGCCCTTCAGATGCGCTGAACGTAACCGTCACCGACACATTGCCGAGCGGTGTAGCACTCGTATCGGTGTCGTCCAGTCAGGGCGGCTGCGTGGCCTTGCCCTGTGACGTGGGCACGTTGGTTAGCGGCGGCGATGCCACGGTGACCGTCGTCGTCACGGTCAACAGCAGCACGACCGGCACACTCACCAACTTCTCCGGCGTGTCATCCGAGACGAGTGATCCGAATCTGAGCAACAATACCTCCAGCGCGACTACGGCTGTGATCCTCCGTGCCGACCTTTCTATCACTAAGAGCGACGATCCCGATCCGGTCGTCGCCGGCACTGCGCTCACTTACACGCTCCAGGTCACCAATAATGGCCAGTCCGACGCCGTCGGCGTGACCGTGACCGACACCTTACCGGCGGGCATCACGCTCGTCTCCGTGTCGCCCAGCGTGGGCAGCTGCGATTCGTCTATCGCCTGCGACCTGGGCACGCTGACCAGTGGGCAGAGCGCCACTGTCACCGTGGTGGTCACCGTGAACTCCAACACGACAGGGACGCTCAGCAACACGGCGGGCATCTCGTCGAATACGCCTGACCCCGACCTGAGCAACAACACCGCCACCCAGGACACCACCATCAACACGTCCGCCGACCTGGTCATCACCAAGAGCGACGACCCCGACCCGGTGATTGCCGGGACGACGTTGACGTACACTCTGAATGTCACTAACTCCGGCCCGTCGGATGCGCTGAACGTCGTCGTGACCGACACCTTACCGGCGGGCGT
>CAYNUH010000159.1:0-2940 GCA_964400605.1 uncultured Acidobacteriota bacterium | reverse complement strand
CCGCATGAGCGAAATGCAGGAGCGCATTGACGACTACCGCGCCTTTGGCGTGCCTAACGTCTGGGTCCTCGACCCCCGAACCAAGCGAGCCTACGCCTACAGCGGTTCCGGCATCGAGGAGGTCAAAGACGGCCTCCTGCGCACCCGGGACCCGGACATAGCCGTTCCCCTCGCCGAATTGTTCGAGTGACTTCCGACAGAGCTCGGTCACATTGACTTACCCATAAAGCCAGCCTAAGATGGGCAGCTACGGGCGGTCTCCTCTCATGATCGGCTCCACGCTCGACCACTACCGGATCGAATCGAAGCTGGGGGAAGGCGGGATGGGTGTCGTCTACAAGGCCCGGGACACCCATCTGGACCGCCCGGTAGCGATCAAAGTCCTGCCGCCCGGCAAGGTCGCCGATCCGGCCCGCAAGCAGCGCTTCGTCCAGGAGGCCAGGGCGGCCAGCGGCTTGAACCATCCCAACATCGTCACCATCTACGACATCCGCGCCGAACAGGGGATGGACTTCATCGTGATGGAGTACATCGAGGGTCAGACCCTTGACGAGCGGATCGCTGCCAAGGACCTGCGCCCGGCGCAGACGCTGCACTACGCGGTCCAGATCGCCGACGCGCTGGCCAAGGCCCATGGCGCGGGCATCGTCCATCGGGACCTGAAGCCTTCGAACGTCATGGTCACGGAGGAGGGACGCGTCAAGGTTCTGGACTTCGGCCTGGCCAAGCTGCTGGAGCCGGCCGAGGACTCGCCCGACGCTGCGACCCTCACGGCGCGCAGGCTGACCGAAGAAGGCGCCGTGGTGGGAACCGCGGCCTACATGTCGCCCGAACAGGCCGAGGGGCGGAGACTCGATGCGCGCTCCGATATTTTCAGCTTCGGGTCGGTGCTCTACGAGATGATGACCGGCCGGAGGCCGTTCACAGGCGACTCGTGGCTCTCGATTCTGACCAAGATTCTGAACGAGGATCCTACGCCGCCCGTGCAGCTCGGCACTTCGATTCCGCCGGAACTGGAAAAGATTATTCTGCGTTGCTTGCGGAAGGATCCGGCGCGGCGCTGGCAAACCATGGCGGACTTGAAGGTGGCGCTGGAAGATTTGGAGGCAGAGTCGGGTTCGCGCAAGCAGGTTCAGGCGCTACCGCGGCGCCGCTGGGCCTGGGCGGCATTGCTGCCGGTGCTGCTGGTGGCGGGTTTCTTCGCTTGGCGGGCGTGGCTCGCACGGCAAAGCGCAGAGCCGCTTCGCGCCGTAGCGCTCACTACATTTTCCGGCATTGAGAATTCTCCCTCGTTTTCCCCCGACGGCAACCACGTGGTGTTCACCTGGACCGGACCCAAGCAGGACAATCAAGATCTCTACGTGCAGATGATTGGCACGGGCTCGCCTTTGCGGCTGACAACCGACCCGAGCAACGACTACAACCCGGTCTGGTCGCCCGACGGCCGGTGGATCGCCTTCTTCCGAGGCCAGGAGCCTGCGCCGACGGGGCTGCGCAGCCGCGAGTTGCGGCTCATACCCCCTCTGGGCGGACCCGAACGGAAACTGGCGGACATCCGGTCGCAGGACTTTTATCCGGCTGCGGCCTTCCTGGCCTGGTCACCGGACAGCAACTCTCTGGTGGTGACGGATTCTCCAGGTGAGGGAAAGCCCGACGCCTTGTTCGTGGTTTCGCTCGAAACGGGAGAGAAAAGGCCATTGACCAACCCGCAACCCCCGGTGCTTGCCGACACAGGCCCGGCCGTTTCTCCCGATGGCCGTTCCCTGGTCTTCCTTCGTCGGACTTCCTGGGGCTCAGGGGAGCTCCACCTGCTTCCGCTGGGAAAAGGTTTGATTGCCGGCGGCGGACCCAAGCGCCTCACGGCCGCTGAGCTGGGCGCTGACTTTCCCGCCTGGATGCCGGACGGTAAGGAGATTGTGTTTTCCGCCAAGGGCAGTCTCTGGAGACTGGCCGTCCCCGGAGAGAACACGCCAACACGTATCCCCTACGTGGGTGAAGATGGCTTGATGCCCGCGATCTCGCGTACTCAGCCTGGAAAGCCGGCCCGGTTGGTTTACGTACGCAGTTTCGCCGACACGAACTTCTGGCGTATCGAGACTTCCGCTCCCGGCGCGCCATCCTCGTCTGCGCCCGTCATGGCGATTTCATCCACAAAAGCTGAGTACCATATTCAGTTTTCGCCAGACGGCCGCCGGGTCGCCTTCGTCTCGGTGCGCTCGGGAGAACCGGAGATTTGGGTTTCCGATCCGGACGGGTCCAACACCGTCCAGCTTACGTCGATGGGTGCTGTAGATACAAATTGCCCTCGTTGGTCTCCGGACGGTCAACTCATTGCGTTCTCCTCCACGGGGAAAGGCGAGTTCGATGTCTATACAGTTCCCGCTGCGGGCGGCAAGCCTCGCCGTCTCACTTCCCATTCGGCCATCGACCTCTGTCCCACGTTCTCACGAGACGCCAAGTGGATTTACTTCAGCTCCATGCGCTCCGGCGATTATCGAGTATGGAAAATGCCGGCGTCCGGGGGAGATGCGGTACAGGTCACGCCGAATCAGGGCGGTGGGGGGGCCTTCGAGTCGCCGGACGGCAGCAGTATCTACTACAATACGGTTTCGGTCGTGGGGTCGGTGTGGCGCCTGCCGACTTCCGGCGGCCAGCCCGTCAAGGTTCTCGACGGGGTCGTTTGGTTCAATTGGTGTTTGGTCGAAAAAGGCGCCTACTATATCGACCGGCTCGGGGGCGAAACCCGGCTTCAGTATCTCAACTTTGTCACCGGCAAGTCCACGACCGTTGCCCGCAACCTCGGTGAGGTTGGGGCCGGGCTGACCGCGTCTCCCGATGGTAGAACGATTCTCTTTACTCGCATGGACTCCTCTGCCGACGACCTGATGCTGGTGGAAAACTTCCGGTGAGGCCGGCGACTACCCCAGGCTGGCGATCATC
>CAYNUH010000158.1:0-2971 GCA_964400605.1 uncultured Acidobacteriota bacterium | reverse complement strand
CCAGGGCGATGCGCAGGTTCTCGTAGACCTGGCGGGCCTGCGTCGCCAGGTCGCCCTCGCCGGAAACCTGGCCCGAGATGAAGACCAGCTTGCCGCCGGTCGCGGTGACGACGTGGGTGTAGCCGGCAGGCGTGCTCAGTCCCGGCGGGTTGATGTGTTCGATGGGCATAATGCTCGATGCTCCTGCGGTCAGAGTTGGCCACACAGTATCGCAGAGGGGACCTTTGTAGCGGCGGGCCTTCAGCCCGCAGCTCCCGCAACCTAAGGCCCAAGGCTCGCCGGATCGTCGAGCTCATGGACGGCCCGCCGTCGGCTCTGCGGCAGGCTGGGTTTCGGCCAAAAATTGGACAAGGCATCGACCAGGGCCTGCAGGCTAAGTCGCGATCTCCCAGATGTGGCCGCTGGGGTCGCTGAAGCTGGCGGTCCGCACTCCCCAGGGCCGATTCATCGGGCCGTTCAGCAACTCCACGCCCCGTGTGGCCAGCTCGGCGCACATGGCGTCCACGTCGTCCACCTGGATTGTGAACTGAAGGCGGGATCCAGCCTCTCGACTTGCCACCAGGGCAGGCTCGATCAGCTCGGCCGCCGCTGTCGTCTTCAGCAGGTTGATGAGCGTGCTTCCGAATCTGAACACGGCAGAGTGCTCGTCCTCAAACACTACCGGCAGGCCGAAAACCCGCAGGTAGAACTGCCTGGCGGCCTCCAGGTCCTCGACGAACAGCGTGATGGCATGGATGTCCCTCGGCCACGAATCCACTTCCCCACCTCTTCCCGCGGTTACTGCCGTGAAGTATCACCATTGTCCACACCGTATACAGAGATGTACACGGCGGAGAATGGGGGGGCAGGAGCCTACCACCACGGCGGCCTACGAGAGGCGCTGGTGCGGCTTGGTCTGGAGATGGCACGCGCAGGTGGCGCCGAGGCGATCGGGCCCAGGGAAGCCACCCGGGAGTTGAGCTGACCGCACCCCCATCCTATCGCCGCTACGTGGACTGAGACATCATGTTGCGCGCGATGGCTCCGGCGACCCTCCCCGAGGACGCTCGTGCCCGGTCTCGAGACTCAGCCGTTAGGCGAGTGGGGACTCGTATCGGGTCTGCTGACAACGCATTTCGAGAAAGAGCTTAAGGTGGCCGCCAGATCGGCATTTCCGTTTAATGCTCACCCTGGTGACGACGGAACATGGATGGGCGGCCGTTCATTGGGCGAGCCGCACCGCCGAGCGCGATCAAAGCGTCTGCAATGTAGATAATGTAGACTTTATAGCCGTGGCATCCGATTACTTCGTTTCGTGCCCACACTCAGGCAATCCTGCGTGCATGGCTGCAGAGGTCCTGTTCGACGACCTCCACACTGCGTTGGCAGACGATGAATACACGCGAGCGGCAGGCATTTCTGCTGAGATTCTCGGACTATGTACACGGTGCCCTCACGCAAAGTTGGACCACACCGAGGCCCTCTTCCTCCAGGGTGACTACGTATCTTGTGCACAGACCGTGGACGAATTGTTGGCGAGTGGCTTTCCTGGCGGACGGCTCAGGGTGATCAAAGGCAATCTAGTTTCAGAAACTGAGTCTCGCGAGGCCGCTGTCGATTGGTACCGAGCCGCCACCGACATCGAACCCAATCTGCATGAGGCCAACTGTAATCTGGCCTCTGCGTTAGTTCAGCTGGATCGTACGGGAGAAGCTCTCGAGCCTGCCCGGGCTGCATTCGAAACGGCACCCGACGAGGACAAGGCGTCATCCATTTATTGTTGGGTTCTCGCTGAGTGCGAACTGCGTGACGAGTTGACCGCTCTTGAACCCGCGCTGGACGCCGTCGAATGGGAGACCAGCAACCTGATAGTGAACGTGGCCCTAGCCTTTTCAAACGTTGAAAACGAAGCGGCGGCCCTCCGGTGGGCTCAAAAGGCCTTGGTGCTCGACGAAAATCCGCGTGCCCTTTGCCTGATCTCTCGAACCTACTTCTATACGCTGAAGCGTCCCGAGGACGCCCTACCTTACTTTCAACGCCTTAAGACGCGCGATTCGGAGCGCCACGGGCCCTGGGCTTCACTCCATATCGCGAAGGTTCTTGGAGAGAGCCAGGAAAACTGGCGGGAAGCCTTGACCGTCCTCATCGAATCCCGAGTGGTGTTTCCCGAAGATGCTGACATCAAGACCTATCTTGATCTGGCCCTCGAGAAAGTCACAGGAGATGTGCGCGCGAACGAGGCAGAGGTGGACAGTCTAAGAAAGCGATTTGAGGCGCTCTCGCAGGATCACGACAATCTTCGACACGCGATCCTGGAGTTGACCAGTGCCGCCGAGCCGGGTAAGCCGCTCCATATGGCTCTCGTTGAAGGTGAAGGGCAAAGTATTGAGTTCATGGCAAGCTTCCCTGCCAACGCGAGAGACCTAGCCAAAGAAATAGCTGCGTTCAGCACCTCGAACGACGGAGACATTTATCTCGGTGTGGAAGACGACGGTACGGTCGCTGGTCTCGCGGGACTCGAAACTGTGAAAGAGAGAGATGAGTTCCACCGTCGTGTATCCGGCATCACCAGGGGCGTCATACAACCTGCAGTCGCCGTGCAGATATCCCTAATCCCCAGCAATCAGAGGGTGATTGCCCGCATTCACGTGCCTAAGGGATCAAAGCCGGTCTATTACGTAGGCCACGTACCATATGTGCGCCACTTGGATCAGTCGCGCCCCGCCGAACCCGAAGAAGTCGAGGCCCTGGTGCTAAACAGCATGTGATTCTCGCCAGCTGGCGGGCTATGCCCGAACCCTCCGTGCCCTTTAGGGCAGCGCCTCCAAGCCGGGCCGGCTCCGGGACCAAAGGTGGTTTCGCCGCACGGAGTATGGCTCGCGCAGGCAAGCTGACGGCCCCGCCGAGGCTCAAACCACCGTGAGCATGCGGTCGAGAGCGATCCTGGCGTAGCGCGCGGTCTCGTCGTCGACCTTGACCTGGTTCACGACGT
>CAYNUH010000157.1:0-3127 GCA_964400605.1 uncultured Acidobacteriota bacterium | reverse complement strand
TTGAGGCCGAGCGCATCCACGCGGCGGGGATCTGCACCGCCTGCCGGCTCGACCTCTGCTGGTCGTTCAGGGCGCAGGGCAAAGCCGCCGGCAGGATTTGGACCCTTGCCGGCTGGCCGGTCCGTGAAGGCCTCTAGCGCCCCCCTTTGCCGGCCTGGGGCGCGATCTTCCTGAGCTCGTCAATCATCCGGCGGGCCTCGGCGGCCTTCACGTCCTTGGGCTTGAGCTTCAGGTATGTCTCGAAGTGGCTCACGGCCCCGGGGAAGTCGCCAAGGCTCACAAGCGTGTAGCCGAGCTGCAGGTGCGCCATCGCGTGCGAGGGGTCCTTTTGAAGAACCTGCTTGTAGTAGACGCTCGCCTTCTCGCTTTCGTTCCTGTTGAAGGCGAGGTTGCCGAGGTTGTAGAGGGAGGTCCCGGTCGGATCGCGATCGCCCAGCCTGCGGTACGTCTCTTCTTCCTTGGCGCGGTCGCCGGATTCCTTGTAAAGGGAGGCCAGCGCCACGTAGGCGTCGAGCTCCTCGGGGTTGACCGCGATGAGGCTCTCGTAGACTTCGACGGCCTTGTCGTTCTGGCCGGTCTCCGCGTAGAGGCCCGCCAGGCTGTCGAGCACGGCGTGGCTGTCCGGGCTCATCGCCCTCTCCTCCTCGAGGGCCTGGATAGCCTGCACCTTGCGGCCCTTCTTGTCATAGTAGCGGGCCAGGTGGAAGCTCACGCCCGGCTTCGTCGGGTCGAGCTCCTTGGCCTTCTTGAGCGATGCCTCGGCCTCCGGCATCCCCTCCAGCTCGAGCGCGGCCTTCCCGATTTGGTAGTACGCCTCGGCGTTGTCCGGCTCCGCCTCCAGCTTCTTCTTGAGGAGCGGGATGGCCCCCGCGTAGTCCTTCTGGGCCAGAAGCTCGACGGCCGCGTCGAGGGGGTCCTTCTCCGCGGCTGCGGCCGGCGCGGGCGCCGGGGGCGTCCCGGCACCTCCCGCGGGCGCTCCGCCGGCGGGCGGCGCCTCGGCCTTCGCGCCCCGGTACTCCGCGTACAGCCTGTTGAGCGTTTCGGTGTACTTGGCCGCGGGGGCCATGACGAAATCGATTTTGTTGCGGGCCTTGCTCGTCACGTCCCCGACCGCGCTCGGCAGGAAATGGATCCTCTTCTTCGGTTCCTCGAACTCCTGCTTGTCGTCGTAGAAGTTGGTGAACTCACCGCGGTCGCCCGCCTGGCTCGTAATGTCCGCCACCTGCCTGACCGCCATGTACCCTTCGAGAGTGGGCCAGATGAAGTAGGTGCCGCTCTCCACCATGTAGAGGTACCGGCCCTTCTTGCTGGTTTTCGTCGTCTTGAGAAGGGCGTTGGTGTCGGCGTGCCTGAGGTGGATCTCCGCACCTTCCAGCGGCGCGCCCGTATCGTCCACGACGGCGCCCTCGATCCGGGAGAGCTGGGCCTCGGCCGCACCGGGGAAAAGGACGAGGAGGAAGGTAGAGGCCAGGAACGCGGGAAGCGCCGGACGCCTTTGAACCTTTTGTTGCATGGTGACTTTTCCTCTCGCGGCACCGATCCCTCAGCCAGCCGGATTATAGTCGCTCGGCGACCCGCAGAGTGTGCCACGGGGTGCGGCCGCGAGGGCGCGTTTGACAGAAGTTCGGTGGAGATCGTAACTTTCTCGCCCTGCTCTTGGGCGCCGGCTGAAGTGTGCCAGCCGCGCCGAGCCCCGGCCCCGTCCGCCCGACCCCCGGCCTGAGGGGGTAGGAGCCCATGGTCCTTCAGAAACTCGGCAAGTACGAGATCCTCACCGAGATAGGCCGCGGCGCCATGGGCGTCGTCTACAAGGCGCTCGATCCGATCCTCGAACGCGAAGTCGCGCTCAAGACCATGATGGCCTCCATGGGCGGGATGGATTCGGAGAGCAAGGCCCGCTTTTACCGGGAGGCGCGGTCGGCCGCCAAGCTCACGCACCGCAACATCGTGACGATCTTCGACATGGGCGAGGAGCAGGGGGTCCCCTTCATCGCGATGGAGTACCTCGACGGCGTCGACCTCCACCGGAAGATGAAGCGCGATGGGCCGCTGCCCCTCCTCGAAGGGCTCAAGATCGCCGGCCAGGTGCTCCACGGCCTTCACTACGCCCACCAGTTCCAGATCGTGCACCGGGACATCAAGCCGGCCAACATCTACATCCTCAAGAACGGCACGGCCAAGATCCTCGACTTCGGGATCGCGAAGCTCGCCTCGTCGGAGATGACCCGGACGGGAATGGTGCTCGGCACGGTGGACTACATGTCGCCCGAACAGATACGGGCCGAGAAGACGGTGGACGGCCGCTCCGACCTCTTCTCCGCGGGAGTGATTCTCTACGAGCTTCTGGTCGGCAGGAAGCCGTTCCCGGGGGAGACCATTACCCAGGTCATGTTCAAGATCGTGCACGATCCGCCCGGCGAGATGCCGACGGAGCGCGAGCTGCCCCCGAGGCTGGTCGAGGCCTCCCGGCGCGCCCTGGAGAAAGACCCCGCCAGGAGGTTCCAAACCGGCGAGGAGTTCGCCACGGAGCTCGAAGCGATCCTCCGCGAGATGGACGCCGAGCTCTCCACGGTGCGGCAGATGGCTCCGGCCGCGCTGGACATCCGGACCCGCGTCACGAACGCCCGCCGCCTCTTCGAGGGCGGCTCCTTCGAGGATTCAGCCGCCATGCTCAGGGAGGTTCTCGAGAAGGAGCCGGGGCACAAGGACGCCACCGAGCTGCTCACGCTCGTGGACCGCCGGATGGGGATGAGCGAGCAGACCCTGTCGCTGGAGGGGGAGGAGGGAGCTTCCGCCCCCTCGGGATCGAAGCCGAGCAGCATCGAGCAGATCCTCGCGGAGATCGAGGAGGAGAGGAAGACGTCGCCGCCGCAACCAGGCCGCAGCGACTCGGAGGCGGCGAACCTCACCGTGAGGCTCGAGGATTCGGGAGCCCAGGTGGCGAGACCACCTGCACCCGCCGCGACCGCCCCGCCGCCCGCTCCTTCGAAACCGCAACGCGCGCGGGCGGCCACGCTCCCTCCGACGATCCAGACGCCGTCCCCCTCGCCACCGCCGCAGCCGCCGCCTTCGGCCGGCCCACCGGCCACGCTCAGGGCGCCCTCACCCACGGCCGCCCGAGCCGGAG
>CAYNUH010000156.1:0-3140 GCA_964400605.1 uncultured Acidobacteriota bacterium | reverse complement strand
CATGAGCACCGTGCCCTTGCCGGAGACCGAGACGGGCGGGGTGAGATAAAGTTTTTGCGCCAGCGGCGACGCCGTGCCCTCGATGAGTTCGACGGTGAGGTCGGCCATCCGGTCGGTGAAGCGGCGGAGATCACTCAAAGAGGGCGTATCGCCTATCGCATATCGCATATCGAGGTCGGCGAGGATGAGTCGCGCAGGATCGGCAATGTGACGAATTTTGCCGGTGGCATGTTCGATTTCGATGATGCGCCCGCCGTAGTTCATGGCCGCCGCGGCGACGAGCGCGCCGCTTTTGAACACCGCGCTGTTCGCGCTCCCACCGCCGATGTCCGCGTTGGTGACGGCGGCGTAGTGGGATTGCGAATACTGCGCTGCGCCCGACCCGCGCCCGGCGATCAGGCTCTCGACGTGCGGCCCGGCCACGGTGACGACGAACTCCCCTGCCAGCCCGGCCATCGCGCGCAGAATCTCGTCGGCGTTTTTCTTCTTGGCCGTCTCGCCCGTGATGATGACGGCTCCGGTCTCCACTTGTCTGGGATCAATTCCCGCGCGCGCGTATTCGTGGAGGGCGATCTCCGTCAGTTTCGCGGCGTCCACAGTATCGCGGTCGGCGAGGGGAGTGAAGATGATGGGGCTTTGGTAGAGCACTTCGCGCGCGGTGATGCCGATGCGCGGAATCTGGCCGGGCCGGGAGACATCCGAGAGCACGAGGCGGGAAAAGACGAACTGGGTGGTCGTCGTCCCCACGTCAATCCCCACCGAGAGCATTTGCCGCGTGTCGGGCATAGGAAACAGTCCGAAGTCGAAAAGCCCGAAGTCGAGGTCGGCAGGACCTCGACTTCGGACTTCGAACTTTGGACTTCAAGACTTCTGGTTCTACGCGAATTCCTTCTCGACTTGGGCCAATTCTTCCTCGGTCGCCTTCCTCGGCCCGGTGAAGCGGCGCTTCTCCGAGACCTGCCAGTAGATGACGAGGAGTACCGCGAAGCCGATCATCGTCCACCCGGCCAGTTCATTGGGCGGGATGGAGAACAAGAGGGTGATAAAGATCACCCACGAGAAACAGATGACGTTGATCGCCGGCCCCCACTTGCCCAAACTCCACGGCGCGGTATCTTTCGTGGTGAACTCGCCCTGCCCCCGGCGTTTGTTGCGCCAGTTCAGGTATACCGGGATGGCATAGGCCAGGTACAACGCGGTGGTGCTGATCGAGACCACCACCCAGTAGGCCGCCGAGTAGGCCGTGATCAGCCAGGCGATCAGGCTGGTGACGACGATGGCCATCGCCGGCGTGCGCCAGCGATGGCTGACGCGCTTGAGATAGCCGGAGCCGGGCATGCCCTCGTCGCGGGCGAAGGCGAACCACATGCGCGCCATGGAGGTGATGGACGACAGGCCGCACAGCCACATTGCCACCGCGATGATGATGGCGATCACGTTGGCGAAGAACGGCTGCAGGGCGTTCTGCGCAATGAACAGCACCGGGTAGGCCGCGTTGGCCGTGTCGGCGAGCCTATCCGGTGGGATAGAGTTCGTCAGGGCCAGCAGCGAAATGTAGCCGACGACCGCCGAGACCGCCACCGAGAGGAAGACGCCCCAGGCCGAGTTCATGCGCGCCAGATAGGTTTCTTCGGCCATGTGCGCCGAGGCGTCGTAGCCGGTGTAGGTCCACTGCGCCTGCAAGAGGGCCAGCACGAAAGCAAAGCCGAAAATGCTGGCGCCGTACAGGCCCTTCAGGCCGGGGATGATCTTGAGCATGATCGAGTCCACGGTGAGCGGCCCGACGGCGAACGAGCCGGCCACGTCGGCTGGCGACACCGTCTGCGTCGTGGAGAACATGAACGCCAGGCTGTTGTGGTACTTGCCGAAGATCGTCAGCAGCAGGGCCATGATCAGCACGCCGCCGATGTGCCAGTACACGCTGAAATCGTTGAGCCGGGTTGTCAACTTGATGCCCATCACGTTGATGAGGATCTGCGGGATCATGATGAGCGCCATCACGAACAGCCAGAAGTTCCAGCCGCTCACCGCTCCCAGGATCGGCACGGTCGCGTCGCCGGGGATATTGAAGAGGAATACAAACATCCCGGTGATGTAGATGGCGGCAGCCATGTTGATGCCGGCGGTGATGGTGATCTGGCCCAGCATGTTGAGCCACGCGGTGGCCCAGGCCCAGGTCTTGCCGCCGAGCCGGTAGGCCCAGTAGTACAACCCGCCTGCCGTCGGATACGCCGAGGCGATTTCGGCCATCGAGGCGGCCACGCACAAAACGAAAAAGCTGACCAGCGGCCAGCCGACGGTATTGATGATTGGCCCGCCGAATTTCAAGCCGTAGCCGTATAGGAGGATCGCCCCGGTGAGAATCGAGATGATCGAGAACGAGATGGCGAAGTTCGAGAACCCGCCCATCTCGCGGAACAACTGCTGGGCGTAGCCCAGCCCATGCAGGGTTTTGATGTCCTCGCGAATGATCTCTTCGCGGGACTTGTCTTTCATTTGTGTCATGGTGATTCTCCTCCGAGATATCAAAGCGAACTAGCGCGGATAAAAAAAGAAGCGCCGTCTCGTCACCGGGCAGGGTGGAAGATCGGCGCAGGGCGTGCGTTCAGTCGGCGCTCACCCCCTTTCGCTCGGCTGGCGGCCGCGGGAGACCGCTGGGCGCGCGCGCCGCAGGCCGAGGCGGCGCGGGGCGCATGGTTCCGGGCGGGGTCGGGCGAGGACAGGCCAGCATGGGTCTCTCAGCGGAGGCCTGCCGGGTCTGCAAAACCCGGCAGGTCTGGGCGGTCTACTTGCAGCACCTCACGCGAAAACGGTAAAGCCGGGACTTGTGCATATATAACACTTGACCGGGTTGGAGAGTTGCGATTTATAGCACTACGCCAAAGGAGAGTCAAACGCATAGCGGAGTGCTTTTCACTGCATTGGCCCAGTCAACCCGCCGGGGAGGCTGGCCGTCTCTCAGCGCTGCCCGGCGGCCAGCTCTTTGGCCCTGGCCGCGCCGACGCGATCTGCCAGCAGACGGGCCACCGAGGCTCTCTGGGTCACCTCGGGGATCCCCGGCACGGGTTCGCACAGGCTCTTCACGCGCGCCTGATCTTCGGGCGCGGTGAGCGCGCCCAGGGCCAACGCCTGCAAGTCGG
>CAYNUH010000155.1:2306-3224 GCA_964400605.1 uncultured Acidobacteriota bacterium | reverse complement strand
CGGCACTGGCGCGTACGGGAATATTGAGTTGGTGAGCGTGGAAGAGGTGACGACCACACCCGGCCTTGTCGCGGACGTAGCCGTTAACCCTGCCGGGACATACGCGTTCCTGGCCAACTGGGGCGAGCCGAAGTGCGCGCTCAACTCGGAGGCGGGCGGCCAGAACAACCCGGACGCTGGCGCCTGGGTGGTCGACATCACCGACCTGAATGATCCTAAGACGGTTGGGTTCATCGCGTCCAGCCAGGACAGCCGCCCCGGCGAAGGCATGCAGGTGGTGAACATCACCACGAAGCAATTCAAGGGCGATGTGCTCGTGATGAACAACGAGCAATGCGGCAAGAATGGCAAGGGCGGCGTCTCGCTCTGGGATGTCACCGATCCAACAAAGCCGTTCAAACTCTCGGAGCACTTTGGCGACCGCGGCGGCATCTCGCCTGGCGACGCGAACGACATCCACAGCGCGTTTGCGTGGGACGCAGGCGACAACGCCTACGTCGTAATGACGGACAACTTTGAGACCGCGGACGTGGACATCCTGGACATCACCAAACCGAATCGCCCGCGCCTGATCGCGGAACTCAATCTCGACGCCATGTTCCCGCAGATCACGCAGATCTCGCTCGGGCTGGTGCAGATCTTCCTGCACGACATGGTCGTCAAGAACATCAATGGCCACTGGATCATGTTGCTTTCCTACTGGGATGGCGGTTATGTCCAACTCAACGTCGACGATCCGGCCAACCCAACCCTCATCGGTGACACCGACTACAATAACCCCGACCCGGAGCTGCTCCAGGCAACCAGTACAAGCCACCTGCCGGAGGGCAACGGCCACCAGAACGAGTTCACGATGGATAACACGTACTTCATCGGTACCGATGCGGACTTCGCGCCGTACGGCGCAACGAGCTTCGC
>CAYNUH010000155.1:0-2296 GCA_964400605.1 uncultured Acidobacteriota bacterium | reverse complement strand
GCGCCGATCGTCATCCTCTCCGACCAGGTCCTGAACGGGCCGGTCGTCTACGGCGGCTATGGTTGCCCGGCCTCGGCGCCGATCCCGACGCCCGCGTCCATTAGCGGTGGTTCGTACGTCTCGTCGCTCCTGCCGACCGAGGAGAAGATCATCGCCCTCCAGCGCGGGCCGACCGGCGACCCGAGCGCACCGGAGGGCGCGTGCTTCCCAGGTGAGAAGGCGCACGAAGCCGTCCTCGCCGGGTGGGACGCCGTCCTCTTCGTCCAGCGCCACGGTCCCGGCGGCGCCCCCTCCGTCGAGAATCCGCCCTTCTGTGGTTCGGGTGCCTTCGTGGACGTCGTCGTCGGCATCTGCACGAACCACGAGGCGTTCCACAAGCTGTTCGGTAGGCCGGTCGACTTCACCTTCCCGTACCCTGCGGGAGATCCCGGCGATCTCGAGCCGAACATCGGAGAGGTCGGCAGCAAGATCAGCGCGACCGCGGCGTTCGACGGCTGGGGCTACGTCCATCTCTTCAGCAACACGCTGGTGGGTGGCAAATTCGCCGAGCTTGACACTTACGCTATCCCTGAGGCGATGAATTCGGCGTTCGCCACTGGGTTCGGCGACCTGAGCGTGCACGAGGTGGCGACCGACCCGCAGAGCGCGAGCCACGCTTACCTCTCGTACTACGCCGGCGGTCTCCGCTCGCTGGAGATCTCGACAAACTCGACTACATGCTCGGCGCAGTCCGACACGGCGCCGTGCCTCGTCGAAGTCGGCGGCTACCTCGACTCCAACGGCAACAACTTCTGGGGCGTCGAGACGTTTGTCCGCAATGGCCAAACGATCATCCTCGGGAGCGACCGTGACAGCGGGTTATGGATTTTCCGACGCATCGGATCCTGAAGTGAGGGCTACAGCTTCATAAACGAACGAGGGGCCAGCAGAACAACTTGCTGGCCTCTCTGTTTTCTGTATAAACCGCTGCGCAATCAACGAGGCAACGGCGAGGAACTTCTGCCAATCGCACAGGTTTCGCGCTGTGGTGAAGGGTAGTTGAGCGAATTCTGCGAAACTGCTGAGTTCCCAGGGTCGCAGGATTAATTCGTCGAACATGCGCCGATAAAACGGCGAGCGCTCAAACGCATAGCGCATCATCCGTTGCAGGCGAAGCCATTGCAGGTCGCGCACGCGGGCGGAAGGTGCGCAGACCGCCGGACCCGCCGTCGATTACACGCGCCGCAAGACGGAGCGTCGTGGACGACACAGGCCACGCTTCAAAGCTGCGCAGGGCGGCGTCAAGCGCGTGAGCGGGTTCATGGCGGCGGCCAGTTGCCGGTCACGTCCTCCAGTTGCGGCGCGTCGCCGCCGGAGATATGCCAGCCGCGCGGTGTCTTGAGCAAAGCGATGTTTTGTGTGGCCCTGGCGCTGAAGATGGCCTGGCCGCTGCGGATGACGCTGAAGTGCAGGCGGTAGGTGACTTTGGCGAGGCCAGCGTCCTCGCGCGTTTTTTGCGCTTCGAGCGCGGCGATGTCAAACGAATGGAATTGGACGGCGTTGTTGCCCGGCAGTTGTGCGATGAAGTCTTTATACGCCTGCTGAGTCTCGGTCAGCCCGGCGGCCACCGCTCCTTCCGCCTCGGTGGCGAAGTATTCGTCGAGCGCGTCCGGATGGCGTTGGTTCAGGCCGCTGAGCGCGGCAGATTGGATTTCATCTATCACGCGCCGCACAGCACGTTCCTCCGCGCCGCGCTGGGTGAGCCAGGCCGCGCCGACGACAAAGGCAACAAGCACGATAAGGCCGGTGATTCTTTTCATGGGATACCTCCGGTTACGGCTTGCGGTCGGCGCGGGAAGAAGGCGGGCGTGGCCGCAGCGTAACGGGCATACGCCTCGCCAAACTCTGCCAGCGCGTCGCGCTCCTCACGCCGCGCCAACCGGACGTACATCGTCACCAGAATGGGGAACATGATCAGCGTAATCAGCGTCGGCCATTGAATCAGGAAGCCAAGCATGATGACGATGAAGCCGACATACTGCGGATGGCGCAGATAAGCATAGGGGCCGTTGGTAGCCACTTGCTGCGCGCGCTGGGCTTTGTAGAGCACATCCCACGCGGAGCCGATCAAGATGAACCCACCGCCGATGAGGATGTCGCTGAGCCAGTGCAAGGGGCTGAGGTGCGGATCGCCCTTCCAGCCCAGAAGCGTTTGCAGAAGGTGGCCGCTGTTGTGCGAGAGCAAGTCGAGGCCAGGAGAGTTGCTGGCCAGCCAGCCGGAGAGCAGGTAGATCGTCAAGGGGAAGCCGTACATCTC
>CAYNUH010000154.1:0-3248 GCA_964400605.1 uncultured Acidobacteriota bacterium | reverse complement strand
TGTCAGTTTGGGGTGCGCGGATGGTAGCATGGGGGCGAGGGGTTGTCAATGAAAACCCCTCGCCTCAATATCCAAATCACAAAACGGTCGCGACTTTCAGTTCTCCGGGAGTGGCACTGCCGCCCGATTACTTGCAGGTCACCACTAAAACGGCCCGGCTCAGAGAGAGCCGGGCCGCGTCTTCGTCGTACGGCGGTGAGCCTGATTAGGCCTAGCCTCGCATGGGCAGGCGCTTGGGATCTCCGGCGGACGGCGTGATGACGATCTCCTTGAGATCGTAGTCAAGCTTGACGTATACGAACTGGCCTTCCAGCTCTCGGCCAACATCGTAGCGTTGCCCTCCCAGCGTGACCGCGCCCCCCCGCACTTTGCGCTTTAGCTCCTTATCCACCAGGTGGGCTGTCCAGCTGCGCAGGTCTTCTTCCTCCTCGGCTAACCGCTCAATCGTCATCTTCAGGCTGGTGCGCATACGCTCGATCGCATTGGCCAACTCACCAATCTCACCTTTCGATCTCACCTCGACCTTCGTGTCCAATTCGCCGAGGCTGACGTTGGTTGCCATTTGGGTCAACTGGGCCATCGGCCGGCTGATGGCAAGGCTGATCAACCGGGACAGGATCGCCCCCACCACAACCGCCGTGACCACCGCACCAATCAGGAACAAGGACGTATTGCGGATGGCCGTGTTGGCCGACTCACGGCTCAGGCGCACGCTCTGCATCTCGGCCAGATGGATACTTTGCGCAAACGCGGCCATGCTTTGCGCCGAGGCTTCCAACCCCTCGAGTTGCCTCAACACCTGCTCATTTCCCAAAGGGTCAGGCATCTCCAAAATGCTCTGCGCTCCGGCGCGTACGCTCGTCCACAAGTCGTTGAATGCACCCAGCAGTGTCAACTGTTCCGGGGTCAGGGCCATCGGCCCTGATTGGTTCATGCCCTCCATCGGCGCCACGGTGCTCACCGGCGTCGCCATCCCCTCCATGCCGCTCGTGCTGCCCGTCGAGGCAGCGGTGTCCGGTTGCACCCCGAACTCGGTCAGGATCGCTTCGAGTTCCGCCGCGCTCTTGTCGAACCGATCTCGCGCCGCAGGATCGCCGGTCAGCACGTAATCGTGGACCGGGAGCAGAACGGTCTCCGAGAGTCGCTGAAGGTGCGAGCCCTCCATGGCCTGCATCGAGGCGTTTTCCATCGCCGCCGCATCCAGTCCTACACTGGACATCTCGTAGTAGGCCACCACCCCGCTCAACGCCAGGAGCAGGAGGATGACGAGAAATCCCAATCCCAGCTTCTGGCCAATGGTCTCGGCCCGCCAGAAAGGCGTCCGCGTGGGACGGGCGGCGATCCGGGTCACATCCTGACCGCTCGATATTCTCGTCGTGGTCATGGGGCTTCAATCCTTCCTTTGCCTCGAAGGCGATGGCGAGGGAAACGCAGCCGCGCCGGGCTGGCGTCACAGTTCCTTGCTGGCGGCCAGCATGCGCCGTTCAAACTCTGCCCTGACTCGTCCATCTGGAATGGTGGCGCTGACCGCCTGAATGAGATGGCGCACCTTGTCCTTGGGAAACGCTTCGCGCGTTTCGCCCAGGGCGGCGATCTGCTTGTTGAGATCAAAGTTTTGCACGGCGGCCGGTCCCAGCAGGGCGAACAGTTCCCGGCTCATGCGGTCGAAGAAACTCTCGCTCACCACGGCTCGATTTCCGGATCGGAGCAGCGAGGGAAACCGGTTCAACATGCCGGTCGTCGCTTTCGCGGGCTTCTCGGCTCGGCCTTCAAAGAGTTCGTGCGCCCTCTCGCGGATCTGCGTTCGTTTTTCCTGATCGCTAATGCGGTACTGTGTGGCAATCCGGTCCAGCAACTCGTCTAGCCGGTCGGCAGGAAAGGCCTCGCGCTTCTCGCCCATGGCTTTGACCACGCGATCCACTTCCATGATGCGGCCCACCGGGCCTAAAACCTGGACGAATACGCCGGGCAGGCCATCCAGAGAGATGGCCTTTCGGGCCGGCGGCGTCGGGTACTTATCCACCGCCGGGACGGACGGCAGGGAGGGAGGCGTGTCTACTTTCTGATTCTCCTGGCGCGGGGCCGAGAGCTGGATCGCTCGCAAGTCCGCCGCGAATTCACCACAGATCTGGTAGCGCTCTTCAGGTGGCTTGGCGGTGGCTCTGTTGATGATTTGTTCAATGGCGTCCGGCACACGAGGGTTGACCATCCTGGCCGAGGGCAGGGGTTGGCTGACCTGCTTCAGGATGATGCTCAGAGGAGTATCACCCTCGAATGGAGGATGACCAGTAACCAGCTCGTAGAGGATGACCCCGAGCGCGTAGATATCACTCCGGGCGTCGCCCGGCTGGCCGTGGCCCTGCTCGGGCGACATGTACATCGGAGTCCCCACCACCAGCCCGCTCAAGGTCAGCGTGACGCCGCCCACGATCTTAGCCAGACCGAAGTCGGTGAGCACGGGGATTCCCTTGCTGGTAAACATGACGTTGCCGGGCTTCAGGTCTCGATGCACTACCCCCTGGGCATGGGCATAATCGAGGGCGTCGCATAGGGTGATGAGCAGGTCAATCGCTTGAGTCAACGGGAATTCCGTGCCGCGCGAGCGTAGCTCCTCCAGGTGCATGGCCAGAGTCGGGCCATCAATGAACTCCATGACCATGTAGTACACGCCGAAGTAGGTGTCGAAGTCAAAGACCTGGACGATGTTGGAGTGGCGCAGGGCGGCGACCATTTGGGCTTCGCGCTGAAAACGCTCTAGGAAGCCCTCCCGGTTGGCAAGGTGAGGATGGATCAGCTTGATGGCGACATCGCGGTTGAGCGCCGGATGTCGAGCTTTGTAGACCTGGGCCATTCCACCCTGTCCGACGAGGGGCCCCACCTCGTATTTGTCCAGCGTTTTGCCGGTCCAAGTGCCAGTTTCCATGCAATTCCCATGAAACGATTTCGGTTATTTGGTCTATTGGGCCAAATCGGACTTTGCGTACCAACTTCCGGCGAAAGTTTAGCATACAGCACTGTCAAATGCAACACAGCGCCTTAAATGACGATGACCGAGGACGGCTTTCCGACAATCTTTGTCTGAGCTCGCGCCCTGTACCAAAGGACAGCGCCAGACTGCCTCTACAGGCATTTTTACTATAGCCTTTATAGTGCTATACTTTCTATAGTTGAGCGCGCCAACGGAGATCTCGTTATGGCCAACCGTGAAGAATTCTGTCCCATCGTCGCCGCCACCGACCTGCTCGGCC
>CAYNUH010000153.1:0-3295 GCA_964400605.1 uncultured Acidobacteriota bacterium | reverse complement strand
ACACCATTACGAGCGTACTTATGATAGCGGAAGTCATCCCTGCTTTGCATGCTGTGCATCCAGTAGTGAGATTGAATATGCCATGAAACAAAACAACCATCAAGATACTGCCACCAGTGCTGTTGTACAACCAGGTAAATACAATGGCTCCTGCCAGGATTCCAAGCAAGAATCCGATGACGATTGCGGGGTCGTACAGGTAGAAAAAGGCGGGCAGATGCCAGATTGCCCAAAACACCCAAAGAATTAGAGTGGCAGAGAGTGCACTGTGATTCTCTTGCAACCTGGGGAGCGCATACCCACGCCAACCAATCTCTTCGCCAATGCCATAGGTCAATAGCCACAAGAACAAAGCGCCGAAACCGAGGCTAGGAAGAAAGTCAACCTGACCCAGCAGGCTCAAGTCCAGCCACTGCCCCTGGATGAGACGAAGTACAAGGGCAACAATCACGTACAGCGCAAGTGGGGAAATAGCCACCAGCCACCACACTGGTTGAACACGCCATTTCAGTATTCGTCCAAAAAGTTCCCTTAGTCCACTGACACCGTCAGTAAGCCAAGTGATTATGATTGCTGACAACATTGGCCCATAGCCAGCCAGATAATGGATGGAAAATGGAATAGGCGCTTGGCTCAAGCCCTGTGCCTTGAGTGCTAAAGGAATCTCCACTGCCCATGAAATCGCATAAGCGAGAATGAAATATGCGACAAGCGAATGTCGCTTCGTCCACTTCGATATGCTGTTAGCCATAGTATGCCTTCTTTCTGTTAGCAAATTGTTTGGTACAGCCGCCCAACGTCCTGCATCGGGCGCGGCGCGTAGCGCCGTCGCCTGCTTGCACGGGTTAGCCGCCGCTCACTATTGCCGTACCCAGGCGATAGCATAAGAAAAAAAGATCACCACGTCTGGCAAGAAATGAATGAACCATGCCCAAAAGAAACCTTTCGTTTCCAGCATACTTTTTCCCAAAAGCCATGCCAGAAAACCTGTCATCAGAAGCCCTATCACTCCAGGGGGTGAGCCATACAGATAATGCGCCAAGCCAAAGAAAACGACATTGATCAACAGCGCGTGGTTCTTGCCAATCACTTGAGGCAATGTAGCGAGCAGCGATGCGCGATAGTATATCTCTTCATTGAAGGCGTTGATTGCCGCAAAGAGTAAAATCGCTGGAAGCAATGCCGCGGCTCGTAGAAGCACATCGGGTGACGGTTGCATAGCAAGCAGTGTAGGAACCGCGACGCCTAAAGCGGCAACGAGGGCAAAAATCCAACCAAAGGTTCGCCATGATTCTCCCCGGCGAATGCCCAACCAGCGTATTGGCTCGATGGGCGCATCGAGTTGGCCTTTTACGAGGAAAAACTCGCTTCTGCGGCGTTTCGCAATCCATAGCGCGGCAATGACTGCCAGCGTGACTCCGATATCGCGAAGATACGGTCTCAGATATGTAAGCGCAAAGGATGGTTGTATTTCATCACTAATGAGGCCTGCCCACCAGGCTGAAGTTCTGACCCACTCCGAGGCTGTCAAGGCCGCGTAAAAAACAAGCATGACAAAGGCATAAGGCTGTAAGGGGCCAAGATTCTTCCAGATAAAACAAAGCCCGAAGAACAAAACCAGAAAGCCCAGCTTGGCCCCAAACAACCACGCGGGAACCTGCCCGAAAACCGCGTTACAAATGATGTCTGGCAAATCCGAGACTAGAAGGATTGAGAGCCAGGCAGAGAATATCAACCATCGTCTCTCACTGGGGCTTTGAGGAACGGCGGTATTCATACAGATGACATCCTTTACCTTTCATATACAGCGAACCACAAGTACTTCGGGCGGCTAACGGATGGACTCAGCGGCAGTGGCGGGACGGGCGAGACTCCTTCTTGCTTATCGCGCCATTTCTAGCGAGGCGCATCCCTTCAGCGGCGGAGCCGCTGTCCGCTGGAGACGGTGTTGGGCGCACGGACAGGACAAGCAAGCCTATGGCAAGAACACCGTCGCCAGGAACCAGGCGTACTCATTCATGAGCATGAAGGCGAGCATCGGGCCGATGGAGTTGCGTGTGCTCTTGAACACGAGGCCAAGGGCCAACATCTCGGCGGCTATGACGAGTGAGTTCGCCCCCTGAGAGAACGAATGCAAGAGCCCATAGATGGCGATCGTAAGAAGGAGGCCCCATGACCAGGTGTTAGCCTCGGTCTTGAAGATGCGATCGGTGTTTTGGATTAGCCACACGACAAAGAAGACCTCGAGGGGCCCGTACGCCACGAGCCCTAGGCCCGCGAAGAGAGCATTACCGACCGTGGGTTGGTGCAGCCCCGGCAGCTGAAAGCTCGTGGTGAGATGCCCGGCGCGAATAGACAGGTAGGCGAAGTAGACCAGAACCACGCCCGCGGACAGAACCAAGCTCACGAGCAGGCGCTTACCCGTGATGCCATATTCGGCTGCTTTGTCCCTTCGAAGTATGGAGAAGACGATCGGGAGAAGGCCGACAAGAATGATCTCGGAAAGGATGGGAATCAGCGCCAGGGACGGTTGTTGTGTCAGCGCTGACCGATCGAGCGCGATACTCCGGGGCAAGGCAACTGCCACTACGGCGGCGACCGCGAATGTGCCGACAACGTTCCAAATCCATGTGGCCGGCACTTGGAACCTTGGGCTTAGAAGGAACGACGCTCGCGTTGTGTGTTGCATGAAGTTTTCTCCTGGTGAGACTGCGAGTGCGCCCAACGTGGGCATCAGGCGCGTCGCGTAGCGACGCGGAGCGCCGTCGCCTGCATGCACGGGTTGGGCAGAATTGCGAATCATGTGTGAAAGTGGGTCCGCCAACTACGAACTGACCTGACGCGCCAAAAGGCCAAGCGCCGGGAGAATTAGTGCGATGAGGAACAAAATCCCAAGAACCCAATTGAGCCATCTCTTTTCGGGGTGATTCACCCAGTAATAGATGAGAACCGAAAGAAGGAATGACTGTGACAGGACTTCGACCAGCCCACCCCACAGACCCATAAAGGCTAGTCTCGTGTAGATGAGCCCCTCGATTGAACCCGGTGCGGTCCCGAAGGTGGAGATGATGCCGATCACCACTAAGGTGATCCACGTGATCAACCAGCCATTCTTCTGTCGGAACAAGACATCGCGAAGCAGATAGAAGACAAGACCAAAGAGAACCCCTCGGATGGGCTGAAACAGGACACCCGCTTGAACGAGTGGATCATCCGTCTGTCTCATCAAAGAACTCAGGGCGGGATCAGCGAACCGTGCGGAGTAGTTGAACAGACTGAAGGCAATGAGCCCTAC
>CAYNUH010000152.1:0-3398 GCA_964400605.1 uncultured Acidobacteriota bacterium | reverse complement strand
GTGGAGGCCGGCGGTATGGCCATCGTCTTCCTCACCGCCTACCACCTGCTGAAAAGCCGGGGACAGATGCAGCCGGGAGACACGGTGCTGGTCCAGGCGGGAGCCTCGGGGGTCGGCACGGTGGCCATCCAGTTGGCCAAGGTCTGGGGCGGGCGAGTCATTGCCACAGCCTCTACTCAAGAAAAGCTGGACCTGGCCCGCTCCCTGGGCGCCGACGTGGCCATCAACTACGCTACCCAGGACTTCGAGGCCGAGGTACAGGAGCAGACCGCGGGCAAGGGGGTGGAGCTGGTGCTGGAGTGCGTGGGCGGTCCCGTCCTGGAAAAGAGTCTGCGCTGCGTCGCCCCCTACGGTCGGCTAATCAGCTACGGCAACGCCTCGGGGACCCCCGCCGCTCTGCCGGCGGCGGAAATCACCTCGGCCAACCGGACGGTCATCGGCTTCAGCATCGGGCGGTCTCCGGTGGGCCGACTGGACCACAAGGGGGCGATGGCCGAGCTGTTCCCCATGATCTCCGGCGGTAAGGTGCGGTTAGTGGTGGACCGGGTGCTGCCCATGTCCCAGGTCGCCGATGCTCATCACCACCTGGCCAACCGGGGAACAAGAGGTAAGGTTATCCTGAGGCCGTGACTGGAGTAACAATAGGCTCGCCCGAGTCCATTGCGGCGAGCAATTGCTCCACTGCATGGCACAGCCGCCGGAAAGAGCGCGAGTTCGCGTGAGCGAGGCTCAGGTCTATATAGGGAGTCAAGGAGGGTTGGTCGGTTGTCTCCTTATAGTTCCGATCCGGCGGCATTTGGTTGCTGAGCCACTCCTTAACCCCGCGCAAAGACTCAATGTCGCCTGTAAAACTTGCCGTCTCAGAGATCGCCGCCCTTCCTCGGATGGTGTCGAGGCTGGCCAGGAACCAGGTCTCGTATTCGCACTTGGCGCAGACCACTGCCGTAGGCTTGTCTAATCCCAACGCTTTGGACTGGGATGCTAATGATTCCGCCAACTCCTTCGGGCACTTTTCGTCGGCGTCTATCAGAACAAGGATGGAACCGCAGTCAGGAGTAATGGCGGCGAGGCGGAGGAACCTTTCCAACTCCTTGATCAGCTTGCCGCTACCGTGGGCGTTCTTAGGTTTGGCTATCTCTACCTCGTAGCGTTGGTAGCGTTCGTGTAACAACCTGCGGAGCAGAATCCGCAATGCTGCCACGTCCCCTGGGCCTTCCACTATGGGCACGATGGACAGCATATTTACCGTCTATCTGCCGCCGATAGCTGAAGTCCCTCAATTCGATGCAGGTCCCCGGGGGAGAACAGCTCATTCCTGACGGCTTCCCGCTGGTGTTCAGCGACCAGGCCGATCTTTGTAACGCCATCGACCGACTCCACGGCACGGATCGACTCGATTGGCAAGCGGTCGATCAGCTCTGGGCTGTGGGTCGTGATAAGAATCTGCATGCGCAGGGCTGACTCCTTGATATAGTCAGCCAGAACGGCCAGCGCTCCGGGATGAACGAATAGCTCGGGTTCCTCAACGGCAACGAAAGAGGGAGATGGGTCCTGAAAGAGGGCGGCCAGCAGCGCCAGGATGCGTATCGTCCCGTCCGATTCCTGCGACAGGTCGAGCAAGGCGCCCCTCCCGCCGGAGCCCACACCCTGGTGTCTCAGCTTGACCACCAGATAACCACCCACCTGGGTGACTTGGAAGTCAGCCACGCCCGGCACGGCGCTGCCCAAAGCACTCCGCAGGTCTGGCAGATGCCGGCTGCCATCCTTGATCATCTGGCGCAAGACCGAGGCAAGATTCCAGCCGTCTTCTTGTAGACTATAAGGGTCTGCCAACTTTTCCGGCGTCCGCATTTCGTTTGGGAACAGGTGGTAGAAGCGCATCCCGGAGCAGTAATGCTGGAAAGTGAAGAATGAACGCACCACTTCACTTGTGGATGGCGCTTCCGGATGCGAGAAGAACCAACTCTGAGGCCACCGAATTGCAAGCTCGCTTATTGAAATTCTCGGCTCGGGGAAGTCACTGCCTGCGCTCTCGGGTTTCGGGGTAACGAGGCGTCCGTTTCTCGTCTCGAACTCGAACAGCTTTTCCGACGGACTCGCTCCTTCCACCCTTAGGTATTCCTCTTTGACCTGGTACTCTCCACGGAGCTTGCTTCCCAGAACAAAACGGTAATGAAAAGCGTGTTCTCCGTCTTGGAATTCGAGGCCAATCTCGACGTCATACGGGCGTCCCTTGGCCGACCAGCGACGTACTGCCCCTATGCCATGCCGGTCGGCAATGGCACGGTCCAGGCCGTTACGGAACGCATCGGCGACGAACCGCAGGACATCCACCACATTGCTCTTGCCAGAGGCGTTAGGCCCCACCAGCACCGTGAGGGGGCCTAACTTTACGTCAACGTCTTCAAGGCTGCGGAAGTTCTTCGCGGTAACCCTTGTGACCAGAGGGATTGTGGTTTTCTTTTCATTCATTTAGTCCCCTTACCGGCTGGTCTCACCGGGGTTTCGGTTCACGCACTGACCTGGCCCTTAATCTGCTCCAGCCACCACCACAGGCGATGCCAGACCAGCCGCCGCTCGGCGTCGGCCAGGGGGCGGCCCGCCCGCTGGCGGCAGGCCACCACCGCCTTCCCGGCCAGGAAGCCCCAGCACCCCGGCTGACCCCGCATCCAGCCCACCACCTTCTCCCGGTGGTCACGGATAACGCCACTCAACACCGGGTCCAGGATCTCTGGCCTCAGTCCGTCATCTTCAGGCATCTCGGCTTTCCTTTGCTGCAATCGCCCACAAGCCTAAAATACCAGTGTAGGAGTTGCACCAGCAAAACCCCTTCAAAAAGCAGCGAGCTGCTGGCCTAGCCCCCGCCCACGGGGCGCACAATCTCCAGCACGTCCCCATCCAGGAGGACGACCTCGGAAAAACGCTCTTTCTTGACGACTTCGCCGTTGTAACCGACGGCGATGAATTTGAGGTTAATGCCAAAGGAAGCGAGGAACGTGGAGAGGTCGATGCTCTCCTCCAGCGCTCGTGGTTTGCCATTGACCATCAGGTTTATCATCGTCCTTTGGGCCCTCCTCTAGAGGCTATCCCGAGAACCCTCACCCCCTGTTTCCCCCTCTCCCTTGCCAAGGGAGAGGGGGATAGAAAAGAGCTTGGGGGACACCCCCAAGCCCCTGCCCCTTCGGCAGGCTCCGGAGGCTGCCCCCTCTGGACTCCCTCGAATGAATTTCGGGATGAGTTGTAGCTTGCCGACTCGCTCATCCTTGGCCCACACCAGCATTCCGGGGAGCATCAACCCTCCGGAAACGCCTCCCTCTATAAAGCGGCACGGCTGGCCGCCCAAGCAGCCAGCATGGCCTGTTTTAGCTGCCGTGCCGCTTCCCCGGGGCGGCGAGCAC
>CAYNUH010000151.1:0-3417 GCA_964400605.1 uncultured Acidobacteriota bacterium | reverse complement strand
TCGTGTCGAAGAATCCGCGCACCGGGACCTCGAGTTCCGAGCGCTCGAGCCCTGCGGCAAGCACCGCAGTGAGCCGGTGCACCCGGCGCGCAATCGCGGCCAGCCCTTCTGGCCCGTGATAAACCGCGTACATCCCTGCGATCACCGCGAGCAAGACCTGGGCAGTGCAGATGTTGCTCGTCGCCTTCTCGCGGCGGATGTGCTGCTCGCGCGTCTGCAGTGCGAGCCGGTAAGCGGCGGCGCCCGAAGCGTCCACGGTGACGCCGACGAGGCGTCCGGGCATGACGCGCTTGTACGCGTCGCGCGTGGCGAGGAATCCCGCGTGCGGTCCGCCGTAGCCCGGCGGCACACCAAAGCGCTGCGCCGAGCCGACTGCGATATCCGCGCCCATTTCTCCCGGCGGCACGAGCAGGCTCAGCGCCAGCAGGTCGCAGGCGACCGCGACGATCGACCCGCTCTTCTTCGCCTCGCGGATCGACTCGCGCAGGTCGCGAATCTCGCCCTGCGTGCCGGGGTACTGGAGCAGTACGCCGAATGCGTCCGTGCCTCCGAGATCGCGCGCCGGGTCTCCTACCGCGACTTCAATTCCCGCTGCCGCGGCGCGTGTCCGGACCACCTCGATGGTCTGCGGATGGCACCCGGCGTCGACAAAGAAGCGCGTGCTTTTCGATTTCGTCGCGCGCGCAGCAAGCGCCATCGCCTCGGCCGCGGCAGTGGCCTCATCCAGCATCGAGGCGTTGGCAAACTCCATCGCGGTGAGATCGCTCACCATGGTCTGAAAGACCAGGAGCGCCTCGAGACGGCCCTGCGAGATCTCCGGCTGATAGGGCGTATAGGCCGTGTACCAGCCCGGGTTTTGGAGGACGTTGCGCAGGATCACGGATGGCGTATGGCAGTTGTAGTAGCCCCTGCCGATGAACGAGCGCATGACGCGGTTTTGTGCAGCGATCTCTTTCAGCGCGGCAAGCGCCTCGGCCTCGCTGAGAGGCGCAGGAAGATCGAGCGCTCTTTCGCGCCGGATCGACTTCGGCACCGCGCGCTCGACCAGTTCATGGAGGCTCTGCAGCCCGAGCGCATCCAGCATCGCGCGCCTCTCGGCCTCGTCCGGGCCGATGTGGCGCTTGACGAACGCATCATGCCTTTTCATTTTTGCAGTTTCCCCAGATAGGTCGCTTCATCCATCAAACCATCCAGCTCCTTCGGGTCGTCGGGCTTTAGCTTGAAGAACCAGCCCGCGCCGGTCGGGTCCTGATTGACCTTTCCCGGCTCGCCGGCCAGCAACCCATTAACTTCGATCACCGTGCCCGACACCGGCGCCTTGCACTCGGCCGCGGCCTTGACCGATTCGATCACCGCCGCGTCTTCGCCCTTTCGCAGCCTGCGGCCGACCTCGGGCAGTTCCACGAATACGATGTCGCCGAGCTGCTCCTGGGCGTACTGCGTGATGCCGACGGTTCCGGAGCCGTCGGCGTCCATTCGGATCCATTCGTGGTCGTCGGTCATGCGAATCCTGCTCATCGTCGTGGTCCCCGGTAATAGCGATGCGGAACGAAAGGAAGCGCGGAAACGCGGCAGGCGCGCTGTTTTCCGCGCACCACTGCGCGAAGCAACGTGCCCTCCGCGGCGCAATTCGAACGGACGTAGCCCATCGCGACCGGTGCGTCGAGCGTCGCCCCGAATCCGCCGCTGGTCAGCTTGCCGACTGTACGTCCTTCGGAATCCTCGAGCGATTCGCCTTCCCGGATCGGTGCGCGTCCGTCCGGCAGGATGCCAACGCGTATGCGCGCGGTTCCGCGCTCGAGCTGATCGAGGATCACGTCGGCGCCCGGAAAGCCGCCCTCCCGGGCCCCGCCGCGCCGGCGCGATTTCTGGATCGCCCAGCCGAGCCCTGCTTCGACCGGCGTCGTGGTTTCGTCGATGTCGTGCCCATAGAGGCAAAGGCCCGCTTCGAGCCGCAGCGAATCGCGCGCGCCGAGACCTGCCGGCCGTACCTCGTCGTGCCCGAGAAGGAGGCGCGCAAGCTTCTCCGCGCCGCTCGCGGGCACCGAAATTTCGAAACCATCTTCGCCGGTGTATCCGGAGCGCGACACGATGCAGTCGATGCCTTCAATCGCGGTCCGCGCAATCGACATGAATGCAAGCGCCGCCGCCTCGGGCGCAAGCCGTGCCATGACCTTTCCGGCTTCCGGTCCCTGGAGCGCAAGCAGCGCCCGGTCTGCAAGCACTTCCGCCGTACAGCGGGCCTGCAGCAGCCTGAAGTCGTTCTCCTTGCGCGCGGCGTTGACGACGAGAAACAGGTGGTTCCCCATGTTCGCCACCATCAGATCATCGAGAATTCCGCCGCTTTCGCTGGTGAAAAATGCGTACCGTTGCCTGCCCGGCGCCAGCCCGATTACGTCCACCGGGGCAAGCGACTCGAGCGCAGCCGCAGCATCCGAACCGCGCACGCGTGCCTGACCCATGTGCGAGACGTCGAACAGGCTCGCGCACGTGCGCGAGTGGCGGTGCTCGGCGAGGATCCCCGCGGCGTACTGCACCGGCATCTCGTAGCCGGCGAACGGCACCATGCGCGCACCGAGCTCGAGGTGCAGCGCATGAAGCGGGGTTCGCTGAAGCGGGGCGTCGGTCAAAACATGCTCTCAGGTTTGGCAGCGGCCACGCCGGAGCGCATTCGCTCCGAGCCGCTCCCCCTGTCCTGTGACCTGAGAGTTTCCACGGGCGGCGCCCGTGTTGCCCCTTCGGTGGGCGCGCCGGAATTCTGCATCGGCGCGCCGCTCTCCAGTTCGGCGTTCGTTCGGCTGCGGTGTTCAGGGGCGCTCGCGCGCTCCAACCTGAGCGATTATGGGAGATTGCGCCTTCGGCGGCGGCCCGCAGCCGCGCTCTCCCGCAGCACGCGGGAGTGTAGCGCGCGCGGCGGGCGAATGCGAGCCGCTTACCCCTTTTCGATCCAGAGCCTCATGTCGAGTTCGGGTCCAGGCGCTGCGCGTTCAGGTGCTACATGCTAAGCGTCGAAAAGACTTTAAATCATGTCATTACTTCGAATTCAGTATAGTTCCGATCCAAGACGCACGTCCGTTGCGAAACAGTGCGGTCGCACCTTTGGCAGAGCTCGCCAGACCACCCGCTCACCACTTCTCGATCCAGGGCCTCAAGTCGAGTTCATGGGTCCAGGCGCTGCGCGGCTGCACGTGCAGCCGCTAGTAATTCTCTGCGATCGCATCAGGGTCGAGGATTCCCTGCTGTTCCTTCAATGCGTAGCGCTCGGGAAAATTCTCGCGGATGAAGGGGGTGTCGATGGCGCCGTCGATCACGACGTGCGCGACGTGGATGCCGAGCGGTCCGAGCTCGTGCTCCGGGACGTAACCGCTAGAATTCGCCTCGAGCGCATTTTTCGTCGTCACGCTTCGATCCCCGATT
>CAYNUH010000150.1:0-3620 GCA_964400605.1 uncultured Acidobacteriota bacterium | reverse complement strand
AACGTGGCGAAGGGTGTTGAAACGGGCGTGCTGCTGACCACGCAGGATGCGGACACGATCGGTGCGAACTCCGACACGGCGACATCGACGGCGAACTTCGGTGGGGTGTTCAGCATTGGGAGCTCGAACTACGGAGCGGACGGTGCGGGCACGACCACGGCGCTGAGCTACACGCTGAGTCTGGCGGTGGCCGAAGGCACGGTGTCGGGTCTGACGATGGGCGGCACGGCCATCCGGCTGTATGAGGCGGGTGGTGTGATCACCGGTTCGACGGCGACGAGCGAAGGCGCGATCAATGCGGGCAACACTGTGTTCACGCTGTCGGTGAACGGCAGCGGGCAGGTGACGCTGACACAGGTGCAGCAGCTCGACCATCCGATTGCGGACGATCCGACGCCGACCATCACACCGTTTGACGACCAGTTGGTGGTGCTGGCCAATGGGCTGGTGAATCTGACGGCCTCGGCCACGATCACCGATTTTGATGGCGACACGGCGAGCGACAGCGAGACGATTGATCTGGGCAACAACGTGCGCTTTGCGGACGATGGCCCGACGATCGATGCGACCAACGTGGCAATCGCGAACGTTGCGGGCACGTACACGGGTACCTACACGTTTAATGTCGGAGCTGACGTGCAGACCTTTCCGGGCAGCTTCCCAAATGGGTCGCTCGTCTGGACGAATCCGAGGGCAACCTACACCCTGGAGTACGACTCAGGCGCGTCCAACTCAACCGCGCAGGTCTATCATGGGAAATATAACAGTGGCGCCAACACGTTTTTTGACCTCGCAGTAAAGAGCGACGGTACGTATGACTTTACCTTGGTAACGCCAGACCCGGTGACGGTGGTGACTATTCCTTCGCTCCTTGCCGGGATTGCCGGTGGCAGCAATCTTCCGTCGTACACGATCGATAGCTCGCACTTTGACGGGCAATTCGATTTGCAGTTGACAGGGTACAGTGGAGCCCATGCGGCCGATACGTTGACGATCTCGGCAACGGAACTGGGCGTTGGCGACAACGTCATGCACGGCAACAAGGACGACGTGCTGCGGTTCGACATCCTGCCGGTCGGCGGGTCTGACTCAACGATTTCCACCTTGACGATTCATGTGGCCACGACCGCCGGCTGGAAGGCAACGGACACCGTTGAGACGACCGTGCACTACACAGATGGGGACGTGACGGGGTCGCAGGTATGGGGTAGCGATCAACAGGTGACGTTTAATTTTGATATCAACAGGGTCGTGGATTGGGTCGAGATTACTCCTCAGGGCACGCAAGCATTCAAGATTGATGGCGTGTCGCTAAGCTATACGAAGCAGGAATTCCCGGATGATTACCACCTCGACTTTCAGCTGACGGGAAAGGACTACGATCTCGACACCGCTGCTGCCTCCTTTAGCGTTGCAGTGAACACGACCGACACCTCGACCTACCAGATCGATGGAACGAGCGGGCCCGACCATGTGTACGGTACAACGGGCAACGACATCTTGATCGGCGGCCAAGGCAATGACACGATTTCTGGCGGGCTGGGGTCGGACACGTTCAAGTGGAACTTTGCAGATCAGGGCGCAGTTGGGAGTCCCACAGTGGATTCGATCTCGGACTTCGGGATCAGTGGCACCGATGTGCTCAATCTAAAGGATCTGCTGACGAGCGAGTTGCACAGCGGCACCGCGGCTGGCAACCTGGCGAATTACCTGCACTTCTCGGTCGATGGCGGCGGCAATACAACGGTGCAGATCTCGACGTCAGGCGCTTACACCGGGTCAGAAACGACCTCGCTAACCGCGCTGGCAGATACCAAAGTGAGCCAGACCATCATGTTGTCCGGGGCGGACCTGGTCACTGGGCACGCGGATCAGAACGCGATCATCAGCAGCCTGTTTTCAGCGAGTAAGCTGATCACCGACTGACGGGGTCCTCTCGAAATTAGGCCCGGCGCAACCGCGCCGGGTTTTTTTTTGGTGCGCCCGGCAGGGCGCACTCACTTGATGGTGCAAGTCCATTCCACACCTGACAGGAGGAAGTGGTAGCCGAACGGCAAGGGTGTCGCGGGCGACTGCGAATCCGAAGGAAGCTGTAGGCAAGGCGCTGGCGCGACGAACAGGAAGCGGATAGAGGCGCGGTGCCCGGGTAAGACGGCCAATATCGTCAAAGCCCGAACCCTGTCCGGAAGGGCACGGTGTAAATCCGACGCGCATAAGCGTGAAGGTGGGTGCGCAATACCCGGGGAGATCTGGTGGTCTGCCTTGTGCTACTGACGCCGAGAGGCGTTGGGAGGGGCGGCCAGAAGTCAGCAGAGGGCATAGTAGGGGCGCTGCGTCCTGAAGGCCCGAACACGAAGTGCCGCAAGTAGGACGGACGTACTCGATGGTTCTGAAGAAGGCAGAAGCACCCGAAGGGGTGGCCCCGGTGGCGAGCAAGGCGCGGAACGCCGAGCGCGCGATCGAGGGTGCCGAGGGGCGATCGGCGGCGTGCGGGCAAACGAAAGCGGAGGGGCTGCGGCTGATCGAGGCCGTGGTTGAACGCGGCAACATGCGGCTGGCGTATCAGCGGGTGGTCGAGAACAAAGGTGCGCCGGGAGCCGATGGACTTACGGTCGCCGCGTTCAAAGGCTCAAGGACTCGATCCTCAAGGGCTACCCCTATCTGGAAGCGGAACACATCGACGAATCCCTTCGTTACGCTGCGATGTTGGCGGAGGATGAAACCGTAGATCTGGCGGGGTGAAGTTCCTCGTCGATATGCCGTCCTCGCCGGGACTGGGGTCCTGGCTCGCGCAACGCGGCCACGACGCCGTTCACGCAACAGATGTGAAGCGACACCTGCTTCTACGGGATAAGGCGACCGCAGATTCGCGAGTCCGCCGCCAGCATTTCGGCTCTTATTCCGCTCGTTGTGAGGCGCTGACCTTCAGGTTATCGTGCAGAAATTCCGGCGCAAAATCCGCGCCGTTGGGCCATACCAGGGTGTGCAGCTCGGGATGTACGGTGAACGCTTTGAACATTCCGGCGTTCTTGAGCGGCTCGAAGACAGGGCCGTACAGCTCTCGGCATAGATCAATTTCACCTTCGATGCCGTCGCTGAAGCGCAACCACAGCGTGAACTCCGCGACATACCTTGCATCAATCAGCCTGTAGCTCATTTCTCACTCCAGCGTCAGGGCCGGCGCGGGACTTTCGGCTTTGGCGCGCGCGGGGCGACCGGCGGGCGCCTTGGCACGCGAATCGAGGCGCCGGCGGGCTCGCGTTCCCGTCCTTCGCGCACCGCACGGACAATCTCCGCGGCGGTCAGGTCTAACCGTACTCGCGGCACGTCGAGGGGTGACCCCTTTGCTTTCGCAGGCGTAATGACAAACTCCTGGCCGTCTCTGCGCTTGATATGGACGGTCCCCTTGCGCCGGGCTTCTTCCAGAACACCCGCCAGGTTCTGCCGCGCCTTTGAAACCGTATAGACCTTCATGGTTTCACCTCGACAATCTGCGCGCCTGCGCGGCGAGCGGCATCGAGCAACCCGCTGTCCAATGAGATCAGGGGACAACGATGCCGCAACGCGCGCAAGTACGCGGCCCGCGCCGCCTGGCGCGCTGGTGGCGCAGTAGGCAACTC
>CAYNUH010000149.1:0-3652 GCA_964400605.1 uncultured Acidobacteriota bacterium | reverse complement strand
CCCGCAGGACTTCGTCTTTGCGGGCAACATCACCGCCTGCACCGGGTTCAGCCTGGACGACGACGCCGACGGGACCCTGTCCAACACCAAGGCCTGCCCGGTGGTCCCCGGCACGTACAACGTCGACGAGACGGTGCCGGCCGGCTGGGTGAAGACCAGCGCCACCTGCTCCGACGGCTCGCCGATCACCGCGATCGTCGTGTCGCCCGGGGAGTTGATCACCTGCACCTTCACGAACACCGAGCTCTCGACGATCATCATCGAGAAGGAGCTGATCGGAGGCGGTACCACTCCGTTCACCTTCAGTCGCGCAAAGACGGCTGGTGGAGGAAGCGACCTGGGTGACAACCAGACTCCGACGCTCCTTGACGGTCAGTCTTCCAGCAGCGGAAAGAAGCTGACGGCCGGTACGTACAAAGTCTGTGAAACGGCCCTCCCGGTCGGCTTCGGGGATCCGACCGCTGCACCCTTTACGCTCGTCGTGGAAGGCGCGGGCTTGGATACATTCTGCGCCACCATCGTGCTTGGTCCCGGCGAAACGATCACTATCCACTTCGTGAACACACCACCCCCGGGTGGCGGCACGCGGACGATTGGTTACTGGAAGAACTGGTCCAGCTGCACCGGTGGCAATCAGTTCACCAACGCCACCGCCCCGGGTGGTGTCGGCATCCAGTTTACGCTCGATGGCAACATCTTGCCCGGGAGCTTCGTCTACCCGCTCGGCCTGATCACCACGCTGACTTGCCAGCAGGCAGTGGCGCTGCTGAGCAAGAACGCCATTGATGGAACCAAGAGGGCGGGCGACCCGATTTACAACATGGTCGCGCAACTTCTCGGGGCAAAGCTCAACATCAATGGTGGCGCCGGCGGTTGCGCGGCACTGACCACAGCATTGGGTCAGGCGCAGGCACTGCTCCTGGCGATCTCGCCACAGTTCAACGGGTTGGGGTCGTACAAGTTGACGCTGACAGCCGCTCAGGCTGCTCAGGCGAACACATTGAACGGTATCCTCACTTCGTACAACGAGGGTACTCTTGGTGGCGGTTGCCCGACTCATATTTAGGGCCGTAGCTAACCGGCAGTAGAAGCGGCAGTAAGGAGGGCCCGGCGAAAGCCGGGCCTTCCGCTTCCCCTGGCACCCGGTTTCCGGTTTCCGGCGGGTTCCTGATACATTCGAGGTGATCGGCGCAGTCGAGTGCCGGCCGCTTCGCTCCACCCAATGAGGAAGGACGGTATGCAAACACCCAAGAAAGATCCCAAACCTGGCGCGACGGCGTTCCGTGCCGCGATTCGGGCGTCGGTTCAAATCGCCTGCCTGGGTTTGGGCACCCTGCTGCTTGGCTGCGGAGGAGGCACCTCGTCCGCGACCGAGGTGCAACGCTCCAGCACCTCCCAGTCGAGTGCCTCCCAACCTGCGGACGAAATCCCGGAGGTGCTGGCCACCATCGGGGACGAGAAGATCACCCTGGCTGACCTCCGCGGTCGAATCGGTGACGATCTGGACCGGATGGAGATTCAGTACCGGCGTGCCCGGCAAAAGGCCATCGAGACCGCGCTCGAGGCGACGCTCCAGGAACGCGTGATTCAGGCCGAGGCCACCAAGCAAGGCAAGACCGTGGACCAGCTGGTGGCTGGCGAGGCTGGCGGGTCGCTCGAGCCCAGCGAAGTGGAGATCTCCACCTGGTACCAGGAGAACCAGGCGAGGACCGGAGGTCGGAGCCTGGACCAGCTTCGCGCCCAGATCGCGGCTTACCTCCGGAAGGAAAGGGGCACGGAGGCGACCGAGAAACTCCAGCAGCGGCTCAACCAGGATCGGAAGGTGACCATTCACCTGGAGCCGTTCCGCCTCCAATTCAACAACGCCGGCGCACCGGCGACAGGGCCCGAGAACGCGCCCCTCACCCTGGTCGAGTTCTCCGACTTTGAATGCCCCTTCTGCGGACGGTTTTTTCCTACCATCAAGCGGCTGGAAGCGGACTATGGCAAGGAGTTGCGGATCGTGTATCGGCAGTTCCCCCTGACCAGCATTCATCCCAGTGCCTTCAAGGCTGCCGAAGCCTCGCTCTGCGCCCAGGAGCAGGGAAAATTCTGGGAGATGCACGATCTCCTCTTCAAGGAGCAGCAGAAGATCAGCGTGAGGGACTTGAAGGAGAAAGCAGGCCGGCTGGGACTCAGCCAGACCAAGTTCGACGGCTGCCTCGACTCGGGGCGCCACATCGAGCAGATACAGGAAGACCTGAAGGAGGGAAAGCGCCTGGGTATCACCGGCACCCCGGCGCTGTTCTTGAATGGTATTCCGATCGATGGTGGTGCTGTCCCATTCGAAACCGTCGTCAAGGCCATCGAACAGGAGAAGGCTCGGGGCAAGCCCTGATCCTGCCGTCTGGTCGCCTGAAAATAGAGAACCCCGGCATCCTCGAAGGTGCCGGGGTTCATCGCTTGAAAAGCCACAGCCTGTTACGGACTGACGCTCTGCTCGAGGGAGCATACGGTGGTACCCGCCTCGCAGATACGCACCCGGTAGGTAGCCTGGCCCCGTCCTGAGCCCACGTAGGTATAGGCTCCGGTGTTGGCTACCGTCGCTTGGCGCGACCCGTTGAGGTACACGTCCACCTTGCTGGATTCGACCCCCGTCCAGGTGAGATTCAGCACCGTTTTCCCCTTCTGTTTGAAGGCTGTGACGGTGAGCTGCGGCCCCGCGCCGGCAGCGCCAGTCGAGTAGAGGAGGTCGGCACTCGCGGCAGTACCCTGCAACGCCCATACGGCCACCGCCTTCTTGGTGGTCCAATACCCCAACGCTGCACGTACCTGCAACGGCGTCGCCATTGGGTTCTTCTCCAGGTAGATCGCCGCGACCCCCGTCGTGTGGGGTGCGGCCATTGACGTCCCGGTCTTTTCAGCGACGGCGGTGTCCGCCATGTACCCGGCTGAATTGATGGCGACGCCTGGCGCATACCAGTCCACACACGGCCCGAAATTCGAGAAGCTCGCCTGCCTGTCGGTCGGACTGGTGGCACCGACCGTAATCGCGTCGGGGGCCCGGGCTGGCGAATAGAGACAGGCATCGTTGGTGTTGTTGCCGGCCGCCACCACCACCGACACGCCTGCTCCGATAGTCTGACCGATCGCTGCATCGAGCAGGTCGTCGGGATCACCGCTGAGAGAAAGGTTGGCAACCGCCGGACGGCTGGCGTGGCCGACGATCCAATCAAGGCCTGCGATGAGTGTGCTTGTCGTGGCACTCCCAACACAATCGAACACCCGCACCGAAACAAGGCTGACTCCCTTGGCAACCCCATACCTGGTGCCACCCGCGGTGCCGGCCACATGCGTCCCGTGCCCCCGGCAGTCGGACCCGTCTCCACCGAAGGCATCGAAACCGAACGAGGCCCGGCCACCGAAGTCACTGTGTGAGTAGCGAATGCCGGTGTCCACGATGTAGACCGTGACCCCGCTGCCCGTCGCCGCGAAGGTGTACCAGCCGTCGAGCGGTGTCGTGCGCTGGTCGATCCGGTCCAGTCCCCAGGAGGCCGACGGCTGGGTGCCGCCATCTTCCGCGACGAATGACTGATCCGGGTCAATCCGGACGACCCTCGCGTCCTTGAACAAGCCGGCCCGGGCTGCATCCGAGATGCTGCCCGCGAATCCG
>CAYNUH010000148.1:0-3668 GCA_964400605.1 uncultured Acidobacteriota bacterium | reverse complement strand
CGCGGGTGGTGATCGCCGGACCGCCGGCCGTGCCGGCGCCGGCTTGCGGTGGCGCCGCCCGGGGGCGCGCGGCGGCCGCCGGCGGAGCGCTCAGGCCGGTCGCCGCCCCCAAAACCACCGTGGCAGAAGCGAAGATCAGAATGTCGCGCAGGCCCACTGTTTCCGATCCTCCCAACCGATAATAGACACGCCCTTCCCCGCGGGGGGTTGCCTAGCGGCAGGTTAGTCGGAAAAATCGGCGATTTCTCGCTTGTCGGCGACCGTTTTCGGCGTACACTTTGAGCGCTTCAGCCCGCCTCAAAGGCAGTATCGCTTCTTCTCTCGTTCCCGGAGGGGTGCGATGGCGTCCAGGCATGTGCGGCACGGCCTCTCCGCGCTGGCACTCGGTGTCGTCTTGTGCACGCTGTGCGCGCCCGCCGGCGCCACCATCATGAAGTACATGACTGTCGAGGAGCTGGCGCGCGTCTCCTCCGAGGTCGTCCGAGGCACCGTCCTGGGCCAAACCGCCCACTGGACCGACGATCACCAGGGCATCCTGACCATCATCGACGTGGCGGTTCACGAGCGGCTCAAGGGCGGCCGCCCCATCAACTCCGTGGTCCAAATCGTCCACTCGGGAGGCGAGCTGGGCGGGACCCGGATGCTGGTCATCGGCTCGCCCACGTACGCCGACGGCGAGGAGGTCTTCCTGTTCCTCGCCCCCTACTCCGACGACCCGGCCGAGAACTCCCACGCGGTGGTCATCGGCGGGAAGATGGGGAAGCTCCCCGTCGTGCGGGATCCGGACGGCGGTGAGCCGCTCGTGCTGCGGGAGCTGAACGACCTGGAGTTCGCCGAGTTCATCGAGGACCGAGGCAAGGCTCACATGCGGCTCACACCCGCGCCAGCCGAACGGCGCATCCCCATCAGCGAGTTCCGCCGAAGGGTCCTCTCCGCGGATCGTCCATCCGGCGTTGGGCCGCCCCAGGGGCGTCCGTGAGCCCTCGCACCGAACGGCCGGATCAGACACTCTGCCCGGCGGCACCCCCTCCCCGGGGCCGCATCCCGCTGCGGCCCCGGGCCCTGCCCCTCGCGTTCCTGTTCGTCGCGGTGTGGCTGCCCGCGGCGGCTTACATCAGGATTTCGTCGTCATCCACCGATCCGACGCCGGTGCGCTGGGATCTGGCCGAGGCCACGCTGGCGCTCCCGAACGTCGCGGGCGGCGAGGTGATCTACCAGATCAACTCAACGGGGACCCCGGACGTCCCCGGCACAACCGAGATGGACGCCGTCGACGCCTCGTTCCGACACTGGGAGGGGATCCCGCGGTCCAAAGCGGCCTTCTCCCGCGGCGCCGACACCACCATCACGGTGGCCAACAACGACAACGTGAACGTCATCTACTGGGCCGAAGGGACCAAGACGACGGTGCTGGGCAGCAAGAACTACCCGGTCACCGGCTTCGTCGCGCTGACCGTGGTCGTCAACGACACGGCGGGCGCCACGACCGGCCTGATGCGCAACGCGGACATCGTCCTGAACGGCAACCAGTTCAACTGGACGACCGACCCCGCGGCCGACCCGAACTCGTTCGACGTCGAGGAGATCGTCACGCACGAGGTCGGGCACGTCGTGGGCCTCGAGCACAGCGGCGTGGTCGGGTCCACCATGTATGCCCGCACCAGTCCGGGGCAGGTGCGCCAGAGGAGCCTGGAGGCCGACGACATCGCCGGAGCGTCATCCATCTATCCGGATCAAGATCACGTCGCGGCCACGGGCGCGCAGAACGGGACGGTGCAGGACTCTTTCGGCAACCTCGCCTTCGGCGCCCTCGCCGCCACCCTCGATGCGGACGGCAGGCTCCTGGTAGAGGGGATCTCGCAGCCGAACGGGACATACTCCAACCCGGGGTTGCCTCCCGGGTCCCATTCGACCTACCTCGAGCCGCTGGACGTTTTTCCCCCGGCGGCCACGAACCTCTTCGACGAGACCGACCTCAGCGGCATCTACGACGCCACCGTGAGGACGAACCTCTTCGCGCAGACGACGTCCCCGGTGACGGTGCCGGCGGGGGGCAGCACCATCAAGAACTTCCTGACTAATACCACGGCCCCCAGCATCAACATCTCCGCCATAGGCCAGCGCGCCATCACGCCCGCGGGCGTGATCTTCTCCAACCGGCCCACCGCGCTCATCCGCGGTGACAGCCACCTCTACATCGGCGTTTCGGGTCCCGGCATCACGACCGGGCAGGTGTTCGAGATCCTCGGCACCGGCGTGACCGTGAACGGCATCGCGGCCTCCGGGAGCGCAGGCGGCGAGCCCGCCGTCACCTACGACGTGAGTGTGGATCCGAACGCCCCCCTCGGCCTGCGCTCGATCCGGGTCATCTTCGGCGGCCAGCGCACCTACGCCACCGGCGCCATCGAGGTCCTCGATGTTTTCCCCATGGCGGGAGGCATCCTTGGCCTTCCCTCGTCGCCTCCCGGCGAGGTGGCACCCGGGACCTCCCCAGAGAGTGACTTTGAGATCTCCCCGGAGCCGGGAGGGCTGCGCCTGGCGTGGCCGGCGGAACCCTCGGCTGCCGAGTACAACCTCTGGCGCGGCAATCTCGCCACGCTCGCGAGCGGCGGGTACAACCACGCGCCGCTTCCGGGGCCGAACGGCTCGTGCGGCCTTGTCGCAAACTCCACGCTGCTGGCGGGCGATCTCACGGACGGGATCTCCCATTACTACCTGCTCTCCGGCCGCAACTCCCTGGGCGAGGGGCCGATGGGTAATAACAGCGCCGGATCCCCGAGGCCCACCGGCTCTCCGGCCTGCCCGTAGCCGCCGTGCCCTGGAAGCCCGCCCGAGGGCACGAGCCGCTCTCAGAAAAACGCGGCACCGGAAAAGCGCGCTCGCAGCGCCCGTTCCCCGGCGGAAGCCGGCCCGCCCGCTTTCCTTTGCGGCATTCCGGCAATGCTTCTACAGCAAGAAGGAAATCTTTCCCCCTTGACGGCGTTCATTATGCGCCGTATATGAGAGGCAACGTGGGTTCCTGATCGGGACTGCCGGGGCCAGACAGCCTCCTTGCCCCGGAGGGAACCGGCTCCGATGGGGAGGCCTACGTTGAGCCCGGGAACCAAGCCCGGGACCTCACCATGCGTGCGCCAGAGGGTCCCTGCCCGACCCGCAAGTCTGGCGCAGCGCCCCGGTCGGCCCCGAACCGGCCTCACCCCGCGGGGCTGACCGAGGCCCTCTTCCGAATCTCCTCGCGGGGATCCTCACGCACACGGCCGTCGATCTCATCCACCAGCTGATCCTGATCACGCCCGCGAGGTGGCCCGCTACCCCCTTGCCCTCGCGGGCCAGATGGGGATATGGTGGACCGTATCTCCTGCCGGACCCGTGGAGCGAGGCTATGGGCATGCCCCAGGTGCGCGATACGGTCCCCCATGGCGCCCCGCCGGCCGCTTCCGCCGGGCCGCGGCGTCCTCAGCCCCGCGGACAAGCTGTAGACGACGCACGGAGAAGCGTGATCCGGCGCAGGAGCCAAGTAGACCGGAAGGAGCGAGGAGGATTAAGAACGGAGTGCGCGGAGAGGGGAGAGGGGAGCGCGCAAAGCGCGCGGAGAGCGAAAAGCGGAGAGGGGCGGTGAGACACTCAGCGTTCGGACGGCGCGGCGGTTCCTTCTTACACGGACAACC
>CAYNUH010000147.1:0-3748 GCA_964400605.1 uncultured Acidobacteriota bacterium | reverse complement strand
AGATCTTACCAGCATGCGATGCAGCACCGCGGCGAGGCGGCACTCATACTCACATGACTGCCTTTCGCACCAGAACTGTCGCGGGCACAGGACGAATGCCCTGCAGCACTTTGACTATTCTCGGCAGAAGCACAATAATCGGCTTGCTCGGAGTAAGGGGCGGGCCCCGAGGAGCGAGAGTGCAGTGACCCCCGGACTTCCCAAGGGCACTCGGGTGTCCACCTCCGTCGCGCTCTTGAGACGACTGGTCGCCCCCTTCAGCTGGCGTGATCCCATCGAGGTGCTGGTGGTAGGCCTGGCGTTTGTGCTCTACTTCGCCGTACGCAGCGCCGTAATCGGAAGGTCGGAAACCGCCTATTTCAACGCCCTGGACATCATAGAGCTGCAGCGCCGCCTCGGATTCTTCTGGGAAGACAACATGAACACCTGGATCAGCGAGCGGCTGTTCTGGGCGCAAGCGGCAAACATGGTCTACTTTTGGTTGCTCTTCCCCCTCATGATCGTCTTCGGGCTCTGGCTGTACTACTTTCGGCGAAACAAATACACGGTCATGCGGGACGCATTTCTGGCCTCCGGGGCCATCGGTCTTATCATCTTCTGGGCCTATCCCGTGGCGCCGCCCCGGGAGCTGCCAGCACTGGCGAGCCGATTCGACACTAGTGCCCCCGGATACGTCTGGGGCTTCGTCGACACGGTCAAGCTGTATCTGCGCTATGCCCATGACAGCCAGTCCACTGGCCTTTGGGTCAACCCCTACGCGGCCATGCCCTGCCTCCACGTCGGTTGGAACCTGCTGCTGGGCATTGGCATAATCTGGGCTTTCTGGCGAGAGCGCTGGATTTGGGTCGCGGCGCCCATCGGGATTGCCTTGCCAATCACGCAGGCGCTTGCCGTGGCGGCGACGGCCAATCACTACTTTCTAGACATCGCAGCCGGTGTTGTTGTGTCCCTGCTGGGCTTTCCCGTGGCTCTCGGTTTACAGCGTTGGGGTTACCCTGCCTTGGGCCGCGTGCCAGGACGGCTGCCGCTGTCGGTCCCCGGCCGCACAAAGGTGCCGGCGGAACACGCCGAAGAGGGGGTGGAGCGCCGATGAACCTGGCAGCGCGAGGGGGGCGGGGTCCGTTCCTCCTCGAGAAGTGGTACATCGACACCCTGATGGATGGCGGCGCTGTTCTCCTCGTCTACCTCGGCCGGGTGCGCTTCCTCGGCGTATGGTTTTCGCGAGTGACCGCGGAGTTGTTCCTCACCGACGGCAACGTGGTCCGGGGCAACGCATCCGCGCGCCACGTCGCCGGTTCCGAGAACAGGCTGGTCTTCGGCCCCGCTCGGATTGAAGGTGAGAACCTGACCTTTGAGACGCCGGGCCTGTCCGGCCGCCTTGCCTTCGCCGCACGCTATCCGGCTGTCAGTCTGGCAGACCCCTTCCTCAAGGACGGAGCGCGACAGCTCAGGTGGGATGTAGAGATACCGGACGCCGACGTGGCAGGCGAGGTAAGCTGGCCTTCGGGCAAGCGCGCCATCGTCGGCCGCGGCTACCGTGATCGCGTCTGGTTCGATCTCCTTCCGTGGCGCTTCCCCATCCGGGAGCTCGTCTGGGGAAGGGCTGTCGCCGGCGAGCATGCGGCGATGTGGCTTCAGGCGACTACCAGGACGGGCCAGCTGGCGAACGGCTGGCTAGACGGGACTCCAGACCCAGACGCCCGGGCCGCCGTCAAGCTCGGCACCTCTCGCGTCCTCGTCGAGTCGGCGGTGGTGGACCTCAAGGGGTTGAGGATCGGCGCCCTGCGACCTCTCCTGCGCCGACTTACTGGTGACCCTGCGGAGGTGAAGTGGGCCGCGCCCGCCACGATCGCTGGTGCCGAAGGCCTAGCCATCCACGAGGTAGTCCGATGGCGGTGAGAGTGTCCTCGCCGACCCCTGGGCAGACGCCCAACGGCATTCGGCGTCTCGCCACAATCGCCGCCTATGTCGCCGTGTTCTGGGTTGCCCTGCCAATTCTGCTCGTCTGGCTCGGGTTCACGATCGATCGCGCTATCGATCGTGATGCCTCGGCGAATCCCCTGGGCCTCGTCGCGCTCACGCCAGGGCTTGCCCTGCTCGCCTGGGCCATGCGCGAGCTGAGGCAGCGTGGGTACGGGCTTCCGATCAGCGCGCTGCCCCCGCTGTGCCTCGTCGTGACCGGGCCCTACCGCTTTGTGCGCCACCCGATCTACCTGGGGTGGAACCTGGCGGTCTTCGGGCTCGGCATCCTTCTCGGGTCTGGGGGCCTCGCGTTCGTCGTCGCGCCCGCTCTGGCGCCAGTGTGGATTCTGTACGCCCGTCGCGAGGAGCGCGGTCTGGTCAGCCGGTTCGGTGCCTCCTACCGCCGGTACCAGCGGCGGGTGGGCCTGCTACCGTGGATCAGCCTCTACCAGATCGCCCAAGTGCTCGTGCGTGCCGGGGTCCTGCCGATCTCGGTCGAAGGCGCCGCCCACATTCCGAAGGTCGGCCCGGCCGTCCTCGTAGCCACTCACGCCTGCTATCTAGATCCGGCCTTCGTTATCCGGGCGACCCGGCGCACCATTTGGTTCACGACTACGGCTGAGGTGTTTCGTCAGGGTCTCCTAGCATCCCTTCTTAGCCACCTGCCAGCGATCCCGCTACGCCGCTACCGGCCCGACCCCGCAGCGTGCCGCGCGATGGTCCGGCTCCTCGAAGAGGGCGAGATCGTCTGCATCTTTCCTGAAGGCGAAAGGACCCCCGACGGCGGCCGACAGGCGCCCCTCGACTCAGTCGCCGACATGCTCGCGCGCCTGCCGTACTCTATACTCCCGGTCGGGATCGTCGGCTCGGCGGACGTTGGGCCACGATGGTCCGATTCCCTGCGCCGCCGACCTGTGACTGTGCGCATCGGTGATCCTCTCTCGCTGTCAGCGGGCGAAGCGGCCAGCCAGATACAGGAAGCCTGGACGAAGCTGATTCCCGACACGGACGAATGTGTTCACATTGACGGGCTAAACCGAAGCAAGCTCGTTCGTATCCTCTGGCGCTGTCCGGCCTGCGGCAACGAGGAGAAGTTTCGAGCGGCTTCCCTTTCCTGCGATGCGTGCGGCGCTGGCTGGACGGCGAGGGCGGACGGGCTCCTTGAGGATCGTGCACGGTCGGCCATATCGCTCGCCGCTCTGGCGCGCTCTGTCCGCATGTTTCCAGAGAAGCCCTCCCTTCGGGTGCTGACCGAGGGTCGCTCGGAGGTGTCGATGCTCGGTCCCATCCGCGCTATGAAACCCCTGGGCGAAGGAGAGCTGCGCGTGGACACGGAAGGACTTACCTTCCGAGACCTCGAGATTCAGATCGCGGACATCAGCTCGCTGACGACGGAGCGCGCGGATACCCTGCAGGTCGCGACGGCTGAGGGAATGTGGCAGTTTCGTCTGCGAGGGGGATCGGCCTTTCGCCTCAAGTACGCATTGGACAGGTGGCGCCACACGAAGAAAGCAGCCGCCCGCGGGGAATGGTCAGGCGCACAAGAGCTGCCATCCTCGACGTGAGTGTGGACACGCCAAATGCTCCGATGCAAGCGCTGGGCGCCGCTACAGCTCGAAGCGGGTGCCGACGCTGTTGGGGATGAAGGCGTCGGGGAACCTATCGGCCAGGGCGCGGGTGGCGCGCCAGCCCGTGCAGTGGGCGGGGACGATGACCTCCGGGGCCACCTCCGCCAGGGCGTCGCAGACCAGCGGGATCGCCGGCTCGAACAGCGGCCCGTTGAGGT
>CAYNUH010000146.1:2008-3918 GCA_964400605.1 uncultured Acidobacteriota bacterium | reverse complement strand
GACGGGCTGGGTGCTGTCTCTGGTGGCGCTCCGAGAAATCTAACGATTACTGCTCCAACTGCATCCTGCTGCCCCGGGAGCAACAGAACGAGCGGTTTCGCGAGATACTCGCCCGCCGATGATAAAGGCAGGAACAACAGGTAGCAGGCGGTAAAAGCATTGAAAAAGGCGGTGAAACCATGAAAGGAAGTTCGGACAAATCGATTAAACACGTCCTGGCAGCGTCCGTAGTGGTGATGGCTCTGGTGGGGCTGGCCTGCGGCACGGCGGCGACGCCAAGTCCAGAAGCTAAGTCCACACCTGTGCCCACCGCCACGCCAGCTCCAGCGGTCACGGCAGCCCTAGTCCCCGCGGCCACCCAAAAGCCCACGCCGGTCCCGGTGGTGGCTGACCGGGAAGTGGTGCTGGCGGTATCTCGGGATCTGGCCAACGGGGAGCTAGACCCTTATTACGCTCATAGTAGCTTGATGGCCTGGGAAAGTCTTGTGGGGCTGGATAACCAACTGGCCGCCAACCCTCAGCTTACCGAAAGTTGGAGACTCTCCGATGATGCGTTGGCCTGGACCTTCAAGCTGCGCCAGGGGATTTCCTTCACTGATGGGACTAGCTTCAATGCGGATACGGTGATGGCCAACGTTGAACGATTCAAGAAGATCAGCCCGAGGCCTTCTCCTTTCGTCACCTTCACTGTCAAGATTGCCTACGGAGACCTGGCTGGAGCATCGAGGGTCGATGACCACACTGTGCTGTTTCAACTTAACACCCCCAACCCTTCGATGGTCTTTACCATGTCTAACTTCTACAGTGCCATGTTCTCGCCCAAGTCCTTCGCGACCAACGGCGATTTCACCGGTATCCCGGCGGCTACTGGGCCCTTCAAGCTAATAGAGTGGAAAAAGGACCAGTTCAGTCTCCTGGAGAGGAATGAGGGCTACTGGGGCAAAAGACCCCAGGTGCAGCGGATACGGATGCGGGTCATACCCGATTCAGGGGCGCGGGTATCGGCGTTGCTGGCGAAAGAAGTCGACGGAGTGGTGGAGCTCGGGGCGCTGTCACCGGCGGAGGCGCGGAGCCTTGAAGGTAAGCCGGGAATCACAGTGGGCGCTGATCCCATCTCTATAAGTCAATACTTAGCTTTCAACACCAGCAAGCCGCCTTTTGACAATGTGATGCTGCGGCAGGCAGTGGCGCTGGCGGTGAACCGTGAAGCGATTGTCAAATCTCTGGTGCTGGGTTATGGGGTGCCGGGGCAGAGCTTGCTCTCATCCTTCTCCCCGCAATGGCTCTCACCCAAGGGCAGGCCGACTTACGACCCGGCCCTGGCGCAGGCTTTGGCCCGATCTACGCTGGGCGATACGCGTGTGCGGGCAACCCACGTCTTCCGCAGCAGTGGGGGAGGGCAAGCGAGACCCTTAAAGGCGATTGGGGAGTTGCTCCAGTCCGATCTGATCAAGCTCGGGATTGACCTGGAGCTGGTCCAGGTGGAGCAAGCGGCGCTAGGAACGCGGGAAACCAGCGGCGATTGGAACCTGCGCATAGGACAGCTAGGGTGGGCGAACGGGGACCCGGACTTCATCATGGACCGACTCCTCAGTTCCAAAGGCGACTACAATGTGGCCAGGAAGGGAGGCTACAGCAACACTGAGGTTGATGGGCTGGTGGCAGCCGGGAAAGGGGAGCGGGACCCGCGGAAGCGGTTTGAAATCTACGAGAGGCTGCAAGAGATTGCAGTGCGGGATGTTCCGGTGACGCCGCTCTACCATGAGTACGGGATCTATGCTTATCGAGATTCCATCAGCGGGCTGCGGCACCGGATCAACTTCCAACCTACCCTGGATGAGATACGACTTGTCAAATAGACACAAAGCCTGGGGATGGACGGTATAGACCGAGGCTGGTTTAAGAAGTGA
>CAYNUH010000146.1:0-1908 GCA_964400605.1 uncultured Acidobacteriota bacterium | reverse complement strand
ATAGACACAAAGCCTGGGGATGGACGGTATAGACCGAGGCTGGTTTAAGAAGTGAATGGGTATTTGCTCAGACGGCTGGCTGCCGTGATTCCAACGCTGCTATTGGTCTCAATGCTGGCGTTCGGTTTGACGCAACTGGCCGGCGGAGACCCGGCGCGAGAGGCGGCGGAGCAAGGTGGCGACCTGGCATCGAAGGAGCTGGTGGACGAACTGCGGACGCTTTGGGGCCTTAATGACGCCCTTCCGGTGCGGTACACACGCTGGCTAGGTGGCGTTGTTCAAGGTGATCTGGGGAAGAGCTATCTCACGAATCAACCGGTGGCGCAGAAGTTGATGGAGAAATATCCAGCCACCTTGCTTTTGGCGGTGGCAGCGGCGGCTTTTGCGGCGTTAGTGGGCATTCCCCTGGGTGTGGTGGCCGCCCTCGAATACAATTCCTGGCTAGACCATCTGAGCCGTGTCGGGGCGGTTTCCGCAGCGGCCGTGCCGGGGTTCTGGTTAGGTCTGCTGCTAATAGTGCTGTTCGCGGAAGTTTTGGGCTTGCTGCCGGCCGGAGGCTATGGACTGGGTGGACATCTCATACTGCCGGCCGTGGCGTTGGGTGCCCTCCCCGCGGCAACGGTGATGCGGCTGACGCGCTCCAGTATGCTGGAGGTCCAGGACCTGGATTTCGTCCGCACCGCTCATGCCAAAGGCTTAAGCCCTGGACTGGTGGCCTGGCGACACGTCCTGCCTAACGCCCTGGTCCCCAGCGTGACCTTACTTGGCCTACAGTTCGGCCATTTACTGAGTGGGGCCATAGTCATCGAGACCATCTTCGCCTGGCCGGGAGTGGGACGGGTTGTTCTTGCTGCGGTGTCGGGAAGAGATATGCCAGTGATAGCAGGCTACGTATTACTGGCCGGGTTAACGTATCTAGTGGTGAACCTGGTAGTGGACTTGCTCTACGTGCTTCTGGACCCACGGGTCCGGTTAAAGTGAGTCCCTCCAGATGGGCCAGAGGCTTGTGGCGGCACTGGACGGGGTTTGCCGGAGGGATAGTCCTGAGCCTGCTTTTGCTGGCCGGGGTCCTGGCCCCAGTAATGGCACCCCAGAATCCCAACAAAATCGATTTGACGGCCACACTGCAAAGCCCTGGGCCACAGCATTCCCTGGGGACGGACCAACTCGGTCGCGATATGTTTAGCCGGTTACTCTACGGTGCGCGCTCGACTCTGTGGCTTGCCATTCCGGTAGTGCTGGCGGTGGCGGCCATTGGAATCGTGGTGGGCCTGGTCACCGGTTATTTCGGAGGATGGACCGATACAGTGGTCTCGGCAGTCTTGAATGCGCTATTTGCGCTGCCCGGTCTGGTGCTGAGTCTGGCGATCCTGGCTGTACTGGGTCAGGGGCGGCTGAGTGTGCTGGTAGCGCTGATCGCGGCAGGCTGGGCCGGGTTCGCTAGAGTAGTCCGCGGGCCAGTTCTCGTGGTTCGGGAGTCGGGGTATGTGGAGGCCGCGAGCACCCTTGGAGCCTCGGACCTTCAGATATTGAGACGCCATGTGCTGCCGAACATCGTTGGCCCCATCGTGGTACTGGCAACCCTGGATCTTGGGAGCGTGGTGCTCTCCATCTCAGCCCTTAGCTTTCTGGGATTGGGGGACCGGCCACCAGCGGCGGAATGGGGGTCTATGCTGAACGATGGCCGAACGTACTTCCGCTCCCATCCGCACTTGATGGTCTTGCCAGGTATCTGCATTTTCCTAGTGGTGCTGAGTGCCAATTTGGTGGGAGACACGCTACGCGATATACTTGACCCACGACACCGATGACATACGAAAGGAGGACCGGCATGGTAACTGGCACGCAGAAGATACGCCAGATTCTGGAAGATGGCCAGCAAGGTTTCGCCGAGGTGGTCTTGATGTT
>CAYNUH010000145.1:0-4090 GCA_964400605.1 uncultured Acidobacteriota bacterium | reverse complement strand
TCCAGTCGCCGGGCATTCATGTCTTGTTCGGGTTGAAAGACGAGAAGCTCCCGCGCGCGCTCAACGACTACCTGTGGGGGAAGTGCAAGATCGAGCAGGCGGCGCACGACGTGACGGCCCGGCTCGGCCCGACCATCACGGGCAAGATTTTTCTGATCCCCTCCAGCGTCGATGCGGGCGAGATTGCCCGCATCCTGCGCGAAGGCTACGACGTCGGCCTGCTCAACGACGGGTTTATCGACCTGGGCAACAAGCTGAAGCTGGACGTGCTGCTGATTGACACGCACCCCGGCATCAACGAAGAGACGCTGCTCTCAATCACCATCTCGGACGTATTGGTCGTCATCCTGCGCCCGGACCAGCAGGACTATCAAGGCACGAGCGTCACCGTGTCAGTCGCGCGCAAGCTGGAAGTGCCCAAGATGTTGATCGTGGTCAACAAACTGCCGCCGGGTTTCGACGCCGCCGAAGTGAAGGCGCAGGTCGAGCGGATATACGACTGCGAAGTGGCTGCGGTGCTGCCTCACTCCGACGATATGATGTCCCTCGCCAGCGCGGGTATTTTTGCACTGCGCTTCCCCGACCATCCGGTGACGCTCACCCTAAAGCGGCTGGCCGCTCAATTAATGGCGTGAGCCGGCGGCGTCAGCGCATCCATGAACAACCTCGTCAACCGATTGTTTCGTCTCCAGCCGGGGGAGACTGCGCTGGTCGTGGTCTTGGGCTTCGTCCTGTTGAGCAATTCGCTGGCTTTTCAGGTATCCGGCATCGTCGCGATCAGCGGTTTCCTGAGCGAGGGCGGCGTCAACCGTATCCTGCTGGTCATGCTGGTGGACTACGTGCTCATCCTGCTGACGGCGGGCCTTCAGACCTTGATGATCGATCGCTTCAACCGCGTGAGCCTGGTCAAGGCGTTGGCCTTCGGCTTCGCGCTGGTGTTTCTCGTGCTGCGGTTGATGTTTGTATTCCGCGCTCCCGGCTGGCTCAACTATTCGTTCATGTATGTGGTTGCCGAACAGCAGTGGGTCACCTTCCCGTTAGTTTTCTGGATTCTGGGTAACGACATTTTCGATATGGCGCAGACCAAGCGCCTGTTTCCTCTCATCGCCGGCTGGGGGGTCGTCGGCAAGCTGCTCGGCATCGGGATCGCCGCGATCTCGCCGGACCTGCTCACCCGGGTTGGCGTCAGGTCTGAGGAAGTCCTGACCTTCAATGTGCTGATCTACATGCTGGTCTATCTGTGCCTGAGTCTGGGCTTGCGGCGGGTGAGGGTACGAGAGATGGGGCAACAGCATGAGACTGTGCGCGAAACATTGGGCGAGGGCTGGGACTTTGTCCGCGAGGTGCTGTCTTTCCGCTACCTGATGCTGTCCATTGTGGCTTTGGCCATGTGCGATACGATCATCGAATTCCGCTTTCTGGTCGTCTCAGATGCGATTTTTCCTCACGCCGCTGACTATCAGCGCTTCTACAGCCTGTACCGGCTCGGCTCGACGCTGATCGCGCTCGTGACGCAGAGCTTTCTGACCAGCCGCCTGATCAATAGCTTCAACCTGAAAAACATTTTCCTGATCCTCCCGCTGGTGGTTTTCACGAGCGCGGTCTGGATGATGGCGCTGCCCGGCCTCCTCAGTGCGGTGGGCGGGATCGTGGTGCTGAAGCTCATTCGGGACGCCACCGACGAATCGGCGCGCAAATCCTTTCAGGCTCTCGTCCCGGAAGAACGGCGAGGCCGCGTGAGCACGTTCATGGATAGCTATCTGCCCGCCATCGGGACCATCCTGGGCTGCCTGATCGCGGGTGCAATCGTGTTGGCGGGCCTCTGGTTGCAAATCCCTTCTTACTTCTCCATATATTTATCCGTGGCGGCGCTGGGGGCCGTCTTTTCCGTCTGGGCCATTCTCAAAATGCGCACGGTGTATGACGGCAGCCTGTTGAACTGGCGGCTGAAGCGTCGCCAGCGTGGCGGGCGGGTGCTGGATAAGCTGGATTTCTGAAGCACGCTCTCGTCCCAGAGAGGAGTTGACACATGAGCACTCAACCGACTCGGAAACGCGCGTGGTTCATCAGTCTGCGCTTGAAACTGCTGGTGGGATTCACGCTGTTGTTCAGCGTCGTCTTCGCCGCCGCGTTCTACTGGTTCTACTCGTTTGCCACCACGCAGGCTGAAAACAAGATCAGACAGGACTTGCTCGATACGCTGCAAGGCGCCGCGGCGGGGGCAGATGGAGACGAACTCGTGGCGCTCGCCAAAGACGGGCAGCCCAACGCGGCCGGCAAAGCCTGGGACGCGGTGAGCCTGGCTGGAGATGACGCCGAAATCGCCCGGCTGACGCAAGAGGCCTTGTCCGGTTATGGCCAGGCGCTGCCCGGCGGCTTCTCGGACGATCCGCGATACCAGCACCAGATGGACTGGCTTCAGCAGGTTCACAACGTTCAGCCACAGGCCTGGCCCTACACTTACGTCAAAGGTGAAAAGGAAGCCGAAGTGATCTTTGTCAACGATCTGTGGGCGCGTTACAATCCCCAGAAAGCACTCACGTTCGATTATGCCTATGTCAGTAAAGACGGCCTACAGGGGAACGCCTACCGCGGCCTGAGCGGGCTGGTGAAGAAAAACAATCTGGAGATTTACACGGACGAATGGGGCTCGTGGATTTCGGCTTATACGCCGGTCCAAAACTCGAAGGGCGAGGGGGTGGGGGCCATCGGCGTGGATTTCGAAGCCGACTATGTGCGGCAGGTCCAGCAGGCGATTATTAACAAGGTCGCGATCGCGTTTGCGATCACCTACGCGACCCTGTTCGTCCTCGTGTTCTTGGTGTCCCGCCTCTTCACCCGCCCGATTGTGACCCTGACCCAGGTCGCCGACCGCATCGGCGAGGGCGATTACGCGCAGAACCTCTCGGGCTTGAGCCGGGTGCGCTTCCCGGACGAGATCGCCAGTCTGGCCGAAGTGTTTGAGATCATGGTCGCCAAAGTCTCTCAACGCGAGCAGACGCTCCGGCGCAAAGTCGAAGAGTTGCAGATCGTCGTAGATGACGCCAAGCGCCAAAAGGAAGTGAGCGAGATCGTAGACACCGGCTTCTTCCAGGAGTTGCAGGAGAAGGCCCGCGTCATGCGCCGCCGCCGGCTTGAGAGCCAGGCCGGCGACGAAACACCCTCTGCGTGACATTGGGCGAATAAACTTCTCAAGTCTCCCTGACTTCGGAAGTCTGGGAAGAGGCTGAGGTGTCCCGGTGCTCCCCTATCTCGATCCGCAGATACCGCTGGTCTTCATCTACAACAACATCGAACTCTTCTTCGAGTTTCTGAATCGCGCTGAGCGCGCGGCGTTCTCCCGCGAAAAGTATGCCTCCAACCGGCAATATAGCAAAGGCGATCGCGGCCTGCTCTCGCTCGGGGCGAACAAGCTCGTCTTCGCCGGCGCGCCCATTCCTCATGCGGACGATCTGCGGAACCGCCTGGGTTACGGAGGCACTCACTACGCGTTCCCGGCCAATCCCTCGCCCTGGCTGTGCCTCGACATCTTGCAAGAACCGCCTCTGCTCAAAAGGTTAGCCGAGTATGCCGGCGCCGGGCGCACGGTCCAACTCGTCCCATATGCAACGACACCGCAGTTCTTCCAACTCGTGGAAACCCTGCGGACGAATTATGGCCTGAACATTCTGCTGCCGGAGAGTCCGGAGCGAGATAGCCTGTGGTTGCGGGATTACATTGACACCAAATCCGGCTTCCGATCGCTGGCCGCGCGCTGGCTGCCGGACGCCGAGCGGCTGCTGCCCGAGGGCGTGGTGTGCTCCGATCTGCCCCGGGCCGCGGCCGCGGCCCATTGGTTTTACGCCCGCGGCCGGAGTTGCGTGGTCAAAGCCGACGGCGGCGAAAGCGGGATCGGGCAGCACCTCTTTCATCCCGGGGGTTCGCTCTCGCCGGAGTCCATCCTCGGTGAACTGCAGGCGGATCCGTTTCTCCGCGATGACTTGATCATCGTCGAGGAGTATATTCTCGCCTCGCAGCCTCTCTCTCCGTCGTTGGAGGTCTATGTGCCTCCGCCCGGGATCGGCGCGCCGCAGATCACCTATCTGTCCAA
>CAYNUH010000144.1:0-4122 GCA_964400605.1 uncultured Acidobacteriota bacterium | reverse complement strand
AGCCGGGCGTCTATCGCTGGCGGCAGGTGACCGAGGGACGCTACGCCGAGATCGAGCTCGAGGCGCTGCGTCCCAAGGAGATAAAACTGCACTGGATGAAGGTGCACAGGACGAGCTGAAGACGTAACTCGTAATTCGTAAATCGAAACTCGGTCAGAAACCAAGGAGCGTTTGCCGGCCTTCGACTTCGCTCAGGGCAGGCGGCGGGCGCCACTACGCCATTCACTTTGGGGTAGACAGAGCTAAGCTGGCCATACGCTGGCGGATGGAGTCGGGGATGGCCCAGAGCACGCTGGTTTCCCTTCCGCAGCCATCCCGTGGGGAGAAGTGTCAGCGGCGAGGCAGGTTGGAAGCGAGAAACAGGCCAAGCCAGCCAGCGGAACTGCCCAACGAGCCGCGATGCCACTCAACTGCGGCCAGGGCGATCTGAGCTTGTAAAGAGAGGGCAGCCGGCGTATGGTTTTGCGCAGAGACGAGGTTGAAATCGGAAATTCCGGTTAGGAGGGAAGATGCAGCGGACCTTCATGGTCATGGTCTTTTCGTGTCTAGTGGTGTCGCCAGCGTTGGGTCAAGACAAGAGCGAGTGGTCGGCAAAATATATGGCAGGGGCAAGAAAGTCAGCGGTTAGCGCCAAGGTAACCCTAAGCGTTTCGCCGCAGGGTGTACTTTGCAAAAAGGGAAAGAATGTCCTTCTCCAGTTCCCGATTGAGAGCGTGGCGCAGGTTGGATACGACACGCAAGCTCACAACAAAGGTTGGGCCGTTCTAAAAAGCGGAGGCGGAGGCAGCAGCGGCGAAGACGCGACGGTAGTCTACATCACAGCGGCGATCTTGGCGCCCTTTAAGACCACTCGGCACTTCATCCGCATCTTATGGCAGCAAGACGGGGAGCCGCAGGAAGCGCTCCTCGAAGTCGGCAAGGGTGATTACAGGGCAGTCCTCGCCCAGTTTCAGGCGGTCACTGGCAAACCCTGGCAAAACCTGCCGGAAGAGCGGAAAAAGCTTCGGATGGAGTTAGAGGAAGCCAAAGTCCGGAAATCGCCGATTCAGCTCGACCGCGCCGTGCTGGTGAACGAAGTGGAACTAAAGCCCGGGTTTTATCAAATCGTCTTGCTCAATCGGGCCGAAGACCGCGGCGAGGTTTATTTCTTCAAGGGGCCGGACGTGGATACCGATCGAATAGCGGCCCAAGCTGTAGTAAACCTCAAAGCGACAGAAGATCAGTCGCTCCCCGAGGCGGTCAGCTTCGCGACCCTGGAAGGAGTTGAGACGATCTCCTCGATCCGCTTGCCGGAAAAAACGCTCAGCTTCATCGCGAGCGGGCGTGCTGCCCGCGTCGAGAAGTCGGCGCACAGTTTTTACGCGGGAAGCGGGAAATGGGCGGTGGTCACCTGGGCAGAGTATCGGGGTGAACCAGCCTTCCTTTTTCACGTTAAGTATTTACAATTTCTGCGAGTATGCGAGGGTCAGTTGTTTGTGACACGTACCCGTGTGGCGCTTGAAATCGCACCCATCCATTTAGATTCGCACTGCGATACCTTCAACGCGCAGCGCTCAGAGGTCAAAGCCAGCGTGTTGACTGGGAAGTGGACGAATAAATTTTTCTCCCTCAGTGTGGCCGGTAAATCGCGCAGTTTCCAACCCGTCCTTGAGGGACCGGCCGGATCGAGCCGAATGGCTGTCATGGGTAAGAGTCGGGACGCCGCCCGGGACTGGGCCGCCTTTTTTGTCAGGGCGGTATCCGATTTCGATGCTGTGCAGCTTGAATCCGGGTCTCCGGCACCGCCGCAACCTTAGTGCATTGCCTCAAGCACGGGCTACCGACGAGATTTAGAACTCTAGACACTTAGCTAATACAGGTTAATCTGAGGAGGGTGCTAATGTTGACATGCAAACTTTCCGTGTATTTGAAGCCCAATAACGTCACGGAGCTCCCCCAGCGGCTGGAGAAGGAGAGACGCTTTCGATGGATTCTGCGCAACGGCCTTCTGCTATCTCTACTGCTCAGCGCCCTTCCTCTGGCTGGCGCGCAGCAAGAGGCCGGTGGGAAAACCAAAGGATGGCCGGTCAAGGTGCTCGTTGCAGGGTCGCTGCAGACTAGGGGGACGCTTGAGATCAGCCAATCGACCATTGCCCTAAAGGAGGAGAAAGGGCCGGACCAGGAAATCCCAATCAGCAAAGTCGCTGAGGTTACCTACGACAATTCGTCGCACAGCAAAAGCCGGGGGTGGCTGCATGCTGCGAAGGGGATCGCTGGAACACCCTTTATACTCGGAGTGTACCCGGTCGCAGCCCCACTCGTAGGCGCCGCCTTTGCCGCGCCCTTCAAAACAAGGGCTCATTTTGTCCGTATCCTCTGGAATGATGCCGAATACGGCCCCACGGAAGTGCTCCTGGAAATAGGCAAGAAGGACTATGCCGGCGTCCTTGCGGAGCTTCAAAGTCTTACCGGGAAACCGTGGCGCAACTGGCCTGAAGAACGGAAGAAACGCCTCCAGGATATCCAGTCAGGCAAAGTCGCAAAGCAATCCTTCACCCTGGAACAACTGGTTCTTGTGAACGATGCAGAGCTGAAGCCCGGCCCATACGTGATCGTCGTGCTTGAACGTCCGCAGGATGCGGGCGAGGTCTATTTTTACCGGGGCACGGATCTGAACCCTAACCATATCGTGACGCAAGCAGTTGTGAAAATTGAAAAGCGAAGCAGTACGCAAGCGGGAGTCACTCCCATATTTGCCACGGCAAGCGGCGTTCAATCAATTGTGGCACTCGAAATGCCGGATGAAACTCTTCGGTTTACAGCCTCTGCCGTCCCCGAAAACTGTGCATGGAGCTTTTACGCGGGGAGTGGCCAGTGGGCGATGGTGATGCGCACGACATACAAAGGAGAAACTGCTTTCCGTTTTTTCGTGGAGGCCCCTTTCAGTTGCACAACTTTCGTATATGTGACTCGGGAGCGCTTCGCATTTGAAGGCAACTGCACAGAATTCGAGGTAGCGCGAGGCGAAGCCAAAGCGACGACACTTTCCGGTGAGTCGAACCGCTATCTGCAGGTGACAGTGAAAGACAAGAGCTGGACCTTTCGGCCGTTTCTCGAATTCCCTCCCTCGCAGATGCAGGCTCCGACCAGGTACATGGCGAATACGCGCATCTCAGCGGCCGAGCAGAGCGGAATCGTGGCGCGGGAATTTTCAAAATTTTTTGTCCGGACCGTCACGGATTTTGACGCTGTCGAACGTGAGACGGCTGCAAAATCGCCCTGAAAAGCACAGATGAACGCTTAGTCGGTTATCGCGTGTTTCGGAAGGATGTCTTTTCGGCGCAGTTTGGAAAAGATGTCGTGCTGGTTGAAAGTTTCACGTGCGCAATACCGGTGTCTGATCCGTTTCTTCTCTCAGCTTTTGAGAGATTCGGTGTACAAACCGTGTACAAGAGAACCGCAGTTTGTGAGTTTGCAGCGTTTTGAGCGTCCTGCAAAATCTGCAAGTTATGTATTTTCAACAGCACTTCAAAGTTCGACTCCCCCCGCCTCCACCATGAATATTGGTTCACGCTAACACGCGAATCTTCGATGTGCTGCCAATCAGAGGTAGCTCCCGGCGGGGCGCTCTATGACTCTTCCATTAGGGCTTTGAAGCGGGGATGATTCCTGAGGGAGTCCAGATCGGAGTCGTGCGCGGCAGCAGGCGATAACCCTCGGCGGCGGCTTCATTGAGTTCATTCTGCATCGTGCCGGTGCGTGTGGTGGCCAGCAACAAGTACCGTTGCTCGGGGTCAACCTTCACGCCTTGCCCAAAGGCGAGGGAGGATGAAGTGAGAACAAGTATGAACAACGCGACTATTTTACTCATGGTGATTCATTGCTCCTTTCAGATCAGTCCGCGGTGCCAACGGACGACGCTGCTTTGGTCCAGTGTCTCCGCCAGTAGTTCCAAGATGGTACGCCCCAGCACCGGATGAGGCAAGGAAGGGGCAATCTCGGCGAGAGGGACGAGGACGAAGCGGCGGTCGGCGAGGTGGGGATGGGGGATTTCGAGGTCGCGGGTGCGGATGATGGCGCGGCCGTACAAGAGGATGTCAATGTCGAGCGTGCGCGGGCCTTTGTCGAAGCGCAGGCGGCGGC
>CAYNUH010000143.1:0-4252 GCA_964400605.1 uncultured Acidobacteriota bacterium | reverse complement strand
CCATCCGCGCAGCGTGGTGAGCGAGGGCGAGCGGGTGCGGGTGCGCATTGTGAGCCTGGACGGCGCGGGCCGCCGCCTGGCCCTCAGCCTGCGGCGCGTGGGCGAACTCCAGTAGGCCTTATCCAGACCTCACAGGTCTTATTAGGAGCGGAACTCATAACCCGGAGGTCGGTGGTTCGAATCCACTCCTCGCGATACAAAGACAGATTGGAGCTAAAGCCGTTTATCGGCCCGCAGCTCATAACCGGGGACGTCGCGCACAAGGGTATGGATACGGGTCCGCCTTTAATCCATCAAGAAGCCACCGTTCACGTCGAGCACTTCGCCGGTGATGAAGCTAGCCTCTGCGGAGGCGAGGAAGACGGCGGCGGCGGCCACGTCGGTCACACGCGCGAGCCGCCCCAGCGGGATTGACCGTCGCAACTGCTCCAATATCTCAGGCGGCCAGTCGCGCGTCAGATCGGTCTCCGCCGTCACCGGAGCAATCGCGTTGGCCGTGATCCCGAACGGCGCGTACAACCGGGCGAGGCTCCACGTCAACCCGAGCATCCCTGCTTTGGACGCAGCATAGTGCGCGCCGACGGTCACGCCCCCCATCTTGCCCGCCGCCGACGAGACGTTGATGATTCGTCCGTAGCCCGCCGCCCGCATGTGCGGCACGGCGGCTTGACTGCACAGGAACGCGCCGGTCAGATTGATCCCGATCACCCGGTCCCACTCGGCGCGAGTGATTAATTCGAACTGCGTCAGCGGGCAGATGCCGGCGTTGTTGACCAGGATGTCAATGCGGCTGTAATTTCGCATCGTCGCTTCGACCAGCGCGCGGACTGCCGCCTCATCGGATATATCCGTTGGCACGGCCAGCGCGCCCAGGTCTCTCCCTGTCGCTTCGAGTGCTGCCCGGTCCACATCGGCCAATGCGAGGCGCGCGCCCTCGGTAGCAAAGGCTACCGCGATAGCACGCCCAATACCGCGCGCCCCGCCAGTGATGATCGCCACCCGATCTTTGAGGCGCATAGTCACAAAAGTCAATCTGCGAATTGGCAGGACTGAAGGCGCATCAATCATTCGCGCAGATTAGCGTTCATTCGCGGATATAATCCTCAGCGTTCCAGGTACAGGACTTCTTTGACGGTCCGGATGATGTCGGCCTCGGTCGGGATCGCCTCCAACTCCAACCGCTCGTTGTAAGGCATCGGCACGTCTTCGGACGTGACGCAGGCGATGGGCGCATCGAGCCAGTCGAAGGCTGCCGCCTGCATCCGTGCTGCCACCTCGGAGGCGAAGCCGCCCGTGCGCACGCCCTCGCTCACAACCACCAATCGGTTCGTTTTCTTCACCGAAGCGACGATCGTTTCGAGGTCGAGCGGTTTGAGTGTGCGCGGGTCAATCACTTCAACCTCAATCCCCTCGGCGGCCAACTTCTCGGCAGCCTGCAGCGCAAACAGCACCATCCGCGAATGGGCCACTACGGTGGCATCCTGGCCGGGCCGCTTCACGTCGGCCACGCCGATGGGGAGGAGGTACTCGCCGTCGGGCACGGGGCCTTTGGTGTTGTACAGCAACTTGTGCTCGATGAAGATCACGGGCTGGTCGCATCGGATAGCCGATTTCAACAACCCCTTCGCGTCGTGCGGCGTGGAGGGCTGGACGACGATCAGCCCCGGCGCGTGGACGTACCACATCTCGAGGCTCTGCGAATGCTGGGCGGCATTGCCGCGCCCGCCGCCGCCCTGCGTCCGAAACACGAGCGGAACCCGCGCCTGGCCGCCGAACATATACCGCGCCTTCGCCGCCTGGTTGACAATTTGATCCATCGCCAGCGCGCTGAAGTCAATGTACATGAACTCGACGACTGGCCTCAGCCCGGTGAGGGCCGCGCCCACCGCCAGGCCGGCGAAACCGGCCTCGGAGATCGGCGTGTCCCGCGCCCGCCACTCGCCGAACCGGTCATACAGGCCCTTGCAAATCTGCATCGGCCCGCCGTAGCGGCCCACGTCCTCACCCATGACGAACACTTCGGGGTCGCGCGCCATCTCTTCATGCAGCGCTTCGTTGAGCGCGTCGCGGTAAGTCAGTTCACGTGTCATCTGTCGTTATCGGCCCTCACCCCCGGCCCCTCTCCCATTCGCAAACGGCGCGAACAGGAGAGGAGAGATAGTCACGCGGTTATCACCTATACATCCTTCCACAACTCAGATATATCGGGGTCAGGGCTGTTCAGGGCGAATTCCACCGCCGCGTCGATCTCTTGTCCTGCCTCGGCTGCGATCTTCTTAGCGGCATCATCGTCCAGCACGCCCTGCGCTTTCAGTGTTTGCCACAGGCGGAGGATCGGATCACGCTTGCGCCACGCCTCCGTCTCGTCCTTTGGGCGCAGCGTCAACGGATCCCCAATCGTGTGTCCCTCGATTCGATACGTGTCGGCGACGATCAGCGTTGGCCCCTCGCCGGAACGCGCCCGCTCCACCGCCGCCCGAACAGTCTCGTACACGGCCAGCGCGTCGTTGCCGTCCACGGCCACGCCGGGGAAGCCGTAGGGCGCGGCGCGGACGGTCAAATCGCGCACCGGGAAGAAACTCGCATTGGGGCTGAACTCGGCGTACTTGTTTTCCTCGCACAGGTAGATCACCGGCAGTTTCCACAGCCCGGCCATATTCGCCGACTCGTGGAAAATGCCCTGGTTCAACGCGCCGTCGCCGAAGAAACAACACACCAACTGCTCCGAGCCGCGATATTTGCTGGAATAGGCCGCGCCGGTGGCGATGGGGATGCCGCCGCCGACGATGCCATTCGCGCCGAGGATGCCCACCTCGAGATCGGCAATGTGCATGGAGCCGCCTTTGCCGTGACAGTAGCCCGTGGCCTTGCCGAGCAGTTCAGCCATCATCGCCGTGGGCCGGCCGCCTTTGGCGAGGCAGTGCCCGTGCCCGCGGTGAGTGCTGGTGATGTAGTCGTCGCGCCGAAGCGCAGCGCACGCGCCGACCGCCACGGCCTCCTCGCCGATGTATATATGGGTCGCGCCCCGCACTCGTCCCTGCATGTACAAATCCCGCGCGTGCTCCTCGAATGAGCGGATCAGGCACATGCGGCGATACATCTCGATCTGTTGCTCGACTGATACATCGAATACTCTGGTTTCCATACCTGTCAAAACCCTTGCCACGAATCGCTTTGCGCGAATTTCTCGAATTTGCCGTCCCCTTCGTGTAATTCGCGCGAAGCGATTCGTGGCTGTCTTTTCCCGCCAATGCCAGATGTACCCTACTTTGGGATCTTGCAAGGCGTCTGATTGAGCCTCTCGGCGCCCGCGTCCGTGATCAGGTAGCCGTCTTCAACCCGCAGGCCCCCCCACGGCGCGTCGAACATGGGGATGTCCACCGAGATGACCATGTCCTTCTTCAACTTCGCCGGGCTGCTCGGCCCGAAGATCGGCGGCTCGAACTCGATGACGCCAACGCTGTGCACACCGGAGTACAGGAAGTATTCCCCCAACCCGGCCTCTTCGACAGTCTGCCTCCCAACCGCTTCGACCTCCCGCCCCTCGACCTCCGGGCGCATGGCGTGAAAGCAGGCCTCCTGCGCCCGGCAGGCCACGTCGCGCGCGCGCGCAATCTCCTCACCAGGGTCCCCAACGAATACGGGCCGACCAATCGCGGCATGATAGCCCTCGTAGCGGGGCGCGATGGTGAGTAGCACCAGTTCATTGGCCTGAATGCGCCGGAAAGTGGAGCGGGCCAGGATGGGCCTCGAATTGGGGCCGGAGGCGACGATGGTGTCAATGCCCGTGCCCTCTGCACCCGCCCGCCGCATGGCCGCATCGGCCTCGGCGGCCACCTCTCGTTCCGTCACCCCCACGGCGATAGCGTTCACAGCAGCCTGAAACCCTGCTTCGGCGATCTTGTAGGCATACCGGATGACTTCGATCTCAGATGGAGATTTCTGTGCCCTCAGATCGCACATGACGTTTTCGACATCCACCCACTCAGCCTGCGGCAACGTCTCTTTGAACGCGGATAGCACGTCGAACCCCATCAACCCCCGGCCCGCAATCCCGACTCTCTGCACCGACTTCAAACCACCAGCCGCCTCCGCGATAATGTCGGCCAGCTGCTGAATCTCCGCGTATGGGTAATCCTCATCCGGGTGGGTAAACACGCTCGCCGCGCGCACATCGCGGATCTGCCCCGCCAGCCGGGCGTATTCGACGCTCTCCGGGCCGCACAGCATCGTCGGCTCGCCCTGCCGGGGC
>CAYNUH010000142.1:0-4334 GCA_964400605.1 uncultured Acidobacteriota bacterium | reverse complement strand
AGCAGAGCTGGTCGCTCTACAGGATGATGGCCGAAGGGCTGAGGCACCGTGTCAAAGCGGACGTGGAGACCGCCTGGGCCGAGGTTCTTGCCTTGGATGCTGCGCTGGCCAAGGTGGCGGAGGAGTTCGACGGCGAGGACGTGCTAAGACCGGAAACCCGCGGGGACTTGGACAGGACCGTCGAGGACCTGAAGGAGGCCCACGCGCAGCTGCAGGAACTGGGCGTCGAGTTCGAGCTGCCGACACTCAACGCCGAGGAGGTGGAAGCGAACCTGGAGTTCATCCACCACTTCGCCGAGCGCTAGGCGCGTTAGGGGTCGCCCGCCATGCGAGTGATAATCCTGCGGGCGCGGTCCAGGCGCAGGTCGCTCGTCCAGTCACACGACGTGCAGGTGAAGGTCACGCGCCGCCTTTCTTCACCCGACTTCTTGAGCTTGCCGTTGCACTTAGGGCAGGGAGGTATCTCGTCCATGGCGGCAGGCTGGCACAGCCGGAACTGACCGCCAAGAACTGCCTGTCACCATTCTTTGCAGAATCTGACGATTATGGCGTGACGCTATGGGAGGATAGCGCTGAGTTGCCGAGGCCATTGACAATCCGGACCTGCGACCTTACGTTGCCGCTAACGTAAAGGTGGGAGCAGGAGCGGCTCGCTTCCTTACTGGTTGGTCAGGAACAGGAGTGGCAAACCATGCTGCCGCGAATCACATTTGTTCCGGTCGTGGTCCTCACTTTGTTGGTTGCGACGACGGCCCAGGCCGCGGCGCCCTATACGCCGCTCCCGGTCCCGAATCTGCAGCTGACTTTCGCCGACCCGGCGTTTACAGCTCTACCCGGTGCGCGTGCGCTATTCGGTCCTTACGAAGGCGGAGTGTATCGGATTGAGGTGCCGGCGAATTGGAACGGCAACGTCTTCCTCTACGACCACGGTTACCAAGGAGGGAGTAGTCCCAACGCGCCCTTCCCCGGGACCAGCGGCGGTAACAACATTGCCGGCGCATTCCCCTCGCCAACAGCCGGGTCTTTGCGCGAGCACTTGATCAACAAAGGCATCGCCTGGGCCTCGACGAGCTACCGCAGTACTCGCTGGATTCCCGCCGTTGCTGCCCAAGACACGGTCTTGCTTCGCGACCTCTTCATCAAGCTGGTGGGTGTGCCTCGGCACACCTACCTGTACGCGACGTCGATGGGCGGCAATGTTGTCACGCTGTCCCTGGAGAACTTCCCGGAGCTCTACGATGGGGCGGTCACGGAGTGCGGCGTTACAGCCGGGGTCGACCTGATGGATTACTTCACGGCTACGACCCTACTCGCCGAGTACTTCGCTGGGGTCGACGCTCGGACCGTCACCTCCACTGAGTTCCTGAACACTGTGCTGCCTGCCGCCATAGGCCGTCCCGGCGCTCTGACCCAGAAGGGCAAGCAGATGCAGAGCATCATGGTGAACCTCACGGGCGGGAGGCGACCGTTCGACACGGAAGGTCTTGCGATCTCGTCCAGTCTTGGAGCTTCTGTCGGTCTGACTGACCTCAACAACGATGTCCCAGGGTTCGGGGCAACGGCGAGCCCCCTCTACGCTGCAGCGGGAAATAGTGCAATCAACTATCACATCGATCCGGGGCTCGGCCTCACGGACGCGGCGATCAACTCTGGTGTGCGGCGCAAGGCGGCCGACGCGCAACTCCGCTCACCGAACGGCCCTTACATCGACCTGCGGCCCCTGACTGGTGCGATCAAGCGGCCACTCATCTCCCTGCACACGACCGGGGACTACACGGTCCCGATCACCATAGAGCAGACTTACAGGCGTGCCGTGGAAAAAGCAGGAAGCGGCGATCTTCTGGTCCAACGCTTAATGCGAAACGCAGGGCACTGCACCTTCTCGGTCCCCGAGCAGAGCCAGGCCGTCGATGATCTCGTCAGGTGGGTCGAGCTCGGGTTCAAGCCCGAAGGCGACGACCTGTTTGCCGACCTCACCGACAGCGGGAAGAAGTTCACGAACCCGATTCGGCCGGGCGATCCCGGGCATGCGCTCGACCCCGCCGGCCCAGCTCCTGCCGCCGCAGCGCAACCGGCGAGCGCCATTCGCCCGCCGTCAACTGGTGACGGTGGCTTGGTTCCGGGCGCGGGCGAGTAGAGCTGCGGGCCAGGGTAGCCCGCACTATCGCCTGATAGCGGCACTCTTGGGCGACAGATCGGTTCCGGCTCCCGTTGCCGCGGCGAGGGATTTCCGGTCAGCTCTTCTTCAAGATCACAATGAACGCGGACCGACCTCTCGCTACGGACCGCAGCCGACCACTGACCAGGTCGCCACGGGGTAGGTGGTTCCGCTAGCGGTCAATCCGCCGATATCGAGGTTGCTCGGACACACCACGTTCTTCCTCTCCTCCTTGTTGTCGAAGGAGGCATACATCAGGTCACCCTTCTTGCTCGCGTGACCCAGGCCGAGGGCATGACCGCGTTCATGGGCCGCGAGATTCTGTCTGCCGATGCCCGATAAGCCGTTAACACCGAGAGCGATGTAAGCACCGTCCAGTTGATTTCCGGCGCCACAAACAGGAGATGTGTAGCCCAGGATATAGCCCGGCACAACCTTGCCGTAGAGCTCGATCAGGACGTCCTCACCGCTCGACACCTCGGCCAGCGTGTAAGTGTCCTGAGCGGCATTCCAGCGAGCAATCGCCGCCTGCACATCCGCCGTGGCACCCGTGCCCGAGACGTCAACGATGCGGACACTCACCGCGCTCGAGTTCCATTTAGCGGCGCTGCCGTTGCACTGGATCAGGTCGATGGAGGCACTGGTGCTGCCGCCCGCCCACGGCGGAACCGCGAGCGCAGTGCCGGTCCCGAGAAACACTGCCAGGGCTGCTGCAATGAACGACACTACTATTGGTCTTGCCATGGTTCCCCCCTTGGGCGTTGATGCATCTTGATTTCCCATCAAGTCATTTGCAGTCTGTCACAAGACTTAACGCCGAGGCGCGCACCGTTTCGTCGTGATGCAGACCATTTCGGTCTGGATTGCTCCGCCGGGTCCGCAGGGCCGAGGAACTCAGGCGTGGCTTAAGACGGATTGGTCACAGTGACGCGCACCCCTCAAGTGCCAGGCCGCTTCGCCCGATCACTGCCGCGACTAGCGACCTTCAGAATACTCGATTCGCTATGGGCTCGCTGGTGCCGACCATAGAGTCCCATCCTGATCGCAGGTCACTCCGGAGCCCACCGCCGTGTTCCAGTAGGACTTGCCGTTGTTTCGGGATGGCCCGAACCCTGGCGAGTTGACGCCGTACCCGTCGTTGCACGAGACGTTGTAGTAGACGGCCTGAGCGCTCGAAGGCTCTTGCCAGACGCCGCTACCAGTCACTCTGTATGTGGTGAGGGCGGTCCGTGGCCCCATCACAGAGCCGAGTTCTCCGTTAGTGCCGCCCAGCTCCCCGAGGTAGTACACCTCTTTCAGGCTGCTGCCCGACCCCGGGACTCGCACCCTGGCCTTGGAAATCCAGTCGAACCAGAACGTCCACGTGTCCGTCCCGGTGCGGCCGAAGAAGAGCGGATAGCCGCTACAGGTGGTGTCTCCAGACGAGCATGAGCTGGCGGGAGGCGGGTTGGCCTCACCTGGCCGGCTGATCTTCCAGTACATCTCATTGCCACTCGGATCGAGGACCTGGATGAACCAACGTGCCCAACCCGAGCAGCACTGGGAGCCAGCGCCGGGTGTGTTGTAGCAGGTTGCGCCCGAACCGTCCGACTGCAGGACGATGTAACCCATCCGCAGGACGTAGTCCGTGTTGGTGACTGCCACGACTGAGTACGAATATGCGCCGCCGGTTGTGGTGGGGACCAGGATGGGGCAGGCGTGAGCCAGCTGCATTTCGACGCGGTCCACGCCGGTAACCGTGCTCTTGGCTCCGAGTTGTATTCCTGTTTCCGGCTTTAGAGGCTTGGGGATCTGAGGACCAGGCCTGGCGGCCGCGACAGATGCCGCCAGGACGACTGCCGTTGCCCCAGCCAGCACCAGTCCAAGCAGTAGGTGTTTCTTCAAACTCCGCCGCCTTCGCTGACCGTTCGTTCTCCCTCACGGGAGCTTGAGCCCTGAATCTAACCAGGACCGTGCGTCGCTCTAGGACACCGAAACTCCCAGAGAGATCGTGCAAATCATCGAGAGCTTAGTAGGCGAAGTCAAGCGAGGTTTAGTCAGCCGAAGGTTGCCGGGCGCAGGCCTGAACACCCACAGGCCGCGTCACGGTGCTTTGCAGATTCTGACGGCCAGGGAGGTGAAGCTATGGCGAGATAGCGCCCGCGGTGTGCGACCTGCTTGGGTGAAGGTCTCTTTG
>CAYNUH010000141.1:0-4352 GCA_964400605.1 uncultured Acidobacteriota bacterium | reverse complement strand
GTCGATGGCGATGTAGCGCATGAGTGCAGAGTGCAGAGTACAGAGTGCATCCCGAAGGCACACGGTGACCTCTGCCGGTGGCGGGTTTGGGGAAATTGTTTTGCAGTTTCGTGTTTTCAGTCGTTTTGCGTGCGTGCAGGGCGGGAGTACGAATCTGGAGAGGGGCGGCGGCGGTTGGGGCGTTCTTCGATTGTCCCCGGTGACAGCACGGGCTTGACTCGGGCGCGGGGGCGATGGCCGGGTTCGGGGCAGAGGTGGCGGCTGCCGTCGGGCGCGTCTCGTGCATGAGGGTAGGGTAGGGTAGGGGATTGGGGCGCGAGGTCTAAGGGGTTGTTGGCGGGGGATGGCTCACGTGCGCGAGTGCGGGCAACAGACGACCAATCGGCGCACGCAATGCCCGATTCCCGCCAGATGGTGAAGCCACAGACCAGTGAAGAAACTGGTCAGGCCACGAGAAAATGGCAGTCCAATTCCAGCTTTAGTCCCGCAGAGTTGGGACGAAATGAATTAGTCTGCTTGCGTGGAAACTCGCTGCACTCCCAACTGATCAGGGACACACGGCGCTTGATCGCCGCAGCGCATCCTTCCAGCATTTCGACTACTTGCCGCGGGTCGCGGCCTTTCATTCCGAGGCGAATCACCACGTTCGCCCGGTCGTCGACAGTCACCGACAACGATCGCCACATGTCGGAAATGAAACCCCAGTACCCGGACGCCGTTTCGTGCCGGTCATCTTTAGACACCCGATTCCGGGTTGGGTGTGGTGGTCCACCCAAGAACCACAGGCGAAGCCACTGGTCTTCTTCGAAGCTTGTTGTGTCGAAGTAAGGTGGGGACGTTATGACGCAACGAATTGGTTTGAAAATGGGCTGCAGGAGCCTAGGGAGATCACGCATATCGCCTTGAAAGGCGAACCCGGGCGTAGGCGGACGGGGCGAGTCGTATCTGTAGGCTGCTTTCTGCGCTAATAGGCGGAACGTATCCCTCTCTGGTGGTTTGAAGCTGCGCGTCCGCCAGAAGTTGACGGAGTATTGCGGTTTTGTGCTGATTGTGCGAGGCATTTGGTTACTCAAATAGGAGGGAGATCGGCTGCTTTCTCCATGTAGGGCGCCGAGCACCAAAGCTGCAATCATTGCATCAGTCGAAGAACCCATCCAATTCAACTGGGACCTGAGGAATAAGATCTGGCCCAACGTGTTGGCGCTGAAGGCCCATGAAAAGAACTCTGGGAGATCGTTTAACTGCGGAAGCCAGTCAAATGAATCGTATGTTGACTCCAAGGCTGATATGCGCCGGAGCAAGTCCTCTAACTCCGGCGAGTCGACCTTAGCCTTCGTTACGCAGAAGGCTACCGGATTGATGTCGTTTCCGATCCCTCTCCTCTTCATTAGGGCAGCTTGAAACGGTACGGTACCCCGACCACAGAATGGATCCAATACTGCGTCGCCCTCGCTGGTGAGAGACTCGATCCACCTCTCCGCGAACGATTCGGGGAACATCGCGAAGTAGGGGCAAATTGCGTGAAACCGGTGCCTCATGCGTTTATCTTTCTGTTAATTACGAATCGTGCCCATGCCGCGCACTCCTTCTTGAGCAGCCGGTCGATCCCCCTCGTGAGGCCGACAATTCGGCACCGGTCGAACATAACTCCACCATCGGAGTTGATAGCGTACCAGCGTGACCGTTCAAGTCTGAAAGGAATGAAGAACATTCTGATTGGTGGTACCGGAGGAACCTCGTGCATCCACTTTCGGCAAAACGAATCCGGCAGTAGTTCCGTTAGTTTCGCAGGCCAATCGGCGCCAGTGGCACACTGACCGAAGCCAATGAGCTTGCCCGGACGGCCGTCGTCAAAGGCCTTCCACGCCACTATGTCGAGTTTTGCGTCTTTCTGCGCCCGACTTGTCGGTCGATGCCTGTGTCCACCACCCTCATTGAGTAGAAGACAAAGGTCGTCTAAAGCATCACTGAAGCCTGCCTTGCCTATCCGCCTAGGGAATCCGAACAAATAACTCTGAGCGCCGTGATCTGCGCCGCCGAAATACTCGACTGCTGCGGCAGCGCACACTCGCTCAAATAGGTCAGCACCGTCTGAACCTGGTGGTCCTGCATCCTTGCCGTACCTGCCCAGGAGGAGCAGGAACGCGTAGATTGACCAATCCGTTCCGCGCTTCGCACTAACCGTTTGATATCCGAGCTCGAACGGATATGCGCTGTTTGACCGGCCACAAGCGATCTCTCGCTCCTCCAATTCGCCGAGAGCACCCTCTGCGACCGCTTGTGCGCGTTCTGCACCTTCGTCGACTTCATCTTCTACTGATTCGATGTCGGGTAGTGCGTCCACGCTACCGGGTGCTCTAATCGCCGAAACGAGTGCCTCCAGAGAACAGCTTCTGCTGCCAGGGCGCAGCGCCTGGAATTCAAGCCAGTCTGCGAGAGATTCGGGCGAATCCGTTGCGGCTGGTGCAGCCAGTCTATCGCGTCTGCGGTGTCCCGGCATCTAATTCTTTATCTGGACTCGTTTGACCCGTTTTTTGCTTTGCATGTCCTGCATTTCACGGTTGATGCTCGAAGCCAGAGTCAGGATGTCATTAGAAGTGTCGAGGAGATCCGCCTCCCCATCATAGCCCGTCAAAATGCGGCCTCGTGCTTCTTGAAGCGCTTGTTTAGCGCCGACCATGGCCTCCCGAAATAGGCGTTCGTCACCCTTGCTGATAGCACTCGAAACGGTTAGTGGAAGGCCTCGCCTTAGAGCAGCCAATCCATCGCGGCTATTGAGAACCTCGTCGAGAATTCTGAGGTCTGGATTCTGAGATTGAACGATCGGTTGCAAGTTTCGAGACTTGCTCCCGAACATCCAAATGCAAAGTTCCCCAAATTGCCGAACCTTTTCGGGCGGAATAGGCCGGCGGATGAAACTCCTTTCTCCAGAAACACCGGTGAACTTCTGGATACCGGCATAGTCAAGCCCGGTGTAGAGATGTGAGAATGAAAAATGGCGGTGCATTCGATCGGAGCGATGAAAACCCCTTGCTGCCTCAACTTGCTCCAGTGCCATTAAGGCGCGATAGAGGCGTCTAACCGTTGAATGCTGATCGCCTATATGCCTCGCGATGACATCAAGCGGAATGTGCAGTGTATTGTGAACCCATGCAATGTACTCCGCCTTGGCGAAGGACTGCCAGGCCTGTGGACCGTTAACATGCTTGAATCCTATGTAATTCCAAATCTGCGACCGATCGCATTCGATTACCGGCAGCTCCCGGAGCTCTTTCTTCGCTCTCGCGGTGAGATGAGGGAGACCCGCGGCGCCGACGATTCGCCTAGCGTCATCGTCGACTAATACTCTGACTGCTGCCAGCCGCCTGTTGCCCTCTAATACCGTGTAGTGAGAATTCTCCTTTTTCGCGAATAACATCTCGTGCTCGAAATAGCCATTTTCTGCGATCGAAAGCGCGATTTCCTCGGCGGAATACGATTTCCAAAGAACTTCTAGAATGTCATTTTGCGTCGGTGTTCCTTCGAGCTCTTGTGTCAACTCCTTAATTCGAGGGTTATTTGCGTCGAATCGGAGGCTCGTCGTTTCCACCTGAGCCGGTTCAGGCAGGTCAACGACTGAGCGTTTGCGTTGAGACGCCATGTCGCCTCCTCGGGTCGCCGGTGGCTTGTGCGCATAATAGCTTCCCGAGCGCGTCGGGTCATCAAGTTGCATGAAATAGGAGGCGCGGTCGCTTCACCCTCGCGTGTCAGTCGGGAGTCGGCGACCCTTGTACCAGCTCTTACCCCAGGCCCTCGGCTCCTCGCGTCGGGGTATCCCACACCCACCCCCAACGGCACGTTCCGCACCTACCACAGACGCCGCACTCCGGGGCTTCGCCGTCTCGATTTGCCGGCTCGCGCTCGCCACAACCGAAGCGGGGTTCAGGTAACGGCTCTGCGGTCTGTAACCTGTACTCATGCCCAACCGCCTGGCCGGCGAGACCAGCCCTTACCTGCTCCAGCACAAGGACAACCCCGTCGACTGGTACCCCTGGGGCCCTGAGGCCTTCGAGAGGGCGCGGGCGCAGGACAAGCCCGTGCTGCTGTCCGTGGGTTATTCGGCGTGTCACTGGTGCCACGTCATGGCGCACGAGTCCTTCGAGGACCCCGACATCGCCCGGCTGATGAACGAGCTCTACGTCAACATCAAGGTCGACCGCGAGGAGCGCCCCGACGTCGATGGCATCTACATGCAGGCCGTGCAGGCCCTCAGCGGCCACGGCGGCTGGCCGATGACCGTCTTCCTGACGCCGGACGCGCGGCCCTTCTTCGGCGGCACCTACTACCCGCCCGAGGACAGGCAGGGCATGCCC
>CAYNUH010000140.1:0-4484 GCA_964400605.1 uncultured Acidobacteriota bacterium | reverse complement strand
CAGCATACCGGGGAGCATCTCGACCTTGAGCGTGATCATGCAGCCTCATCATAGGTCTTCCGGCGAGACAAGTGAGGCCTCCCGTCCCACCGGAGCGCCGGTTTCCACCTCGGCGTGGCGATTCTTCTTCGTCACCCGGGCGAGAAGTTGTTCAAGGCTGAATCGGGGTGTGGCTACGGGGGCCACGATCATCTTCCCCTTCACAACGGACACCTCGACGACGGACCCGTACTGAATCCTGGAATCCTCGGCGACGGCCTTGGGGATCCGCAAGGCGAGGCTGTTGCCCCATTTCCTGACCGGCACGCGCATTTCACACCTCCGAAGGCGTATCTACAAAGACGATACATCGAGAGGAGGGCGCGTGCAAGCCTCAGGCCCTCGACCCCGTCATGCCGCCCCCGACTGCAGGGCCTTCCGGTAAACCAGATCGGCCGTGACGACGTCCTCCACCGCGACCCCTACCGACTTGAAGAGCGTGATCTCCTCTTCGGATTGTCGTCCGGGCCGCGAACCGGCCACGACCTCGCCTATCTCGGCGAACACCTTCCCGGCGGCGATGACGTCGCCGGACTCGCGCATGGCCGCCTCGCGTGACTCGACGTAGAGCCGCGCCCGGCGTACCGCCCCGTCGTCCAGCTCCCGCCACTCCGGCCGGACGGCGCCGACGGCGTTGATGTGCGTCCCCGGCGACAGCCACTCGCCGCGCACCACGGGCGTCCTCGACGACGTCGCCACCACGACCACGTCCGCGCCGCGCACCGCCTCCTCCGCCGAGGCCGCGGCGCGGAGGCCGAACTTCTGCGCGAACGCGCGAGCATGCCTCGGGCTCCACACCCGGACTTCACGGAACGTGCGGATGAGCCGCAGCGCCTCCAGGTGGCTGCGCGCCTGCACCCCGGAGCCGATGATGGCGAGCACCGAGGCCTCAGGAAGCGCCAGGAGCTTGGTGGCCACGGCCGACACCGCGGCGGTCCGCATCTCCGTGATGAGGCGGCCGTCCATCGTGACGAGCGGCTCGCCCGTCTCGGGCCGGAAGAGCAGGATCATGGCGTGGTGCGTGGGCACGCCCTGATTGTTCGGGTAGAAAGTGACGAGCTTGGCGCCCAGTGCGCCGCGGTAAGCGGGCATGATGCCGAAAAAGCCCTGGTGCTCGGCGACGGGCACGACCACGCGCATCGGCTGGACGACCTTGCCGCTCGAGAGGTCGGCCAGCGCGTCTGCCATGGCCGGGATCAGATCTTCCATCCGCAGCAGCCTGCGGACCGCATCCTCGTCGAGAATCATGTGGATTTTCCCTTGACCCTCAGGGCGTGGCGGCCGCCGGTGCCGCTCCGCCCTTCTCGACCACGGCCTTCATGTTGGCCAGGCCTCGGTCGAAGTCCTTGCCGAGCATGGTGTCCATGTCCATGACCATGCACATGGCCTTTCCGATGAAGCCGTTGGTCCCGTCCATCTTCCAGGTCACCTGGGTCCCGTCGCCCAGCGGCGCGAACGTGAAAGCCATCCGGGCCTTGCCCGCGAACGGCCTGATGAACTCCTGCTCGATATCGACTCGCTCGTTCGGTCTGCTGTCCAGGATCGTCAGGCTACCCTCGCCGATCTCGTCGTTGCCAGACCACGTGAACGTGGCGCCCTTGCCCGCGGACGGGGTCGAGATGGTCTTCTTCGGGTTCGGGTCGAGATCCTTCCACGGCGACCAAGCGTCCCAAGCCTGGAGGTCGTTGACCTGGGCGAACACCTCGGAGGGCGGCGCAGCCATGCTCGTGGACCGCTGCACGGTGAAGGTGCTGGGCTGCAGACTGATGACGACGGACGCGGCGCACAGAACGACGAACAGGACCGCGAGGGCAATCAGGATCTTCTTGGCCATGGTGGAGCTCCTGGAAGTAAGAGCCGGACGCGAGCATGCGTCGGGCTCGCGGACTGTAGAGCCGGGTCTGATCGGCACAGGGGACGGGCCCCCTGCCGCACCACCGGACATGCGGGTCCGCAGCCGGTGGTGAGGTAAATCTGCCTCAGCCGGTGCCGTATCCACTCGTCCAGTTTCTGAAACAGCCCCGGGGTCTCCGCCATCTTGAAGTCCGCCCGCCAGCCCGTGAGAACGAGCGCTCGGAGATCTCGGGGCTCATGGCGCCTCCGTACCCTCGTTCAAGGTCGCGAGATAGCCGTCGTACACGAAGAGTCGGTTGCGGCGCTTGCCGGTCAGTTCCCGCGCGATGGCGAGTTCGACGAGGAGATCCATCGCCGAGGACGCGGCGGGGAAGGACAGGCCGGTCGTGCGGCAGACTTCCGCCATGGACGTGATCGGCCGCGCCTTCATCGCCTCCTGGACACGGAGAGCCGAGCCCGCGCGCCGCCCCTTGGGCTCGATCCGCGCGCGATCCGCCCCGAACATGTCGGCCAGGCGCTGCGCGGTCGCGACCGCCCCCTCCGCCGTCGCCCGCACCCCGTCCAAGAAGAAGGCCAACCACGCCTCCCAGTCGCCCTCGCGGCGCACGCGGTCGAGGAGCTCGTAATAGGTGGCGCGGTTCTGCTTGAAGTACAGGCTCAGGTACAGGAGCGGCTCGGCCAGCACGCCGGCGTGGCACAGAAGGGAGGGAACTTCTCGAGCGCCGCCATGCAGTCGGGCACCGCCGTGTGTGGCGGCGGGACGAACACGGCGTCACCCTGACGGCTGCCACCGATCCAGTTCTGGGAGCGGTGGGACGGGCGGCAGCGGAGACGGGACAAAGGTGCGCACCGTCTCCCCGCCGGCGGCCGTCGCTTCGTATCTCCCGGTTTTGCCGCCGTTCATGCCGGTCGGATCTCCAGCCTGCTCAGCAACGCTGAATAGCGGGACGGGCTATTCAGACTTGACCGGTTAAGTCTAAACAAGCGACGAGGCCACTACAAGGGCTTCCTGCAGGCCGGAACCTTGCGCTTCGCTTGGGATCCCTGCGACCAAGTCCCAGAAGGACTTTCACCTCCAAGTCAGCGCCCATGCCGGGCGCACACAGCACCGCGCAAGCGGCGCGCGAGGTCGTCACCTGCTCCTCACCCCGACGCGCGCCACGCACGCGTCGGCTTGCCGCGGTTGTTGGGCGGCATCTGTTCAGAGGGCTCTCCGGCAATCTCATCGTAGCCCCTTCCCTTGAACTGAAGAAGGCAAAGACCGTGGCCAAAGGGGTCAGCCAGTCTGGCCAGCCGTCCCCAAGCCCGTTCCTCGATCCGGTATTCGAGGTTGGCGCCGGCGGATACCGCGCACTCAACTGCTGCGTCAAGGTCCTCGACCGCGAAGTCGAGATGGACCGGCGTCCAATGACGGCCATATTCTCGCTTCGACCTGGCCCCCTCAAAGGGAGGCGTGCCCCCTCGTTTCACGAGCAGGTAGATGGGCGACGAGGCCCCAAGCATCTCGACTGCATCGGCGCCAAACCGCCGCCCCGCCTTCAGCCCCAGCGCGCGGACGTAAAACGTGATGCCCTTCTCGAGATCATCGACATCGACATTGACCAGCAGCTCGGGCACTGCCTTATCTCTCCTCGAACATCACCTCGGGATCGAGGACTCCCCCACGAAGGCGCCCTCCGCCTCATCCGCACCAAGGGCGAAGCCTGGGCAGCCCTACGTCACCCTTGTCCGCCCATCGCTCGCCGTCACCCGCGGCGGGCGAGGGGAACCTCACCAGCGAGAACGGGCATGCCGCCCGCCGCCGTGTGGACGGCGTTGATGCACACCACCGGTCACTGGCCATGCACCCGTTTCATGTGCTTGACCGAGGCGGCTACCAAGCTCTTGAGCACTGACAGGTCCACGTCAGCCAGGCGCCTGATGTACAGGCAGACCTTGCCCGTCTTGTGCTTGCCCAGCCTGCCCAGGAGCGGCCCGTAGCCGTCGAGGCCGCCCATGAGATAGAGCGTCAGGTCCTGCTTGCGGGGCGAGAAACCGGTCAGGGGCCAGTCGCCCTCACGGCCGCTAGCATAGGTGTAGTGGTAGCATCCGAAGCCGACGATACTGGGGCCCCACATCTTGGGCTCGACCTTGGTGACCTGCTTCATGAGGCGCAGGAGGGTGAAACAGTCTTCGCGGCGGTCGGCGTCAGGGACACGCTTGAGGAAAGCGTCAACGCTGGCGTCGGTGCGCTTGGTCTTGAGCTCGGCCACCGGGTCTCCTCTGGTTGTGCCTAACGCCGCGCGTACCCTGCGGGCCGGACTGGCGCGCGCTCAGCGCCACCAACGTGCCGGGGCAGGATCGCCGACGGATTTCGCGCCGCCGCGCACCGAGGCCTCCCCCGGCTCACCCCTTCTCCCGTGGAAATGCGGGTCGCGTCCAGCATACTTGGAGCTGATGATCCGGGCAACCCCTCTCATCGCAGCGGAACGGGCGGGGGGCCTAGCCCGGCTCGTCATCCGCCTTCGGCGGCGGCAGCGTCAGGTAGAAGGTGCTGCCCTTCCCCGGGGCGGCGTTGGCGAAGACGTTGCCGCCCAGCGAAGATGCGGCCG
>CAYNUH010000139.1:0-4510 GCA_964400605.1 uncultured Acidobacteriota bacterium | reverse complement strand
CCATCGCCATGGGTCTGGGCGGGTACCTCGCCGCCCGGAGCGACGCCGAGCACTACGACAGTGAGCGCACCCGGGAGCGGCGCGAGATCACGGAGAAACCCGAGGCCGAGGCGGCGGAGGTCGCCGAGGCGTTCCAGGCGTACGGACTCGCTCCCGAGGATTGCACGCCGGTTGTGGAGGCGTTGCGCAGGAACCCCGAGGCCTGGGTGGATTTCATGATGCGGTTCGAGCTCGGTCTCGAGAAGCCCGATCCCGGCCGTGCCCTCACCAGCGGATTGACCATCGCCGGAGCCTACGTCCTCGGCGGGCTCCTCCCACTGGCTCCCTACATCTTCCTGTTCCGCGCGAAGGCCGCGCTCGCCTGGTCGGTGGCCGTCACCCTTGTCGCCTTGATGACGTTCGGTTACGTCAAGGGTCGCTACACGGGCATGCCCCCTTCCCGCGCCTCCCTCCAGACCGTGCTCATCGGAGGCTTGGCCGCGGCGGCGGCCTTCGCCATCGCCCGGATGGTTTCCTAGGCTCGCTCAGCGCGCCGACGAAGGGCGCAGCTTCTCGATGAGGGCGTCGGCCTCCCGCAGCCGGCGCGCGAGCATGCGGATGACGCCCTCCGCGATCTCCACCTGCTCGTGGAGGATCTCGTAGAACTCCTCGCTTCCGATCCGGAGCAGCTCCGTCTCCTCCTCGGCCACGGCCGTCGCGCTGCGCGGCTCCTCCTCGAGCACGGCCATCTCCCCGAGCGCCTCGCCGGCCCCGAGGGTGGCCAGCGGCTCCCCGCCCCGGACGACGGCGACCTTGCCGCGCACGATGACGTAGAGGGCGTCTCCCAGCTCCCCCTCGGAGAAGATCGTCCCGCCCGGCGGGTAGGTCTCCACCTCGGCCGTGCGCGCGAGCGGGGCGAGGTCCTCGCCGCTCAGCTTCGCGAAGACGGCGGCGGTCTTCAGGAACAGGATTTTCTCGAGGGTGGAGTACATCGGAGCCTCCGGAGCGCCCGCGCCGCCCAGACGGGCCAGCGCGGCGCGCGCGTGACGTGAGACGACGGGGTCGGGATCGGAGAGGAGCGGCCGCAACGCCTCGGCTGCGCTCCCGTGGTCCGCCGCCGCGACGGCGTGGATCCCCCCTTCCCGGATGAGAGGTTCAGGGTGCGCGAGGGCCGCGGCGCCCTCCTCCCCGCAGGCCGGGTCGCGCCGCCGGGCGAGGGCGTCGAGCGCCGCAAGCGCGACGAAGGGGTTCGGGTGGCGGCAGAGCCGGCGCACGAACGATGTGGGGGCGGGCGGCGAGCCCTCGCCGGCGCGGTGCGGGTCGCGGCCGCCTGGGAGAGCTTCGAGGAAGGGCATCACGACCTTGCGCAAGGGCGGATCGAGGAGGGTGTCGAGGACCTCGAGCGCGTTGGCGCGGCGCGACGGTTCGGCGAGGTGCTGCCGCACGAGCCGCAGCGCCTCGGCATCGTACCGAAGCTCGAGGATACGCAGGATGCGGCGCACCGCGCGCGTCTGGTGCACCTGGAAGACCTCGTCGAGCAACGGCGTCCCGTAGAGGTCCCGCGCTCCCTTCCAGCCCGCGAGGTGCCCGTGCGTTTCGAGGATCTCGGACTCGACGAAGCGGTGGATGGTCTCGACGGGTTCCGGCCGGAGGCTCAGGGCGTGGCGCAGATGCGAGAGGGCCGCGAAGATGCGCAGCCTCATGTGGCCGTCCTTCACCGATGCCATCGAACGAAGGCTCTCGTACGCTTCGCGCCGGGGGATCCGCCGCAGGAGCCGAGGCGCCAGCAGCTTCAGCGCCCGAGGGGCGGCGCCGTCCGACACCAGCGCCGTGAGAGGCCCTATGGCGGGCAACCCCACGGCCACCAGCGCCACGCCCGCGCGCCGCCTGCAAGCGGGGTCGCGCAGGCCTTCGAGGAGCAGCGGAACGAGCCTCGGGTCGGCCACGCCAGGCGCCGCCTTCAGGGCGGCGCGTCGAACCCTCGGGTCGGCGTCTTCCAGAAGCCGCCGCAGCGGCCGGTAGGCGTCGGGGCCGAGACTCTCGAGGGCCTGCGCGGCCTCGATCCGGTCATCCGCGCCGGCGGATTGCAGCAATCGCGCGAGGTGCGCGCCGCCGACGATCCCTCCCTCGACGCCGCCGCGCCCGAGGAGCCCGGCGAGGGCCGCGGCCCTCACCTTCCGTGAAGGATCCTCGAGGAGCGCCGAAAGCGCATCCACGGCCTCGTCCCGCGCGAGGGCCGCGTGCGCCGTCGCGGCCGCCATGCGCACCTCCGCGACGCCGTCGCGGAGCGCCTCGCGCACGCACGGCGGCGATGCGCCGGCGAAGGAGCCAAGGCGGTCGAGCGCCGCCGCCCGCACGGCAGGATCGGCGTGGGCCGCGAGCCGCTGCAGTACGTCGCGGATATCCTCCGACCGTTCCTCGGCGAGATGCTCGAGCGCCAGCAGGATCTGCCGCGGCTGGCCCCGCTCCAGCGTGCGGATGAGGGCCTGGCGGCCGTTCGAGTCGAAAAGCGTCTCGTGGTCCAGCGCGATGGCGCCGCGCGCGGTCAGCGTGGCCTCCAGAGTGTGGAGGTAGCGTCTCCGGACGACGGGGATGAGAGAGAGCCAGACCACCACCAGCGGCAGCGTGACGAGCCCGAGTCGATAGACGTTCAGGTGCGGCGCCACGAGGATCAGCACCAGCCCGCCGGCGGCGTACGAGAGCGGCTTCACCACCGCGTCGAGGAAGGCGCGCGTGCGCGCTTTGACCGCTCGCGCGAAGGGGACGTAGAGGGCCTGCAGGGTCGTCTCGTGCGTCGTGTACTGGAAGCCGTTGTCGGCGAACTTCATGACGACGGCGACTCCGACCCTGGGCGCGAACAGAAGCGCGGCGCTCGCGGCGCCGAAGACCGCGGGCATCACGGCCATGCCGGCTCCGACGCCCCGCCGTGCGAGCAGCCGGGGCGTCACGAGGATCTGGAACAGGAACGAGATCACGCCGGTGCCGGCGTAGAAGAGGCTGAAGAAACGGGCGAGGTCGTCCTCCCGGAAGGCGGCCCGGGCGATCACCTTGAACTGGTAGTCGCAGATCGTCAGGGCCGTGAACGTGAGCAGGATGATCCCGGCCAGCGCCCGCACGTAGGGGTCGCCCATGATTCGGGGCGGCGCGCCGCGGCGCCTCGCCTGCGCGCCGGCGCGCGCGGCGGCCTCGGCGGGCGGCTCGTTCTTGAGGAGGAAGGAGATCCCCGCGATGCCGGCCATCAGGGCGGCGAGCAGGAAGAGGAGCTGCGCCGTCCCGACGGCCGTGACGATAGCCCCGGCGCCGAAGCCTACCAGCACCACTCCGAGCACGCGGGCCGAGCCGATGGTGGCGAAGAGCCGCTTGGCGGCCCGGGCGTCGTGGAGGTCGTTGGCCAGGATCCAGAACTGGACGATGAAGAGGTTGGCGACGACCTCCGACCAGACGTAGAAGACGGGATAGATGAAGGAGGCGCCCGCCCGGACGGCGACCCACGTGGCCAGGTACGTCGCGATCCCTATGGAGGTGGAGATCACGATGAGGCGGTGCCGGGCGATCCGATCGGCGACCTGCGAGTGAACCACCACGGTGATGGCCGAGGCGATCCCGTAGCACACGAACATCCAGGGCAGGGCCTTCAACGAGTAGTGGGTGAGGAAGAGGGTGTCCCGTACCGTGCGCCCGAGGATGAAGACCGACGAGGCGAGGAGCAGGTGCAGGAACAGGAGCATCGTCCGCCGGCCCTCGCCCGGGCGGACTCCGAGCGCGGTTTCCATGAAGTCGGCGACGGCGGACTTCATCGGCTTCATGCTCGATCCCCTCGCGACCGGGTGAAAGCCACTCGCCTGGGTAGCGGGCTGCTTTGCTTGCGGGAGACGGCCTGCGCGCGCCCGAAAGCGGCCCACGACCCTCGCCTGACGGGCTGTGGGCTCCAGCGGGCGCCAGTATAAGATCACGGTCCACGATGGAGGCGCCTCCATGCCCGACGTGCGGAAGGTGATCGCCCGGACCGGGGCCGAGATGCCGGCGCTCGGGTTGGGGACGTGGAACATGGGGACCGATCCGCGCCGCCGCCGCGACGAGGTGGCGGCGCTGAGGCTCGGCTTCGATCTGGGGCTGACGCTGGTGGACACGGCCGAGATGTACGGCGACGGCGGGGCCGAGGAGGTGGTGGGGGAGGCGGTCGCGGGGCGGCGCGACCGCGTCTTTCTGGTTACGAAGGTGCTGCCCCGGAACGCCTCGTACGAGGGAACGATCCTCGCCGCCGACCGCAGCCTCAAACGCCTGCGCACGAACCGGATCGATCTCTACCTGCTGCACTGGGAGAGCACGCATCCGCTGGAGGGCACGCTCGCCGCCTTCGAACGACTTCGCGCCTCGGGCAAGATCCTTCACTACGGCGTCAGCAACTTCGACATCGGCGACATGGAGAAGGCCGAGTCGCTCCCGGGCGGCGCGGGCGTGGCGGCTAACCAGGTCTACTACAACCTGAAGCGGCGCGGCATCGAGAGGAAGCTCCTCCCCTGGTGCGCCG
>CAYNUH010000138.1:0-4708 GCA_964400605.1 uncultured Acidobacteriota bacterium | reverse complement strand
GGGACAAAACTGTCATTCCCGCTTCCCTTCTCCGATCTGTTCACCCCCGTGGTGGATCTGCTTCCGCTGAGAGCCTCCGCGTCGCTTGATTAGTCGTCCCAGGCCAGTTCGTAAACCCTGTGCTTGCCCGACAGGCCCTTTAGCTCCACCTCGCGTCCTTCGTCGAAGCGAAACTCCCCGCTGGACTCCGTCAGCTCTTTGAGCAGGGCCGACACCAGTATCTGCCCGCCGGTGGCGATGCCGCCGATGCGTGAGGCGAGGATCACGTTCTTGCCGTAGAAGTCGTCCCTATCCTTGACCGCCTCGCCAGCGTGCAGGCCGATGCGGATCCTCAGAGGAACAGGGAACATGGAACCAGGAACAAGGCTCTCCGACTCATCTCCCTGTTCCTTGTCCCCAGTTCCTTGTTCCATTGCCGCCATCGCCTTCTGCATGGCGATGGCGCACTGCAGGGCGCGGCGGGCGGACTGGAAGGCGACCATGAAGCCGTCGCCGATGGTCTTGACCTCGAAACCGCCGTGGGCGCGGATTTGCTCGCGGACGAGGGCGTTGTGCTGCTGCAGGAGTGCCATCCAGGCCGCATCGCCAAGGCGCTCTGTCATCTCAGTCGAGCCTTCGATGTCGGTGAAGAGGATGGTGACGGTGCCGTCGGGGGCCACCGCGGCTGGCGGCAGCTCCGGCCGCTCGGCCTGCACCGACTCCCGCACGGCGTCGATGGAGGTCCTGAGGTCTGTCGAACCAATACCTTGAAGCCGGACCTTCAGCGCCAGCGCCTGGTCCAGGTAGAGCTTCGCCCCATGCTCCTGGAAAAGGGCCATGGCCCGGTCGAGGTGCTGCAGGGCCCCCCGCGTCTGCCCCCTGCGCTCCGCGACTTCGGCGAGGCCAACGAGGTTGCGCCCCACTTCGACGGGACAGCGCTCCCGTTCGCAGACGTCGACTCCCGTCCGGAACCAATGCTCGGCCTCGTCCGGCATCCCGAGGCGCAGCGCGAGCGTCCCACGGAACTGGTCCAGGCTGCCGAAGTAGCCAAAGTGCGACCCGGGCGCGGCGGCGGTGAACTCGTACGTCCGTCGCACCGTCTCATCGTCACCCAGGCGGGCCAGCGCCGGGCCGACGGCCGCGATGTTCCCGCGCGTGATGGCACCGGCAGCCTGCGCGAGATTGCCTGCTGCCCCCGCCCGCCACGTTTCCAATTCGAGCCTCGCGCCCTCGCGATCGCCCGCCTCTAGGAGGATGCGGGCCCGCGCGCCGTGGACCTGGACTTGCATTCCCGGTACGCCCCCCGTCATCTCCCCGGACGGGAGCAGTGCCTTGATCCCGTCCAAGTCCCCGCTGAACTCGGCTATCGAGGCGAGGAGGTTCTCTCGGAGGTAGCTGACGCCACCGACTTCTACCGCGAATTCCCGGGCATGGTTGAGGTCGCAACGCAGGAGAGCAATCGCGCCCAGGAACCCGAGCGCGTTTGCGACGTCATACGCGTCGTGGACGCTGCGCGCGTAGCTCAGCAGGGCTTCAAATCCGGCCACTGCTTCGTCGAGACGGCCGCTATACCAGGAGATGCCGGCAACATACCGCAGAGCGACCAGTGCTGCCTTCTTCTCTCCCACCTCCTGGAGCTCACGTGCTGCGAGACGGTAAAGACCCAAAGCGTCGTCAAGGTCCTCTGAACGCGAGGCGGCGAGAAGAGTGAGGGCGCCTTTGACGTCGGCGAAGCCGTGGGCCTCGCTCAGCGAGGCCGCCCGCTCGACGTCCTGCTCGCGCTGATCGCTAAGGCCACTGGCCGCACGCCGGGTATACAGGGTCGCCTCCAGGTGGGGGTCGCGCTCCCCGGGAGCGTCCAGGGCCGCCGTGATGATTTCCAGGTGGCGGACGGGCGGCGCCGGAACGCCAAACGCGATCACCGTCGCCCGCGCGGAGCCTCCCCAGTCACCGAGCTGGCGGTAGAGCGTCGTCGCCCGCATGAGGCTGCGCCAGGCGGGCCGGAAGGTCCCGGCGAAGGACTGGCAGCGCCCGAGTGCCAGCAGCAAATCTGCTTCGCTCTCGCCGAGGGCGCCGTCGGAGCCGGTCACGAGGGTCAAGCAGTTCTCGTAGTGGCGGGCGGCCTCGCCCCAGGCGGTCTGCCCTTCAGCCTGCTCGGCGGCGGCCTTTGAGTAGGCGACGGCCTTCTCGGCGTGGCGGGGCGAAAGCATCGCCGCCTCGACGAAGTGGCCCGCGAGGCGCGGCGCCCGGGCCAGTGCCAGCTGCTCGCCCCAGCGCCTCTCCAATGCCTCGCCGACCCGGCCCTGGAGCCTGACCCGCCGCGTCGTCGACAGCTCATCCAGGAGCGTCTCTTGCATCTGGGCGTGGGTGAAGCGATAGCGGCCCGCTCCGCCGGCAATCTCTTCGATCACGCGGGCGTCGAGTGCCTCCTCAATCAGCTTCAGCAGCGCGTCTTCGTCCCGGTCGCCGAGGAGCGTCAGCATGTCGTAGGTGAACTCGCGGCCGATGATCGCCGACACCTGCAAGAGCTCGTTCGTCTCCTCCGAGAGCCGGTTCAGGCGCCTTCCCAACGCCTCCCGCACCCCGTCCGGTATGTGGATGTCGGACACCGACTCCTTGGTCAGCGTACCCTCCTCGGCCATGAGGTTCACGACCTCGCTCAGGAAGAAGGCGTTCCCCTCCGTCTCCTCAAAGATGCGGTCGAGGACTTCCCGCTTCGCCTCGACGTTGGCCGTAGCCCGGATGTAGCCGGCCACCTCCGTCCGGGACAGGCCCCGGAGAACGATGCGCTCAAAGCCCGACTCCCGGTTGAGGACGGCCAGGGTCTCCGTCAGCGCGCTCTGGCGGGTAATGTCGGTGTCGCGGTAGTTGCCGACGATGAGGATGCGCAGCCGCGAGAGGTCTCTGGCCACGTGCTGCAGAAGCAGGAGCGAGGGCTTGTCCGCCCAGTGCAGGTCGTCCAGCGCGATCACCAGTGGCGTATGGTTCGCCATCGCCCGCACGAAGGAGGCATAGGCGTCGAAGAGCCGGAACTGGGCCACCTCGGGGTCGGTTATCGGCTCTGGCTCGACAAAGTTCGGCTGCTGCCGGAGCCAGGTGAAGATGCGCGAAAGCTCCGCCCCGGCCCCCGGCGGCAGGTTAGGCGCGATCACGGTCGCGATGTCATAGGTCGCGGCGAACTGGTTGCCCGCCTGGTACCAGGGCCAGTAGGCCGGCGCCCCGCCCGTCTCGTGGGTGCGGCCCCAGAGCACCGTGGCGCCCCGCATCCGGGCGTAGGTCTCGATCTCCTGGGTCGTTCGCGTCTTGCCGATGCCGGGTTCGCCGACGAGCATGACGAGGCCGCCGCGGCCGGCGAAGGCCTCGTCGAAGGCCTTGCGGAGCCTCTCCATCTCCGCCGTCCGGCCGACGAAGACGCCGCGGGCCAGCCGGTCGAGGGGGTTCTCGGTGGAGTCGGAGTGCGACGCCGACTTCCTCTCCGGGTCGACCTTCAGCAGCGCCTCTCGGACGGCCGCGGCTGACGCCGGCCGGTGGTCTGGTGCCTTGGCCAGGAGCTTGACGATGACCTCCTCCAGCTCAGGCGGACAGCGGTCCGTGAGCCAGGAGGGCGCGACCGGCGGTGTGTTGATGTGCTGGCTTATCACCGCCGTGGGGTCAGTGCCCAGGAACGGCGGCCGCCCCGTGACCATCTCGTAGAGCATGCAGCCGAGCGAATAGAGGTCGGCCTTCGGCGTCGATTCGCCGCCCAGGGCCTGCTCCGGCGGCATGTACGCGACCGTCCCCAGCATCATGCCCGCCATCGTCATGCGCGAGCGGTCCAGGGCCACGGCGAGGCCGAAGTCACCGAGCTTGGCGGTGCCACTGTCAGTGAGCCAGACGTTACCGGGCTTGAGGTCGCGGTGGACGATGCCTTGCCTGTGCGCGAAGTCGAGCGCCTGGCAGACCTGTTCGGCGATGCGCAGGGTGTCGGCGACGGGCAGGCCGTGCTCCTCAGCCTTCGCGATCAGGTCTTCGACAGAACCGCCGGCCATGTACTGAGACACGAGCAGCGGCTGAGCTTGCCCGGAGCCTGGCGAAGGGTCTTCGGCGACGTCGAAGACAGTGACGATGTGAGGGTGGTCGCCGAGGCGCGCCATGCTCTGCGCCTCGCGCTGCACCCGCTCAAGCCCTGCCTGGTCGAGGCCCTCGGTCTTGATCAGGGCGACGGCCACGTCTCGGTCGAGGCGGCTGTCGTGCGCCAGATAGACGCGTTTGCGGCCGCCCTCGCCCAGGAAGCTCCTGACCTCGTAGCGGCCGGAGGCAAACGCCGCGGGGAGGGGCTGCTTCGCAGCGACAGCCGGGACAGAGCCCTGCTTGAGCGTGTCCGCGTTCGAGCCCAGATCGCCGTGTGCGGCGGCCTGGAGGTACCCGGCGGCATCCGAGTTCTCGGGGTCGAGCCGGAGAGCGGCCCGTGCCCGCGCGGCGACGACGTCCCAGTCCTCACGACCTATGGCTTCCTCGGCCTCGTCGAGGAGCCGGTCAACTTGCCGCTGGATTCGCTCACTGGGCATAGAATGCCGCGATCATCGTTGTCGAGGCACGCGTAGTCAATCTTGGCCTCTCCTGACACGGCAGGCGCACGCTTGCCTTCAACCGAACCGTGGGGCATATTCGACCCACCCGCCGAACGGCGCATTCCCAGCAAAGAGGCCAGACATGCCCCTCGTCATCGGACTCACCGGATCGATCGCTT
>CAYNUH010000137.1:0-4797 GCA_964400605.1 uncultured Acidobacteriota bacterium | reverse complement strand
GCGAAAAAGCCCCGACCGGGTCTGCCCGGCCGGGGCTCTATAGATGATGCGCCCCGTCGACTCGGGGCCATGAGTGCGTGGCTCCCCAGGTGATCGGCTGACCCCGAACTCTCTCTGGTTCGGGTTTGCTCTCGCTTGGTGCCCAGGCGATCGGAGACCCGAACCTGACCGATCCTACTGCATCCTAAGAAGAAATTTCCGAACGGCGTCGCTTCACCGTATCACCTATTTCTCCTGGAATCTGTATGTAATCCCACCCATCACACCTTCGCCTCCCTCCTCTATCATCCGCTGGACGACGGACACCTCCCGCTCGCCCGGCCACACTTCCTCCGTGGAGAAGACGGCGATCGAGACTACCCGCTCCTCACGCGGCGCCATCTGTAGGACCTGCCCTAGAACATCCGGTTTAATTTCCACCAGCCAGTCCTTCGGAGCGAGAACCTCGAGCCGTCTGTGGATTGCTTCGCTCAAGGGATTCCTAATCAATAGGTTCCCCGTCCAAAGTGTGATTCCCGCGGAACTCGTTGATGGGGCGAAGGATGTCAAGCGCGTCGAAACGGCATTCCTCGCCGCCCCAGGGGCACTCCAAGTCGCGCGCCAGCCGTGCCGCCACCACCCTCCCCTTACATTCCCTGGCCGGCTCCCCGGAGAGGGGGCCTCTCACCCGACCAGGAGACCCTCGGAGGGGAGACGGACGGGAAGCCCTTGAGTTTCAACGGGCTCCGGAGGATCACACTTTTGGGAGAAGACCTCCAAGTATTTTACCGCTTGACCTGTTAATGGTAGCGTGATATAGGAGAGCAACCCGGGAAGGCCACGACGGGGCAGGAGAGTGCTGCCGATGTTTCTCCGTGCCGCGCAGATCCCGCTTGTCCCTCTTCCTCTAATCGCTTCCAGCAAGATTCGTCCTTTCTTCCCTGTCTCCCCGGCCCGTGTCCGCTGCCTCCCATCCCCATTCCGGGGTGCAAGATCTCCCTGCTTGCATCATCACTGTGAGTTCACGGCTTGTGTCCACACCGAGGAGGCCTTCCTGCCCACAGTCCGCGATTTTCATGAGCGTTGTCGACATTTCGACACCGGGGTCATCGACGGGGAAGTCAGCTCTTCGACTCCATCACAACTGAACGGCCGAGTAGAAAGCGAGGTGAAACATGAGAGGAAGTCTCGCCGCCAGGATCCCGATCTCGATTACCATCTTCTGTCTCCTAGCTGCCTCGGGATGCGTGGCGCGACGCATGTCCGACCTGCCCTTGGATCTGGGCGCCCTGACGGCTCTGGTTGATCTGGAGCACCCTACTTTGCCATGTCGAGCGGAGAGACCGCACGCGGAGGGTTGCCACGCGGCCTGCAAACCATGCAGACTTTGGATTTGTGTAGATGGCAAGTGGGTGGTGCATGTGATCTATCCTCCAGAGAACCCTTCTCCCGACGATCGTTGCAACGACCCACTCAGTCTCTGTCCCATCAAGGCAGGCCAAGAGTGCCCCTTGAGTTGTTTCGCGTGCACCGAGAACTTCCCCTGAGCTCTTCCGAACATGAGCGCGATCAGGCCCTCGAGTCTCGCGAAAGGTGAGCCAGGCGAGTATCGATCCGACAGTTGGCTGCCCCCTGCTGGTGGGGACGCAGGGGGCAGCGTCCCGGGCCCTCCGTGCCATCTTAGCTACGGGGCTTCTGGCTGTTGCCCCGGTGGGACTGTTTCCCGCTTAACGCGCCAGCCTTCGCTGGACGCACAGCTGTCGCCGGGATCAAGAACCTGCCGTGCTGACGGGCCGCCGCCCATGCATGGTCGCCCGGTTGTCACCCTTCGCCCGATAGTAGGCTAGGTGCTTTCGCCATAGGGGGCCACTCGGTTTCGCCCGAAGGGGGGCCACCCCTCGCTCCTTGCCGTCCTTCCCCCTTTCGGGTATCGCTTCCTCCTTGACAGGAGGGACGACCCCGTGGCTGGAAGGAGAACCGAGGTGCTGGACGTACGAGAGATTCTCAGACGAGTTCAACTCGGTGAGGGCTTGAGACGCATCGCTCACGACCTCGCCGTGTCCCGCAAGACCGTGGCGTAGTACCACGCCTGGGCCCAAGCCCAGGGGCTTGTCGGTGAGGGAGCGCTCCTGCCGGAGCCGGGGGAACTGCAGGCGCGGTTGGCAGGGAGCTTCGAGCTTCCCCGAAGCGCCGCCCCCGCGGTGGCCCTTCAATACGGAGCCGTATCGCCGACGCATCGAGCATCTGCGCCGGCAGGGCGTGGAGGCGCAGGCGATTGCCGTAGTTGTACCTGCACGGGCTCGCGGAGGGGGACTTCGATCTTGCCCTGAGAGGGCTCCTCGGGGAGTGGGCGCCGCTGTCCGCGAGCTCCGTCGCCCGGCTGAAGGCGGGCTGGCGGAGTACGAGGAGTGGAGACGACGGCCGCTCGGCGATCTTGAGGCGGTGTACCTGTGGGCCGACGGCATCTACGTGAAGGCCGGCCTGGAGAGGGAGAAGGCCGCCGTTCGCGGCGGTGAGGCTGAGGACAGAGGCGGCGAATAGGTGCAAGAAGGTGGAGAACGCGACGGCGGTGATCTGGAGAACGCTGCTCATCGCGGAGAAGCGCTTCAGGAGGCTCGGCCATCCGGAGCTTCTCTCCAAGGTCAACGAGGGAGCGAACTGCGTCAACGGAGTAAGAGTCAGGAGGAACGAAGCGGATGAGGCCTCCTGATCTCAATTCCACGCCTATTGACAAAACCTCAGTGAGATCACGCCCTCCCGCCTCCGCCCGAGGGCCCTCCGCGCCGAGAGCCGCGAACAGACGTCTCTACCGAGTGAGATTCTTAGTAGGAGGGTGTCTCCTCGCGCTCCTCATGGCTTCCCTCTGGTCCTACATCCAGGGTGGCCTCGTGGCGATCCTCCTGGACCTCGACCTCACGTTGTCCGAACGCGCAGATCTCCTGCGTGTGTATCTGGACCCCTTCGGAGTTCTCGCACCCCTTGTCTATATGCTCATCGTGACCATCGAGGTGGTGGTTGCTCCGATCCCTGGGACCCTTTTGTACCTCCCTGGCGGCGTCATCTTCGGCTGGATCGTCGGCGGCTCGATGGCCCTTCTCGGTAACACACTTGGGGCAGGCCTGTCCTACTGCTTGATGAAGCACGTGGGTCGGCCGTTTCTGGAAAGACACGTGAACTTGGCGGCCGTCGAACGCCACAAAAGGGCCATCCGTCATGGGGGGCCTTGGGTGATCGCTTTCCTGCGCGTGAATCCTCTGACCTCGTCGGATCTCATCTCATACGCCGCTGCGCTTACGCCGATGTCAGTCTGGAACGTGATGGTCGGCACGTTCGCGGGTATGGCCCCTCTCTGCTACATCCAATCCTACGCTGCTGAGGAGGTCTTCAGGTGGGACCCGCGTCTGTTCTACCTGGTTCTCGCCGTGGCCGCGGTGTACTTCGCGCTCGCGGTGTGGCTCATCCTAGTCGCCGGCAGGAAGGTTCCGCCCTGCATCGGATAGTCCAGGACGAGATTCCGTGAAGGCACGGACAGGGCGTCTCCCGACCTGGGTCATCGTCGCGCCGATCCAGTGCTTGACCATGGTCATTTCCTCTGGCGCCGCAGCCGAGAGGAATCCACCGTGCACGCTGGCGACCGCCCCAGAATGCCCTGAGTGCATGTGGAGCGACGCCGGACCGCAAGGGCCGCCCTGCGTGATATCCTCTCGCGGCCTCGCCACTTCCCCGAGGCCCACGGAGCCATCCATGCCCCGATCTTGCTCCCCTTCAGTGGACAGGTTGTTAGAACACACCTGTCAGACCCGTCGCTTGCGCCGCCGCCCCCGTCTGTCCTCGGGTCAGCGCCGCGCCCTTGTCCTCCAAGGCCGGTACATGGGCACACTCCGCGGCCTGAAGCCGCGGCAGCAGGCCCGCGTGAAAAAGGTCCGAGCCGAGAAGGGGGTCAGGGCGGCGATCAAGGCGGCGAGGAATTTCGCCTCCTGATGGGCGCAGATCGTCGGCTCTCCATCTCCCTCCGACACGGCCATGCCTTGGAGGCGACACGCGTCAGCGTCGGACGCAACAACCTCGTCTACGCGATCGTCGCCGACAAGAAGTTCAAGTATCCGAGGGGAAGGTCACGAGTGGCCTACATCGGGACCACTCGGCACGGTGTCCATCGCGTGGCGGCGAGCGTGGCCGGAAAGGCGGACGAGATCCTTACCGAGCGAGGAGTCCGGTCCTGCCGGGCGCACATCATCACGTGCCGGGCGCGTCAGCGTGTCAAGACGTGGCTCAAACTGGAGCGAGCCCTTCTCGTCGTTTTCCGGCAGCTCTATGGCCACGTGCCGCGGTTCAACTCCCACGGCCGGAAGATGGGGCCGAGGGACGTGTTCGATTACTTCAGCCGCGCCCGGGTTCGAAGCATCCTCGAGGAACTGGCTTGAAGCCCCTTCGGGCGGCGAAGGGGATCAGGGCGGCGAGGAGGATGGCGAGCTGAGGATCAGTCCGAGCTTGTCCCGGTGAGTCAGCGTCTTGATAAGGGCCTCACGACGTAAGGCGCTCGAACGTGTGTGATCAGCCTCCTGGTAGATCACTCTGACCGGCAGCCGCGCTCGTGTGTGCTTCGAGGCGGCTCCACGCTGGTGGGCGGTGAGACGCCGCCTCAGATTGACGGTGATCCCCGTGTAGAGGGTCCCGTCGCTGCATTCCAGGATGTAGACCAGCCAGTCACGCATCGTCACATTATTCACATCCCACGATGGAAAGGCTCTGCCCGACCTGGCTGTTAGCGAACACCCAAATGCGGCCAGGGCGGAACACCTGAAAACCGGCCACTTC
>CAYNUH010000136.1:0-4846 GCA_964400605.1 uncultured Acidobacteriota bacterium | reverse complement strand
GGCATGTCATCCGATTGTCAAAGAGCAGGCCCCCCTGTCCAGCAGTTGGGCGTTCTGGCAATCCGAAAGTATAGCCATCCCCACTCCCCCTGTCAACCTTATTCCCTGCACCTCCTTGACTCGATTTCCCTGCCTTTTCCACAGCCACTGCCGGCTGCGTGCTTCTCCGCCCAGAGAGGTGAAACGATGAGAGCCACCGCACCCGGCACTAGGTCTTCCCTGCCGAGTACTATTACCAAAAAAGAACTGATACTGCTTGACGTTTACATGGCAGCGGCACCAGAATCCGCCCAGGCTTCACTAGGGCACGTTCGCCAGGTCGCACGCACGTCTCGAAGCCCGAACGAGGCCAGGCCCTTTCCCAGGTTGGCCCGAGTCTGGAAAACTTGACAAAGCCAAACCCCGCGCGAGGGAGGGCAGAAAGCCACGCGTCCTATGCCAGACGGACCCAGTTAAAGACGGCTGAGGTGCCGCGGGTGCGTCATAGGCACGAGAGCGATTCAGTCTTTCCTTTTTTGGAGCGCAACATGAAATCGCGGTTTCTCTTTCTGGCCCTTGTTTCCGTCTGCGCGTCGCACGGCCTGCTGGCGCAAACCATCTTTTTACAGCAGCTTGACAACAGCGCGGTGACGCCGGAGTTTGAAAGAGCGAGTTTCAATTTGGGATCGCCGTCAGTTTCGCAGCCGGCTGGAACAAAGTTTGTTCAGATAGAGCTTGATCATATGAGGAATGTGGACGTCCCGTGCTACATCGGCGACAGTATGCTTAGCGCCAACACATTTAATACCGGTCGTTTAGTGGAGTTTTCTGATAGTGGCTACACAAACCCGGTTGCCTTCTACCTCAATACGGGCGGTGCGATACAAGAAGGCCCGCCTAGCGGAACGAAGTTTAACCTTGGTTACAGCAATGTCCCCATAAACGCCGGACACTTTTATCAGCTTCACTTAGACTGCTCAGCAGCGGGAGTGCAGTCTCACGGCGCGATAGCAATAAAAAGCGCGGCCTTTGATCCGAACAATGCCATATTTTTCATTTTTAGCGATGGGAATCCGCCAGTGATCGCCCCACCGATCATCGGCGCCACTGGAGGTCCAACAAACCAGCAGCTACCAGTCAGCGAGCCAATCAGCACTGGAAACGGAAATTACTACTACCAGCCCACCGATTTTGTGATTCCTGGCCGCGGGATGCCGCTCGTCTTCCAACGCACCTACAACGCGCTCGACAACTACTCGGGCCCGCTCGGCGCCAATTGGACACACAGCTTCAACATCATCTTGTCGGTAACAACCACCGGTGCGGTCATCAAGTGGGGAGACGGGCACGGTGAGACCTTCACGCTGAGCGGCGGGAACTATATATCGCAGCCCGGCGTCTTCAACACACTCCTAAAGAATGGTGACGGCACATTCGCTCTCACCCAAAAAAATCAAGCGCGATACAACTTCTCTGCCGCAGGCGGGCTCACGAGCATCGCAGACAAGAACGGGAACATGGCTGTCCTGACCTACGATCTGGCGGGCAACCTCTCGCAAGTGACCGACACAGTGGGCCGCGCCGTTCTCTTGGCATACGACACCAGTAACCGGATCACTCAAATCACTGACCCCAGTGCGCGCAGTGTATTATTCAGTTACGACGCGAGCAACAACTTGGTCCAAACCACCGACCCGGCGGGCGGCGTCACCACATACGCCTACGATACCAATCACCGGGTTACGTCCATTACCCTACCGAACGGCCAGACACTTCTCCAAAACACCTACGATTCGTCTGGCCGCGCAATCTCTCAAACCGGTGGTCGCGGTTTCAGCACCACGCTGTCATACGGCACACCTAATCCGGGAGACACAACAATCACCGACGCGCGCGGGAACCAGACGATCCATACCTACGATGCCTCGCTACGCATCGTCAAAATCACCGATGCGACAGGCGGGATTACCTCCTTCACTTACGACGCCAACAACAATCGGACGAGTGTCGCCAATCAGAACGGAAAGACCACGAGTTTTACCTACGACGTCCGGGGCAACATCACCGGCATTACCGACCCGCTCACCAACCCGATTGCATTCACGTATGACACGAAGAACAACCTGCTCACGGCCACCAATGCCAAGGCAAAAACCACCACGTTCACCTATGACGTGAAGGGGAATCTCAAAACCATCCAAGATGCCTTGGGGAACACGACAACCTTCGGCTACGACATCCTTGGCCAGCTCACCTCGAAGACTGATGCCAGGGATAACACGACCACGTTTACCTACGATTCGTCCGGCAACCTCTCTCGGATCACCGATGCTCTCGGGAACGGCACGACCCTAAGTTACGACGGTATTGGACGATTGACTTCAATCACCGACCCGAATGGTCACACGGCGACCGCCACGTATGACGCCCTGAGCCGCTTGGTGAGAATCTCCGACCCGCTCGGCAATCAGACGCAGTTTCTCTACGACGCGCTTGGGAATCTCTTGAGAATCACGGATGCAAAGGGCAATGCCACGAACTACGCCTACGACGCCACGAATAATCTTGTGAGCGTCACCGACGCTCTCGGGCGCGTCACCCGGTACGGCTACGACGCGAACAACAGCCGGACAAGTTTCACCAATGCCAAAGGGAACGTCACTTCATACATCTACAGTGCCCTGAACCGGCTCGTACGGATCACCGATCCGCTGTCCTTTGCGACCGCCTACGCTTACGACCCGGTCGGGAACGTACTCGCCACCACTGATGCGAAGGCACAGACAAATCAGTTCACCTACGATGCGCTCAACCGACTTCTGGCTATCTCTTACGCTGACGGCAAGAGCGTGGCATATTCCTACGACGCAAACGGCAACCGGACGAGCATGGTTGATTCCCACGGCACGACGACCTACAGCTATGACGACCTCGACCGGCTGACCTCGGTCGCTCACCCGGGCGGGAAAGTCGTTGCCTACGCCTACGACGCGGTAGGGAACCGGCAGTCGCTGGCATATCCAGATGACAAGACGGTGAACTATTCCTACGATGCGGCGAACCGTCTCTCTCAGGTAAACGATTGGCTGGGAAGGATTTCAAGGTATTCCTACGATCAGGCGAGCAACCTACTAGGCACCACTTATCCGAACCAAGCCGCATTATCGCTCGTCTACGACGCAGCCAACCGCCTGCTGCAGGTTCGCAACAGCTATCGTGGGAGTTCTGATTTGCCGCTCAATCCGGTCACAAGCTTTACCTATCTTCTGGACGCCGTTGGTAATCGGCTGAAGGTGACCGATGGGAGCGGGAAAGCCACTCAATATGGCTATGACAAACTTAACCAGCTAACTTCCGTCACGAAGGATACGAAGGTCACGAAGTTTACCTACGATGTTGTTGGGAACCGTGTGAAGCTTACCGCCCCGGGAACCTCGATCACCTATACCTATGACGCCGCAGATCGCTTGCTTTCCGCCGACACGGCGACTTTTACCTATGACGCGAATGGGAACCAAACCTCGAAGACACAAACGGCGACAGGTCAGCCTTTCATCTACACATATGACGCAGCCAACCGGCTCGTTTCGGTAACTGGTGGCGCAGCGAACAACAGCTTTGCCTATGACGGCGATGGGAACCGGATTAGCCAGACGGTCGGCGCGGGCACGTATATCTACGTAAATGACGTGGCCACCGCTCTCCCCGTGGTCCTACAGGAGTTGGGGCCGGATGGCAACATCAGCTACACATACGGCCTCGGCCTTGTCTCGGGATCAGGCCCCGCGTTTGACTTTTTCTATCACTACGACGGGCTGGGGAGCATTGTTGGGTTGACCGGTTCCTCTGGGAAACTTCTAGGCCGGTATGCCTTCGATGCATGGGGACAAGCGGATTTGTCAGTCCCCGAACCCAAAATAGGCACAAAGAACAAGTTTCGGTTCACCGGCGAGGCGCTCGATCCGGGGACGGGACTATATTACCTGAGGGCGAGATATTATGATTCCACAATTGGTCGGTTCCTCAGTGGCGATCCCTTCAGAGGAATATCTGCATTCCCACTGAGTAAGAACCTGTATCTCTATGCGCTCGGCAATCCTGTCAGCTATCGAGATCCGAGCGGATTGTTTGTGATTTTTGCTGCTGAATTCGGCGAAGCCATATCAGCCGCGGATCGAGCCTATTCAACGAATATGGAGTTCAGCAGACTATGCTATAGCGGGGATATCGAGACGTGCACCCCCGAAATTCAGCAGCAACGTCAACGTGATACTAAAGTTGCCGTTCGCGAGATCGGCGACGTGGCCGCAGCCGCACCGGGTGTTATCTACAATCCCGCACTTACTGGCCTCCCCAAGTCAGAAGGCGCTAAGTTGCTACAACGAGTTATGGATCTCCCAGGTAAGCTGTCTTGGGTTTACAGCAAGTGGCAGGAGATATTTGGGGTAGACCCTGCTTATGCGCCGCAGAACGTGCCGGACAGATGCTCCGCCACTCCTGCCGAGTGCGTCAATTCTTTGGCGCTGTCGCCGCCCACCACCAAGACAAACAAATGATTGAGGATCGCAACGTCGTATCGCTAATCAATTGAGATTGGCGCTACACTCGCAGGGTGCCCCATCCCTTTCGCAGAAAGGGTAGGCGGCCCTGTTTTCGACCTCACTTTTCTCTTGACACGCAAATAGCTATGAGATAATATACGCGCATGTCCTGTACTGGCGAGCTATTCCACGCAACCCGCCTGACCCACCTGACCCGCGCGACCCACGAGTCCTACCTGACGCGCCGGACCCACCAGACCCGCCGCACCTACCAGACCTGCTCCTGCCCCACTTTGCAGGGGGCCATCGTTTCTGTAAACGGCACA
>CAYNUH010000135.1:0-4965 GCA_964400605.1 uncultured Acidobacteriota bacterium | reverse complement strand
CCCTTCCCCGGGGCGGCGTTGGCGAAGACGTTGCCGCCCAGCGAAGATGCGGCCGTCCGGCACTTCACCAGGGTCAACGGGGCGCCGGGGGCCGGCGCGCGGTCGGCGTCGGTGAAGAGCGCTTCGGCCTCGTGGCGCGACATGCCGGCGCCGTCGTCCTTGATGCTGATCATCAGCGCGGCGCGGTTGTGCTTGAGGCAGACCCGCACGCGCCCTCCGTCGCGCGTGCAGGCCGCCGCCTCGGCGAGCAGCGTGTCGATGACCTCGCGCAGGCGTTCGCGGTCCGCGCGCACCTCGGGGGTGGTGCGGTCGATCTGCGTGACGATCCGGACCCTGCGCCCGGCGATCCGGCGCTCCAGGAGGCGCAGAGAGGCGCTCAGCAGCTCGTGGAGGAGGACCAGGTCGTCGCCCACGTTGGCCCTCAGGGTTTGAGGACGATCTTGCCGAAGTGCTTGCGGCTCTCCATGCGGCGGTGCGCCTCGGCGGCCTTCTCCATGGGGAAGACGCTGTCCACGACCGGCTTGAGCGCCTTCTTCTCCACGAGCCGCATCACGTCGAGGAGCTCCGACTTGCTGCCCATGGTGGAGCCCAGGATGGAGAGGTTGCGGTAGAAGATGTACCGGATGTCGGTGGCTACCTCGAAGCCGCTGGTGACGCCGCAGGTGACCACGCGGCCGCCCTGCTTGAGAAGGCGCAGGTCCTTATGCCACACGTCGGCCCCGATGCTGTCGATTATGATGTCCACGCCGCGCTTTCCCGTGACCCTCCGCGCCTCCTCGTAGAAGTCGTACTTCTTGTAGTTGATGGCGTCGTCGGCGCCGATCTCCTTCGCGCGCTTCAGCTTCGCGTCGGACCCCGCGGTCGCGATGACCCGGGCGCCGTGCAGTTTGGCGATCTGGATGGCCGCCACTCCGATGCCGCTGCCGGCGGCGTGCACCAGCACGTCGTCACCGGGGCGCACATGCGCGCGCGCCACGAGCATGTGCCACGCGGTGAGGAACGTGAGGGGCACCGCGGCCGCCTCGTCGAAGGAGAGGCCCTCCCGCAGCGGGATGACGTTGATGGACGGCACGCACACGAGCTCGGCGCAGCCGCCGTTGCGGGTCTCGCCGAGGATGCCGTACGAGCGGCACAGGTTGTCCTGGCCGGCGAGGCACTGAGCGCAGCGCGCGCACGAGAGCCCCGGCTGCAAGACCACGCGGTCGCCCGCGCGCACTCCCTTCACGGCGGCGCCCGCCGCGCGCACCACCCCGGCGACGTCGCTTCCGGGGATCAGGGGCAGGGGGAACTTCTGCCCCGGGATCCCGCGGCGCGCCCAGAGGTCCAGGTAATTCAGCGCGCACGCCCGGACCTCGACGAGGACTTCGTCCTCACCGGGCCGGGGATCCTCGACCTTCTCGTACCGCAGTTTCTCCGGCCCGCCGTGCTCGTGGATGACAACCGCCTTCATCGCTCCCCCCGTACCGTCGTTTCGGGCTCCGCCGCCTCACCGCCCGGTCCAATTCGGCTGCGCTTATCGGAGCCCCATCCGCTTCAGCCAGCGCTTCTCACCGCCCCGTCCACTTCGGCTTGCGCTTCTCGAGGAAGGCCTGGATGCCTTCCCGGGCGTCTTCCAGTCCCATGAGATCTTCCAGGTACGACCGCTCCATGCGCGCGAGATCCGAACGGAAATCCCCGGGCATCGCCCGGCGCAGCGCCCGCGCCGCCGCCTTGAGCACGCTGCAGCTCTTCGATTGCAGCTCGGTGATCAGCGCCGCGAGCGAGGGCTCGAACTCCTCCGAGGGGACCACGCGGCTGACGAGCCCCATGGCGAGCGCCTCGAAGGCTGACAGCCGCCGGCCCGTGAGGATGATATCGGCCGTCCGGTGCCGCCCCACCCGCAGCGGCAGCGCCGCCAGCGCCACGGGGGGATAGCAGCCGACGTTGATCTCCGGCTGACCGAACGAAGCGGCCTCCGATGCGAGGATCAGATCGCAGCACAGCGCGAGCTCGAACCCGCCGCCCAGCGCGGGGCCCCTCACAGCGGCGACGGACACCGCCGCCATCTCGCTGAGGTAGACGGCGGCGCGATGGAAGGCCGACAGCATCGCCGCCACGCGCTCGGGGGTGTGGTCGGCCACGTCGGCGCCCGCGCAGAAGGCCTTCTCGCCCGCCGCCCGCAACACCACGAGAGCGCAGCCCGAAGCGCCCACCGCTTCCTCGAGGACGTCGCCGAGCCTCCGGAACGCGGCGGTGTCGAGGACGTTCAGCGGCGGGCGGTTCAGAGTGACGTACGCCGTGCCGGTGGATACATCCACCTCGGCCAGGACGGAAGGCTCGGTCTCAGGCATGCCCCGTCACCCCGCGCGCCGCCCCCCACGTCGATGGACGGCGCGGCCGCCACGCGCTACTTGCCCGAGAACCTGGGCTGCTTCTTGCCCACGTAGGCGCTCAACCCTTCCTTGGCGTCGTCGCTCTGGAAGAGGAGCTGCTGCAGCTCGCGCTCGATGGCCAGCCCCTCGGAGAAGGGCACCTCGCATCCGGACTGGACGGCCCTCTTGATGTGTCCCACCGCCTTGGCCGCCTTGTTCGGGGGCACGAACTGCTCGGCGTATGTGAGCACCTCCGGCCAGAACGACTCCCGGTCGAAGATCTGGTTGACGATGCCCAGCTCCTCCGCCTCCTCGAAGGAGAAGGTCCGGCCCGTCACCATCAGCTCGATGGCCCGGGACTTGCCGACGAGGCGGCCGAGCCGTTGCGTGCCGCCGGTGCCGGGGAGGACGCCCAGCGTGACCTCCGGCAATCCGATCTTGCCGCCGTCCTTGCAGGCGATCCGCAGATCGGCCGCCAGCGCGATCTCCAGACCGCCGCCCACCGTGTGGCCGTTGAGAGCCGCGATGACCAGCTTCGGCGTCTGCTCGAAGCGGTTGAGCGTCTCGTTGGCGTGGAGGCAGAAGAAGTACTTGAAGCGCGGCGTCACCTCCGAGAGCATCTTGATGTTCGCGCCGGCCGAGAAGAACTTCTCCCCGGCGCCGCGCAGCACGACGACGTGAACCGAGTCGTCGAAGCGCGCCTTCAACACGGCGTCGTCGATCTGCCGCATCATCTCGTGGGTGTACGTGTTCGCGGGGGGATCGTTCATCTCGATGACCGCGATGCCGGCGCGCTCGATCCTGTAGTCGATCAGTATCTTCGTGGCCACAGCCTGCTCTGTCATGACCCTCTCTCCATGATCCCTGGGATCCTGTGTCTCGGACCTCGGCATCCCCGTCGGGCGCGGACGGCACCGGGCCGCGTTCAGCTCGCCTCGGAGCGCCTCAGCTCAGATCCACCCAGACGCTCTTCAGCTGCGTGTACGGCTCGATCCCCGCCGCCCCCAGCTCGCGGCCGAACCCCGACATCTTGTAGCCGCCGAAGGGCGAGGCGTTGTCGAACGCGTTGACGGTGTTGATCCACACCGTGCCGGCGCGCAGCCGCCGCGCCGTGAGGTGGGCTTTCTTGATGTCCTTCGTCCAGACCGCCGCGGCGAGGCCGTAGGCGGTGTCGTTGCCCAACCGCACGGCCTCCTCGGGGTCCGCGAAGGGGATGACCGCGAGGACCGGGCCGAAGATCTCCTCCCGCGCGATGGTCATGTCGTTGCGCACGCCGTCGAAAATCGTGGGCTCGACGAAGAACCCCTTGCCGTCGCCCACCTTCACGCGCGACCCACCGGCCACAAGGCGAGCCCCCTCCTCCTTGCCGATGCCGATGTAGCGCAGGACGCGGCTCATCTGCTCCTCGGAGACCTGCGGCCCGAAGCGGCACTTGGGATCGAGCGGATCTCCCGGCACGCTCTTGCGCGCCCGCTCCGCGAGCTTCTCCAGGAACGATTCGTGGATTGAGCGCTCGACCAGCAGCCGCGAAGCCGCGCTGCAGACCTGGCCCACGTTGTAGTAGATGCCGGCCGTGGCGCCGCGCACGGCCGCCTCCATGTCGGCGTCCGCGAAAACGATGTTGGGCGACTTGCCTCCCAGCTCGAGGCTAACCCTCTTCAGCGTCCCGGCCGCCCCCCGGAGGACCTCCTGGCCCACGGGGGTGGATCCGGTGAAGGCGATCTTGTCCACACCGGGGTGCGCCACCAGCGCGCCGCCCGCGGTGGGGCCGAACCCCGGCACCACGTTGAAAACGCCGTCGGGGAGGCCCGCCTCCGTCAGGATCTCGGCCAGCAGGAGCGCCGTCAGGGGCGTCTGCTCGGCGGGCTTGAGGACGACGGTGTTGCCCGCGCACAGGGCGGGCGCCGCCTTCCAGGCCGCCATCAGGAGCGGGAAGTTCCAAGGGATGATCGCGCCGACGACGCCCACGGGCTCCCGCACCGTGTAGTTGAAGTAGGGCCCCGCGACGGGGATCGTCTCGCCCTGGATCTTGGTGGCCCATCCGGCGAAATACTGGAGGCAGTCGGCTGCCATGGGGATGTCCACCTTGAGGTTGTCGGTGAGGGGCTTGCCGGAGTCGAGCGTCTCGAGCTCGGCGATCTCCTCGCGGCGGCGCATGAGGATGTCGGCCGCGCGCCAGAGGATCCGAGCGCGCTCCGCCGCCGACATCTTGGGCCAGGACCCCGACTCGAACGCCTGCCGCGCCGCGCGCACGGCCGCGTCGACGTCGGCGACGTCTCCCTCCGCCACGCGCGTGAGCACCTCGCCCGTGGCCGGGTTGATGGTGTCGAACGTCTTGCCCGAGATGGAAGGGCTGAACCGGCCGCCGATGAAGATCTGGCCGGGTTTCACCTGCGCTTTCGTCGGTGCGAGCATGGCGTCCCCCGGAGGATGACGGGGCCTTGTGGATCCGTCTTCAGATGAGGCGGGATGGCGCGCGTACCGGGACACCCCCGATCCGCTATCCCTCGATCCTCGTTGAGGTTGCCCGCCATACTACGAGATGCCCGCGAGGGGTGTCAATCGCGCGCTGGCGCGCGCGGAGGCCGCATCCCGCAAACGGAGTAGTCACTCC
>CAYNUH010000134.1:0-5072 GCA_964400605.1 uncultured Acidobacteriota bacterium | reverse complement strand
CCTCACGCCCGCCGGCGGGTTCACGCGGTTGTTATGCGACGCCCTGCTGCAACTGACTTGCCCGGCGATACGAATACAAGTATACTCCCGCGGTGGCCGATAAACCGCTCGTCTGGGTTGGGTCTTCGCTCAGGGACGTCAGGGCATTCCACCCCGACGCGAGACGTAAGGCCGGGCACGAGCTCTACCAGGTTCAGATCGGGCTCGCGCCGTCGGACTGGAAGCCTATGCCGAGTATCGGGCCAGGGGTGGTGGAAATCCGGGTGCAAACCCAAGTGCAGCACCGGGTGTTCTACGTGGCCAAGTTCGTGGAAGCGATCTACGTGCTGCATGCGTTCCAGAAAACCAGTCGCAAGACACCGAGCGCAGATATCGAGTTGGGCAAGAAGCGGCTCGGGGAGGTGATGCGCCTTCGTGGCAGGGGCGCGGGAGGGCCTCGTGAAACCTAAAATGACCCGGTCCAGTGGCAATGTGTTCAAGGACCTCGGCTTCCCAGACGAGGAGGCCGAACACCTGAAGATCCGCTCGGCCCTGATGGGCCACGTGCGCCGCTTGATCGAGAAGCGCGGTCTGACCCAAGCTCGCGCCGCGAAGCTGATGGGTGTCACGCAGCCTAGAGTAAGCGACTTGGTGCGCGGCAAGATCGATCTGTTCAGCATCGATGCTCTGGTAGCCATGCTAGCCCGTCTCGGCGCGAGGGTCAGCGTCGAAGTGGCGGCCCGGCCCCGGAAGTCTCACGTCGCATAACGCCAGCGCTCAGCGGCGCGCCAACCTGTAAGACACCCCAGCGAAGTACGACGTGCGCGTCCGCTGGAGCGCTTTGTTATGCCGGCCCGTGGAGCGCCCTCATGCGATCGGTACACGCTTGTCACGATTGACCGGAGGCAATGCTTTCCCCGTAAGTCTGAACACGATACGGCCGAATACGTAGCCAAATATGGACATGCGGAGGTTGCCGGCACATTGGGAGAAGACATGTGTTGATCTTCCTCGCGTGGGCACCAGCGAGTAGTGCTTGTACCAGAGGAACGGGAGAACGTCGTCATCTGGGGCGAACGCTTCGATGGTTTTCGGAGAGTGCACTGGGAGTGACCGATCAGATTGTCCGATCGTGAATGAGAACCATCGGCTCTTGCGCTGCGGTGTAAGTGCTGACAGCAGGACAGTCTCCTTCAAGGACATGGGGTCTCTGCCGATGTTCTCGACCTCAAACTTGACAAGGGCAGGCCCCCCAACGTTGCATGGGAACTGTTCTCGAAGAAGCCGGACTCGTAATCTGGATCGATTGCGGAATCGATCGATCCAATACATGAGGCCCCCCGACCCGCCGAGAACACCCACGACCCTCGTCAAAACGTCGAGAAGCGACATGCTCTGTGTTGGCTCGCTCACACGATCCCTCGGTCAGTCCGAGATCTTCCACACGCCACCGATCTATCGATGGCGGCATAACGCCCCGCGTAACCCGCGGCGGGCGAGCTCGCGCATCGCACTGCCCCTGACCCAACGCCCGCCGGCGGGTTCACGCGGTTGTTATGCCGCTCCCCTACAGAAGTCTACCCGGTCACGACAAATACCGATAGGCGGAGCTTCGGTGGGTGGTCATCCGACCACTTACTCCTCGGGACTTTGATCAGGAGGCTCGTTCGCGCGGTTGTAGATTCCTCGGCATCGATCGGGTCCATGGTGCCATGGCCGATCGTGCCGTCCAGTGTGAATAGCTCGATTTCGACGCGAACCTTCTTGTCATGGCCGGGCTCCGTGTAGGTGGTGACGCCGACCCACACGCGGGCGCGGTCCCTTGTGAGCCTGACGAATGTACGAAGTTCCCGGACGCGGACCCCGTCACAGAGGTAGCGGTCGAATTCGCTTGTGGTGACCCACTGGCGTGGCGAACTGTCCGGGGCAGGCGCTGGAAGGTCCGTCTCGATGATCATGGGCGACTTGAAGGTCAGAGCGGTGTTTGGGTCACTGGCCGGTTCTCCTTGTCGAACATGGGGCTCGCCGGCCAAGAGCGAACTCGTCACGAGAAGAGATGTGACAGCAAAGTTGAGGAACGCTCGGTTCGACGTGATGACTTGAACTTGCATGTCATTCACTCGGGACGGCAGGCACGCTTCGGGCGGCATAACGCTCCGCGTAAGCGGCGCGCGCCAACGAAATCTTTGCCCTCAAGGACGTTCGCGCTGGCGCGCGCCCGCTTCACGCGGTTGTTAGCTGGCGCACCCACACGTCATTGCTGCCTCTCATCCGATTGCAGGGCCGGGCTTGCGCATGTCGAGGAGGTACTTCAAGAACTCGCGGCCCACCTCTGTTATGCGGACCCTCTCAGCCTCGCGTCCCAAGAGGAGCGAGGACTCGAGGAAGCCGAGCCATTGATCAAAGCTGTAATCCTCGTACATCTTCGGGAACTGGCTGCGTCCGCCGTCATAGTACGCCCGTGCTGATCCGAGTGCGTCGCCGTCTACCCTGGAATTCAGGTGTAAGAGGAGCCACACCTGACTTGCCCAAATAACGCCGTACACCCACTCGAACTGGAGCGCGAGCTGGTTGGCGGCCAGGAGCTTGACCAATGCTCGCTCGCGATCGGGCTGATCGGTAAGACCCTTGCGGCTGAGGTCGTCGATGATGCGCTGCTCTTGCTGCGCGAGGAGGCGATTCTCGAACGCGCGGAAGAACTCCTCAGCCGCCGGATTCTTCGGGGCGGGGGCCTGGGGCGCTGGGGAATCGGGGCCCTCCCAGCCGGACGGGGAGATCTTGCGTGTACGACGAAGCAAAGTCCGCCACTCCTCACGGAAGAGGATGAATGCTACCAGGCCCAGGATGAGCCCGACGCTAGGCCAGGTGAAGCTACCGATGATCTCGCCGACCACGTGACTCCATCCTTGCGACAAGTACCCGCGCCTCCACGCCAGCTAACGTCGCCGTTAACCTGAATCCTGCGCATTCCGGGGCGGCAAGATGCCGGAAAGATTGAGTTGGGTCCAGAGAACGGATAACTTGAAGGTTCTGAGCCTTTTGCAGCCAAACCGCACTGAAAGTGTGGTTTCACGGAATGCCCCGAGGCCCTCGGAATCTTCGCGTCTCGCTGGACGGTGCTGGGCTCACCCTCTTCGGCGGGGTGGCTCTGCTTCAGCGCTTCTTTCGGCGGATCGGATTGCGAGGGCAGCTCGGTCAGGCGGTCCGCTTCGCCCAGCGGAACAACAGGTACACCATCAGCGAATCGATCGAGGCGCTCCTTTATCCTTTGATCCTCGGTCTGGGCCGCATCGAGACGACCGAGCCGCTGCGGCGCAACGGGGTGTTCCAGTACTTGACGGGTCTGCCGGGCTATCCCGAGGCGAGCAGCCTCCGCCGCTTCCTCCAGAGGCTGGCTCGGGAGGGTCGCGACTCGCTGGTGCGTCTCCACGACGAGTGGCGCAACCGCATGGCGCCCCATCGCCGAGTGATCTTCGACCTGGACACCACCGTGCTGACCGTCTTCGGACGCCAGGAGAGGTCAGCGGTGGGCTACAACCCGAAGAAACGGGGGCGACCATCGTACCTCCCGCTGCTCTGCTTCGAGGGCAACACACGGGACGTCTGGCAAGGCAGCTACCATCCGGGCAATACGAACCCTTCGGCCGTCATCCGGCCCTTCCTGGAGCACGCCTTCGGCAAGCTGCCCACGAGTGTTCACGAGGTGCGACTCCGAGCGGATGGGGCTTTCTACGACAGCGAAACCCTGGCTTTCATCGAGGCGCGGCGGGCGTTTTACGTGATCGTGGCCCATATGAACCGGGCCCTGAAAGGTCGCCTCGGGGGGTTGCGCTATCGCAAGGTTTCCTCCGGCATCTGGGCGGCCGACTTCCAGTATCAACCTCTTGCCTGGCCGCACCCGCGACGCATCGTGGTGATCCGCCGGCCGGTGCCGGAGGAGCCTTCCGCCCAGCTGCACCTGTTTCAGATGGGCGGCTACACCTACCAGGCCTTCGTCACCAACCTGAAGCTCAAGCCGCTCAACCTGTGGCGCTTCTACAACCAGCGGGCGACAGCCGAACTGATCATCCGCGAGCTCAAGGACGCCTACGCCCTGGGGAAAATCCCCACGCACGACTTTCTCGCCAACGAGACGTTCTTCCAGGTGGCGTTGCTGGCCTACAACCTGCTCAACTGGTTCAAGCGCCTGTGCGCGCCGCCGAGTCTGGAGCGGGCCACCTTGCAAAGGCTCCGGCAGCGTCTCTTCGTGACGCCGGCGCAACTGGTTCGCCCCGCCGGCGTGCCGACGCTGCGCATCGCTCCGAGTTACGCCCACGGCAACGAGTTCCTGCAAACGCTTCACAGGATCGACGGCCTCAAATCCCCGTTCACCCCACGGTAAGGTGATGGGATCCACAGAATGGCGACTGGAGAACCTGTGGACCTCCAAGAACCGCCGCTTTCACGCAGGATTCAGGTTAACCGGCCGCCGGCGCGCGAAGCGCGACGGGAACCCACCAGCTACGCTGGTGGGCGGTCCGGTTCAACGGCTTGTTGGGCGTCGTTTCAGTAACCAATGATCAGAACCCCTTTGAGCGGCAACCTGAGTCGGTTACTGGAATACAAAGTATCGAAGAAGGTTACGACAGCCTCGAAGTCCTTTCCGGTCGAACCTCCAGCCCGGTAGATGCGACGAACCCCAATACCGAGGTATTCTGTGCCGACCATCAGGCAAGCCTGAAAGAGATCTTTGAGGAACTGGTTGTTCGAAACAGCGCGTCCGGCTTCGACTTCAAGAACGAAAGCTGCGCTCTCGTGATACGCGTCGGCGTCAAATGCCTTCTCAACCTTGCCGTTTCGGCCGAACAAGACAGGGACAGTGAGCTTCTCCCCGGCTTTCTTTCCACGCTCGACCTTGAAGTTCAAGCCTTCGAGGCCAGCCCGCAACTGTGCAAGTGCCTCGTTGCTACTCAGAGTGTGAGTAGGCGATGAGATTCTCGAATCTGCGTCCTTGAAGACCTTAACGATCTCGCGCGCGAGACCAGGAGGTTCTTGAGACTTGGGATAGAACACCCACTCAATCACGGCCACGACCCCTTCTACGACGCCCAACG
>CAYNUH010000133.1:0-5102 GCA_964400605.1 uncultured Acidobacteriota bacterium | reverse complement strand
CTTGAAGAATAGTGCGCAATTCTATGAAATTAAGATACTTACGGGGCCTACGCGCCGACAGCGTTTGCGTGTTAGGCCCAATACTGTTCACTTAATTAAGAACATTTCCGGGCTCTTCTGTTGCGGAATGGCCCGTGGCTGGTGTGACCGAAGGGTCCCGCCGCGATTAATTAAGTGAATAGTATTGACCTGTAGCCGGGTTTACGTGCCCGCCGCTGAGACAGTCATCGGTACTGTTCGTTTAGTACCAGTTTTAGTGCCAATCGAAGGGATAAGCCTGAAGAATGAGCCTGAAGTAGCCTGAAGATAGCCTGAAGAATGACAGGAGTTTCCCCAGGGGAAACTCCTGGAAGTCCTGGAAGGTCCTGGAAGGTCCTGGAAGAATGAACCTTGACAAGCTCGGGCGAGTAGTGTAACATATTCAGCGTCCCAGAAAGCTGAAGCTAGACACACGGGGGACAGACTGACCTGTACGGGTCGGTGTGGCGGTGTCAGTTGCAATCTTGGCCCCGATTGTTCCGGCACTTTTTGCCCGTGCCGCAGCTATGTCTCATGGTTGCGGTTGTGCATCCTACTCCGATCCCCATTCTCCGACTGTACTCATTCCTGACAACCCTAGTCCTGACCCTGGTCGTGGCGCCGTGTGCCGTCGCCCAACAGATTCAGCAGCAGACTGCTGTTCAGAACGCCGCGCCCAGGCCGGCGGGAGCCAGCCAGACAGCACCTGAGCGAGCGCCGTGGCTCCAGACGGTTTTCACGCTCAAGGAGGGGCGGCTGACTGGAAAAGTGCAAGATCGGCCGCTTGGCTGGGTCCTGGACCAATTGCAGCTAAGCACCCCGGTTCATATCTTAGTGGACGACCTCGTGGGAGGGGAGCGCGTTTGGGTGGAATTTGAAAACGTTCCCCTGGACGAGGCGTTTCGGCAAGTCCTGAAAAACTACGATACTTTTTTCCAATACAGCAAGGAAAAGGACTCAGAGGCTTCGCTCAAGGCTGTCTGGGTTTACCCGGCAGGCCAAGGCACGGGTTTGCAGCCGGTTCCCAAGGAGAAGTGGGCCAGCACCAAGGAGCTGGAAGAGGATGCCGCCAGCAAGGACCCGGAAGTGCGGATACGCGCCCTGACGGTCCTGATCGAGCGAAAGGGCGCCCGGTCGCGCGATCTCGTCCTGGGGGTCTTGAATGACGACCAGGACGTCAAAGTGCGAACCCGAACCCTCTACTCCGCCATCGGCGCAGATGTGGATCTGCCGCGCGACATGCTGATCAACATGCTGCTCAGCGACCCCTCCGATAACATCCGCTTCCTGGCGCTGACGGCTCTGCCGGAGGGTCCTGAATTAGAGCCGGTCATCCAGCGAGCCCTGACGGATCAAAGCCCCCACGTCCGTTCCAGGGCTCAGGATATTCTCGGCCGCCTAAAGCCCGCGACATCCGGCTCGGTTCCACCGCACGGCGGCGGCCAACGACCGCAATAAAAGGGGGTGGATAGGGGCATCTGAGACGTACGGGATGCATCAGAAGTTGCGGCAACACCGCAAATCACTTTCAGAACAAGGAGAAAGAGAATGAGAAACTTGACGATTGGTTGTTTGGCTGTAGCGCTACTGGCGCTGCTCGCAGTTCCCACGCCCTTAAACGCGCAGGGCTCGGAGCTGCGCCGCTACGCCGCTGATCACCGAACCTTCTGCACCCCGCATCCGGGGGACCCGCCGTTTGTGCCTCCCCGCCCCTGCGAGCTGGCGACATTAGAGCCGCCGCTGCCCAGCGGGAACGGCGGGCTGGTTATTTACAAGAAGTCCGAGTTCGTCCCGGCCGGCCAGGTGAACACGATGTTCATCACCGTATCGGGTACGGGCGATACACACAATGGCGCACGCTTGCAGTTGGCGGCCAAGATCGATGGCAAAGCCTGCTCCGATGGCGGCAACCCGGTTGGGTCCGCTCCGCCGGGATGGACCACTGTCTCGCGGCACAAGAACTACAACGCGGGAGACTTCGTTCTGGGCGTTACCCCCTTCGGTGGTGACGGCGGCGGCGGGGCCGGCGACCTGCACGACAACAGCATCCATTATGAGTGGTGCTGCCCAGTCGATTTCACTGCCGACGGTACCCACACCTTTGAAGTTCGGATGGCCTCCGTGCCTGATTTCGCCGAGCCGACCCTTACTGGGATCCCGCCTGTCGTCTTCATGGAGGGCACCTTCTTTTACGTGGACGGGGCGAAGATCAAGAGCACCAACCGCTGCGTAAATCACACCCCTGAGCCGTAACCACGGCTTCGTCCGGGTCCCGGTGGTCAGTCCAGCCGGGGCCCGGGCCTCTTGAGTTACTCGTAGCGCAGCGCCACCACCGGATCCTCCGGGCCGTCGGGCATGTTGTTGGGGGAGCGGTAGTCTCGGCCCTCCACCAGCCAGATCTGCAGGGTCTTCCCCCACCGAAACGTGCGAGCGCCGGCGAGCAGGGGAAATACTGGGAATATCATGACGCGCTGTTCTGATATAGTCGCTAATCCGGGCACCGGCCGGAAGCTCGGTACGCGCCATATTCTGCTCCTTCCGGAACAGAATAGCATGGAAATGTTCTTAAGTGAACAGTATTGGTGTTAGGCCGGTCGGCCGAATTACAGCGTTAGCCAGCCCGGCAGCGAGGGCGGGCCGCAGGCCCCAAGTACGAGGTATGCAGGTCCTGGCAGTGTGGCGTCGGCGCAAGGTGCTGCCGGCTGGCACAGGGTCCGAGCGTAGCCGGACCAGACCCTGTCCCGTGGCTAACAGGGCGCTGCAACCGACGAGCGGCGCCGGGGCGGGTGGTGCAAGCTTGAGAGGTTACCTGGCGCCGCTCGCGGTTGAGCGCCAAGTCGTTAGCTTCCCGGTCGGCGTAGAGGCCAAGACGATGAGAATCGCCATGCTCGGTTGGGGTTCCCTCCTTTGGGAGGGGGGCCGCGAGTTTGATAGTTGGCACGAGCCCTGGCAATACGATGGACCCAAACTCAAGATCGAGTTCTCCAGAGTGTCTTCAACGAGTCGGCTGGGAGCTCTGACTCTCGTCATCGATGCCAAGCATGGCGTTCCCACGACGGTCGCTTGGTGTCTCAGCAAGCGGGAGAAGATCGAGGACGCGATCGCTGACCTCCGGTGCCGTGAGGGTACCACGAATGCGAATATTGGTTACGTCAGCCTCCAGCAAGAAGCTGTTGTCGAAGGTTCTCTGGGAATAGAAGACTCGTTGGTCGCCTGGGCGAGGGAAAGCAAGCTCAACGCCGTCGTGTGGACCGCGCTGAGAAGCAACTTTGAATCGGAAACAGGCCAGCCGTTCTCCGTGGATGCCGCCGTCGCCTACGTGAAAAAACTGAGCCGGGCCGGAAAGGCGAAGGCTGCCGAGTACGTTTGGCGAGCTCCGGAATTCGTGAAGACTCCCGTGCGGTCTGCGCTGGAGCAAGAGCCGTGGTTCGCAGAACCAGGCAGCTAACCAAGCCGCTGCAGACGCCGGCCAAAGGCGGGCCGCACCTGGCCGTTGTTTGGAAGGAACACATGCCCTTCATTTCTCAACGCCAACCCCGAGCGATTCCAGAACCGGAAAGCACTGATGAGAAGGAGGTCTTCGCATTCTTTGGCCTCTGCTCGTACTGCGCGCAAGTGCTGGAGGGGGGCTTGATCAACCTCGCCGTCGTTCTCCACTCACGCGGGCTAACGTCTGTAACGTGGCAGGAGATCGAGGCCGCTTTCGAGAGAATAGAACGCAAAACGTTTGGCCAATTGATGAATGACGTAAGGCGCAGGGTCACTGTTTCAGCCGCAATCGAGGCGGCTCTTGAAGCGGCGCTCCGCGACCGCAACTATCTTGCACACCGGTTCTGGGCCACCCACGACGTCGACTTCGGATCCAATCCTGGGCGAAAAGATATGATCGAGGAGCTGCGGAAAGTGACCGCACGCTTTCAGACTGCTGATCGCTTGCTGGAAGCGATCACACTACCGCTCTGGGAAGACCTGGGAATTTCACAAAGTATGATGGAGAGCGAACTTGCTCAAATGCGAGCAGAAGCAGAGCAACGCGACTCGGTTAGCTAACGAAGGCATGCACCCGACCGCCCAAAACCGGGCGGCGGGTGATGCCTGAGTCGTTAGCCGCCGGCTAAATTCATTTCGGCAATCGAGTCCGATGAGCGGGAAACACCGTCGCGGAAGTCCCTCCTGTTCGGGGTCGCAGAGAGGCCGCTGTTGCGGGGGTGGATTTGGCCGTGACACCGAGTCTTTATTGCGCTACGCTAGAGTCATGAGTCAAGTGAATGTCATCCTGCCGGAGGACTTGGTAAAGGCGGCGCGCCTCGACCAGGGAAACGTGTCGCAGGAAGCCGCCAAGCTGATCGGGCTGGAACTGTTCCGCGAACAGAAAGTGTCGATTGGCAGGGCGGCGGAGCTTTGCGGCGTTCCGCTGGCGGCGTTCATGGATTTTGCCGCCGCACATGAAGTTCCACCGCTCAACTACGGGATGGCGGAACTGGAGGAAGACCGGCAAACCGTAGGCAAGCTGCGCCCGTGATCGTCGTTTCGGATTCCTCGCCGTTGATTACGCTTTCCAAGATCGATTATTTGCAGGTTCTTCCAGCGCTGTACGAGACTGTGCATATCACGCCGGAAGTTTACGCGGAGGTGGCAGTGACCGGGGCGGGGCTGTGGGGAGCGGCAGATAGTTGCCAAGGCGGCATGGGTTCGGGTCAAGGCGGCGGAAGGCGACCTGAAAATCGCCTGGGAAGACAGGGGTGGTCTTGGAGCGGGCGACGTCAGCACAATTCTGCTGGCGAAGCAGCTAAAGGCGGATGTTGCGCTCATTGATGACCGAAAGGCGCGGGCGTTCGCATGGAAGCACGGGGTAACGCCTTTCGGTTGCATCGGCATCTTGCAGGACGCATTTCTGGCGGGATTGGTGACCGATTTGCGGAAGGCATATCAGTTGCTGCTCGGCTCCGGCGCCTATGTGGATCGCCGCATTGTGGAAGCAAACCTAAATGCCTTGAACCTGCCTGGATTGACGGAAGGGTAAAGCTAGCCTAGGTCTCACCCTCCTGGTGCAGGGCCGCCTCTGGGTTCTACCCATCTTCCTC
>CAYNUH010000132.1:0-5237 GCA_964400605.1 uncultured Acidobacteriota bacterium | reverse complement strand
GACCTGCCTCAGCACGCTGAAATCGAACGGCTTGGGCAGGTAGGCATCGCAGCCGATGATCATCTCTGCGCAGCGGTGGGTGGTGTGGATTGTACCCGTGATCGCTACAATGGGGGTCCGCTACCAGGACACGGCGAGGCAACATGGCCGGCTCCTGTCTCAGGCTGAGGCACGCACCGGACGACGTCCCAGGAGGGCGCTCCACCCTATTTAATGTCGTCCTGCGCCCGGAAAAGTTGTGGGTGAGCCGGAGGCGTTTTCCCGCTCTGCGGATGATCGTCTGAGATGGTGTTCAATCATCGTCCTTGTGGCCGCCGGGATGGCACGCGGCACAGTCATTCAGGGCTGGGCCAGTGATGCCTTTTTCGGAGTGCTTTTTCGCCATTTCGTCCGGCCGGTGCTCATGGCAACCGTAGCAGTTGTACGCCTGGAAGGTGTTCAGATGACAGGTTGAACAGACCAGCCCCCCCTGCTCACCATGATCGAGCGGGAAGACGTGATTCGCCAGAGCCGCCGGCTTCCACGCCTCCGTGCTATGGCAGACGGCGCAGTCTGTGCCGAACAGTCCCGCGTGCACTTCTGGCTGCGCGTGGCACGCGGCGCACTCCGTGGGCGTACCTTTGAATTGCCGGTTGACGTGGCAGGCCGTGCACTCGACGGCGGTGTGCGCGCCTTCGAGCGAGAAGAATTGGCTGTGATCGAAATTCGCCAGGCTCCCTGTGCCGTCGTGGCAGCTCAGGCAGTCGCCGCCGAAGGCTTGAAAATGCTCATCCATGAAAGTGGGATAAGCATCGCGATGACAGTCGGCGCAGGTTTGTTCGGCGACTGAATAGTTGTCGCCCGTGTGGCACGCCCGACAGGCGAGCGGCGACCCGTCATAGTTTTTAGTATGCGTGGTGAGCGCGAACCCGATGGCGGCGTGATCGAAGCCAGCCTGATCCAGGCTCGCCAGTGTGACCACGGACGGGTTGAAGTCGCGGCCTTTGTGATCGGTGTGGCACTGCGCGCAGCGCGCCACCGCGGCCGGTTGGAGGATGCCGTGCAGCCCGCGGGCGGCGACGCGTTCGGCGGCGACGGCGGTGTGGCATTGCTCACAGCGCGCGGCCTCCACGCCGCGGAAGGGCGCGTGGCACTCGGCGCAGTCGTTTTCAAATGCGACGTGCGAGGCGAACCCGCCCAGCGGCGCGCCCGTATTCGCCCAGGCCGTCAGGCGGCCTGGATTGAAGACCGCGCCACCCGACACCAGCACCGCGATCCCGACCCCGGCCAGGATCACCAGCGTCGCCAGACAACCGAAGCGCGAGAGGAAAGGATGCAACCGACCCGCCGTCACGGTCACGGCGCGGCTCCGAAATATAACGTGGCGACGATATGAACCGCCGCCGACCCGAACAGGGCCAGCCCCATGGGCACGTGCGCCACGTGCCACAGGCTGAACGTCCGGCGCGCGGCCTCCAGCGTGCGCACCTGCCGCTCGAGGCGGCGTCGCTCGATAAGCAATTTTTCGATGTCACCCAGTTTCTGCTTTTCCGCTTTCTCCAGCCGCCGGACTTCCCGGCGGAGCGTGTCGCGGTGCCGCCATTCATCCCACGCGCGCAACAAGACCTGTATCAAATCACCGCGCGCTACATCCGGGCGGCGGACCTCAGCTTCGACGAAAACCTGCACCGTGCTTGAGTGCTGACCAGCGAGTTGGAACAGCGCCCCCTGCACACGCTTTAGTTCGGCTCCCAGTTGAGCGGGTGTGGCTTCAGTCCCCGCCAGCGAGCGGGGGACGGCGCCATACAGATAGCGCCCGAAGAATCCGCTGGCGACGACCAAAACGGTGAGTCCCATCGTGAACCCGGCCATCCCCTGGAACTGGAGGCCGGTGTGCATCAGCACCAGGAACGGGCCGACGATGCCGGTGAAGATGTGAACCGAAAGCCACCAGCGCAGGGGCCCAGCCCAGCGCAGCCACCCTGCCCGCTTGCGCAGGCTGTAAGACGTTTCGGTCGAAACCATGAGCAGCGTGCCGACGATACCGAACAGATACCCGACGGGATGGCTGCCGCTCGGTTGGGTCAGCAGATCATAAGCCACGTACGCTCCGCTCAGCGCCAGACAGACCAGCAGGCTGAGCTTCAATTCGAGAGATTGCTCCATAGATCAGTCACCCATCTGATCCACACGTCGCCAGCGTAACACAATTGCGACGCCGATCAGTATGATAGCGATCACACCGGCCAACTCCGGGGCGAGCCATCCGCTCGCCGAGGCGGGGTTGGCGGCCAGCGCCCGAGCGACCGCCGCGGCGACGTTAATTCGTCCGTGACCGAACAGGTTGTCCGGCCCGGGATCGCCCAGGTCAACCGCCGTCTGAGTCAGGATGGCTGCCTGCTCGTCGGCGCTGAGCGTCGGGTCGGCGCTGAGTAAAAGCGCCAGCGCGCCGCTGACGTGCGCGGCGGCCAGCGAGGTGCCGTCGAGCGTGGTGTATAGGCCGAACCGATCCGTGGTGCGGATGTTCGTGCCGGGCGCGACGACGTGCGGATAAACGACCGCGTCGCCCCCGCAGGTTGACGGGCCGCGGGCGCTGTCTGCGTGCAGGGTCTCGCCGTCGGCGGCCAGCGCTCCCACCGCAAAAGCCTCGGGCGAATTTGCCGGGCTGACCGGGTCGAGCACGCCCGCGGCGAACACCGGCAGGATACCGGCGGCGCGCAGCGCCCGCAGATCGTCGGCGAATTCAAGGTCGCAGCCGGAATTGACGAATGACCAGGAGTTGTTAACGACCTGCGGCGCATCAAGCGTGGTGGGGTCGCCATCGGGATCGAGCACCCATTGCAAAGCCTGATGGATACCGGCCACGGTGGCCCGGCCACGATCATTGAAAATTCTGGCGGCGATCCACTGTGCGTCCGGCGCGGCCCCGATGCGCGAGCCGCCCGCGTCGCCGCCCAGGATGACGCCCAACATCTGCGTGCCGTGGCCGTTCAAATCAATGGGCGCGTCGGGGTGTTCGCCATAGGGATCGAACCACGCATTCGAGCCGCCGCGCCAGCGCGCCGCCAGATCGGGATCGGTCATATCGACTCCGCTGTCCAACAGGGCGACGACAACCCCTTGGCCGGTAATGCCGCGCGACCAGACAGCGGGTACGCCGATGGCAACCAGGTTGGGTTCAACCGGAGCAGATTCCGGCGCCGGCTGGACACGCGTCGGCGCAAGGATGACGCGGTTCAGTTCGAGGCGAGCTTCGACTGATGCAACAGGACGGGCGAAGGACAAATGTAGACTGATAAGCAGAAGGATCAACCGGGTGAGGTCATTTTTCTTCACCTGCCAATCCTTTCGCAGCAGGCGGGATCCTGAACGGCCAGAGGGCGGCCGCGCCGGAGGAGAGACGCGACCTCAACCAAAGCCCGATCCAGGCTGCATTGACGAGCACGGCCATCACCAAAGCGAGCGGGCTCAGCCACGGGGCGAGCGGGCGATTGGAGACCACGACCGGATGGCGCTGCACCGGGGGTTGCGGAGGCATCACCGTCCAGGGCACATCTACTACCGTGTTTGGCAAGCCCAGACGGATGACGGTGATGGAAATCTGCCATTGGCCGTCCGCGTTGATCGCGTCGCCCGCAATCTGATAACGCCCGTCGTCCAGCGGCTCGACAATGAAGGACAGGCTTTGTCCGCTGGGCGGTTGGAGTTGGACGACAACATGATCGATGGGGGCCGGGGGCGGGCGGCGGGTGTTGAAAACGCCTAGGCTGATAAAGTTCTGGCCGGGGCGGTTGGGCTTGACTGAGAGCGTAATGAACAAATCGTCTGCGGGGGTGGTGAAAATAGGGGCAGTTGCCGCCTCTTCTGCTGGAGGTTCCCATTCCGGGCCGCGGGCCGGTTGAGTGGCGCTCAACCGCGCTGCGAGGAACAAGACCGTCACTACGCCTATCGTCTCAACCAGCACAGTGAGCCACAAGTGTTTCAGTGCGAAGGGCGCCCAGCCGCTCGGCCGCCACAGTATCCGGCGCAGCACCTCGGCCACGCGCGGGTGGAGCGCAGCCGAGTTGAACAGGCCGAGCATCCCGACACACAGAACCAGCCCGACTTTCAACAGCAGGGTCTGACCATACAACGTCAGCAGCAGCGCGTCGAGCGATGCGACTTGTTGGCCGCTGTTGTACAGGCCGGTCACCATCAACACGGCCACGCTGAGGACCGCTAAACCGCCAAAGCGGCGTAGGGTGGTTTGCGCCAGCGCACCTGCTTCCGGGTCACGGCGCAGCAAGGGCGCGATCAGCAGAGTCAGCGCCAGCAGACCCCCGACCCACAGGCTGGCCGCTAGCAGATGGAGAGCGCTGGCGGCGATGCGCCACGGCGAAGACTCATTAAACGCCGTGGCATGGCTATTGAGGGCGTGCGTGACGGCCAGCTCCAGCGCCAGGACTGCCACGACCACGGCCGGAAAGTTGCGGCGTTCCGGCTTTCTCCGATTTTGTCCCAACAAGACTACTACCGCAGCGATCAGTTGAACTAACAAGCCCTGACGGATGAACCAGCGCAGTCCGTAACTGCTGCGGGTGAGAAGGTCCCACCACGCGCCGCCGATGGCCGTCGCCTGGGCCAGCAAGAGTCCGGCCCCGACGACGAGCGCCGCAACCCCGGCCCACAGCGCCAGCCACAGGAGCCGCCGCCTCACCGAACGGGGCAGGGCCCTCAGTTGAGGATTGTCAGGATCGCCGGCCTGGAAGCTGGCCTCGGGTAAGACGAAGAGCGCGACAGCCAGCGCGCCGAGCAGTCCCGCGAGCGCGGCGAGGTTGAGCCAGCGCAGCAGGACTTCGATCGGCGGCGGCGCGGCGGCGACGACCACGGGCGCGACGCCAGCCGCCTGCTGCACCCCGAACACGATGGCGCCGGTGCTGATGTGGACGTCGTCGTCGGAGAGGGTGCGCCAGGTGAGGCGGTATGCATTGGGCGCCAGAGGCGGCAGGTCAATGATCACCACAGACGAGTCGGCAGGGTCGGCGCGCACGGCGGCGACCGGGATGACATGGCCATCGCCGTCCACCAACTCGATTGTGGTGAAGCCGAGGAGGATCGTTTCGCTGAATCTCAACCGCGCCTGCTTGGGGGCGGTGTCCAGCACCGCCCCGTCCGCCGGGTCGGCGCTCACGAGGATGGCGTGCGCCGAGGCCGGGGAAGCGCTGAGCAGGAGCGCGGCGGCGAGGAGGAGGGCCAGCGTCAGGCGCAGAGCAGAGGGT
>CAYNUH010000131.1:0-5243 GCA_964400605.1 uncultured Acidobacteriota bacterium | reverse complement strand
GCCACGCGAAGCGGCCATCCGCCATATGCCATCTGCTATTCGCATTCTCATCGCCGACGACCACGAGGTGGTGCGCAAAGGCCTCGCCATGGTCTTGCGCCTCGAGCCGGGCTTTGAAGTCATCGGGGAGGCGCGGGACGGCGCGGAGGCTGTGCAGAAGGCGCGCGATCTCTGCCCCGACGTTTTGCTCCTCGACCTGAAGATGCCCGTCATGAGCGGCGATGTCGCCGCCCAGCAGGTGCGAGAGCTGTGCCCCTATGCCCGCATTCTCATCCTCAGCGGCGCGGAGATTGACGAAGCCGTGCTCGACCTGCTCGAGACGGTGGACGGTTATGTGCTCAAAGATGTCAGCCCGGATGAATTAGCCCGCGCCATCCGCACTGTGGCAGAGGGCGGACAATACATCCACGCCGCAGTGACCCGTGCTCTGCTGGAGCGCATGAGCGCGCACGCCGGAAGACCGGCAGACTTGCGCGTCCAGCTTTCCCCGCGCGAGATGGACGTGCTGCGTTTGATGGCGACCGCGGCGACCTACCGCGAAATCGGCCAGAAGTTGTTCATCTCTGAAGAAACCGTCCGTTCCCACGTCAAAAACATCCTCGCCAAGCTCGACCAGCCCAACCGGACGCAGGCGGTGGTGGCCGCGCTAAAAATGGGGCTGATCAAGCTGAATTAGGTAAACTCCAAGGTTGAAATCGCAGGCAATGGGTTTATAATGGGCACACTGACAGAGGCAGTGTTCGCAGTTTGGGAAACTGTGCCATGCCCAGTCTTCTCAATGAAATTCGTGCCGCCGCCTTCCCCTTGAAAGGCGTGAGCCTTCTGAATTTCACGCTGCCTCTGCAAGTACCTCTTTATCCCCCCCTCCCCAAAATTTTGTTCTATTTGCCTCGCAAAGTGCCAGCCGCGCGGCGCAACTTGACTCCGCGCAGGTTGCTTGTTGCTTCTGGATGTGCAAACCCGGCGCGGTCTCGCCCGCCTGCAACCCTGAAAGGGCCGGGCCTTCCTGCGTGCCGCCGGCGCGCTCCCCGCGAGGCGTGAGCCTCTGGTTGCGGCTGGAAGCCGCGCGATGAAAGAGGGCGACCACATGACATCGAGACGACCCGCTCGCAAAGCAACGCCGCCCGCCGCCGACTCCTTCCGCCTGCTTTTCCACAACCACCCCATCCCCATGTGGGTCCACGACCTGGAAACGCTGGCTTTCCTCGAAGTCAATGACGCCGTCCTGGGAGACTGAAGCATGAACAAGCAAACGAAACCCGCTCGCCGCACGCCAAAAGCGGTCAACCCTGTTCCAGAAGAAACGCCCTCCCCAGCGGCGGACGTGGCGCGCGAGTCGAGCCGCCCCTTTCCCATCGTCGGCATCGGCGCTTCGGCTGGAGGGCTGGAGGCGCTGGAACTGTTCCTCGCCAACGTGCCAGCAGACAGCGGCATGGCTTTTGTCATCGTCCAACACCTCGACCCGACGCACAAGGGCATCATGGCGGAACTGCTCCAGCGCGGCACAAGCATGCCGGTTTTTCAGGTCAAGGATCGGATGCGGGTGGAAGCGAACTGCGTGTATGTCATCCCGCCCAACAAGGACATGTCCATCCTGCACGGCGTACTCCATCTGCTTGACCCGCTCGCGCCGCGCGGCCTGCGCCTGCCGATTGATTTCTTTTTCCGCGCGCTGGCCGATGACCAGCAGGAGCACAGCATTGGAGTCATTCTTTCGGGCATGGGCTCGGATGGCACGCTGGGCTTGCGCGCCATCAAGGAAAAAGCGGGCGTGGTCTTTGTGCAGGAACCGGCCTCAGCCAAATTCGACGGTATGCCGCGCAGCGCCGTTGAAGCCGGACTGGCCGATGTGATCGCCCCGGTGGAGGCACTGCCGGGCAAGATCAGCGCCTACCTGCAGCATGTGCCGCTCATCGCCAAACCCGGACACGCCGACCAATACACAGCCCAGAGCGCCCTCGAAAAGGTGGTGATCTTGCTGCGCGGGCAAACGGGCCACGACTTTTCTCTCTACAAAAAGACCACGGTCTATCGCCGCATCGAGCGGCGCATGGGTCTGCACCAAATTAATAAGATCGCCAACTACGTGCGCTTCCTGCAGGAGAATCCGCAGGAGGTGGAATTGCTTTTCCGCGAGTTGTTGATCGGGGTGACGAATTTTTTCCGCGACCCGGAAGCGTGGGAGCAGTTGAAAGCCGAAGTCTTGCCAGCGCTATTGGCTGGGGGCGCTTCGAATCAGGCACTGCGGGCGTGGATCCCTGCCTGCGCCACCGGCGAGGAGGCTTACTCGTTAGCCATGCTCTTCAAAGAGACGCTGGAAGCGCAGAATTCGCGCAAACCGGCCAAAAACCTCACCCTGCAAATCTTCGCCACCGATCTCGATCAGCAAGCCATCGAGAAGGCGCGCGAGGGCGTGTTCCCGGCCAACATCGCCGCCGACGTTTCTGCGGAGCGGCTGGACCGCTTCTTCGTCAAGGTGGAGCGCGGCTATCAGGTGGCAAAATCCATCCGCGAGATGGTGATCTTTGCCCCGCAGAACATCATCATGGATCCGCCCTTTACCAAACTCGACCTCGTGAGTTGCCGCAACCTGCTCATCTATCTGACGCCGGAATTGCAGAAGAAACTTCTGCCGCTCTTTCACTACAGCCTGAACCCGGGCGGCTTTTTATTTTTGGGGAACGCGGAGACCGTTGGTAACTTTACCAACTTGTTCGCGCCGCTTGCTGGAAAAACACGGCTGTACCGGCGGCTGGATTCTGCGCTGACTACGGAGCCGATCGAGTTCCCGGCAACCTTTGTCCCCGCCCAGCCCAGCGCGCCAGCCAGGCCGCTGAAACCAACAGCCAACCTGCAGACGCTGGCAGACCAACTGCTCTTGCAGACGTATTCCCCGGCGGCGGCGCTGACCAACGACAAAGGCGATATTCTCTATATCAGCGGGCGCACGGGAAAATACTTGGAACCGGCGGCCGGCAAAGCCAACTGGAACATCTTTGCCATGGCGCGCGAAGGAATGCGCTATGAACTGACGGGCGCTTTCCAAAAAGCGCTGCGCCAAAAAGAGACCGTCACGCTCAAGAATTTGGTGGTGGGCACCAACGGCGGAAAGCAGGTCGTGAATGTCACCATCCAGCCCCTCAGTGGACCAAACGCCTTGCAAGGGATGGTGATGATCGTCTTTACCGACGTGGCTGCGATACCCAAAACAAAAACGACCGGCAAGCCACGCGGGGACACTGCGCGCGCGGCGGAACTGGAGCAGGAACTCGAACACGCCCGTCAGGAAGTGCAGGGCATACGCGAAGAGATGCAGACCTCGCAGGAAGAGCTCAAATCTGCCAACGAGGAATTGCAGTCCACCAACGAGGAACTGCAGTCCACCAACGAAGAGTTGACCACTTCAAAGGAAGAACTGCAGTCCATGAACGAAGAATTGCACACGCTCAACCGGGAACTGCAAACCCGGCTGGATGAACTCTCGCGCACGAACAACGACATGAAGAATTTGCTGGACAGTACCGACATCGCCACGCTGTTTCTGGATAACAGCCTGTGCGTGCGGCGCTTCACCAGCGAGACGAGCAAGGTCACCAAGTTGATCCCCGGCGATGTGGGGCGGCCGATCACCGATATCGCCTCGGCTTTGCTCTACCCCGAACTCGCTGAGGACGCGCGCCAGGTCCTGCGGACGCTGATCAAAGTGGAGAGACAGATTCCCGCCCCCGACGGGAATTGGTTCGCGGCGTGCATCCTGCCGTACCGCACGCTGGAGAATATGATTGACGGCGTGGTGATCACCTTTACCGACATTACTGCCTACAAGACGCTGGAAGCGGAACAGCGCGCCACCGAAGCGCGCTTGCGCGAGATGATGGATCGGAAGTAGCGAAAGGAACGTGCCATGAAAAAGAAACGCGATCAGTTACCCGATGCCGCGAAACTTCGCCGCCGGGCGGAAGCAAAGCTGAGCGAACGCAAGAAGAGCGAAGCGGCTCCTCCCGCGACGGAGGCAGAAACCCAGCGCCTCCTCCACGAACTGCAAGTGCACCGGATCGAACTGGAGATGCAGAATGAGGAACTGGCGCGGTCGCGGGCCGATGTGGAAGCGCTTCTTCGTCAATATACCGACCTGTACGACTTTGCCCCCGTGGGCTACTTCACCCTCAGCCGCGACGGAGCGATCCGCCAGGCCAACTTGAGCGCGGCGCGCCTGCTCGGTGTCGAGCGTGGCGGACTGGTGAGGCGGCGCTTCGGGCTGTTCGTTGCCGCCGAGTCCCGCCCCGCCTTCAACGCCTTCCTTGAGAAAGTATTCTCAACAAGCGGCAGTAAAGAGACCTGCGAAGTCACGCTCCTCAAAGACGGGCATGATCCGCTTTGGGTACACGTCGAAGCCACCACCGAGGATGGGCAGCGCGAAGCGTGCCGCGCCGTGGTGGTGGACATCACCGAGCGCAAGCAGGCGGATGATGCGTTGAGACACCTCAGCACACACGACGCGTTGACCGGTTTGTATAATCGCGGCTTTTTTGTGGAAGAGATGGCACGGCTCGAACGCGGACGGGAATTCCCCGTCAGTATCGTGATGGCAGATGTAGACCACCTTAAGGAAACGAACGACCAGGAAGGTCATGCCGCCGGAGACGCCCTGCTCAAACGCGTCGCGCAGGCGCTGACTGCCGCCTTCCGTGCCGAAGATGTGGTTGCGCGCATCGGCGGGGATGAGTTTGCGGTGCTCCTGCCTGGTACCGACGCGACCGCGGCAGAAGTTTCACTGCAACGGGTGCGGCAGGTTATTCAGAAGAACAATGCCGCTCACACTGGAACACCGATCCGCCTTTCGCTCGGCGTGAGCACTGCCGAGAACCCCGCGCCCCTTTCGAACGTGCTCAAAGAAGCAGATGCGAACATGTATCGGGCCAAACAGGAGGGCCGCGACCGCGTCGTCGTGAGCGGCGCGTGACCAACACCCGATGCACATGAGGGTGTGTGGCGGAATTTGCCAAAGCCCCGTCTTGCTAATAAACTAGAGCAGCTTCCAATATAGTTTACGGCAGACCCGAAGGGTTTTGTAAACCCTTCGGGTCTAGTGAACCCATAAATCAGGGAGGAACAAACGATGAACGGGAACCCATCGCCGGATGCCGCCCCCCGCCTGCCTCAAATATGCGCCGGCATAGCCGGCGGCATCGCTTTGCTGGCTTTGGCCGGCTGGCAGATGAATGCGCGATTTCTGGCCGGGC
>CAYNUH010000130.1:0-5332 GCA_964400605.1 uncultured Acidobacteriota bacterium | reverse complement strand
GGCCGATCCTTCGCCGAGGCGCCGATGCAGATCATGACGGGTGGTTTGACGGCCGAGGAGCACCTGCAGCGGCAAGCCGAACTGAGTCGGTGGCTGGCCGGCGAGCTGCCGTCCACCGCACTGGAGACGCCGGTTCGGATCCACCTCGGTCCGGAGGAGATCGACGCCGTCAACCAGGCCCCACGATCGTCGGTTCCGCTCAAGATCGGTCTCGTCAAGCCCATGACTCCGGGAGTCGAGATCGTCGGGCTGGATCGTGGTTCGTCGGACCCGCAGCCGGGCCGAGGGACGAGCGGCCTGGCCCGCCCGACGGCCGACGGCGGGTTCGTCTGGGCGCTCCTGGTGACGTCCAAGGACGCGGGAGCGATACGGCTGCACGTCGAGGGCCTGTCGCTGCCCCGCAACGCCGAGCTCTACTTCTATAGCCGCGACGGCCAGGCCCATGGGCCCTACACCGGGTCCGGTCCCAACCGCACGGGCGAGTTCTGGACGGCGACGGTCTTCGGGTCCGAAGCGATCCTGCAGCTCCGCCTCTCCGGACCGGTCCGTGACGCCGATCTGGGCGACGTGTCTTTCCGAGTCATGGAGGCCGGGTTCATCACGCCGAAGTTCGTCAGCGGCCTGCAGGAAGATGTCGTGGCGCCTCCGCCGCGGCGGCAACCGGCGGCGCCGCCGCCGCCGGACACCTGGCCCTGCGGCAGCAATCCATCCTGCGTCGTGGACGCCACGTGCGTGAACGGGACGCCCGCGGATCCCGCGAAGAACGCCGCCGCGAAGATCGAGTGGATCCAGGGCGCCTTCATCTACACGTGCACCGGCGGGCTCATCGCCGACACCAATCCGACACAGGACAACTTCTTCCTGACCGCGAACCACTGCATCAGCAAGAACAACAATGCGCAGAACGCCAACTTCTACTGGCGGTTCGCCACCTCGACCTGCAATGGGACCTGCCCCAGCAATAGCGGCTGGCCTTACGTGACGTCGGGATCCACGATATCGAAGTCCGGCAGGAAGGGGGACTTCACGCTGCTGCACCTCAACACGGCCCCGCCGTCGGGCTCGGTCTTCCTCGGCTGGACCAGCGCGCCCGTGGCCAACACCAACGGCGCGGCTCTTTACCGGATCAGCAACCCGAACTTCGGGACTCAGGTCTACTCGGCGCACAGCGTGGACACGAGCGCTCCGACGTGCCAGAGCTGGCCGCGCGGCGAGCGCATCTACAGCCGCGACACCAGCGGCGCGACCGACGGCGGGAGCAGCGGTTCGCCGGTCGTGAACGGCTCCTCGCAGATCGTCGGCCAGCTCTCCGGCGCCTGCGGGTTCAACGTCAACGACCCGTGCGACGCGGTCAACAACGCGACCGTGGACGGAGCGTTCGCTTTCTACTTCTCTCTGGTGCAGCCGATCCTGAACCCGTAGCCTGAGATCGCGGAGGAGCCCTCAGGCGACGCGAATGTCGTAGCAAGTGCGAAGCCCCCGGCCTCGTGCCGACGAGGTTCGGGGGCTACGCCGCCCTGGCCCAGCTCGACAGCCCCATCCCACGTCCACCTCTGTTCTTGTTCTGCCGCATGGGCCGCCGCTCAGGCCGTCATGCTCCGGCTTTTGCCAGAGCCGCACGCGCCCGTGCGGTGACCTCGGAGTCCGGGTCGGCCGGATTGGAGAGGTAGGACGGGCAGACGGCCAAGAGGTAGGATCCCCAGCGAGGGTTGGTCCTGGGGAATTCCTCGAAGACCGCGGCGGCGTACTTGTGATGGTGATGCTCTGCCGCCTTTCGGAGAGTCAGGGAGCGGAACCGGCGGATGAACTCGGCGGCGCGCTGCGGCTCACGCGTGACGCGGAACGACAACGACGCCGACCGCAGGTGGGAACGGCTTGCCTCCTCGATGGCCTTCTCGACGGTGCCCGGATCGTCCGAGATCTCGAGCCCGTCGAGCCCCGGCCCCTTCATGGAGAGTCCCTTCGATCCCTGAAGCACATCGCGGGCGGTCGGCAGCCAGGCCGCTGCCTGGAGAAGAAGAAGACGGCGGGTCTGTTCCCGGGAGGTCGTCCGGGACGCGTGGTCGAAGGCGTTCAGGATCGTCATAGGGTGGACACCGAGCAGTTGAGCGTTCCGGATGGTCGAGCCTGCCAGCCGAAACAAGATCTCCGAGGCGATGAGCCGCAGGCCGTCCCAGATCGACTCCGCCGCCACGCCGCGCTTCAGGAGGGCAAGGATCAGATCGACGGCCTCGCCGGCCGTTGCCGTACGCATCTTGATGAGGATTTCATGGCTGACCTCCGGATCCGGGCGTCCGGCCTCCCAGCCGGCCGGGATCTCCGGGATCCGTTCGCGGTTCCGCTCGAAGAATGCGGTCGTCCTTCCGGGCCTGCCGCCCAGGAGGCCGTGAACCAGCGATCGGATCACCGGCTCCCGGTGGTGGCCATCGATCATCCGTAGGGCCCTGTGGGCCTGTGAGGCATGGATCATCAGGTGCCCGATGTTGCTGAAGTCGCGGGCTCCCATGGGCCAGAGGATTTCGAACAGGTCGTCCGGATCCAGCAACCGGGCCGCAGCGGTGGCGGCCCTGTCTGCCGTCTCCAGGTCCCACCTTTCGAGGGAATCGATGAGCGACCGCCGGGCCCGGGCCGGATCGTCCGTCAGCGGGGAGGGAGCCGGGGGCAGGCTCCAGTCACCCTCACGCACATCCATCTCCTGCGCGTCCTTGAGAACGTTGATGTTGAAGAAGATCGGCAGCCAGGAATCCTCCGCGTCCGCGGCTTCTGAAAGCTGCATGGCCGACGGCACCATGAGCACCACGTGAAACTTGACGCCGGGAGGCCAGGGGCGGACGTCCTGCACTCCGGCCAGGAGCACCCCGCCCAGCATCTCCCGTTGGGTTGCCCCGCGCCGGATCTTCTCGGCGGCCAGGTCGAACACTCGCTCGCGAGGAGAGGTCCGGAGGGCATCGGCGAGCTCCTGGACGCGCGCCGGGTCGACGGGCCGGGCGGGCGCCTGCGTCCTCGCCTCGGACGTCGAGGCCGCTGGCCCGCGGTCCCCCGTTCCGGGTTCCCGCTGAAAGTGGGCCCAGAGCGGCGCGGCCGAGGCGAAAACGGCGCTCGAGGCCGCCTGCCTCACGAAACGTCGCCGCGTTGCAGGAGTTCCGCTGTTGACGGCTCGACTCACGTCCGTCGGAGATCGGTTCGAGGATTCGTCCCGCCGCGGCCTCACGTCCGACGTCATGGGAGCGGCGGTAGAGCCGTGATCTGGAGGCCCAGCCCATCGTAGTCGCTGCCGGCACGTTCGACCAGACCCTTCGGTCGTTGTCGCGCCGCAGGCTCTCACATCGAATCGGCCGCCTGCCGCGCCGTCCGATCGAGGTCCGCCGGCCATGACCCGGGCCACGCGCGTCGTGCTGGCAGTATTCGCCGCGGCGCTGGCGGTGCTGTTCGCGATCCACCGCGATCTCTCGCTGACGCTCGGCAACTCGGAGTGGGACTACATCCCCCAGACCCACAATCTCGGCGAGGGCGTTCTCGATCGCACCGGCTCGCTGAGCGAGGCGCTGAGGCCGAACGGGCTCTACGGCCCGGGTTACGCGGTGGCGGCCTGGGCGGTGCGGCTCGCCCTGCGCGCGATCGGCTTCGACGACGGCTTCCGCGCGGCGCAACTCGTCACGATCCTGGCTTCGCTGCTGTTCCTGGCAGCGGTTTCGGGCCTGGGGCGGAGCTTCGGCGTTCCCCGGGAGGCGCAGTGGCTCCCGCCAGCGGCGGTCGCATGCGTGTGGCCGTTTCTGAACGTCGCGGCACAGGTCACCACCGACGTTCTGAGAGCATTGCTGCTGACTCTGGCCATCGCAGGGCTGCTGTCCGCGCGCGCGCCGGGCCCATCGGCGCTCGCGGGATTCTGGCTCGGACTCAGTCTCATGGTGCGCGGCAGCGAGATCGCCGATCTGCCGGTCTTTCTGGCGATCGCGCTGCTCGCTCCCGCCGGACCCGCACCGTGGAGGCGGCGGGCGATCCTGGCCGGGGCGTTCGCCGCCGGCTTCGCGCTGGGCGCCGTGCCGCGCGTGGGGGCCGACCTCGTCCAGACCGGCACCCCGCTCTACTCGAGCCACGCCCAGCTGCTCCGCGCTCTGATCGAGGGCGGCTCCCTGGACGCCTACCGTCCCGAGCCCGAGAGCCTGTTCGCCATCGTGGCGCGCCGCCCGCGGGAGGTGTGGCAGGCGTTCACGTTCGCGTACGGCCGCTACCTGCTGTGGCTCCTCGTCCCGCTGCTCCCGGCCCTCGCGATCGCCGCCCGCGCGCCGGGGCTGCGGCGCCGCGCGCTCGCAGGCGCGCTTCTGGTGGTGCTCATCCCGGTGCCGCTCTCGCTCGTCCCGGTGGCCGTGGGCCGCTACGTGCTCGCGCTCTCCGCGGTGGTGATCGCAATCGGCGCCGCGGCGCTGCTCGAAGCGTGGCCGCCGCCCCGGCGCTCTCCGCTGCTCGCCGCCGCAGCGGCCTCGCTCGTCCTGCTGTTCGCGCTCGAGATCGGGCTGCTGGTGGACAAGTACCGCTTCGGCGTGCCGGAGCGCGACCTGCGCGGCGCGATCGCGCGGGCGGGAGGCCCCGACCCCGCGGTGCTGGTGCAGGTCGGTGTGCCGTTCGACCGCACCGTCTATTTCAACGCGGTGCGCTACCGGCTGCGGCGCGTGCCCGCGCGACTCCGGCCCGCGCCCGAGCCGCTGGATGAGGCGACGCTGCTCGCCGCCGGCGTGGCACTGCCCGCGCTGGTGCTGCGCCTTCCGATCCCCGACACGGGGCCCTCGGTGCTGCTCGACCAGCTCCGCCGGAGGCCGCGGCTGGTGTTCCACCCGGCCGGAGTGCCCGCGGCGCTGCGGCCGCGGGTGCTGCTCCGCGATCCCGCTTCGGGCGTCGAGTTGGTCGAGGTGCGGGCAGCGGCGCCGGGTCCGTCACCGCCTGCGGCCCCGCGCCGCTAGAATGCCCGACGCCATGCAGGCCGACCGCACGAGTCGGGCGCTCGCCGCGCTGTTCCTGGGGTTCGCGCTGGCCCACGGCGCCTACCAGACGGGGCGGGCGCTCCTGCACTCCAAGCAAGGTCTCGACCTCGCGCCCGAGATCGCCGCCGCGCGCCTCTTCTCGGAGCAGCGCGGCGCGCGGGTCTACGACCATCCGACGCTCGCGGCCTATGCACGCGGGGTCGGGCTGCACGGCCCGGCAGGACCGGCCGACCCGATCATCAACTACGCCTACGCGCCCTGGCTGCTGCCCGTCTACGCCCCGCTCGCGCGGCTGCCGTGGGACGTGGCGCGCCGGCTGTGGTTCGCGCTCGGCCTCGCCGCGTCGCTCGCGG
>CAYNUH010000129.1:0-5575 GCA_964400605.1 uncultured Acidobacteriota bacterium | reverse complement strand
CGAACAGCGGCGCCCACTCCCGCTCCAGCTCGGCCAGCCAGCGTTCGTGGAGCGCATGCTCTTGCTCTGGTGTCAGTTCGCCGTCCGCCATTTTGGCTCGCCTGCTCTCATCGGTTTTGGGAATCCTACAACTATCTTGCCCCAGACGCGGCTCCGGTAGAAGGGCGCTGGCAACGGCAGAAGGCAGGGTGGTAAGGGCATGGGAGAAGTGGACAACGCATAAGGGATCACGCATAAGGGGAACGGGGAGGCCATCCGCTTCTGCGTTTTGTGTTATGCGTTATGACTTATGCTTGAGTCATGCCCGAGCAGTACGTGGCCACAGACAAGCGCACCGGCCTCGAGGTCTCGGTGACGGGCCAGTTCCCGAACCATCCCCAGGACCGTATCCGCATCGCCCGCACCACCAACCTCTTCACCAGGCTAACGTCCACCATCCTGACCATGGGCAGCGAGAGCGAGCGCCGCGAGGCCTTCATCGCCGTCGAGACTCAGATGGAGCTGGCCGAAGCGCTGATCCGGCAGGACATGGAGGAGGTGCGGCGTCTGCTCCAGGAGACCCTGCAGAAGATGGGCGTAACGCCCGATCAGATGAAGGAGATCCAGGACGAGCTCCGGCGCCACCTCGGCGATGCCGGCCTGAGCGGCCTCTTTCCTCCCGACGAGCCTCCACCGCCGGACGACCAGGCCTAGATTCGGCCGAGGCTGGACCGCTCCAACCCGCGTGTCGACCACGCCAGGATTCCCGGGCTAAGCCCAGTCACACCATCCTTGGCTTGTCCACACCATCCTGATCCTGAGCCTGCCCTGAGCGACAGCCGAAGGGAAGGACGGGGCAGCCACGAAACACGGGCGCGCCGAGGCCCGGGGGCTTGGCCGAGTGACCCTCAGTCTTCGTCTGCGGCTTCGGCCGTGTGCGAGTTCAGGCAGAACAGGTTCGGCGCCTTGATCACCGAGGCGTCCGCAGGGCAGCGGTCTCCGCCGGCCGAGGCGGCCTCCATGGAGGCGTAGATCGTGAAGGTCTTGCCATCGGAGGAATACCAGTAGCCGTAGGTGTTGCCGCCACGCTGGTCCTGGAGCTTCTCCAGCCCGACGTCGCTCTTGATCTCGCAGAGCTTGTCCAGGTTCTGGAAGACGCACGCTGATTGCACCCTGTTACCTGTCTCGGGGTAGGTCTTCTTCTTGTCCTTGTAGGCCTGTAGGGCTTTCGCAATAGCCTCCAGGTCGCTGAGGCGACGCGCGTCTCTGGCCCTGACCTCCTCGGGAAGGTCGGCCGAAGGCGTTACCGAAAGAGGCGCCCGGGTGGCGAAAGCCGCGGGCTCGCCGGCCGGCTGCGCCTGGGGCCGCGCTGCGGCGGCCGGACGCGCGTTCGAGCCGGGGAGCGCCAGCGCATCAGAGGCCATGACGACGACGACGATGCCGACGACCACCATGATCAAGGTGGCGAGGACGGTCTCGGCCTTCATAGGTTCAGTATATGGATTGTCGGCCCGCCCGACCGTGCGGGGCAGGGCCGCCTTACCGAGCGCGGCCCTCGCTTGACCGAAGGGGCGTGGCTCCCCGACGAGGACTCGAACCTCGAACCTAGCGGTTAACAGCCGCCCGCTCTACCGATTGAGCTATCGGGGAATGACTCAGTCTACCAGACCCAGTCCGTGCTGGTTGCCGGGCCAGGATTCGAACCTGGACAAGAAGCTCCAAAGGCCAGGACGCAAACGGCGGGCTTTCGTAGAGGAGAAAACCCGAATGCGTAATTCACGCCCCGACACCCGCAAGAGTAGCACAGCGCCGAATCTACGGCACGCGGTCACAGACGTGGCCGGGAGCGAAGTCGGCCCGGAGTCATACGACTATGCGGCGGGTTTCTATTTGGCTATGCGGGCCAGCGGGAGACTGCCGACTACGGAAACGACATACAGGGGTGTTCTAGAGAAACTAGAACGGTTCCGAAGCGAGATGGGGATGCCAGCGCTTGAGGCATTGACCGGCGAGCATCTCCGCCATTATTTCGCGAGCATGTACGCGAAGGGGAACAGGCCGGGGACGGTTTCCGTTCACTACAGGGCTCTTTCGAGCTTCTACAAATGGCTTGTCAACGAGGGCGAGATTCGCGAAAGCCCCATGCAACGCCTGACGCCTCCCCGCCCCGAACAGCGCATACAGGCGCACTACGAAGGCGGCGACGTTGAACGCTTGCTCTCCTCCATAGCGAAGGCGAATGACGCCCTGGCGCGGCGCGACGCCGCCATAGTCACGCTCCTCTATGACACTGGCTTGAGAAGCGCCGAAGTCTGCGGCCTGACGCGGGCGGACTTGGACACAAAGAGGATGGTTCTAAAGGCTTACGGAAAGGGAAGCAAGGAACGCCTTGTTGCCGTGGGCTACGCGACGGCACAGGCCGTAGAGCGCTACTTACGGAAGCGCCCCGACGCCACTCCCTGGCTGTTCGCGAACTGGCGCGGGGAACGGCTCACGTACAACGCGCTGACGATTATGCTGCGTAAGCGCTTCAACGCGGCGGGCCTTGAATTCAAGGGGGCGCATGGCTTCCGCCGGGGGTTCGCGATGGCGTTCCTGGACAGCGGCGGTTCCCCCGAAGATTTGCGCGTGCTGGCCGGGTGGGAAAGCCCGGAAATGCTGCGTCACTATACGAGGGCGACGGAAGGCGAGCGAGCCCTACGCGGCCATAGGCAGCACTCCCCGGCTGACGCCCTTGCGAAGCCGCACCGGACCGCGTAGAAACCCCGCACGGGCCGGGGGCCGTCTGTACCGAAGCGCTGCCCGCCCCCTGTGTCCTGGCCGCTCCGAGCCGATGATTATTCCGCCGACGAGGCTCCGGGAAAATTGGCCCAGGTGAGCTAGCTTAGGGCCGATGCGTTCGCGATGAAACAACCCCCCTCCCCCTCGGGGCGTCATAGGTCGCGAGTAGCGTCCTCAAGTCGCGCCTAAATGCCCGCGAAATTCGCTCTTAATTCCCGTGACCTTACGCCGCGTCAGTGCTGCCAGACAGCCTAATTATGCCGAGGGGCGGCGCTGGAAGGCGCGATTCACATTGCCCGCCCCGTGGCCCAGACTACATAATTACTAATTATGACGGTGACGGCGACGGGCAAGGTTGCCGTTATAGAAGGCGTTATGCGTTGGCCTCAAGCGTGATGTAGTGAAACCTGCATCAAGCAGGTTTCTAACGAACCCCTTGCGCAGCCCCCATACGTTGACGCTATGCCCCCGCTAACGGCAACGCTAACGGCAATCCCCGGAGCTTTCGTGAGATTTACGGGCGCAATGAGCAACGAACAGGAAGCGGGGAAGCGCAGCGTAGCAAGCGCTCCCGCGCCTGTGAGTAGCGGAGTGAGCCGTAGAATCGAGGGAAACCGACGGGGATGTGTAGCGCAGCCCGGTCTGCCAGTTGCCCGCCCTGTTGTCGGACGCTAGCGACAACGGGATTCGGCGGGGACACAGGGGGTGGACAGCGGGGGCGGCACCGCCCCGCTCCCGTCCTTCACCAAATGCCCAACACCCATTACTATAGTGCGCATTTCTTTTGCGCATTTCCCTGGGCGTCAACGACGCCTCTTAACTTTGGCGTTGACGGGCCGGAAACTGCCAGCCTGACGTAGCGTACGGCAACAGGCAATACTACGTCAGAATTGACGCTATGGCCCTTCTACGGGCATCGTGGACGTGGACCGCCCCGTGTCGGTGACGACTGGCTAACAGGGGTGGTCAACGATGGCGAAACCCCGCATAGGGGGTTCCCTTCCTTACGTAGTAACTACGTTCAACTTTTGGCGCTTTTCCCTGCCAGGAGAACGCGCGCATAGCGTTCTCTCTCCTGTGAAGGGGCAGCGGTTTTGCGAAGGTGGTGTTGGCACCCGCCACCCCCTGACACATTTGTATTCTAAAGCCACCCCCCTGTGAGGGCTTGGTGATGCGCGCGGAAACTCCGCGCACCGTTCTCTCTATAGCGCGCGGGGTTTCGGTGCTGGGTTTCTCCATAGGGCCAAGAGAGAGAAGCGAAGGCGCGCGCAAAGTGCGCAGCAGAGCGCTTACTTGGTGCTAACGACACGCCCACCTGACGCGCCTACAACAATGACGCTGGCGGGCCGAAAAGCACCCGGCCATAGCTGACTGCCACCCCTGTGCATAGGAACGGCTGACGGGCTTCCTGGCGCGTTCTACAGGCATTGTGGATGCAGGCGGGGGGCACCCCGGCTACACTGAATGCATGAGCACGAAAGCCGACACAAGCGCCGAACGTCATCTCCTGCTGACCCTGGCACGGCGACACGGTGCCGTTGTCTTTCCCTTCCCCATGCTGAAGGACATAGATGCGTATGTAGAGTTGGAGGCACCGCTGCCCTTCGCGGGCGGTCCGAAGCGGGCGTTCTTGCTGGACGTGAAGAACGTCACGAAGCGGAACCAATTGGATTTGGAGCTTGGGCCGGTCTATTCGAAAAACACAAGCCACTATGAGAGGCCGAAGCCGCTGGACGTGCTGGTCCGCGCCGAAGGTTGGGGACTGTGCGGGGCGGAGGACGTAGCGGCTTTCGTCATGGCTGACGGCCACGCCCTTCTCGTGGACTTGAAGCCCTGGCGCGAGTTGTGGCGCGACGGCTGGCGGCACGTCTATGGCGACGTAGGGGAGGACAGGGAACGCCTCGAATTGCTTGGTCGAATTCAGGCGCTTTCAGACGTTGACTTGCGGAACTTAGGACGCTATAAAGCAGGGCAAATGCAGTACGAATTCTGCAAAGACGACGCGGACGCCTGTGACAAATTCCTGAACCTGGGCGGGGACGTAGACGCTGCCCGAAGTATGGAAATTGCGGGCTACGTTCACACGAAGCTCAGCGCCTCGAAACAAATGTGGATTGCCAGCTATGCGGAAGCCACGTTGCGGGAAAAGGGGCTCATTCTGTTGACGCTGGATGCCCCTCTTGAAGAACAAAACCAGACTACGGTTGACGCCCGTCTGTTGCTGTCGCGGGCGTGGCCGTCGTATGAGGCGTGGGAGGCGTATGTAGAGGCCATCGTGGACGGCCAGGAGCCAACGCTGCCCGCCTCCCGTAGTCCTGGCGTGACGTTGCCGGACAAGCCGCGTCCAGTCGTCTACTTCGACGCGCATGGCAGAGAGGCGAAGGACTTGAGCCCCGAGGCGTGGGCGCTACGCCGGGCGGGGCTGCCCGCGCTGGCCGAACTGTCAGACGTGCTCTTTCCGAAGCGTCCTTCCCATGACGGGGCTCCAAAGGGCTTGCTCCCCTCCGACCTTCGGAAGCTTGACGGGCACCTGCCGGAACCGTTGCGCTTCAACGTGCCCGGACGGCTTGAGGCCGTCGCGGAACTCCTACGCCAACGTCACCTGATTGTGGCGGGACACTGGCTTGAGCCGCGCGGTCACGCGGCCTGGCAGCTTCTACGCTGACGCTACTTGACACGGGCGGGAATTCGGAACACATAATTGGCGTCAACGTCCAGCGCCCGCCGGACGTTGACGGGGCCGAATTCGAATCTAGGGGGCGTGCTGGTTGCCGGGCCAGGATTCGAACCTGGACAAGAAGCTCCAAAGGCTCCG
>CAYNUH010000128.1:0-5717 GCA_964400605.1 uncultured Acidobacteriota bacterium | reverse complement strand
ATGCGTTTGCCCACGATTGCTCCAGGCGGAGGCGTTGTTTTTCGGGGAGTTCGCTGGCAACACTGATCAGCGCGGGTTGCTGGTGTTTGGTGTTTTTTCTGAACATGCGCCTATTATATTAAACTTTCGCCGGTTTGAGGAGGGTTGGCTGCCCTTTTTGCAGTGGAGTCACACATCAATCACGCCGCAATTGCTTTCTACTTCCACCCAAACGAAAAGGCCGCCGGTCTCAGCCAGTCAGGTCGGTTTTGGGCGTCACTAAAGTCAAGAAGTTTCTCACCCATCTGGCAATAGTTGATGCGACGTTTTGTGAGTGCGTGCCTGAGCCTTTGAGGGCAAGCGGCGGCCAAACTTAAACAAAAAACGCCACTCAAAAATACAGCAGTGGCGTACGAAAAAGGGTCAAAAAATTGCCAAAAAGTGGGCGATATAGGACTTGAACCTACGACCTCACGGATGTGAACCGTGCGCTCTAACCAACTGAGCTAATCGCCCGGAGTGACGGCATTATAGCTGAAACCAGAAAGGTCTTCAAGACCCTGGCGGCTTGCATTTCAGGGCGTGATAGAATTTCGGCAATGACTCTATCCGATCACCTCCAAGCCGTCCTCGACACCCTGCCCGCCAAACCCGGCTGTTATTTGATGAAGGACAGCGCCGGAGAGATCATCTACGTGGGCAAGGCGGTCAGCTTGCGCAATCGCGTCCGCTCGTACTTTCACGGACAGGCGGACTCGCCCAAGACCGCCCAGCTCGTCCGCCGCATCGCCGACATCGAAACCATCGTCGTCAACTCTGAACTCGAGGCGCTGATCCTCGAGATGAACCTGATCAAAAAGCACCGGCCCAAATACAACGTCCGCCTCAAAGACGACAAGCGCTACCCCTACGTCAAGGTTCACTGGGCTGATCCCTTCCCCAAAGTGACGGTGACCCGGCGCATGGATCAGGACGGCTCCCGTTATTTTGGGCCCTACACCTCGGTATGGGCCGTCCACCAGACCCTCAGCCTTCTGCGAAAAATTTTCCCTTACCTCACCTGCGACCGGGTCATCACCGGCAAAGACCCGCGCGCCTGTTTGTATTACGATATCAAACTGTGTTGCGCGCCCTGCATCGGCGCGGCTTCACCGGCAGAATATCGCGCAATGATTGACGACCTGTGCAAGTTCCTGCAAGGCCGCACCGAACCGATAGTCAAACGCCTGCGCGCCGAAATGATACAAGCTTCTGACAATTTGGAGTTCGAGAAAGCGGCGGCCATTCGCGACCAACTGCTGGCGATTGAGCGGGTGGTCGAAAAGCAAAAAGTAATCTCCAGTGAGCAGGTCGACTCGGACGTGATCGCTTTTGCCCGCAACAAAGGCGACACCTGCGGCCAGATTTTCTTCATCCGCTCCGGCAAACTGATCGGGCGCGAGACGTTCATGCTGGAAGGCGCCGAAGACGAAGACCCCCAGAACATCGTCGCCCAGTTCATCACCCAGTTCTACGAAGAAGCCGCCTTTGTGCCCCCGGAAGTGCTTCTGCCCAACGACATTGCCGAAGTCGAGATCGTCTCGCAGTGGTTGCGGGACAAACGTGGCGGCGAGAAAGTAACGCTGGCCGTGCCAAGACGCGGGGCGAAGCATGACCTGGTGGAGCTGGCCGCCGAGAACGCCGCCGAGGCCCTCAAGCAATTCCAGACTCAACGCGAGAGCGATGTCTCCAAACTCGTCGAGGGCATAGCCGAACTGCAAAACGCCCTCGGCCTGCCCCGCCCCCCAGCCCGCATCGAGTGTTTCGACATTTCTCATACTCAAGGCGTTTACACCGTCGCCAGCATGGTGGTGTTCGCTCAGGGCGCGCCAAACAAGAAACACTATCGCTCCTTCAACATTCGTTCAGTAAGCGGGCCGGATGATTTTATGAGCATGACCGAAGCCCTCACCCGCCGCTTTCAGCGCTGGAAGGATATGCAAGAGATGAAGCTGGCCCCTGGCAAGAAGCCGGATGAGTCGTTCGCACTTTTGCCCGACCTGTTGTTGATCGACGGCGGCAAGGGCCAATTAGGAATGGCCGTGGATGTGTTGAAGGAGTTCGGGCTGACCGACCGGGTTCCGGTGGCGTCGCTGGCAAAACAGCAGGAAGAAATCTTTTTGCCCGGCCAGCCCAATTCGATCATGTTGCCGCGCAGTTCGCAGGGGTTGTATTTAGTCCAGCGAGTGCGCGACGAAGCGCACCGCTTCGCCATCACCCATCACCGCCAACAGCGCGACAAGGCCGGCGTAGCCTCGCGGCTGGACTCGATTCCCGGCATCGGGCCAGGCCGCCGCAAAGCTCTGCTCAAAAAGTTTGGCGACATCGAGGGGATTCGCTCGGCCAGCGTTGAGGCCTTGCGAAGCGTGCCGGGCATCACCGAGGAAATCGCGCGAACGCTCAAGGGCAATCTGTAATTCGAGCGTTTCTTTACCGCAGAGTTCGCAGAGAACTCAGAGAAATTCGTCTCTCCCGTTTTTGACGGGATTTATGGGTGTCACCCTGAGCGAAGCGAAGGGTCTCTGGCTGGTTGCGCCGAGATTCTTCGCTTCGCTCAGAATGACAGGGGCGCTTTCCCGTTAAAGCCGGAAGAGCCAGAATTACCCTTTCACCTTGTCACCCCTTCACCCTGTCACTTCTTCAATTCGGCAAACACCACAATTCGCTGAGTATCTACCAGATAAGGGTAGCAGGAGATAAGGGTCAGGGTGGGGCCGACCGTGGCATCCATCACCGATACTTTGGTCGGCTCGACGATTTCTTTGCCAGTGATGACGTAGACGAATTTCTCGGCCTGAGTGTAAACCGTCACTTCGTCGCCCGCGCTCAGCAGTTCCAGATCGCGAAAGATTTGGCCGAAGATGTCGTTGTGGGCCGAGAACACCATGTTGCCCGGTTGCCCCGGGTCGCCAGTGCCGAGATGCTGGGCGACGCCCTTCTTCAACTGCTCCCACGAGTCGCCCGGCACGACCGGGTGATCTACGCCAATGGCCGGAATCACCATCCGCACTGCTTGCCTGGGGCCGGGCGTGGGAATGACGACGGCAGGCAGGGCTTGAACAAGAGGCCGCAAGTTTTCAGGAATTTCGGCTTCGTTGAACTGGGCGCCGCCGGGTGAGGTGGGCGGGGTGTGGCCGGACGGCAAAACCACGGCGGTGATTAGCGCCGTAGGCATCGGGCTTGGCAGTGGTGTTGGCGCCAGCGCTTGGGCCACTTCGTTGTTGAGCGTCTGCCACAGCGTGGCCGAGTTGACTAACAAATACAACAGGCCGACCACGAGGCCGATCTCAATGACCAGCAGGATTGAATTGAAGATGCGGGTGGCGAGCGATTTGGGTTTGGCCGAGCCGGCGGTTGGGACCGGAGCTGTCGCCGCTTCGAGCACCTGGGCCCGGCCCGTCCGGCCCCGGGCGCGCAGTTTTCGCAGGCGCGCCTCGCGGTCCTCGCGTTTTTTGATCGCCAGCACCTGTTCAAGCTCTTCGATTGAAAGGTCGTCTACAGAACGTCGGTCTTTCATGGTTCGCGTGATGTAATGAGCGTTTCGACTGTGCTGATTACAAACTTGCCTTGCTCCAGGGCTTCCTCTGCCTTCGTTCGATCAAAAATCGTGTCCGGTGGAGTGCCGTCATCCGCGCCATAAGCGGACACGATGCGCTGTTTAGCTAAATGAAACCAAGAAATAATTGCGGTTTTGAATCGCAAAAAACGGCCAGAATCTCGGCGAATTTTGCAGGTTCATGCGCCTCAAAACCGTAGCAATTAGTTGGTTTCATATAGTTCGCGATTACTTTCATAGAAACGGCTTTGCTTTTCAGGCGGCAGTTCACGCACCACAGCAAGGTTGCTGGCTAGTTTAGCCAAATCGTGAGCGTGCGGCACATCTTTGCTCTCAAAAGCCAATAACGCCTTCAAGGCCAACTCCGCTGCGCGCTGGGCAAATTGAACAGCGTGATGGAAAAAGCCCTCGTCCAAAGCCCGGCTGGCATATTCTAGAAATTGGCGGGCATCAGCCAGTCTCGATTTGACTAGGTCTTGATTGGTCATATTTGAGGCTCCTCTACATATGGCAAAGAAACAACCTCCCCCGGTTCGGCGTTTGCTTTGAGTTGCCACACGTAAGTATCCTGACTCAACCATTCACGCTGACTTTTCAACTCAGCCATGCGCTGTCTCACTTGCTCAAGTCGGCGCGAAAAGAAATTCTCAGGGTCGTGCAACACAACTGCTTCCAACGTCATGTCAAGGTAGATTGGCAGCCCTCGTTGAGCTTGCGCTCTGCTGACAACGTAAGTCTCGATGCTGGCCCGATACCCTTGTTCTCTCAACATCGTCACTTCCTGATCATTCCAGAAAGTTTGCTCCAAATCTAAAACGCAATCCCACAAAGGCTCTTTGTCTTCGTCCGTCTCACCTGCAACCACAAAGAGATCAATATCGCTGTCTGGCCGGGCCGAGCCGCGCGCAACAGAACCATATAGCACAATGCAGGTCAGGTGAGGCCTTAGTTGCTCTCGCGCCATCTCAGCAAACCGTTCAGCCAGCGAACGATATAACTGCGATGTTGCATTAACAGCTTCGGTTTTGTGTTGCCCCTTTAAAGTGGAGTCTGTTTCTGGAAGCATTTCAGCCTCGTTTCTCCGCCACCGCAAACACTTCCCGCTCAAAGAACCAACGGAATGGGGGCCACCGGAAGAGCACGGCCCGGGCGGCGGCCAGCGCCTTGCTCTCGCTCCGGTTTTGCGGCGGGCTGTCGAGCCACACCTTCTTGAGGCGAAATCCGGCGGCGCGCAAAATCTGCCACAACGAGAGGCCGCTCTGCTCGTTAACGTGAACATCCACGTTTACGGCCACGTTGAGGGCGCGCGGGTTGGCCGGATACTTTTTGCCTTCGCCGCTTAGGATACGAAACATTCGCACAAAAGGATAAGCGTAACGGTCGTACCAGACGTTGGGCGCGGTGTGGACGACGAACAAGCCGCCCGGCTTTCCCGACGCCGGGTCGGGACGGCGAAGCACCCGCCGCGCCTCCAGCATGGCCTGGTGCAGTTCCCAGGGATACAAAGGCTCCACCACGTCGAACATCAACACCCGATCAAAATAATTGTCCGGGAACGGCAACCGTTTCGCGTCCGACTGGGCCACGCCGGTCTTGCCCGGCGCCTGAGTCTCGTTGGCAACCGCCTTCTGGCTCATCGCCACCGCCACCGGCGCGTAATCCACCCCAAAGGCCTCGGCCCCCAGCCGGGCGCAGTGGCGGACGATCTCACCGCGCCCGCACCCCACATCGAGCACCTTCATGCCAGCCGTGATCTTGGCCACGGCAAAGGCGGCGGCCAAACGGCGCGAGAGGCGTTCGCCCTGAGTCTCCGAAAATTCCTCGAAGCCCTCGCAGGCGTGCAGAAAGTAGTCTTCAGTATAAAGGTCGGGCGGCAAGGAAGGGCGATTAGGCATGATGGAAGAATTATACTGTAGGGGCGAAGCATTCGCCGCGAAGACTTCGTGGAGCTCAGGGCTGTTGCCAAGTCGTGGGAGCGGTTTGTAACCGCGACATAATCTGACAAGCACAGCACAAATCGCGGGTGCAACCCGCTCCCACGCTCCCACGCCATACAAAGTAGCGCCTGTCAATGGACTTTGCAACAGCCCAGCAATTCTCAATCTGAAAGATCTAAGCCAGGAGGGATGTCGATTTCGAGGCC
>CAYNUH010000127.1:0-5798 GCA_964400605.1 uncultured Acidobacteriota bacterium | reverse complement strand
CATGTTAGGGGCATGGCGTATCTCCAGGACCAAGAATTAGACGCGATTGCCCTGGCCTGCAGAAAGGCTGCCCTACAAATCTTTCTCAAAAAGTGGTATAATGTAACTGGGAAAGATAAGAGGTTGTCGAAGGCAGACCTGCCTGAGCCCCCGCATAGGATGCCTGGGTCACCAGGCCCTGAGGGCAAAGCCGAGCCGGGGCAGGTAACGCCGGAGCAGTCCACAGGTGGTGGTAAGTTGGCTCGGCTTTTCTCGTTCTACTTCGCTTCGCCAGCCCTCTCCGCCATTCCCTCAACCACGGGTTCTGTGGTAGCTGGTTCGATTAACCCGTAGCCACCGTCCTTGCGTCGGTACAGGACGTTGTGCTGTCCAGTCCCGGCGTTAACGAAAAAGAAGAAATCGTGGCCCAACAGGTCCATCTCTCCCACAGCATCCTCGGGGAACATGGGTTTCGTCGCATGGATTTTGCGGCGCAGAATAAGGCCGCTCCTATCCTCTGGCAGCAACCGGGCATCTTCCATGGTGGTGGCCTCCTTCTCTTGGTAGGCAGCCACCTGCCGCCGCGACTCAAAATACACCTTGCCTTTCCAGTTGCGAATGCGCCGTTGCAGCAGGTCGTGGACCCGGTCGATGGCCTGGTTGGCATATCGGCCTCGGTCTTCCACCCGCAGCACGCTGCCATCCAGCGCAACGGTCGCTTGGACCTTGTACCTCTGGTCAGCTGGCCTGGTGTGTTCAAAGTCGATTTCCACTGAAGCAGACCGCAGGCCAGACAGAGAGGAGATGGGCCTGTTGAGCCTTTTCAGGCCGTATTCCTTGACCTTCTCTTCGTCCTGGACATGCCGGAAGGTGAATTTAATGTCGATTGAGGTCTGCTGGGTGTCCATAACGCCTCCTGTTGGATAGATAGGCGGCGAGGAAGCAGAGGAAGCATGGGACATCATTGCGACGCCTGGAGCACCGCCGACTCCTTATCCACCAGGTCCCCCGCCCTGACCTTTCCCGCCAGCTTGATCGCCACATCATCCCCGGGTTTTGCGCTCTCGATGGGGTGGTGGTTGATCTCCATTGATACCACGGTCTGGCTCAGGTTGGTAGTGTGGCCCAGTACGTGGACCCGCTCTCCCTGCCTGAGGGGCCTCTCCAACCCCAGGGCCGCGGCGCCGGCCTTGGGATAATAGTGGGTAACCTTTCCTATTCGCATCTCTGGCATTAGTCCGCCTCCCAAGCCTCTGGCGAAAAGTCTCCGCCGTCAGGTCTACCTGTCTGATTTCTGGCCAAGACCTTCCTCACTCTAGGTACTACTCCTTGTGTCTCCTACCGCTCTCCTCACACAGCGGGAGCCATCATCTTCTCGAATGTGGCTGCCGCAAGGGCGTACTGGTTACGCAGATGGGGGGCCAGGCGCGGTGGCACCAGCAGCACGGGTGTCTTACTGTGGTGGATGATCCTTTCGGCCACGTTGCCCACGCGCCATCGGGCGCCGATCCCACGGGAGCCGGCGGCGCACATGAGGATAATGGCACCGTCTATCCCCTCAGCGAATTCCACGATGGATGAGGCAGCAACGCCCAGAAGCACCCTGCCCTGAGCCCAGACTCCATCTGAAGCCAGGTCCCGCAAAATGTTGTCTAGATACAACTGCCCTTCTTTAACTGGATCGCCATCGAGTGTCTCTTCAGTTTCCGTTACATCCCATCCCAGAATCGAACGGGCTTGCAACACTGTTGGGAATACCTGTATTAGCTGCAGCCCCAGAGTCAGCTTGATGGCCAGTTCCCTTGCTATGGGAAGAGCCGTCTCGGCCAGCCTGGAACCGTCCAAAGGCACTACCACGCTCTGGAAAAGAGGCATCGGTTGGTTTCGTGACGATGTAGGTCTAACCATGAGGACGGGCACCCTGGAATAGTGCAGGATGCGGTCGGCGATCGACCCATAGGCCCATGTCTCACCCTCGCCGCGACCTCTGGAGCTGATTACCACCAGGCCAGAACCCTGGCTCTCCGCCGTGCTCAGGATGCGGTGAGCAGTGGGACCCACCATGGTGTGTACGTTGACCTGTAAGCGGGCACCGCGCAAGCCCTCAGCTACGCCTCTCAAGTAGTCTTGGGCCTTCTTTTTCGCCTCCTGGGTTTGTTGGCGCACGTAGGCCGAATACAGGGCAGAGTTGAGCGGCACCTGAGGATCAATCACATGCAAAAGGACTACCTCGCTCTTGGCCCGGTGTCCCACCTCCATGACATAGGGCAGGACACACTCGGCTGCCTTAGAGCCGTCCAGCGGGACTAGAATGCGTTCAAGCATATCGGCCTTTCTCCTTTACTTTCAGCCTATTCGGGGTTCCCCAGAATTGCGGGCCACCGCTGCCTGCTTTACTGTTCAACCACAAACAACCCGAGTATGCTGGCATCGGCATGGGATACCATGTGGCAGTGGAGCACTATGCCAGCCCTTCTGGGGAGTCTAGGCATGAACTCCCTGCGCATAGAGCGCCCTCTGCGATCAAATAATTTGGCGAGGGCCTATTGACAACTGTTTACCCAGTGTCTAGGCCGCCGCTCACTGGGCTCCCCTCAACAGGGAATTAAGCATCCGGACCAACTCCCAGGGGTCGAAAGGCTTGGCCAGGAAGTGGCGGTCCAGTGGGCCGTACCGGCCGGCAGCTTCCTGCCGGTCCAGCGCGGTGATAACCACCCAGGCGGGGCCACTGCCATTTGGTTGTCGGTGCTGGCGCAGCCACCCCAGGACGGCGCCACCCCGGCCATCGGGAAGGCCCAGGTCCAGCACCACGGCGTCGGGGCATGCTTCTTCCAGCACGGCCAACGCTTCAGCGCCGCTGGAGGCTTGAGCGACTTCAAAGCCCGCCTCTACCAGAGCGATGCGAAGCATTCGGATGACACTTCGGTCATCCTCGACCACCAGAACCCGCCGGGCGACCTGCTGAGTAACAGCTTCCATATATATATCCCATCACTGGGGCGGGTGACCTCGATTCTGGATATCAGCGCAAGGGCGGACCAGCGATGATGCGCTGATACCCAGCCCTGGGGTTGAGCCAGCCGACCCTAGTAGGAGGTGCCCCGACTGGTGGGGTTACCTCCTCCTACACTATTTCACCGGCACCTTCATCTTCTTGGTCTCAGGAGTAGCCGGGCGCGGCATCTTCACTTCCAGCACTCCATTCTGGTAGGTGGCCTGGATCGCATCGGCATCCACCCCTTGCGGCAGGCTCAAGGACCGGTAGAATTCCCCAACCGCCCGCTCCGAGCAGTAGTAGTCCTCTTCCTTGACCTCCTTCTCTTCCTTCCGATGGCCCCGGATGACCAGCATGTCCCCTTCCACCGCCACCTCAATGTCTTCTCGCTTCATCCCCGGCAGGTCGGCCTGAATGACGATGTTGCCGTTCTTCTCCAGAATATCCACTTCGGGTATCCACTCCTCAGCCCGCTGGTAGACGGGGAAGAAATGCCGGCGGACCATGGGCCGCCAGGGCCACATTCCGAAGGGCCGCATGGCCCGGTCGAAGAAACGCTCCATTTCTTCGGGCCAGGTCGATAGCTCACCTGTCTTCCTCCTCTGCACCGTGATGGATTGTTCTTTCTCGTTGGCCATAATGGAAATCCTCCTTGCAGCTAATTTGGCTTCCTAACGAAACTGACCCCATGTTAGGACTTGGGTGTGCAGTCCTGGTGAAGAAGTCCGGCGCATGGCGTGAAGAAACGGTGAACATCCCACCAGCCGTAGGCAAGCCTGCCGACAGGGGCCATTGGCTGGCTCTCCCCAATGAGGCCTGGACTTATCGACGTGCTGGTCCTTCATCAGCCCGCTGGTCTGCGGTCCCTTCACAGGTTTTTCATAGAGGTGTCGGCTGGCATCACGCCGGTCTGACTTCTCAGCCGCACGCTACTGGCCACCGGGGACCCGCTAAGGATATGGCCGGGGCCAGGGGGGAGTGGGAGTACAACGAACGGTTGCAAGGCAGATCGGGGCGGCCCGTGGGTGCCGACATGCAGTCCTGGGACGCCGCGGGTTACATCTTGGCGTATAAAGCGGTGACCCAGGGCACCTTGCCTTGATTGGAATGGCGCCCCAATGGTTTGGGCAATCCGGGGTGCCGCCCCGGCCCGGCGGCTGTCTCTACCATCACCACTGGCACATTGCCATGGTCCTGGGTATCATATCTCCGGCCTACCATACCAATGCACCTTCCGGTGATGGGGGTACGCCCTTGGGCATTGGTGGACCGGGTATGATTGGCAACGGCCTAGACTACCCTGCTTGGGGTGGCGCCGAGCAGGAATTGGAGGCAACGTGAACACCATCAACGAGGTAGCTAGCCGACTGGGCGTGGCGGAGCAGTACCTGGTCCCTTACGGCCGGTACAAGGCAAAGGTGTCGTTGGACGCCCTGGGGGTCGGACCGGCCCGACCCCCAGGTAAACTGGTAGTGGTGACTGGGATGACCCCCACTCCCGCCGGTGAAGGCAAGACCACCATTGCCATTGGCCTGACTCAGGGGCTAAGCAAGCTGGGCCACAGAGCCGCAGTCACCCTGCGAGAACCGTCTCTGGGACCCATCTTCGGCATTAAAGGTGGGGGTACTGGTGGCGGCCGGGCCCGCCTGGTGCCCGAGGACGAGATAAACATTCATTTCACCGGCGACGCCCACGCTGTAGCCTCGGCCCACAACCTGCTGGCCGCCCTGGTGGACAATGCGGTGTATCGAGGACAGGTGCCGGGCCTGGAGGCCTCCGGAGTCCAGTGGACCAGGGTGACCGACGCCTCGGACCGTGGCCTGCGGCAGACAGTGACCGGGCTGGGCGGCGCCAGCAACGGCCCCCTTCGCGAGGGGCGCTTTGACATCGTGGCCGCTTCGGAAATCATGGCTATTCTGGCCCTGGCCTCCGATCTGGAGGACCTGCGGCAGCGCCTCTCCCGGATAGTGGTAGGCACAACACGCCAGGAGAAACCAGTTACCGTGGCTAGCCTGGGGTTTGGGGGAGCCTTGATGACCTTGCTACGTCAGGCCATTCTACCCAATCTGGTGCAGACTCTGGAGGGACAGCCGGCGCTGGTCCACGCCGGACCTTTTGGCAACATCGCGCACGGGTGCAGCTCAATCATCGCCGATCGCCTGGCTTTATCCCATGCTGATTATGTGGTAACGGAAGCTGGATTCGGAGCCGACCTGGGCTTCGAGAAGTTCATGCACATCAAGGCCAGGCAGAGCGGTTTGACCCCTGATGCTGCTGTGGTGGTGGCCTCGGTCCGCGCTCTGAAGTGGCATGGCGGCGCGGCCAGGCGGGACTTGAATAAGCCAGACCCTGGAGCTGTGGTGGCGGGCGGCCCCAACCTGGCGCACCACGTGGGCATCGTCCGCAGCTTTGGTGTCCCAGTGGTGGTAGCCATCAACCGATTCGATGCCGATAGCCTGGAGGAAATAGCTGCTGCCAGGGAGATAGCTCTTGGCAGCGGAGCAAGGGCGGCAGTGGAGTTCCGCGGTTTCTCCCAGGGCGGCGACGGCGCCATTACCCTGGCGCAAGCGGTGATGGAAGCGGCCCGGGCCACGCCAGGGGTGGCTTATACCTATTTACCGGAGGCCAAGGCGGAAGACAAGGTCTTAGCGGTGGCCCAGAAGGTTTACGGGGCCGATAGTGTAAGCTGGACTCCTGAAGCCCTGAGCAAGCTCCGCTACTTTGAGTCCCAGGGGTGGGGCGGGCTGCCAATCTGCATGGCCAAGACCCATCTTTCCCTTTCCCACAACCCGGCATGGCGAGGGCGACCGGCTGGATACACCTT
>CAYNUH010000126.1:0-5949 GCA_964400605.1 uncultured Acidobacteriota bacterium | reverse complement strand
CACTGCTGCCTCCCGTAGGAGTCTGGACCGTGTCTCAGTTCCAGTGTGGCCGGTCACCCTCTCAGGCCGGCTACCGATCGTCGCCTTGGTAGGCCGTTACCCTACCAACAAGCTAATCGGCCGCGGGCCCCGCCTTGAGCGCCAGCTTGCATGCAGAGGCAAGCTTTGATCCCCGGACCCGAAGGTCTGGGGATATTATGCGGTATTAGCCCCGCTTTCGCGGGGTTATTCCCCACTCGAGGGCAGGTTACCCACGTGTTACTCACCCGTCTGCCGCTTTACTCAGGGAGTTGCCCCCCCTTTCTCGCGCGACTTGCATGTGTTAGGCACGCCGCCAGCGTTCGCTCTGAGCCAGGATCAAACTCTCCACTTTGGAAAGGTGTAAACCCTTCATTTGTAGAGATTCGCCCTTGCGGGCTCGAGTACTGCTGGATGGTCGCAGGGACGGTTGCGCACCACTTAGATTTCAAAGAACAAACCCATGGAAGGGATGAGTAGTCTACAGAAGCTGCCACGGAGTGTCAAGAAGATTCTTGGAGCCTCCGCGTGTTGACGCATCCCCTTGCCCTGCCTAGAATTACCTGCCTTTCTTCTGGGAGGATAACCGCCTCATGAGGCCTGGATCCTGGGGCCAGAGACCCCTTGGAAGCCTTCTGATTCTGGCCGTCCTGGCCGCATCCAGCCTAGCCTGGCCGACGACCTCATACGCACAGGAAGTCTCTGCTCCCGCCGCCGACCCAACCCTCGATGTGGCGCGACAGCTGCGCGACGCCGGCAGGCTCGAGGACTCCGTCGTGGCCTTTCAGAAGCATCTCGAGTCGCACCCGGAGGCATGGCTCGCCCACTACGAGCTGGCTCTGGTGCTCATGAGCCTGAGGCAGCTCTCTGCCGCGGAACAGCATCTGCAGGCGGGTCTGCTCGCAGCTCCAAGTCAGGCCGCGCTTTGGGCCCGCCTCGGGCAGGTCTATTTATTGAAGTCGGACCTCCAGCACGCCGAGATGTCCCTGGCGCGGGCCCGGGATCTCAACCCGCAGGACGTCGGCGTGCGTTTCAACCTGGGGAAGCTTTACGAGACGCAGGCCCGTGATGCGGAGGCCCTCGCAGAATATCTGGCCTTCCTGGATCATGCGGGGGAGGACCCGCGGGCGGTTTCCCTCCGGATGAAAGTGGCGCGCTACTACGAGACCACGAATCGGCCCGACGAGGCCCTCGCGCACTACCGGGTCCTCGCGCAGCAGGACCCCACGAGGGTCAAGGTGATCCAGACCATCGGCGACATGCTGTACCGAAAGACGCTGTACGACGAGGCGCTGGTGGAGTACCAAAAGGTGCTTGACCTGGATCCCAACAACGCCCCGGCGCTCTTCAACGTTGGTTTCATCGCGCAGATGAAGGGCCACCTCGACGAGGCCGAGAAGGCCCTTCTGCGGGCGGACACCGCCACGCCCAACGTGCCCAAGACCCTCTACACACTCGGCACGGTGCGCTTCGAGCGCGGCGACTTTGCGAGCGCCATCTCCCTGTTCGAGCGGGTCATCGCCGCGGAGCCGGAGCACCAGCAGGTCCACTACTATTACGCGCGCGCCCTCTCGAAGATGGGCCGCGCCGAGGAAGCGCGCCGCGAGCTGGCCATCCACCAGGAGATCACCAGGAAGGCGCTCGCCAACGAGAAAGTCCCCTCCACCATGGGGGGAGACTGAGTGCGCCTGACGGGAGCCATCAGAGTCGCTGGCCTGCTTGCGATGGTGCCGAGCCTCCCGCACGCCCAGGCGCCCGATGCACGGCTGCCGCGCTTCGAGGAGGTGGGCGCCGCCAGCGGTCTCACGGGGGTGACCGTGGCCGCCACGCCCCCGTGGAAATACATCATCGACAACATCGGCACCGGGATCGCCCTGTTGGACTATGACCTAGACGAGGACCTCGACATCTTCCAGGTGCAGTCGTCGGCCCTTGCAAGTTTCCCCGGCCCGACTCCCACGGACCACCTCTACCGCAACGACGGGAGGGGCCGGTTCCAGGACGTGACTGCCGAGGCCGGGGTGATCGCGCCGGGCTGGGGGTTCGGCGTCGCGGTGGGCGACTATGACAACGACGGCGACCCGGATCTCTACGTCCCTTCCTGGGGGCCGAACCGTCTCTTCCGCAACGATGGGAACGGCACGTTCCGGGAGGTGGGGACCGAGGCCGGTGTGGACGACCGCGGCTGGGGCGCGAGCGCGGCCTTCTTCGACTATGACGGTGATGGTCTCCTCGACCTCTATGTCACCAAGTACCTCGACTTCGACCCCGACAAGATCCCCGCAACCGGCGATCCGAACCATCCTTGCAACTTCCGGGGGCTTCAGGTTGTTTGCGGCCCGAGGGGGCTGAAGCCCGCCTCCGACATCCTCTACCACAACAACGGCGACGGGACCTTCGCCGACGTAAGCGCCGATGCCGGCCTCGCTCTGGACCGGCCCTACTTCGGGCTGGGCGTCGTCACCGGCGACATCGAGGGAGACGGCGACCCCGACATCTTCGTTGCCAACGACTCCAGCCCCAACTACCTCTATCGGAACGACGGGCGGGGGCACTTCGCTGAGGACGCCGTTCTCTCCGGGGTCGCCTACTCCGGCGACGGCCGGGAGCAGGCGGGCATGGGCTGCGACATGGGGGACCCGGACGGAGACGGGGACCTGGACATCTTCGTCAACAACTTCTCCCACGACTATTCGACGCTCTACATCAACGACGGCACGGGGTTCTTCGAGGACATGTCGCTGAAGGCGGGGCTCGTGGAGCGCACGATCCGCTCCCTGAGCTGGGGAACCTCGTTCCAGGACCTCGACAACGACGGCGACGAGGATCTCTTCATCTCCAACAGCCATGTCTACCCCGAAGCCGACGAGGCCAACATCGGATCGACGTTTCTACAGCGCTGCCAGGTGTTTCTCAACGACGGCATGGCGTTCTTCACCGAGCTTCCCCCGGCGCCCGGCTCCGGACTGGAGCGTGCGGCCGCACACCGAGGGGCCGCCTTCGGCGACATCGACGCCGACGGGGACGTAGACGTCGTCGTCACCCGCATGTTCGAGACCCCCGCACTGTTCCGCAACGACCTGCCGCCCGGACGCCATTGGATCTCGATCCGGCTGGCCGGGACGCGAAGCAACCGGGACGCCGTCGGGGCGCGCGTGTGGGTGGTGGCAGGAGGCAAGAAACGGCTTTTGGAGCGGAAGGGGGGCGGGTCCTTCGAAAGCGCCTCCGACCCCAAGCTCCACACCGGGCTGGGCGCCGTGGGCCGCGTGGACGCCGTGGAGATCCGGTGGCCCTCGGGCGCGACCGAGAGTCACACGGGCCCGCCGGTGGACGGAACCGTTACCTTCGTCGAGCCAGACGCCGCCCCCGGCCCGGGCCGCTGAGGGGCTTTCAATTCGGTTGATCTTGGGCTTTCCTCGGTGCTAGGCTGCGCTGTACGTATGGCTCACCAGTGGGCGTGCAGTCGGCCCACTTTTTTATTTTGGGCCCGGGGGTGCGTGTGGACGCCGTGACCCGCGGCGTGGAGGAGGCCGTCCGCTCCCTCGCCGCTGATGCGGTGCGGGAGACGGGCGCCGAGCTGGTGGACATGGAATACCGGCGGGAGCCGGTGGGCTGGGTTCTACGGTTGTACATCGACAAGTCGGGCGGGGTGAGCCTCGCTGACTGCCAGCGGGTGAGCGAGATCGTCGGGACTCTCCTGGAGGTGGAGAATCCGATCCCGCACGCGTACACACTGGAGGTTTCTTCTCCGGGCCTCACGCGGCCCCTCCAATCCGAGGGAGACTGGAAGAGAGCCGTCGGTTCGATGGTGAAAGTCGTCACGCGGGAGGCCGTCGCGGGCCGGCAAGATTTCGTCGGGATGCTGAGCGAGGCCGGCCCCGACAAGATCCGGCTGGTCCTGGACGGCACCGACATGGACGTGCCGCGCGATCTCATCGTCCGCGCGCGGCGTGAGGTGGAATGGCCCCGCGCGGGCGGCGGGGCGGGGCGCGGCTCGAGCCGCAAGAAGCGCGGCGCTTGAGGGTACCGGGCGGACAGGGTTCAGCGAAAGATGGGAAGCGAACTCTTCCAGGCCATCGAGCAGATCGGCCGGGAAAAAGGCATCGATGTTGACACGATCATCGCGGCCGTCCAGGACGCGGTGGTGGCGGCGTCGAAGAAGCATTTCCGCACGCGGGAGGAACTCATCTCCGAATTCGACCGCGGCCGCGGGACGTGGGACGTGTACGCCGTCAAGAAAGTCGTCGAGCAGGTGGTGGACGCCGACCTGGAGATCTCCGTGGAGGACGCCCGCCGCGTGGACCCGGCCGCCGATGTCGAGCAAACCATCAAGCTGCTGAAGCCCAAGGTGGACCTGGGGCGCATCGCCGCCCAGGCCGCCAAGCAGGTCATCTACCAGAAGGTCCGCGAGGCCGAGCGGGACAACGTCTTCCGCGAGTACAGCGACCGCGCCAGCGAGCTCATCAACGGCGTCGTCAAGCGGTTCGAGCGCGGCGACATCGTCCTGGACCTCGGACGCACTGAGGCTCTCCTCCCCAGGCGCGAGCAGTCGCGGGCCGAACACTACAATCTGGACGACCGCGTCCGCGCCATCATCGTCAATGTGGACCGGGCTGCCAAGGGCCCCCAGGTCATCGTCAGCCGCACGGACTCCCGCCTCCTGGTGAAACTCTTCGAGATGGAGGTGCCGGAGATCTACGACGGCACGGTCGTCATCGAGAGCATCGCCCGAGATCCCGGCGACAGGGCCAAGGTGGCGGTTCGCTCCAAGGAGAAGGACATCGACCCCGTCGGCGCCTGCGTGGGGATCAAGGGATCCCGCGTGCAGGCCATCATCCGCGAGCTGCGCGGGGAGAAGATCGACATCGTGCAGTGGTCCGACGACCCGACGTTGTTCGTAGGCAACGCGCTGAATCCCGCGAAGGTGGGTCGCGTCTCCGTCGTGGACGACGAGGCCCGCACCCTCGAGGTGACGGTGGAAGACTCGCAGCTCGCCCAGGCCATCGGGAAGAAGGGGCAGAACGTGCGCCTCGCCTCGCAGCTCATCGGGTGGAAGATCGAGATCAAGAGCGAGTCAGAGAAGAAACGGGAGATCGAGGACGAAATGGGGCGCGTCGCCCGGGCCACTCAGGAGCTGCGCAGCCTGCCCGGCGTGGGAGACAAGATCACGTCCCGCATCCTGGAAAAAGGGTATCGGTCGCTGGAGGCCCTGGTGGAGGCCGGCGTCGAGGAGCTGTGCGCCATCCCGGGAATCGGCGAGAAGACCGCGCTGAAGATCCAGGAGGCAGCCAGGCAGGCTATCGCAGACCGCGTCGAGGAGCCGGTCCCGGAACCGGAGGGGGTCGACGAGGGGCTAGCCCGGGAGAGCGGGCTCGCGCACGAAGACGCCCAAGAGGAGGCGCCCGCCCCGCATGACATCGAGGCGGAACCCGACGCCTCGACGCCCGCCACGAGCGAACACGATCGCGGCGGGGAGACCGTGACGGCACTGGAGCCGGGCACCAAAGACTGAGAGCGGATGGGCAAAATCAAAGTCCACGAGATAGCCAAAAAGGTCGGGCTCACGCCCAGGGACGTCCTTGTCCGCCTGAAGGAAGCCGGCATCCCGGCGGCCAGCGGCCTCACCATGGTGGAGGACACCTGCCTCGAGCTGTTCAAGAAGACCCCACTCGTCGTCAAGCCTCCCGCACGGCGGCGGACAGCCGCGATGGGGGCGTCGAAGGCCGTGAAGGCCGAGAAGGCGCCGCACAAGAAGGCCACCACGAAGAAGGAGGCGGCTGCGGAATCCACGCCTTCCCCGGCCGAGATGCAGCGCGCTGTAGCGCCGCCCGCCGTAAGAATCGCCGAGCCCGCAGGGCCTCCCGCCGCCACGGCGCCCTCGCCGCCCCCGGCCGCGACCGCGCCTCAGGCGATGCCCGCGCCACAGGCCAG
>CAYNUH010000125.1:0-6093 GCA_964400605.1 uncultured Acidobacteriota bacterium | reverse complement strand
TCGTCGGCGCCGGTGTGGAACGGGACTAGAGCGGGGTGTCGTTGAGTACGCAAACAGACATTATCGTACTCAAGATAACGGCCTTGGTCTCTATCCCGGCGAAGTTGTGGTGGCCGGCCAGGTGGTAGACCTCGGCCGCTCGCAGCAGGGCCTTACTGGGGATGCAGCCGATGTTGACGCAGGTGTGCCGCCCAGGATCCCTGCCTCCACCATCACCACGCACGCGCCCAGGTCCCTGGCGCGGATGGCCGCCGCGAAGGCGGCGGAGCCGGAGCCGATAATCGCAACATCGTAGCCATCACCGGAGAGGGCCCGTTCGGGGCTGACTCCGCAATGGAAAGCTGGCTCTGGCCGTAGACCGGGCCCGGCCTTATCTCCCCAGACAGATGATCGTGTCAGCTGTCCACTGTAAACTATCAACTGGTAAAGGGGCAAACCTATGGCTCAGGTAACCATGCGGGTATTCCGCGGGACCGCGGAGGGCGGCGGCTTCGTCGACTACCAGGTGGAGGTGGAAGAGGGGAACGTCGTTCTGGACGTCCTCCATCGCATCCAGGCCACCGAGGCCAACGACCTGGCGATCCGCTGGAACTGCAAGGCTGGTAAGTGCGGCTCCTGCAGCGCCGAGGTCAATGGCCAGCCCGTCCTCACCTGCATGGCCCGCATGGACATCTTCGAGCCGGGAAAGCCAATCACCGTCGCGCCCCTCAAGACGTTCCCCATCATTAAGGACCTGGTGACAGACGTCTCCTTCAACTATCAGGTGGAGAAGGAGATCCCGCCATACAAGCCCCGCCCTCCGGAGCCCGACGGCACCTACCGCATGATGCAGACCGACATCGACCGCGGCCAGGAGTTCCGCAAGTGCATCGAATGCTTCCTCTGCCAGAACGTCTGCCACGTCATCCGCGATCACCCGGAGAACAAGGCGCAGTTCTATGGCCCTCGCTTCTTCGTGCGCCTGGCGGAGCTGGAGATGCACCCCCTGGACACCGCCGACCGCACGGAGATCATACACAAGGCAGCGGGCATCGCCTACTGCAACATCACCGGGTGCTGCACGGAAGTCTGCCCCGAAGACATCCACATCACCGACAACGCTATCATCCCCCTCAAGGAGCGCGTCGCCGACCAGTACTACGATCCCGTCCGCTGGGTCCTGCGAAAGATACGCGGCGAGTAGGGAGCCTTTACAGCCGAAAGCTGCTCGTGAGGCGAAGGATGGTCCGCTACCGCATTCGTGGGGGGAACGCCGCCTTTCGCGCCTAGCTGCCCTTCGGCAACGGTGGGGTTATATCCCTCCTTGTGTATCGGCGAGGGTTGCCAATAGTGCCTCGGGCTCGACGCCTCGTTCAGCGGCTAGTTTCTCCAACTCCATGCCCAGATACTCGCGCCGACTGGCGGCGGTTGCCTCGACTATGCGGTCGCGATGACTCGCCTCTCTTCGGATCGCTGCGGCCAGCTTCAGCGCCGTGTCTAGCGTCAGCTCCCGAGCCAGGTTCCCTATCTCCACCTGGATGCAGGGATCTTCTTGCGGCGTGCTCATCCGCGTCGCCTTCACGAACTCTGCCTCCCGCGCCGGGCCGTTGGCGTAACTGTCGGCCATCAGTAGCTCCCGTGCTCCACGTGCCGCGGGCAGTCCTCCGGGCAGAAGCAATCTGCGTCCTTCTGCCGCCGCCTGGTCTGGAGCTTGCGCGCGCAGGGGGCGCAGACCTCGAACACCCGGCCCTCGACCTCCACGTCCTCGGTCACGGGCGAGCGACAACAGAAGGCGCACATCACGCCTACCTGTGAATCGGGGGTAGAAAAATGGTGCACTGGCCTCCCTATCTCCTCAGCGCGCCGCCGCTGCGCTGCGGCCGGCTGATGGGGAGGAGACCCTAGTCATCGTCCAGCTTCTGTGACGTTCGACAGCGAACACGTCAAGCCGGTGCCCTTCAGTCCACAGTAACCGTCCGGAACCTTGTGCAGGTACTGCTGGAGGTAGTTCTCAGCGTAGTAGAAGGGAGCGGCGGGCTCGATCTCGGTCGTGATGGCCGGGAAGCCGGCACGCCGGAGGTCCCGGTTGTAGGCGTCCCGCAAGGCTTCGGCGGTCCGCTTCTGGTCGTCGTCGGCGTAGTAGATGGCGGAGCGGTACTGCGTGCCGACGTCGTTGCCCTGACGCATACCCTGGGTCGGGTTATGCTCCTCGAAGAAGGTCTTGAGCAACGACTCGGAGGAGACCTTGGCCGGGTCAAAGGCGACGAGCACGGCCTCCGCGTGGCCGGTGCGGCCGGAGCAGACCTCCTCATAGGTCGGATGCGGCGTGAAGCCGCCCGTGTAGCCGACCGCCGTGGTGAACACCCCCGGTATCTGCCAAAAGAGACGCTCGGCACCCCAGAAGCAGCCGAGCGCGAAGACGGCGGTCTGGATACCGGCAGGGAATGGGGGCTGCAGAGGAGCGCCGAGAACAGTGTGGCGCTCCGGAACGTCAAACGCCGGCCGGTCGCGGCCGGGGAGCGCGTCGCCGGGCGTAATCATCGTGATCTTGTGCGAGTTGAAGGAGCAGAAGATGATCCCCAGCTCCTCCAGTGTCTTCTGGAGGGTCGTCGCCACGGAGACGCTGTCGAAGACGGCGTCCACGGTCGATTTCGTCCATGCTCTCGGGGCGCTTCTCCTTGAGCGGGGCCGAGTAGTAGTACATGTCCTGGAAATCGATCGGCGGGTGGCTGATCTTGGCCCACTTCGGTTCCTCGTAGTCCAGCGCCATCCAGTAGCGGTAGGCCTTCAGACGCCACTGGAGCATCTTCGTTGAGCCCTTTGGGGCGAGGTCCGTGGCGATGTCGGTGACGAAGCCCCATTTGTACTCCGAGTCGATGTATAGTATACACAGTCGTTAGTTTCTTTATCAACCCTTTGCACCATAACTATTTGGCTGGAAGGTACAGATGGCTGGAGACGGTCAGTAGACAAGGTTGAGGCGCCAACTGTCTTACGGGGTTTCGCGTTGGCTTCAAATCAAAGCGGTGGGAGGAGGTGACATACGGTGACTTACGTCATTACGGATCCCTGTATCGGCACCATCGACAAGTCCTGCGTCGAGGTCTGTCCCGTCGACTGCATCCACTTCGAGGAAGGCGTAGACCGCAAGCTGTACATCGACCCTGACCAATGCATCGACTGCGGCGCCTGCGAGCCGGTCTGCCCGGTCACAGCCATCTTCACCGAGGACGATGTGCCTGACGGTCAGAAGGAATACACCGAGATCGACGCGCTCTGGTTCAAGGACAAGGACGCTGCGCGGGCCCGCGTCAACGAGTTGAACCCGGTTTAGATATCTATCGCCCTGGTGTTCACCGAGGCGCAGCCGGTGAGCTGAAGAAAGGGGGTTTCACATGGCTCAATACCCAGACTCCGCCGTCCTAGTCGAGACCGAATGGCTCGCTTCCAACGCCAGCGACCCTGGTATGCGGCTAGTGGAGGTGGACGAGGACACAGGCGCTTACGAGGTCGCCCACATCCCCGGCGCCATCGCCTGGCACTGGCAGAAGGACCTGCACGACCCACTGCGCCGAGACTTCATTGACTCCAACGGCTTGCAGGAGCTACTGGCCCGCTCGGGCGTCGGCGGTGAAACCACCGTCATCCTCTACGGCGGCAACAACAACTGGTTCGCTGCATACGCCTACTGGTACCTCAAGTACCAGGGCTTCGACAACGTCAAGCTCCTTAACGGCGGACGCAAGAAGTGGGAGCAGGAGAACCGGCCGATGACAGCGGAGCGGCCCACAGTCACACCAGCCGCGACGCCGCCGAGGCTTGCTGGCCCCCGCCCGAACATCCGCGCCTTCAGGGAGGAAGTGCTAGCGAAACAGGGCGGCGAGGCTGTCTTCGTCGATGTTCGTTCCCCTGAGGAGTATCGTGGCGAGCTCCTGGCGCCGCCTCACCTGCCCCAGGAACAGGCCCAGGTCCCGGGCCACATCCCCGGGGCCAAGAATATCCCCTGGAGCAAGGCCGCCGACGAGGACGGCACCTTCAAATCCCCAGCAGAGCTGAAGGAGCTCTACGGGTCGCAGGGCGCCGCCGCCGACAGGCCCGTTATCGCCTACTGCCGCATCGGCGAGCGCTCATCCCACACCTGGTTCGTCCTCCACGAGCTCCTGGGTTACCCGGACGTCAAGAACTACGACGGCTCCTGGACCGAGTACGGCAGTATGGTGGGTGTTCCCGTAGAACGATAAGCATGCATGGGTACGGCCCTGCGAGTGACAGGAGGTTGTGATGGGTAAGACGTCAGTCGTCGCGTTGGGTCGGTCCGTGTTGGAGACTCCCACCTGCCAGCACCATTGGCTGATCGAGGCTCCCGAGGGCCCCAGCAGCAAGGGGCTCTGCAAGAAGTGTGGCGCAAAGCGAGAATTTCTCAATTCGTTGAGCGGCGACCTGTGGCTGCATGACTCCGACTACTGGCGGAGGGACGACCCTTGGTAGAGGGTACGGCCCCTGGGATGGCCTGGGCTCCGCCCGCCACGTCATCGATCAAGAAGAGGTGGCTGTCATGCCGGGACGCGCCGGGGGCAAGCTCGCGCTTGTCGCGCAAGGAAGACGCGTCGTTTGGCTCACAGGCTGGCGGTTTCTATGCTGGACCGAAACCGGAGAAACATCTATGCTCGAAGGCCTCTCATATCTGCCAGGCGCTATCGCCTGGCTTTTTTCCTCCGTTTCAAGCCAGCCTGGCGCTGGCGGGGAGGCTCCCTGATGCCGGAACTCAGTTGAAAGGAGAAGTCAGAACGCTTGCCACCTCCAGAAGTGTCGGCTGGCCTCAGTGGTAGCGCATCTGGTGGGAGATCAGGTAGGTGCAGGAGATGGACGAGAGAGTTAAGAGCTCCGACGCCGGCGAAGCCGGGACGAGATCCAAGGTCGAACTTCTCAAGGAAGGCAGCGACTACCTGCGCGGCACCCTCCGAGAGGAACTCGCCACGGATGCCACGTACTTCTCCGAGGAGGACGTGCAGATCCTCAAATTCCACGGCATTTATCAGCAGGACGACCGCGATCTGCGTCAGCAGCTCAAGCGAGAGGGCAAGGAGAAATACTACTCCTGCATGATTCGCTGCAAAAACCCCGGCGGCGTCTTAACCCCCGAGCAGTACTTGGCGGAGGACGAAGTCGCGTCCCTTTATGCCAACGGAAGCCTTCGTATAACCACGCGTCAGGACTTCCAGCTGCATGGGGTCCTCAAGCAGAACCTCAAGGACGCCCTCAGGGCGATCAACGAGAAATTGATAACGACGTTGGGCGCCTGCGGCGACGTGGAGCGCAACGTTATGTGCTGCCCGGCTCCAGCGGAGGACCGAGTGCACTCTCAGATAGAGTGGTACGCTCGCTTGCTGAGCGACCGTCTTCTGCCGCGCACTGGAGCCTACTACGAGGTGTGGCTGAACGGCGACAAGGTCGTGTCCACAGAGCCGGAAGTCGAGCCCCTGTACGGCACGGTCTACCTTCCCCGCAAGTTCAAGACCGGCATCGCCTTTCCAGGGGACAACTGTATCGACGTCTACACCCAGGATATCGGCATTGTCGCGATGCTTGAGGGCGACGAGCTCTTAGGCTTCAACGTCTTGGTGGGCGGCGGGCAGGCCATGACGCACGGTATCAAGACGACCTTCCCTCGCCAGGCCGATCCCATCGCATTTGTCAAACCAGACATGCTCGTTCCCGTGGTGGAGACCATCGTCAGCATCCAGCGCGATTACGGTGATCGGACCAACCGCAAGCACGCCCGCATGAAATATCTGGTGGAAGAATGGGGCACGGCCAGGTTTAAGACTGAGATGGAACAGCGTCTGGGCTACCAGTTGCCTCCCGCCACCGCTATCCAGTGGGAAGGAGTGGACGATCACCTGGGCTGGCACCCCCAAGGTGATGGACGCTGGTACCTGGGGGTATATGTGGAGAATGGCCGCATCAAAGATAGCGAGGACGTGACGCTCAAGACAGGCTTTCGCAGGCTGGTGGAGACCTTCCGGCCAGGCATCCGTCTGACCCCTCAGCAAAACATACTGTTCACAGACATCGCCGAGGAACACAAGCCAGCCGTGGACGCCTTGCTGCGGG
>CAYNUH010000124.1:0-6370 GCA_964400605.1 uncultured Acidobacteriota bacterium | reverse complement strand
CGATCTGCGTGGCCTCCTCGACGAAGTAGGGCGAGTATTCCTCCGCGCGGCGGCAGAAATCAATGGCCATGGTGGGCGTGGTCTTGCCGTGCAGGTCGTTGTGCTGCCGTTGGCTTTGCGCTAGGATGCCGATAGGGAAATGAGCCTTTCAAACGGAACCCGCCTCGGCCCCTACGAGATCACCGCCCCCCTCGGCGCCGGCGGCATGGGCGAGGTCTACCGCGCCCACGATGCCCGCCTCCACCGCGACGTCGCGCTCAAAGTGCTCCCGCCGGTCTTCGCCAACGACCCCGAGCGCATGGCCCGCTTCCAGCGCGAGGCCCAAGTGCTGGCCGCGCTCAACCACCCCAACATCGCGGCGCTCTACGGCCTGGAGGAATCGGACGGCATCCGCGCCCTGGTGATGGAGTTGGTCGAGGGTCCGACGCTGGCTGGTCCGCTCCCCTGCGACGAAGCGCTGCCCCTCGCCCGCCAGATCGCCGACGCCCTCGAATACGCCCACGAAAAGGGTGTCATACATCGCGATCTCAAGCCCGCCAACATCAAGGTCACGCCCGGCGGAACCGTGAAGGTCCTGGACTTCGGGCTGGCCTTGCTGGGGGACGGGGGTCAGGGGCCGGGGTCCGGGGTCGAGACAGTGTCGGCGACACTAACCCGGGCCGGAGCCCTCCTGGGTACTGCCGCTTACATGCCCCCCGAGCAGGCCATGGGCAGGCCGGTGGACCGCCGGGCCGACATCTGGTCGTTCGGGGTGGTGCTGTTCGAGATGCTCACCGGCCGTCAGATCTTCGCGGGGCAGACGGCGGTGGAGACGCTGGCGGCGGTGGTGCGGGACGAGCCGCCGTGGGAGGCCCTGCCGGCCGATACCCCGGCGGGCGTCCGCTGGGTGCTCGAGCGGTGCCTGGAGAAAGATTCCCGCAAGCGGCTGCGCGACATCGGCGAAGCGCGCTTTATCCTGGAGGGGAGCGCATCGCAAATCACCACCAAGACACCAAGACACCAAGAAGAACCTAGGTTTTCCTTGGTGTCTTGGTGTCTTTGTGGTGGAATTGCTGTCCTGGTTTTGGCGCTCGCGGCCGTCTCCTTCCTCCACTTCCGCGAAACGCCCCCCGAAGACCGCGTGCTGCGCTACTCGCTGGCGCCGCCCGAGAAGACCCCGGCGCAGTACTTCGCCCTGTCCCCCGACGGCCGCTACCTGGCGCTGGCGCCTCCCCGGGGCCAGAACCGGCTCTGGGTGCGGGCGCTCGACGCCCTGGCGTTTCAGGCCCTGCCGGGAACCGAGGACGCGGGCTTTCCGTTCTGGTCGCCGGACAGCCGCTACATCGGCTTCTTCGCCGGCGGCAAGCTCAAGAAGGTTGCCGTCACCGGGGGACCGCCCCAAACCCTGTGCGATGCCCAGTTCGGCGCCGGTGGAACGTGGAATCGCGACGGGGTCATCCTGTTTGTTCCCAACCGCGGTTTTGCTTTACACCGGGTGCAGGCAGTTGGCGGGATGCCGTCTCCGATCGCAGAAAAGGTGGGAGAGGCGCGGCAGCGCTTTCCCGTTTTTCTGCCCGACGGCCGTCACTTTCTCTATTCGGTCATTGGGTCGCCGGACGACAAGGACGGGATCTACATCGCTGCGCTCGACGCGCCGGCCGGGCGGCGGCGGCTGGCCGATGTTTCCAGCGTCGTCTACGCCCCGCCGGTCGCGGGCCATCGCCACGGCCACCTCCTGTTCGTCCGGGACGGCACCCTGATGGCCCAGCCGTTCGACACCAAGACTTTGCAGCCGGCCGGCGAAGTGTTCCCGGTGGCTGAGCAGGTAACGACGGTGGCGGGAAGCAGCTGGGCGCCGGTGGCGGTCTCCGACAACGGGACCTTGCTCTACCAGACGGGCCGTGGCGCCGGGCGGAACCAACTCGCGTGGTTCGACCGCAGCGGCAAGAACCTCGGCCCGCTGGGCCCCCCCTACGCCGGTTTCGAGCTGGCGCTCTCGCCGGACGAGAAACGGGTGGCGTTCCCGCGATGGGACCAGCGGGCGGCCAACTCCGATATCTGGCTGCACGAGCTGGCGCGCGGCACCGATACCCGTTTCACCTTCCACGCCTCGCAGAACAGTAACCCGGTCTGGTCACCCGACGGCAACCGCATCGTGTTCAGCTCCAGGCGCGCCAAGGGTATGGATCTCTACCTCAAGGACACGAGCGGGGCCGGCCAGGACGAGCTCCTGCTCCAGTCCGCCAATTCGAAATACGCCGACCAGTGGTCGCGGGACGGCAAGTTCCTCGTCTACCAGGAATGGAGTCCCAAGGCCAGGCACGATCTATGGATATTGCCGATGACCGGCGAACGCAAGCCGGTCGCCTTCTTGCAGACCGAGTTTGACGAGGGCCACGGACAAATCTCCCCGGACGGACGGTGGATGGTCTACGACTCGGACGAATCGGGGCGGCACGAGGTCTACGTGCGGCCGTTCCCCTCGGGGGCGGGCAAGTGGAAGGTGTCGACCAACGGCGGCGCCCGGCCACGCTGGCGCGGCGACGGCAAGGAGCTGTTCTACCTGTCGCCGGAACGCGCGCTGCTGGCGGTGACGGTGAAGGCGGGGCCGCCCGCCGCGTTCGAGCCGGGGGTCCCGCAGACCCTGTTCGAAAGCAGCGTCGTCCCGCTGGAGCCCGCAGCTCCGTTTTTTCTGTATGACGTCACCGGCGATGGCCGCCGGTTCCTGATCGCCACCCGGGCCGACCAGTCCGCCGAGGCCCCGCTGACGCTGGTGGTCAACTGGCTGGCGGGGACAAGGAAATGAAGAATTTCGGCCCCTACGAGATCGTTTCCCTCCTCGGCAAGGGCGGCATGGGAGAGGTGTACCGCGCTCGGGACACCCGGCTGGGGCGCCACGTCGCGCTCAAAGTGCTCCCGGAGATTTTCGCCAAAGACCCCGAGCGCATGGCCCGCTTCCAGCGCGAGGCGGAGGTCCTGGCGTCGCTGAATCATCCCAACATCGCCGCCCTCTATGGCGTGGACGAGTCGGAAGGCGTCCGCGCCCTGGTGATGGAGCTGGTGGAAGGCCCCACGCTCACCGGTCCCTTGCCGCTCGACGAGGCTCTCCCCATCGCCCGCCAGATCGCCGAGGCCCTGGAGTACGCGCACGAGAAGGGCATCGTCCACCGCGACCTGAAGCCCGCCAACGTGAAGGTGACGCCGGAGGGCGTGGTAAAGGTGCTGGACTTCGGCCTGGCCTTGCTGGGGGACGGGGGCCAGGGGCCGGGGGTCGGGGCCGAGACAGTGTCGGCGGCATTAACCCGCGTCGGGGTGATTCTGGGTACTGCTGCGTATATGTCGCCCGAGCAAGCCAAGGGCAAGCCGGTGGACCGCCGCGCCGACATCTGGAGTTTCGGGGTGGTGCTCTACGAGATGCTGACCGGCCGGCCACTCTACAGCGGCGAGACCGCGGCCGAGACGCTGGCCTGCGTGATGATGAAGGAGCCCGGTCTGGACCTGCTGCCCGCCACGACGCCCCCGGCCATCCGCGCCCTGCTGGCCCGCTGCCTGGATAAGGACCCGCACTCCCGCCTCCGCGATATCGGCGAAGCCCGCGTTGTTCTGGAGGCGAGAGAACCGCAACCGCAAATCACCACCAAGACACCAAGACACCAAGAAAGACCCAGGTTTTCCTTGGTGTCTTGGTGTCTTGGTGGTGGAATTGCTGTTTTCGCGGCCGCGATCTCGCTGCTCCACTTCCGCGAGACGCCGCCCCCCGAGCCACGCCCCGTCCGCTTCTCCGTCCACCTACCCGAGAAGACCTCGCTCGACACGTTTACCCTCTCCCCGGACGGCCGTTCTCTCGCCATGGCCGTCAGCGCCGAAAACAAGAACTCCCTGTGGCTCCGCCCGCTCGACGCCCTGGAGGCCCACCGCCTGCCGGGAACCGACGACGCCCGCTTTCCCTTCTGGTCCCCCGACAGCCGTTTTATCGGGTTCTTCGCGGACGGCAAGTTGAAGAAGATGGCGGTTACGGGCGGCCCACCGCAAACTCTCTGCGACGCCGCCACCGGCTTCGGCGGGACCTGGAGCCAGGAGGGCGTGATCGTTTTCACACCCAGCAACACCGGCCCCATGTATCGCGTATCGGCCGTCGGCGGGACGCCGGTCCCACTCTCCGGCGCGGAATACAGCGGCGGTGGGGCCAGGTTTGCCAGCTTTCTGCCCGACGGGCGCCGCTTCCTCTATTTCAATGGCCGAAGCCAATCCAGCGAATCCGGCATTTACGCCGGGTCGCTCGAGGCGGGCGCGGGCCGTCGCCTGCTTCCCGACTTCTCCAACGCTTTGTACGCCCCGGGCCCGGCCGGCCGCAACGGCCATTTGCTGTTCGTGCGCGACGAGACTCTCCTGGCACAGCCCTTCGATCCCGGCCGCCTCCAGCCCGCCGGCGAGCTTTTCCCCATCGCCGAGCGAATCGGCTCTTCCAACCGCAACCCCTACTACAAGCGTTTCTCGGTCTCGCCCGCCGGGGTCCTCGCCTACTGGGGAGGTGGCGCGTCCGGCAGTCAGCTTGTCTGGTTCGACCGTGACGGCAAACGCCTCGGCGCCGCCGGCGAGTCGGGCCTCTACGTGGACCTGGCGCTCGCGCCGGACCAAAAGAAGGTCGCCGTGGCCCGGCGCGAGCGAGTGGTGGGCTCCAACCTTTGGGTGCTGGACCTGGCCCGCGGGTCGGCCTCGCGGCTCACCTTTGATCCCACCTGGGACACTGTCCCCGTCTGGTCCCCCGATGGGAACCGCATCGGCTTCAGCTCCCAGCGTGACGGACAGTACGCCATCTACCAGAAGGCAGCGGCCGGAACCGGCGCCGACGAGCTTGTTTTCAAGACCGCGAGCGGCGCGAATCTGATGGATTGGTCTCGGGACGGCCGGTACATCGTCTATGGCGCGCGTGTGAAGGCCGGATCCGAGTTGTGGCTGTTACCCTTGGCCGGAGACCGCCTCCAGAAGGGGACCCCCGTCCGGATCGTCCCGGCCGAGGGCGAGTTCATCAAGTCCAACGCCCGCTTCTCTCCCGACGGGCGCTGGCTCGCTTACCACTCAAGCGAAACGGGACGTATGGAGGTCTACGTCCAGCCGGTCCCGGGCCCCGAGGGCGCCCGCTCCGTAGCCCCCGGCGCCAAGTGGCAGATCTCGACCACCGGCGGCATGGCGCCCGTCTGGCGCAGCGACGGGAAAGAGCTGTTTTATCTTGGCCTCGACTTGCGGCTCATGGCCGTGCCCCTAACGGCCGGCTCCACGATGGAGGCCGGTGCGCCCCAGGCCCTCTTCCAAACCCGCGCGCTCCCTCCAGGTCCTACGGTTTTCCACCCCTACGACGTAAGCCCCGACGGCCGGCGCTTTCTGATCAATACCCTGGGGGAGAGCGAGCAGTCGCCGATAACGGTAGTGGTCAACTGGCAAGCCGGCCTAAGGTAGGGCGGGCCCCCCGGCCCGCAGCCGGCCCCCCGGCCGGCTAACTAACTCAGAACCGCCCCCCCGGCAAGAGCCTCAGCCCTGGGAAATCCCGTGCGTAGCGCTTAGGCTTAGGAAGGCTCCCCTCCACACCCCGAGAACTGCGGCGTCGTCGTTGGGTGTACGCGACGAAGCCGCGTCCGGCCTCGCGCCAGACCGCCTCCTCCAGCTCGAAATCCACCATCACGTTGGTGGAGGACAGAAACTCGTCCAGAAAGGCTGGTGTCGCCTTGGGGTGTGCCAGCAATTCGACATAGACGGGAGCGCAAACGACGAGGCCGCCTTCCTGACGCGCGCGACCCAAGAGTTCCCCCATCTGGGAAGCCAGCGGTTCACTCGACCACAAGGCGGAGATCACGTTGGTGTCGACAGCGGTCTTCATCGCACGCTGATCCGCACGCCCCGGCGGCGAGGCGCTGCGGGGCGGCGCAGATCGTCCATCCAGGCGTTACTTTCCCGGACCCCTCCGGGAAAAGTGCCCAGCGCCCCGGCGTAACGCGCAAACGGGTTCGGCGCCCCGCGGGCGGGCCGTAGGACGGTTAGCTCCCCTTGGGCGACGAACTCCACGCGATCACCTCGCCGAAGTCCCAGGCGACGACGGATCTCGAGCGGAACCGTCACCTGCCCTTTGCTGCTAATGCTGCTGGTGTAGCTCATAGCTCCAGCTTACTTCAGAGACAGCACGCTAGTGTCCTGAGTCAAAACTCCAAGGCGTCTCTCTCGCAAAGCCGCCAAGAACGCAAAGGGTTTCTTTGCGAACTTTGCGACTTTGCGAGAAATGAATTCTTTCAACGGACTTGCGACTCGGCACATTAGTGGTCAGCAATCCCCCCGTCCGGGAATCGCAACTGCTGCCGCGTATGCGGCTGGTAAGGACGCTTGGCCGCCACCGCCTCGT
>CAYNUH010000123.1:574-6466 GCA_964400605.1 uncultured Acidobacteriota bacterium | reverse complement strand
GATCAATGCGGCGCTTGTCGATGCCTCGGGCAAAACGGGCGGCGGTACGGTGCTCCTGGGCGGCGACTACCAGGGCAAGAATCCTGAAATCCAGAACGCGTCGCGAACCTACGTCGGGCCGGATGCGACCATCAAGGCCGACGCGACCGAGGCGGGCGACGGCGGCAAGGTCGTGGTGTGGGCCGATGAGATCACACGCTACTACGGTTCGATCTCTGCACGCGGTGGCGCAACTGGCGGCAATGGCGGGTTCGTCGAAACATCGGGCAAGGGTTGGCTCGATTTTCAGGGGCTGGCTGATACCAGAGCCCCTATGGGCACGGCAGGAACTCTGCTGCTTGATCCCACCGATATCACCATCAGTACGGCTGCGAGCACGCCGACCATGGCGTTTGGCGGGGGTTCTTTTTCCGACACCACCACGACGCCGTCAAACCTTAACGTCACGACGTTGACCGGGCAGTTGGGGCTGAGCAACGTGATTGTCACGACTGCCTCAGCTCTTGGCGGTAACGGCGACATTACCGTCAACAACGCGATCAATTACACCTCCGCCAACAGCCTCACCCTCAACGCCAACAGAAACATTACCGTCGTCGCCGGCAGCGGCGGAATCAACAATCTGGGAACCGGTGCGCTGACGCTGACGGGCGGCGGCGCGGGCGCCATCGCCATCAACGAGAGCATCAGCGCCAACGGCGGCACCATCACGCTCACCAGCGGTACGGGTGGCGTTACCCTCGCCGCCGCGAAATCTGTGAATGCGGGATTGGGCCTGATTGCGATCGATGCCGGCGGCGGCGCGGCGAACTTCACCAGCGGCACGCTCCAGACCAGCAACGCGACGGCGTCGGCCATGAGCGTCACGAACGCAACGACGATCACGCTCGGGAACATGGCGCTGACGGGCGGCGGGACGTTGAGCGTCAGTCATAGCGGCGCCGCGACCCAGACCGCAGGCACCACGATCAGCGGTACCGGTAGTCTCACGAAAGCCGGTGCGGGCACGCTCACGTTGTCGCAAGCCAACACCTACACGGGCGCGACCAATATAAACGCAGCAACGCTGCAGCTCGGCGCGGCCAATTCGGTGCCTTCTGGCAGCGCCGTCACGGTGGCCGGTGGCGCGACATTTAGCCTCGCCGGTTTCAGTGACACGATCGGCTCGCTTGCCGGCGCTGGCACGGTGACGAAGAGCGGCGCAGGCGCTGTAACCCTTACCACTGGAGGTGACGGCACCTCCACGACATTTTCCGGGGTGATTCAGAATCCCAGCGGCACGATTGCTCTGACCAAGCAGGGCGCGGGGACGTTTACGCTTGACGGGACGAATACCTACACGGGCGCAACCAACGTGGGTGCGGGCACGCTGACGCTTAGCGGCGCCAACGGATCCGCAACCGGCAGCGCGTTCTCGGTCGGTTCGGGGGCGACGCTCATGCTGGACAACAGCGGAGCGAATAATACCAACCGCATGGGCGATGCACTCGGGCTCAACATGATCGGCGGCGAGTTCGTCGTGATCGGTAACGCAGGCGCAAACACGACCGAAACGATCGGCGCGCTCACACTGAACTCTGGTTACTCCACTGTCACCCTTACTCCCGATCCGGCTACAAACATGCAGGTCACATTCGCTTCGCTTGTGCGCGTCGCGAGCGACACAGGCTTGTTTCGTGGCATCAACCTCGGCGCAAATACGGTCGCCTCGCAGACCGCGAACAGCTCGAACATAGTCTTCACTGCCGCGCCCGCATTGACAGGCGGCGGCGGTAACTCGGGTACCACCACCGTCAGCATCATTGCCGGGGCGATTGGCGCGACTGGCAATACCAGTTCGGGAACGGATTTCGTCACCTACAACCCGCCGACGGGCGCGGTCAACGGTCTGCGGCCGTTGCTGGCGACCGAATATGCTGCGGCACCTGCGGCGAACGTGAACCTCAAGCTCGCCGCAAATCGCACGGCCGACGACACTTTCTCGATCAACTCGCTGCTGCTATCTGGGGGGGTCACCTACGACTACGATTCGAGCGGAGGCGTAAACACTCTCACCGTCGGTGGTGCGGCGCTGAGCGGAAATGTGCTTTCGATAAGCGGCAGCAACGTGCTGCGTGCTTCACGCAATCCCGGGGGCGGAGTGGCCTTTGGAACGGCGGAAGCGAAGATCTTCGCGGTGACGGATCTGACTTTCCAATCCGACACTCCGATCACAGGCACAGGCGGCTTGAGCAAGAGCGGCGCGGGTATTCTGCTTGAAAACCGAAGCGTGGCGTTTACAGGAGGATTAACAGTCGATGCCGGGACGCTTCAGTCCGGCATTGCCAACGCTTTCGCTTCCCAGGCTCTTACGGTGCGTGCTGCCGGAACTTTCAATTTAAATGGTAACAACCAGACTAACGCCATCACGGCACTCATCCTGGAGAGTGGTTCCTCATCCGGCGCGAGTGTGACGACGGGCGCGGGCACGCTGACTTTGGGCGGCAACGTCACTTTGAATGTAAGCGGTTCGGGCGCGACGGGCGCGACCATTAGCGGCAATTTGGCATTAACGGCGGGGGCTGCAAACGCCACGCGAACCTTCACGGTGGGGAATGGGACAGCTACCGATGATCTGTCCATTGCAGCAACAATCATTAATTGCGTTCCCGCCTGCACCGGCGTTGGAAGCCTGACCAAGGCCGGGGCCGGGACTCTCGCGCTCTCCGGCGCCAACACTTACACAGGTGCTACGACGATCAATGCCGGGGTGTTGAGGGCGAATTCTTTGGCCAATGGAGGCGTCGCGAGCAGCATCGGCCAGTCCACGAATCTGGCTGCCAACCTGGTGCTCGGCGCCGGCACGCTGCAGTACACCGGCGGGACGGCATCCACCGACCGAAACTTCATCTTGAGTGCCGGCACCACCGGTTCGGTCAATGTGACGGACGCGGCGGCCAACCTGACGATCAGCGGCGCCAGTACCGTTACTACAGGTGCCCTGACCAAGATCGGCAGCGGCACGCTCACGCTCTCGGGCGCGAATGGCTACACCGGCCTGACGACCGTAAGCGCGGGCACGTTGGTGGAGGGAGTAAACAACGCGCTTTCCAGCGGCGCAGTGACGGTATCCGGCGGGACGTTCGATATGGGGACGTTTACGGACACGGTTGGGGCGGTGACGCTCACCAGCGGAAGCATTACGGGAAGCACCGCTGTATTGACGGGGACCTCGTACGCGGTGCAGAGCGGTTCGATCAGCGCGATTCTGGCGGGCGGGGTCGGCTTGACCAAGACCACGGCGGGTACCGTGACGCTCTCGGGCGCGAACACCTACACGGGTGTAACGACGATCACGGCGGGGGTGTTGAGCGCGAACCTGCTGGCCAATGGAGGCGTCGCGAGCAGTATCGGCCAGTCCACGAATGCGGCTGCCAACCTGGTGCTGGGCGGCGGCACATTGCAATACACGGGCGGGACGGTTGCCACCGACCGCAACTACACGCTGACCGCTGGCACAACCAGCTCGATCGATGTCACGACGGCGGCGACCAACCTGACGATCAGCGGCGCCAGCACCGCTACCACGGGCGCCCTGACCAAGCTCGGCAGCGGCACGCTAATTTTGACCGGCGCGAACCTTAATTCCGGCATTACGACCCTCAGGGAGGGCACGCTGCAGATTGGCAACGGCGGCGCCACAGGCACGCTGGGCACGGGGGCGGTGACCGACATCGCCACCCTTGTATTCAATCGCAACAATGCGCTTGCGGTCGCAAACAACATCAGCAGCTTCGGGGCGGTGACGCAGGCGGGAACCGGTACGACCACGCTGTCAAGCGCAAACACCTACAGCGGTGCCACCACGATCAATGCGGGCACGCTGCAGCTGGGCATAGCCAATGCAGTGGGCCAAAACAGTGCCGTCACGGTGGCCGGCGGCGCGTTCTTCAATCTTGCCGGTTTCAGCGATACGATAGGATCGCTGGCCGGCGCCGGGACGGTAACCGACAGCGCCGCGGGCGGTGTAACGCTGAGCACTGGCCGGGACAACACGTCGACGACATTCTCGGGAGTGATTCAAAACCCCAGCGGAACGGTTGCGCTTACCAAGCAGGGCACCGGCACATTCATTCTTTCCGGTGCAAATACGTATACCGGCTTGACGACGGTGAGTGCAGGTACTTTGGTCGCTGCCAACGCCGCGGCACTGGGCACGACGGCCGGGGGCACGACCGTGGCGAGCGGCGCCACTTTGGAAATCAACAACGTCGCGATCGGCACCGAGGCGGTGACACTGAATGGCACCGGCGTCGGCGCGGTCGGCGCGCTCACAGGTACCGGAACCGCTTCCATAGGCGGGCCGATCACTCTTGCGAGTGATACGCGGATCAGTGCTGGCGGCGGCGCGAGCTTGACGCTTGGCGGCGCGGTCGAAGGCACGGTAGCGCTTGACATCACGGGCACCGGGGCAGTTTCGTTGAATAGTACGGTTGGAAGCGCCTCCGCGCTCAGTTCCTTGACTGCGGCAGCAGCTAGCACGCTCTCCATCAATGGGGCATTGGTACGCACCAGCGGCGGGCAAACCTTCAACGGCGCGACGACATTCGGTGGCGCGACGACACTGCGTACAACGGCAGGGGGGGATGTCAGCGCTTCGGGTGCAGTGACGGCGACCACAGGTACGCTAACGCTCGATACCGGGTCGGGCAACGCGACCTTTAGTAATCCCGCCAATAACTTCGGCACGATTCAGGTCACGAGCGGCAACAATGTGACGCTGAATGATACGAATGCAATCGTTCTCGGCGCCTCGACCATCAGCGGCAACCTTAATGTCACGGCGGTGGGTACGATCACCGACAGCGGTGCTCTTAGCGTCACTGGCACCACCAGCCTGACGGCTGGTGCGGCCAACAACATCACGCTGGACAATGCGAACAACTTCGTTGGTGCGGTGTCGGTGGTCTCCGGCAACAACGTCACGCTGAACGATACGAACGCCATCACACTGGGATCCGTGGCTGCGGCTGGAAATCTTCTCGTGACCGCGGCAGGAGATATTACGATCAATGCGCTTGCGTCACTCGCTGCGGGTAGCACCGGGGACGCGGTCGTGCTCGTAGCGGGCGGTAACTTCATCAATAGCGCCGGCGTCGGCGCGATCTTGACGCCGCCTGGGCGCTGGCTGGTTTATTCCACAAACCCGGCTTCGGATACGCGCGGCGGGCTTCCCTACGACTTTAAACAGTACAACGCGACCTATGGTGCGACTACCGTCGCTGGAACCGGCAATGGATTCCTTTACGCCATTGCTCCGAGCATCACACCGGCACTTTCGGGTACCGCAGTAAAGGTATATGACGGAAGCACCACTGCGTCGATGGGTAGTCTCACACTTTCGGGCACGGGCGCGATTGACTTAGACACGGTAACTCTCGCCGCAGTCGGCGCCACCTACGATAACAGGAATGTGGGTACGGGCAAGACCGTAACCGCGAACGGCATCTCTGTCGGTGCTGCCGATGGCGTAAAACCGGTTTATGGCTACCAGTTGGCATCAACTTCTGCCAGCGCGGCTATTGGAGACATCACCCAACGTCCGCTCACGCTGACGGCGGCGAGCGACACCAAGACCTACGATGGGTCGACGAGCTCGGCGGGCGTGCCGACGATCACGGTGGGCACGCTTGCGCCGGTGGGCGGGGATAGCGCGGCCTTCACGCAGAGCTTCGACAATCGCAACGCGGGCACGGGGAAAACGCTCACGCCCACGGGGACGGTCACCGACGGCAACAGCGGCCTGAACTACACCTATACGTTTGCGCCGGTGGCCACGGGGACGATCGACCCGCGCGCGCTCACGCTGACGGCGGCGAGCGACACCAAGACCTACGATGGGTCGACGAGCTC
>CAYNUH010000123.1:0-474 GCA_964400605.1 uncultured Acidobacteriota bacterium | reverse complement strand
CGGGCACGGGGAAAACGCTCACGCCCACGGGGACGGTCACCGACGGCAACAGCGGGAACAACTACAGCTACACGTTCGCGACTGACACCACGGGGGTGATCGCGCAGCTTTCGCTGACCGGCAGCATCACGGCCGACAACAAGGTCTACGACGGCAACAACACGGCGACGATCGCGAGCCGCTCGCTCACGGGCCTGATCGGCGGGGACACGGTGAGCTACACGGGCGGCACGGCCAGCTTCCCGGACAAGAACGTCGCCACCGGCAAGACCGTGACGGCGACGGGCCTCGGGCTCGCGGGCGCGGACGCCGGCAACTATACGGCGAACACCACCGCCGCGACCACCGCCGACATCACGGCGCTCGCCCTCACCGGCAGCATCACGGCGGCCAACAAGACCTACGACGCCACGACGGCGGCGACGATCACCGGGCGCACGCTCGCGGGAGTGCTGGGCGCGGACGTGGTGAGCT
>CAYNUH010000122.1:0-6638 GCA_964400605.1 uncultured Acidobacteriota bacterium | reverse complement strand
AGACCATCTACCTCGACCCGCCCTACGGCATCAAGTTCGGCTCCAACTGGCAGGTGAGCACCCGCAAGCGCGACGTGAAGGACGGCAAGGCCGAAGACGTCACCCGCCAGCCGGAGCAAATCCATGCCTTCCGTGATACGTGGAAACTCGGCGTCCACTCCTACCTCGCCTGGCTCCGCGACGGGCTGGTGGTAGCACGCGACCTGCTGACCGAGACGGGCAGTGTGTTTGTGCAGATTGGGGATGAGAATGTGCATCTGGTGCGGAACGTGATGGATGAGGTGTTTGGGAGTGAGAATATCGTATGCCAGGTTGTTTTTCGTAAGACGACCGGTGCGGGAAGCCCGAGCGGGTACGTGGAGGCATTGCCGCAGACTTGTGACTACCTGCTTTGGTACGCCAAATCGAAGCAATCTCTAAAGCTACGGCGTCTCTACCTGTCACGTTCTGCTGCTGAAGACGACAACTTGCGTTGGGTCGAGGAACGAAATGGCGACCGCAGGAGGATGACAGAAGTTGAAGCGTTCCATCCTGAAAGCTTACCGCCAGGAGCCGATCCCTTCCGCCCAAACCCACTCACGTCTCAATCCGCTGGAGAAACGACCCTCTTTCCTGTCGTTCATGAAGGCGTCACTTACCGTCCCGGTAAAGGTGGCTGGAAAACAAATCGAGCCGGAATGGATATGCTCGTCGCAGCGAATCGGATCTTTGCATCGGGCAGCACTCTTTGCTTCATCAGATACCTGAGCGATTTTCCCTACAAGCCGGTCATCGACATTTGGGATGACACGAGAACGAGCGGATTCGGTGACCCGAAAGTCTACGTCGTACAAACTAACACCAAAGTCATCGAGCGCTGCCTTCTCATGACTACCGACCCGGGCGATCTGGTGCTGGACCCGACCTGCGGCAGCGGCACCACCGCATACGTCGCCGAGCAGTGGGGCCGACGCTGGATCACCTGCGACACCAGCCGCGTCGCCCTGGCGCTGGCGCGCACGCGCCTGATGGCCGCCAAGTATCCCTACTACCTGCTGGCCGACTCGCCGGAGGGCCAACAGCGGGCCGGGGAACTTTCCGCCGGCCTCCCGCAACCATTCGCCGAGTTGGGGAAGTCGTCTGCCGGCACCGGCGAGGAATCCCCCGGCACCGGCGGTTCATTCCCCGGAACGGGGGAATCCCTCCCCGATGCCGGCCGACCATTCCCCCGTGCCGGGGAATCATTCGCCGGCACGGGGGAATCTTTCCCCCACGCGGGTAAATCACTCCCCGGCGACAGGGAATTATCCGCAAAGTCCATCGGAACAGTCGTTTACGCCGAAAAGTTCTCCGGCGACATCAAGAAGGGCTTCGTCTACAAGCGGGTGCCGCACGTCACGCTCAAATCCATCGCCAACAACCCGGACATCAAGGAAGGCATGACGCGGCAGCAGATCGACGCCGCCATCGCCCGCCATGCCGAAACGGAAACGCTCTACGACCAGCCCTACGAAGACAACAAGCGGGTGCGGGTGTGCGGGCCGTTCTCGGTCGAGAGCCTTAGCCCGCACCGCACGATCAGCGTCGAAGAAAAGAAGCAGCGCGCGGAGCATTTCAAGCACGGGCGGAATCTGCGCGTCATCGGCCCCGACGACTTCGGCCATACGATCCTCGAAAACCTGCGCAAGGCGGGCGTGCAGAACACGCGCCAGGCCGAGCGGCTGAAGTTCGACTCGCTCGATCCGTACGCCGGCGAGTGGATTCACGGACAAGGGACCTACACCGAGTATTCTTCCTCCCCTCTCCCCGGTACTCCGGGGAGAGGGGCTGGGGGTGAGGGGGCATCGAAGCGCGTTGGGCGGGCCGACCCCTCACCCCAACCCTCTCCCCCAAGGGGCGAGGGAGTTCAGAAGCGAGTGGCGATCTGCATCGGCCCCGAACACGGCACCGTGGGCGCGACGCTCATCAAGGAAGCCGCCAAGGAAGCGGTCAAGGGCGTGGGGTTCGACGTGCTCATCGTCTGCGGCTTCGCCTTCGACCCCAGCGTGAGCGAGGAGGTGAAGCGGTACGGCAAGCTGGTCGTGCTGCCGACGAAAATGAACCCCGACCTGGCGATGGGCGACGAACTGCTCAAGAAGACCGGCGCGGGCAACCTGTTCATGGTCTTCGGCGAACCGGACGTGGAGATCACGAAGCAGAAGGACGGGCAGATCGTCGTCGAGATCAAGGGGCTGGACGTGTACGATCCGACGACGGGCGCGATCCGCAATTCGTCCACCGACGACATCGCCTGCTGGTTCATCGACACCGACTACAACGGCGAGAGCTTCTTCGTCCGTCACGCCTACTTCACCGGCGCTGATGAACCTTACGACAAACTCAAACGAGCACTCCGCGCCGACATCGATGAAGCCGCGTGGAGCAGTCTCTACCGCACGACGAGCCGGCCGTTCGCCAAGCCCGCTTCCGGCAAGTTCGCCGTGAAGGTCATCAACCACTACGGCGACGAGGTGCTGAAGGTGTTTAACGTGTAACCAGGAGCGGGCGGAGTGGGAAGCCACGCTCGCCGAAGGACAGGAGGATTTACTTCCTTCTGCCCCGGCACGGTGACGGTCAGGACGTCGCTCCAGTTGCCGATGTGGGATTCACTTATCTAACGGCTGCTGCCGCCTCTTTGGGTGCGACGCGCAGCGTGATCGGCGGGCTGGAGTAGGTCGTCTTCACGACGAAATTGATCGAAACGTGTCCGAGGATGGCGATTGGGAGGTTCTCGGCCGGTTGTGCGTTCGGGGCGGCGCGAAGGACGATCGAACCTTGCGTGGCATTTTCACCGAGTAGCGTCTTCGACTTCGAATCGTCCATCGTGATGCCGGGCGGCAGCGGGTCGCCAAATACGCTGCCCAAGTGGCGAAATCGCACGTCGAGATTGATCGGCTTCGTGTAGTCCGATCGGCGTTTGATGTTCACGTCGATCTGGATCGATTCGCCGGGCGCGAGCGAGATTTCGCGGCGGCTGACCTCCACTCGGATCAAATCGCTCTGGTCCATCACCGACACGGTGTGCATGTTGACCGGGTAGCGGGCGCGGCCGCCGCCGGGGGAATAGATTTCCTGGAGCGGCGTGGCGACACGGACCAGATCCTGCGTGGCGACAAGCGGCTCGCTTGTCGGTTGGGTCGCGGGCAAGCGGGACGCTCGCCCTACGACTCGCACGTTTGCACAGTCCATCGGCGCATCCCAGTCGGCGGTGAGGATCACGGAGCCCTGAGTCATGTTCGCCGGAATGCGGGCACAAGCGGCAGTCACGCCGGCAGGCAATCCTTCCAAGTCAAGCTGTACGTCGCCGGCGAATCCGTTCTGTCGCGTAACCTTCACGAACCACGCGGTGCTGGAACCGGGGCCGATGAGCGCCTTGTCGCTATCGCATTCGAGCACGAAGTCCGGCTCGGCCCGTTGCGCCACGAGGTGATAGACGAACTCCGGGCCGCCGTGACTCGACAGGTCGCGAACGCTCACGGCAAATTCACCGTCCGCCGGGGCCGTCCAATCGAGCCGCGAGTCTTTCGAGGTGACGACCGAGTTCGTCAAATCATCGTTGTTCGCGAGTTCTTTGCCGGTCTTGTCGATAACGGCCAGGTAGCTATCGAGCATGGAATCGAACCGGCGTGCTTCGATTTCGAAGCGATAGGTCTGGCCCTTCTTGGCCGTGAACTTGAAACAGTCCACGTCGCCATCGCTTTCGATGCGGCCGCTGACGCCACTCGGAACCGTGATCGACATGGCGTGCTCGAAGTCGTTGTTGCCTTCCGACTCGATCGATTCTTCGAGATCACTCACGATGACGGGCACCGAATTCGTCAGACCGGCGGGCGTCGCGAGTTGCACCGCGCGCGCGCCGCACGCCCAATCCATCGGCACATCGAGCGGCATGCTCGTCATGTCGCCCATACCGAACCCGACCGGCTCCAGTTGAGTCGTGCAGCCACGTTTCACCGCCAGCGGGAAGACCGTCCGGACGAACGGTCGCTTCGTCGCGGTGAGTGAGTAGGTCCATCGTGCGTCACCCATGTAGCGAACGTCACGCATCTGAAGCAGATAGTCGCCGTCTTTCTCGACGCGGAAGTTCAGCAGCGGGTCGGCGCGGAAGTAGTCATCATTCGTTGCCAACTCGCGGCCCGTCGCGTCGGACAACATGAGGATCGGGTCGATGTGACTTTGTAGGTCGTGGATTTTGTCTTGCAGGCGGGCCGCCTGCACCACAAACGTCAACTCATCACCCGCCTTGGCCGAGAATCGGAAAAAGTCCACGTCCTCATTGGCCTGCACCTTGCCGCTCACGACGGACGGCAGATCGATCTTCTGTGCCTTGTCGGGCGTGTTGTTCGGCTCGACCTCAAGCACACACGGCGTATCGGTGATCGTGACGATGCCCACCGACGAGACACCTTGCGGGGTCGCAATCCGAAACTCGCGATCGCCCAGCGCGGCATCCGAAGCCACCTTAATCTGGATTTTCAGGTTTTCCACGGCGGGCTTCTGACCCGGCTTCGCGGGGTCGAGTTTCGCTCCCGGATCGACGACTTCCGCCGTGACGCCGGTCCCTTCGATCATCACCCTGTAGGCCCCGAACATCGTGAAGCGGCTGTTGACCGTCACCTCCGTCGTCTTGCCCCGTTCGACCGCCGACGGGTAGGCAAACATGAGCATCGGATAGGATGTCTGAGCAAATCCTACTGGGATGCAGGCTGTCGAGAAGATTAGAGTCACAAAAGACCAGCACAACATGCGTCGCATCGGCAAATGTCCTTTTGAAGTTTTACGGGAGCAGGTCGCGCACGCGGATCTTAGCATCAACGCGCGACTTGATGGTCAAGGGGACCACGTCCTTGCGCCCGTAGTCCTGCCGCGCCTTGTAGTACGCAGCGCCGGTATCGTCGATCGACGGCTGCGTGTAGACCTCGATCTGCTTGTCGGGGACGTTGATGACCCAGTAGACCGGAATTCGGTCGCGTGCGAAGAGCCCGGCCAGGACTTGGCGATCTTTCTTCAGGGTCGTGTCAGCGACCTCGCCGACGATTTCGATGTCGGTTCGCGTGGGATGTCGCTTCAGATAGCGCCCAATCGGGCCGCGTACCACGGCAATGTCCGGCGCCCGTTCGCTGCCGCCCACGACAATCGGGTGCTGAAACTGAACGATCCAGCCTTCTGGAATCACGGGAGGCAGAATCTGACTTGCCTTGCGAATGGCGACGCTGTGCGGCGGCTTCTGCGTGGGCATCTGAACGATCATTCCTTCCAGGAGTTCGATGCGATCGCGGTCGTCAAACATGCCGGCGGCGAGCATCCGGTCGAAGTCCGTGACAGAGAATTGCCGCAGGAACACCGGACGATCGCCGCGGACGGCAGAAACAACGTGGTCCGGGATGCCGCGGCACGAATCCAATTCGAGGAACCCGTCAATAAACTCCACACCCTCGCGTGGACTCAGGACGCCGATCTCGAGGAGCTTCTGATACTCGTCCGCAGAGAATTGCCTGACCGGAAAGGACACGCCTTCCAGTTGGGCTATGGCTGGTACCGGAGTTGATGTGGCTACTTGCGTTACCATAGATTTCCCTTGTCAGTTTGCGGTCGGGAATTGAACTGCTTCGGCAGGCTCACCTCGCAAGGCTTTCACGACCGACTCAGGCCGTCGAAGCGTTGCAGTCAGGATATCACCAACGACTGTCTGACCGCCAGTACGCCATTCAACGATGCCTGCCAGATCATCCGAAGCATGAAAGAACCCTTCCGGCGTGAGGGCGATCCATTGTGGTTTCACCGGGTCAGGCGACGGCGGCGTGATGAGTGTGACGAGTGGCCGGCCAGTTTCAGTTTCCCAAAGGCGAACAAGGCCGTCCCAGCTTCCCGCAGCGACAAACTTGGCATTGGGCGACAGAGCGACCGAGTACAGCCATTCGGTGGCGCCGGTGATCGACCGGAGGAGTTTGCCGTCCTTGCCGTCCCAAATTCGGACGTTGCGGTCTTGGCCTACGCTCGCGATCCTCGAGCCATCTTTGCTGAAGACTAGTTCGTTCACCGTGCCGCTGTGGCCGGCCTGCGTGCGGTTGTTCTGGCCATTCTCGATGATCCACCAGCGAAGCTGCGGCTCCTTGCCAGCCGAGACGACGTTGTAATTGTCGGCACTCACGGCGACGGTCAGCACGTCTTCGTTGTGGCCGGACAGCGTACGTTCCGATTCCCAAGTCTCGGCATTGTAAATTTTGATCGAGCGGTCTTTGCTCGAACTCACCAGCTTCTTGCCGTCGGGTGTGAACGCGACGCTGTAGACGAAATCGGAATGGCCCTTGAGCGTCTGGACAGATTTGAGATCTGGGATTTCAGATTTGAGATTCCACACTTTGACCGTCTTGTCGAGGCTCGCGGTGGCGAGTTTCTGAGCGTCGGGACTAAAGGCCGCGTCGAAGACAACGTCTGTGTGCTCGGCGAGCGTCGAGACAAGCTGCCAACTCGTCGTATCGAAGATCAGCACCTCGCCGGTGCGTGCGGGCAGCCCGCCGGCCGCGGCGAGCCTGGAACCGTCCGCATTGATGGCGATCGAGTGAACCGCGCCGGGCATGTCGAAGTTTTTGAGCAGTTCCGCTTTGGTCAGGTCCCAG
>CAYNUH010000121.1:3552-6663 GCA_964400605.1 uncultured Acidobacteriota bacterium | reverse complement strand
GGGAGTGCAGAAACCCGCAGTTCGAGGGCTGCGGGTGATGAGTTCTGGCTCCCCACGTGATGTTCGAACCTGCAACCTCAGGGTTAACGGCCCGCCCCGAGATGGATGATCGACGCCAGGCGACCGTATCCGGGCGCTGCGAGGCGGGCGGATCGAGGGATGGCCGGGATGGGGCGCGGGAGCCGTCGAGGGGCACGGCAACGCCCCGCTGGCGACGAATCAGGAGGTGATCAGGATCGCCCGCGAGCCCCGAGGGGAGACGATTCGGGGTGTTGTCGGGGCGGCATCAGGGGAAGATGCCGCGCAGGCGGTAGACGGCGGCGATGCGCTCCAGGGCGAGGACGTAGGCCGCCGTGCGCAGGTCCCACTTCTGCTTCGCGGCCTTCTTGAGGATCGTTCGGAAGTTGGACTTGATGCTGAACTCCAGCTCCTTGAGGATCTTTCCCAGCCGCCAGATCTGCGAGTTCTTGTTCTGCACCCACTCGAAGTAGGAAACGGTCACGCCGCCGGCGTTGGCCAGGATGTCGGGGATGATCGGAATCCCGCGCTCCATCAGCCGCTGCTCGGCGGCCGGGGAGACCGGGCCGTTGGCCCCTTCGATGACGACCCGGGCGTCGATGGCGTCGGCGTTCTCCATGGTCACCTGGTTCTCGAGCGCCGCCGGGATGAGGATGTCGGCCTTGACCCTCCAGAACGCCTCGCGAGGAATGGGATCGGCCTTCGGGAAGCCGGTCACCCCGTCCCGGGCGCGGACGAATTCGCGCAGCTCCTCCGCATCGATCCCCTTCGGGCTCTGGATGGCCCCGGTGTGGTCGTTCACGGCGAGGAGCCTCGCCCCCTTCTGCCCCAGCAGGACGCCCGCGGCCGAGCCGACGTTGCCGTATCCCTGGAGCGTGAACGTGCACTGGTCGAGCCCCCCCTTCCACCCGGCTGACTTCAGGTACTCCTCCAGGGAATAGACGATGCTCTGCCCCACGGCAGTGTCCCGGCCGTGAGATCCGCCGATCTCGATGGGCTTGCCGGTGACGACGTGCTTCATGGCGCCGCGGTTCTCGACGTCGCACCCCATGATGTACGTGTCCATCATCCACGACATCGTCTGCGCGTTGGTGTTCACATCGGGGGCCGGGATGTCCCGCTCGGGCCCGATGAAGTTCTGGAGAGCGTACGTGAAACGCCGGGTGATGCGCTCCAGCTCGCCGCGCGTGAAGTCTCGCGGCTCCATGCACACCCCGCCTTTGGCGCCTCCGAAGGGGATGTTCACCACCGCGCACTTCCAGGTCATGAGCGCCGCGAGCGCTTTGATCTCGTCGAGGCTCACGCTCGGGTGGAATCGGATGCCGCCCTTGAACGGGCCGAGCACGTTGTTGTGCTGGACGCGGTACCCGTCGAAGAGCCGGATCTCCCCCGAGTCGAGCACCACGGGGAAGTGCACCACGATCTCGTTGGCCGGCTCCTGGAGGATGGTGCGGATCCCCGGCTCGAGTCCCATCGCGTCGGCGGCCCGCTTGAACTGGGCCTGCACCGAATCGTAGGACGACAGAAGCGTCTCCCGGCGGGCGGGCGATGGCGCGGCAGTGACGCTGCTCTTGGACATTGGAGGCGGAACTCCTGAGGCGGCGGCCCGGGGGGAAGATGTCTCTGAGCCCGGCTCCGAAAGCGCGTATTATAGGCCCCTCCCACGGGCGGCACAAACTTTCGCGGAGTGGAGGGATCCACGCCGCGGAGCCTTGCGCGAGCGCCGGTGGGTGGGGTAATGTCCTCACCGTAAACCACTTGTGGGTGACCGCCGCTTGAAGATCGCCGTCATCGGCGCCGGGATGCAGGGCTCGGCTTGCGCCTTCGACCTGGCGCGGTCGGAAGGTGTGGCCGAGATCCGCCTTCTCGACCAGGAACCCGGCCACCTCGCGGCCGCCGCGGCCCGGATCGCGGCCGCCGCGCGCGAGGCGGGCCGGCAGCCGGCGATCGTCACCCATGCGCTCGACGTCTCCGACGGCGAGGCGCTATCGAGGGCGCTCGCCGGCGTGCAGGCAGCGGTGAGCGCCGTCCCCTACTTCCTCAACGTGGGGATCTCCCGAGCCGCCATGCGCGCGCGGACTTCATTCTGTGACATGGGCGGCAACACCGACGTCGTGCTGGAGGAGCTGTCCTTCCACGACGAGGCCAAGCGTGCCGGCGTCACCCTCATTCCCGACTGCGGGTTGGCGCCGGGCCTCGCCAACGTTCTCGTCGCCGAGGGGATCGCTTCTCTCGATCACGCGCGGGAGGCCCACGTCCGGGTCGGCGGGCTGCCGCGGCGGCCCCGGCCTCCGCTCAACTATCAGCTGGTCTTCTCGGCCCACGGTCTCATCAACGAGTACGTCGGGGAAGCGACGGTGCTGAGAGAAGGCCGCCGGAGCCTCGTCCCCGCGCTCACGGAGGTCGAGACCATCGAGTTCCCCCCGCCCGCCGGCAGGTGCGAGGCCTTCATGACCGCGGGTGGCGCCTCGACTCTTCCCTGGACCTTTGAAGGGAAGGTGAGCGATCTCACGTACAAGGCTGTGCGTTACCCGGGCCACGCGGAGGCGATCCGCACCCTGGGAGCGTGCGGGTTCTTCGACCTGGAGCCGGTCTTGGTCGCCGCCGACAACGGCGCGGCGCGGGTTCGGGTGAGGCCGCGCGAGGTGACCGCGGCCGTCCTCACGAGGGCGCTCGATTTCCCCGGTGAGCCCGACCTGATCGTCCTGCGCGTCACGGTCAGGGGCTCGCGGGCCGGCGCCCGGACGACGCGCGTCTACGAGATGATGGACTTCATGGACGAGGCCCACGGGATCACGGCCATGATGAGGACCACGGCCTACCCGGTCTCCGTGGTGGCGCAGATGCTGGCGAGGGGGGAGATCATTCGGAAGGGCGCCCTGCCACCCGAGGTAGCGATCCCGCCCACGCCGTTCCTGAAGGCTCTCGCGGAGCGAGGGATCAGCATCCGTCAGGAAGAGATCACGGAAGATGCGGCCTGAGCGCCGCGCATCGAGGTGCCAATGATGAACATGCGAGGTTCGCACACACGGATCGGGCTGCCCCTGGTGGCCGTCCTGGCTTGGCTGGGCACGGCATCCATCTCCGCCGGCG
>CAYNUH010000121.1:0-3452 GCA_964400605.1 uncultured Acidobacteriota bacterium | reverse complement strand
GCCGGGGCGCCGGCCTCCGAAGCGAAGGCGTTCGCCATTGCCGACGAAGTGATGAAGGCCGGCGGCGGCGCCGAAGGGTGGGCCTCGGTGAAGTACTTGAGGTTCACCTTCGTGGTGGAGAAGGACGGCGCCGTGCGCGCCTCGCGGACCCACTACTGGGACCGCATGCAGGAGCGGCACCGGCTGGAAACGACCGACAAGGACGGGGCGAAGGTCATCTGCCTGACCCATCTGCCGTCGCGGGAAGGGGTGTGCGCCGTGGGCGACGGATTCCTGTTCGAGGCCGATGCGAAGCCCTACCTGGACAGGGCGTACGAGGCCTGGATCAACGACACCTACTGGCTGCTGATGCCCTACAAGATGAAGGATCCCGGGGTTCAATTAAGGTACGACGGCGAAGCGAAGGATGCCGGCAGGATCTACGACAAGGTGCTTCTGACCTTCGACAGGGTGGGCCTCACTCCGAAGGACCGCTACTGGGCCTTCGTGGACCGCAAGACCCACCGGATGGACAAGTGGGCCTACGTGCTGCAGGACGACAAGGGACAACCGGGCACGGGGGATCCGACGCCGTGGGCCTGGAAGGGGTGGGCGCGCTACGGAGGCCTCATGCTGGCGAGCGAGAGGGTCTCGGCCGACGGGAAGACGCGGATCCTCTTCAAGGACCTGGCCGTTTACGACTCGCTCCCCGACGTCGTCTTCTCGAAGACGTCGAAGGTGGAACTGCCGCCGCAGTCGGCCGGCTCCCGATAGTCCCGCGCCGCCCGCGCCGCCCTGCCGAGCGCGCGCGCAGGAAGTCCCGCACCAGCCGCGCGAGCAGTCCGGCGCGGCGCGCGTAGAGCCGCTTGAGAGGTCGGGCCCGGCAGCGGGTCAGCACGTACGCCGCCACGAGCGGGAAGGCGAGCGTCGAGTCCGCGTAGCACACGACGCAGTCCGGCAATGTGTCGGGGTTGACCTTCCCCCAGGAGACGGCCTCCCCGGGCGTCGCGCCGCTGAGGCCTCCCGTGTCGGGCCGCGCGTCGGTGATCTGCATGAAGTAGTCATGCCCCGAGACGTCGAGGCCGAAGACCTCCTGGATCTGCGGCTCCGTCTGAAGCAGGAAGTTCTTCGGGCTGCCGCCGCCGAGGATGAGGACGGCGCTGCGGCCCCGCTTCTTGGCCTCGTACACCAGCGCCGCCGACTCGTTCACGTCCAGCGCCACGTCCACCTCCAGGCGGTTGCCGGTGAGCGCGCGCGCCGCCAGGTTCATTCCGATGGTGCTGTCCCCCGGTGAGGGGGAGTAGATGGGGACGTCGCAGCGGTAGGCCGCCGCGAGAAGGGTCGTCCCGCGCCTCCCTGATTTCCGCTCGATCGCGTCCACGTAGCGGCCGATGAGGTGGTGCAGCTCGGAGGTGGCCATCTTCTTCTGGAACTCCGGCGCGCCTATCACCGTGAAGAGGAACCGATCCGACTTCAGAAGGACGTCCAGATCGAAGATGATGTCGTAGATCCGGATCAGGCGTTTGCGGTGCAGCTCGACGTCGTCGAGGAAGGGCGTGGCGCGGTAGAGGTCGAACCCCAACCCGAAGTGGAGATCGTGGTAGAGGTTCGCGCCGGTCGAGACGATGTAGTCCACGAACCCCTTCTCGATGAGGGGGATGAGCGCCGAGGAGAGCCCCGCGGGGATGAGCGCGCCCGAGAGCGAGACGCCGACGGTGACGCCTGGGTGCATCACCTTGCGGCGCAGCAGGTGGCAGATCTCCTGGAGCCGCGCGGCGTTGAAGGCGTTGAAGTGGGCGTCGATCAGGTCGGCGACCTTGGCGTCCGGACGCAGACGCCGGATCTCGATCCGGCCCTTCGCGTGATGCTTCATCGTTCCTCCCGGAGGTTAGGGGACCCCGATCGCCCTCCCGCCGCGCGCCGGGACACGGAGGCGGGGGCGCGCGAGGCGCCCGAGGCGGCGCCGGAGGGCGAGCCCCTCGTTGTGAGATTGACCGTCGACGCCGGCGGTTGTCTGAACGAAGCAGGCTGACGGACGAACATGGAGCGGAACATTTAGCACACGGCTGTGGGGTGGTCTACACTCCCGGCCCGACGTGACATCCACCCACCATCCCCACCCGATCGCCCAACGGCTCGTGGCGACCATCGCCGTCACCGTCGCCCTGCCCGCCGCGGCGGCCCTCGCCGTGACGGTCACCCTGTTCGCCGCGGCCGCCGCCGGGGAGTCGCTCCACGCCCGTCCCGAGGCGGCGCCGTCTCGCGACCGTCGGGACCCGAACGTCCCGCCCGGTCAGCAGCCCGCCCCGGAAGGCGCGCAGCCCGCCGGGCCCGCGTTCCTGGCGGTGGTGGGCGGCACCCTCATCGACGGCACGGGAGCGGATCCCATCCCCGACAGCGCCGTCATCGTCGAAGGGGACCGGATCCGCGCCGCCGGAGCGCGCCGCCGGGTCCGGATTCCCCCCGGCTCGGTGGCCGTGGACGCGACGGATCTCACCGTGATCCCGGGGCTCATCGACATGCACGTGCACCTCCTGGAGGGAGTCGATCTGCGCGCTTTCCTCGCGCACGGGGTCACTTCCGTGCGGCACCTGGGCGACACCACTCTCGAATGGATTACGGGCATCAAGAGGCGCGTGGAGGGTGGGGAAGAGCCGGGCCCGAGGATCTTCCACTGCGGCATGTTCGTCGTGAGCGAGCCGCCCCTGCGGCGGGAGGTGTACCCGCCGGAAGGCCTTGCGCGGTTCTTCATCATGAAGTCGCCGGCCGACGCGCCCGCCGTGGTGCAGCGGCTCCTCGAGGCGGGGGCCGACGTGGTGAAGGTGAAGACCGAGATGTCGCCCGAGAACCTGAAGGCGTTGTGCGCGGCGGCCGCCGCCGCCGGCCTTCCGGTCACCGTCGACAGCGGGGGCGAGACCGGCTCCTACGACGCCCTCTCGGCCCTCCGGGCCGGGGCGCGCGGCGTCGAGCATCTCAGCGGCATCCCCTTCGACGACCCGAAGGCCGTGGAGGCCGTCCTCGAGGAGATGATCGCGACGCGGGCCTTCGCCGTGCCCACGCTGGTGGCGGTGGCGCGGACGTACAGCGCGCGGCGCGTGGCGGCCCGGGAGGCCTTCGTCCGGCGGTTGGCGGAGTCGGGCGGGATGGTCGTCGCCGGCACGGACGTCCCGACCGGCGCGATCGCCCCGGGCGCGGGGCTGCACCAGGAGATGGAACGGCTCGTGGCTCTTGGGCTGACCCCCCGGCAGGCTCTCTCGGCGGCCACGGGGAACGCGGCGCGCGCGCTGGGCTACCAGGGGATCGTCGGGACCATCGAGGCGGGGGCCTATGCCGATCTCGTGCTGGTCGCGGGCGACCCGCTCCGGAGCATCGCCGATGCGGACCGGATCATCCGGGTCTTCAAGGGAGGGCGCGAGTACTTCCGCGGCGAGGCGACCGCTCCGCGGGAGGAGCCGGCTCAGTCTCCCTGAGCC
>CAYNUH010000120.1:0-7112 GCA_964400605.1 uncultured Acidobacteriota bacterium | reverse complement strand
CACGGCGGCTTCTACGACCGCCAGTACGAGGGGCGCGTCGTGCAGATCCACACGGCCTCCGGGCCGGTGCACGGCGTCGTGGCGATGCCATCCACGCATCTGAGACGCGACCTCCCCGACAAGCCCGGCGAGTTCACCGTCGAGAGCGTCCTCATAGACGTCGGCACCGATTCCAGGAAAGAGACTGAAGCGCTCGGCGTGGCCCTCCTCGATCCGATCACCGTTCCCAAGACCGTGACGCGCCTCGCGGGATCACGGCTCGCGGCGCGGTCCATGGACGACCGCTTCGGCTGCGCCGCCCTGCTCGCGCTGGCGAGGCGGTTGAAGCCCGCCGAGGTGAAGGGCACGCTCATCCTGGCGTGGTCGGTGCAGGAGGAGGTGGGCTTGAGGGGGGCGGAGGCCCTGGCGAAGGAGATGTCCCCCGACGTGGTGGTGCCGGTCGATTCGTTCGTGACGTCGGACTCCCCACTCGAGAGCCACCGCCTCGCCGACGCGCCGCTCGGCGCCGGAGCGATGATCCGCGCGCTCGATTCGAGCAACATCGCCCCCATCGGTCTGGTTCGCGCGCTCATGGATTTCGCGAAAGCGAAGAGCCTCCGCCTCGACTACGGCGCCACCCTGGGAGGCAACGACGGTTCGGTCTTCCGCAGCGCGAAGAGCCGGGTCCTGCCGCTCTCGATCCCGATCCGCTACTCCCACTCGGCCATCGAGACCATCGACACGCGCGATCTCTCGAGCCTGGTGGACTTGCTCGACGCCATGGTGAGGGACGTCTCGTGGGCGACGAAGTAGAAGGCAGGATCGAGCGTTTCAGGAAGGTTCTGGACGGCGCGCCGGCCAACCTCTTCGCGCGGTTTGGAATGGCCAACGCCTGCTTCGAGGCCGGACGGCTGTCCGAAGCTGCGGAGCAGTACAGGCACTGCCTGGCCGCGCAGGGAGACTGGATGGCGGTCCATATCGCGTTGGGGCGCTGCCTCGTCCGCCTCGGAAGAAAAGACGAGGCCCGCACCATCCTGGAGGCTGCCCGGGTTCTGGCCATGAAGCAGGGCCACAGCCAGCCGCTCGACGAGATCCGCGAGATCCTGGCGGAAATAAACTGAATCCCTAGACTCCTGACCATCCCCCCTCCCCCCCACCTGCGCCTCCTTCCACACCCTCAACGCGTCAATAGCCCCGCCATTCGGCCCTTTTCGTCCAGTATGGGTTTTCGGTTGCATCTTGATACGGAAAGCCGTAGAATTTTGAGCCTCAGGTGGACACTCAAATTGCTAGGGGGATCCGCCTCATATCGAGATCGAGGCGGTGGGGGGCGGCGTGAAGAACGTCATCAACGGCCGCTACAGGATCAGGTCCCCACTGGGCACCGGGGGGATGGGGACCGTCTTTCTCGCCGAGGACCGCGCCCGCGGCAACACCCTCGTCGCCCTCAAACAGGTGACGCCGGGCGGTACCGCCTCCGAGTCAAAGGCGTCGGCCGACGCCCTCATCCGCGAATTCGAGACGCTCGCGAGGCTCCGCCACCCCCATCTGCCCGCCGTACACGACTTCGGCAGCATCGAGAAGACCGGCAACCTCTACATCTCCATGGACTACATCGAGGGACGTGACCTCCTGGAGGCCGCCGCGTCGCTCGGCCCCGAGCAGATCCTCGCCCTCGTCGCGCAGGTGTGCCGCGCGCTGGAGTTCATCCACACGCGCGGACTGGTCCACCGCGACGTCAAGCCCGAGAACATCCTGGTGACACGTCCGGAGGAGACCGAGCCCCGGGCGTACCTGGTGGACTTCGGGCTGACCTCCTCCGCGCGGGAGGGGGGCGCTCCCTCAGGGACGCTCCACTATGTGGCTCCAGAGATCCTCAGGGGCGAAGCACCCGATCGCCGGGCCGACCTCTACGCCCTCGGCGTCGTCCTTTATCGGCTGAGCACCGGACGGTGTCCGTACGAAGGAACCGCGCGGGAGGTGATGCAGGGGCACCTCGAAGGAGTGCCGCCGGCTCCGGGCGCGGCCGTCGCGTCGGAGGCGCCGGCGCCGCTGCGCCCGCTCCTGGGCGAGGCGTTCGCCTCGGTGATCCTGAGGCTCATCGAGAAGGACCCGTCGCGCAGGTACCGCAGCGCCGCCGAAACGCTCGGGGCCCTCAACCGCGCCACCGGATCCCATCATCCCGTCGAGACCGCGGAGACCGGCTTCTCCTACACCACGTGGGCGCCCCTGGTGGGGCGCGAGAAGGAGCTGGCCGCCGTGGACGCGCTCGTCGAGCGGCTCGTGCAGCGTCCCATCAGAGAGTCTGCGGACAGGCGCGGCGCTCTGGTCGTGGTCCAGGGAGAGGCGGGATCCGGCAAGACCCGCTTCCTGTCCGAATCGAAGCGCCGCGCCCAGGTCCGAGGGATCCTCTCCGCCCTGGTCACGTGCGGCGCCGGGACCCCCGCCTTCCAGCCGATCGCGGAGGCGATCTCGCTGCTCGGCGCCGCCGAGACGCCGCTGCCGCCGCCCGGAGGCTTCGATACGACCTCCTCCGAGAAGGCCCGCCTGCGCGCTGCGGACGCGGCCTTCTCTTCGCTCGCGGCGCGCGCGGAGTCCTCCCCGGTGGCGCTCTTCCTCGACGACGCGCACCTCGCCGACGAGGGGACGGCGGCGGTGTGCGAGGCGATCGCCCGCAACGCCTCGGGCGTGCCCGGCCTCCAGCTCGTCCTCGCCTATCGCCCGGAGGAGCTCGAAGGGTCGCCTCTATCGGCTTCGCTGGTCCGGCTCAAGCGCGCGGCGCGCATCGAGGAGATCTCCCTTCGCCCGCTGGACCTCGAACGCACCGCGGAGATGCTCCGCGGAATGCTCGGCCTCGCCGAAGCGCCGGCCGATCTCGCCGCCCTCGTCCACCGCGAGACCTCGGGCAACCCCTTCTACGTCGAGGAGGCGGTGCGCTCCCTCATCGAGGAGGGGGCCATCTCCCGCGTGGATCTCTCCTTCCGCGCCGACGTGGCGGCGTTGACCACGATCGCCTTCCCGGCCGGAGTCGGCGAGGCGATACGGCGGCGCCTCGCCCGCCTCTCCACGGAGGAGCGCCGAATGCTGGAGGCGCTGTGCGTGATCGGCCGGCCGGCGGAGCGGCCGCTGCTCCTGGAAACGGCGGGGCTCGCCGCGTCCGCGATGGACGAGGCGCTCATCTCCCTTCGTGAGCGCAGCCTCGTCACGGATCAGGCCACAGGCATCGGACCCCTCTACGCCATCACGAACGCCCGGGTGCGCGACCACGCTTACGACGGTATCGACTGGGAGCGGCGGCGCGCGCTCCACGACGCCGTCGCCTCGGCCCTCAAGGCGCGCTCCGACGGCGGCGAGAACGTGCGCTACGAGGAGCTGGCCCGCCACGCCATCAACGGGACGGACCCGCAGCGCGCCCTCGCCTATGCGATGGAGGCGGCGCAGAGGTGCTGCGCCATGGGTGCGGGCAGCGACGCGGTCGCGTTCTACAGGCAGGCCCTGGATCTGCAGCCCGCCGGCTCCCACGCCGATCGGGCGGAGGTCCTCTGGCGCATCGGGTTGATCGAGGCGGACACGGGAAGGGACGCCCAGGCGATGGAGTCGCTGGATCAGTCGCTGCGCGCCGCGGGATCGGCTGCGCGGCGCGATCTCTCCGCTCGCGCCCGGCTCGAAAAGGCGAGCCTCCACGCGAGGCGCGGCCGTCCGGTGGAGGCGCTCCGTGAGGTGGAGCGGGCGCAGGAGATTCTCTCCGCGGAGGGCGATCAGGTTCTTGTCGCCCGAGCGCACAGCATCATGGCGCGCGTGATGGGCCGCGCCGGCAAGGTGGATCGCGCCCTGGAGGCGCAAGGACGCGCCCTGGCGGCGGCCGAGAAGGCAGGCGATCCGGGGGCCCTGGCGTCGGCCCTCAACAACCTCGCCGCCATCTTCTTCTTCATGGGGCGCCATGAAGAGGCCATCGAGACGCTGGAGAGATCGATCCGGGTGCGCGGCGAGATGGGTGACCGCAGCGGGGTGATCGAGCCCACCAACAACCTGGGGCTGATCCTTGCGGCCATGGGCCACGCGGAGCGGGCCATCCCGCGCCTGGAGCAGTCCGCGGCCCTCGCCCGGTCCGTCGGGGACCTCCAGGCGCTGGCGGAGATTCAGATCAACCTGGGCGACGTTCACGCCGCCTTGGGGTCGTACGACCTCGCCTCGGGCTGCTTCGAGGAGGCGGTGGCGGTCGCCTCCCGCATCGGCGACGAACCCCGAGCGTGCAACGCTCTCGACGCGTGGGGCGCCGCATTGCGAACGTTGGGCGATCTCGAGGCGGCGGCGGAGCGGCACACGCAGGCGCTGGAGAGGGCCCGGCGCGCCTCCGACCCGGTGCAGGAACTCTACGCTCTCGCCTCCCTCGCGCTGGACCGGGCCGCCGCGGCCGATCTCGACGCCGCCCGCGACGCTCTGCGCCGCGCGGGGCGCCTCTCCATCCCCGCCGTCCCTCCGCGCGCGCGCGTCCGGCTGCTTCACGCCACGGCGCTGACCCATCTCGCCGCGGGCGCGGCTCGGGAGGCCGCCTCCGCGGCGCGGGAGATGATCCAGGCGGCGAGCGCCGAACGTCTCGGGCAGGACGAGGCCCAGGGGAGACTCGTCCTCGGACTGGCCCTCGCCGCGGACGGCGACGCCGGAGCCTCCGAGGCGCTGGCCCTCTCCGCGGAGCGCGCCGGCGCGCTGCGGCTCGACGAGGTCCGCTGGCGCGCCCTCGCGGCGCGCGCCGCCGTGATGGAGAAGGGCGGCGAGCGCGAACCCGCCGCGGCCGCGCGCGCCGAGGCCGCCTCCATCCTCGACGCGCTCGCCGCGCGGATGACGAACGAAGAAGTGCGGGCCCGCTACCTCGCCTCTCCGGAGAGAGTGCGGCTGCGGAGCCTCGCGGGGAGCGCCGCCGGGGCCGCCTCCGCCCTCCGGGCGGCCGGTGCGGGGCCGCTTCTGGCCATCTACCGGATCTCCGAGATCATCACCTCCGCCGCGGACCTCGACGATCTCCTGGCGCAGGTGCTGGACGTGGCGCTGCAGATCGTCCGAGCCGAGCGGGGACTGATCATCCTGCTGGGCGGGGACGGCGAGCACCAGGAGGTCCGGGCGGCCCGGGGCGTGGAGCCCGAGACCATCGCGGACGCGCTGGAGTACAGCCGCAGCGTCGTGAGGGAGGCGGCTGCCGGCCGCACGGTGATCACCTACGACGCGGAGGCGGACGAGAAGTTCCGCCGCTACAAGAGCGTCTCGCTGTTCCGGATCAAGTCGCTCGCCTGCGTGCCGATGAAGGTGCGCGACCGGGTGCTGGGCACCGTCTATCTCGACTCCCGCCTGCCGGGCACCTTCTTCCACGAGGAAGAACTCGAGTTCCTCAAGGCCTTCGCCAACCTGGCGGGTTCCGCCATCGAGATGGCGCGCCTCAACGCCCGGCTCTCCAGCGAAAACGTCACGCTGCAACGGGAGGTCCAGGATCTCAGGAAGGCGGCCGGCCGCCGCACCCGCTATCAGAGCCTCGTCGGCAAGGCGGCGAGGATGCAGGCCGTTTACGACATGTTGGATCGCGTGTCGGCCAGCAATCTGCCGATCCTGATCACGGGCGAGTCGGGAACCGGCAAGGAGCTGGCGGCGCGCGCGATCCACTTCGGCGGAGCGCGCAAGGATCGGAAGTTCTTCAGCGAGAACGTGGCGGCCATCCCGGCGACGCTCCTCGAGAGCGAGCTCTTCGGCCACGTGCGCGGCGCCTTCACGGGCGCCGACCGGGACCGCAAGGGCGTCTTCGAGCTGGCCAGCGGCGGCACGCTGTTCCTCGATGAGATCGGCGACATGTCGCTGCCGCTCCAGAGCAAGCTCCTGCGCGCGCTGCAAGAGGGCGAGATCCGCCCCGTCGGCGGCAAGGACTCCGTGAAGGTGGACGTACGGATCATCTCCGCCACCAACCGCGACCTCGAGACGATGATGAAGGACGGCCTTTTCCGCGAGGACCTCTACTACCGCCTCAACGTGGTGCGCATCAGCATCCCGCCGCTGCGCGAGCGCAAGGAGGACATCCCCATGCTGGTGGAGCACTTCCTCGACCGCATCGCGGAGAGCACGGGCGCCCCTCGCAAGCGCATGGACATCGGGGCGCTGCAGCTCCTGCTGCGCTACGACTGGCCCGGCAACGTCCGCGAGCTGGAGAACGAGATCATGAAGCTCGCGGTGCTCACCCCGCTGGACGTGATCACCCAGCAGGACCTGACCTCCCACCGCGAGCTGCTCGACAAGCTCACGCGCCTGGAGTCCGAAGGCGAAGCGTTCCCGAGCCTGCTCCAGACGGAGAAGCGCCAGATCGAGCGCGCCCTCGCCGAGGCGGGCGGCAACCGGGCCCGCGCGGCCGAGCTGCTCGGGATCTCGCGGGCGACGATCTACCGGAAGATCCGCGAGTACCGCCTCTCAGCCTGAAACCGGCGCCTCCCCCGGCGATCCTGTACTCCCCTCAATCTCAACGACTTACCCCCACAGCAAAGCCTTTCCGTCTCAACCTGAGATCGGCCTTGATCCGGCGAATCGCCCGTGCCTTCGCACCGGCGGCGTCCAAGTGATTGACGGAAAGCATGTTGCCTCCGTGCGCACCGCGACCATCCACGCGTGGCATTCACGTTGCTCTAGAAAATCCCAACATCACCGAAATCCCGGAAGTCACTCGGGACCCGGGAAATGGCGTTGGAAAGGATGGGGGTGGCAAATGAACGGCAAGAAGATCGTCGGAATCCTGTTGGTGGCAACTCTCCTCGTGGCGCTGTCGCCGGCGCCGGCTGCGGCCGGCGTGGGCGGCTGCCGCGCAACCGCGACCTGTGGGAGCACCCAGTCGTTCCACGGGACCGTGGTGAGGGGTCGCGATGCGCGCGGTCCCGCGGACATCGTCTTCGACTCGCTCAAGTGGGTCTTCCCGTCGCGAGTGACCGCCTACCTTCGCGGGCTGGTCGAGATCGGCACGGGCCGCGGCCCCGCCCGGATCCAGGGTGTGGGCGGTTGCAGGCTCAACTGCGGCCTCTGATCGCAGTTCAACTCAGGACCCCCTGAGGGGCCTTCCCGGGTCCCTCTCGGAAAGAGGGGCGTTCCGGCCGGAGCGCCCCTCTTTCTTT
>CAYNUH010000119.1:0-7113 GCA_964400605.1 uncultured Acidobacteriota bacterium | reverse complement strand
ATGAGGGAGATGTCACGGGGGACGAGGTCCAAAGGCGCCTTGAGGTTGTCCACGTATTTGAGCAGCCGCCACGAAAGGATCCGGCCTCCTTCGTTGCTGAAGCGCACGGAGTAGGTCTCCGTCTCGACGATGAACTCCCGCCGCGCGCCGGCCTCCACGGGCTCCGAGACGGCCGGCGCCACCGCGTCGGCCGGCATCTGCCGCTCCCGGGGCCCGGCCGGCGACGGCGCTGTCGGGCCCACAGCCGAGCCGTCCTGTTCGCCCGCAGGGGAGGACGGTGCGGCCGGCGGCGGCACCGTGGCGGGCGGGGGAGGGGAGACGAGCCCCAGAAGCATGTGCCACGCGATCAGCAGCGCGACCGAAAGCGTCACCGCGAGGAGCGCTCTCCTGTCCATTCAAGGCACCGGATCGAAGCCGCCCTCGTGGAAGGGATGGCAGTGGGCCAGGCGCTTCAAGGACAGGAGAAGTCCCCGCCGAACGCCGTGCCTGCCGACGGCCTCGGCGGCGTAGACCGAGCAGGTGGGATGGAAGCGGCACGCCACCGGCAGGAGAGGGGAGACGGCGCGCCTGTAGCCTCGCAGCCCGAGGAGAATGAGCCAGGTAAGCGCTCTCACGATCTTCGCTCGCGCCGGCCCTCGTAGCGACGCCACGCTTCGAGCAGCTCCGCCTCCAGGTCCGCATAGCGCGCCGCGGCCGCCGGCGTCTTGACGTGCAGGACGATGTCCACGGATCGCCCCATCTCGGCGCAGTGGCGCCTGAAGGCCTCCCGGAGCCGTCGCCGCACGCCGTTTCTCACCACGGCGTTTCCCACCTTGCGGGATACCGTCAGGCCCAGCCGCATGCGGCCGTGGGTAGCCGGTTGAACGATGAGCGTGAACGATCGGGAGGGAACTCGTTCTCCGGCCTGGTAGAGCCTGTCGAAGTCCGCCTTCCGCCGGAGGCGATCCTCGGGCCGGAGCCGCTCGCTGCGGCCCGCGCGGATCACACCGTGAGCCTCTTCCTCCCCTTGGCGCGCCGCCGCTTGAGGACCAGGCGCCCTTTGTTGGTTTTCATCCGCGCCCGGAATCCATGCGTCTTCCTTCGACGCCGCACGTTCGGTTGGAAGGTTCGCTTCATTGTTTCCGCTGCTCCGCGCAAGTGGAGACATCTTTTTTGCTGGAAGACGCTATCCTAGTCGTCGCCGTTCGAGTGCGTCAAGCACCAGCGCCTGCGCGCGGGTCGTTGTCACGCAGAGGCATCGTGTGATAGCATGCGCCCTTCCGGAAGCGACCACCACCGACTCCTGCGCGGAGACGATCACGCCCCGGCCCGCGAGCGCAGCCATGTGGCCCATCACTCATGAGTGGTCCGACCCCGCAGGCCTCCGTACAAGATCTCGCCCCGCCCGAACGCGTGGCACCACGGGTGGGGGCGGGCGCCCCAGCCGGTTGACATAAGTGCACGAGAGCCACCGGAGTTCAAGGCAAGTCGCTCAAAACAAAAGGTTTTTCGTTTCGGCTCTTTTCCACAGTTGTTGAAAGGCTGTGGATAAAGGCTCCCCGGAGACGGTCCAAGCTCTCGGAATCCATGGACATCTGGCAGACGATCCTCGCCCGGATTGAGCGCGACGTAGGGCCGCAGGCCTACGGCACCTGGCTCAGGCCGACCTCGCTCGTGCGAGACGAAGGCCGCTGCCTCACGGTGCGCGTTCCGAACAGGCTCTTCTCCGACTGGATCCGCAGGAACTACGAGGAAACGATCCGCGCCGCGGCCGCCGCGCTCGATCGTGAAAACGTCGAGATCCAGTTCGTGGTCGAGGGGGACGATGCGCCAGCGGGGGCCGGCCCCGTCGCGACCTCGCGCCCGGCGGCGCCGACGGATGGTCTCAACGCCAGGTACACCTTCGAATCGTTCGTTGTCAGCTCCTGCAACGAGTTCGCCCACGCGGCGGCGTACCGTGTGGCCGAGTCCCCATCACAGTCCTACAACCCGCTGTTCATCTACGGCGGTGTCGGCCTGGGCAAGACCCACCTGATGCACGCCATCGGCAACCTCGCGCGCGCCAGGAACTCCCGACTGCGGCAGAAGTACATCTCCACCGAGACGTTCGTGAACGACCTGATCGGTTCCATCCGCTACGAGCGCACGAACGACTTCCGCGAGCGATACCGCAACGTGGACGTCCTGCTCGTGGACGACATCCAGTTTCTCGCGGAGAAGGAGCGCACGCAGGAGGAGTTCTTCCACACCTTCAACACCCTGCACGAGGCCCACAGGCAGATCGTCATCACAAGCGACTGCCAGCCGCGCGAGATCCCGACTCTGGAGGAGCGGCTGCGATCACGGTTCGAGTGGGGGCTCATCGCGGACATCCAGCCTCCCGACCTCGAGACCAAGGTGGCGATCCTCAACAAGAAGGCTGAAGCCGAGGGTGTCGAGCTTCCCTCGGACGTCTCCATCTTCATCGCGAGCAAGACGAAATCGAACATCCGCGAACTTGAGGGGGCACTCGTGCGGCTCCTGGCCTATGTCTCTCTCACCGGCCGGAGGCTTGATCTCACGCTGGCCCGAGAGGTCCTGAAGGACATCTTCGCTGACGGCGACCGCACCATCACCATCGAGGCGATCCAGAAGTACGTGGCCAACTACTACCACCTCCGGGTTGGCGACCTCAAGTCCAAGACCAACGCCCGGCTGATCTCCTTTCCGAGACAGGTCGCGATGTACCTGTGCAAGACCCTGACCCAGGCCTCCCTGCCCGAGATTGGCCGCCGCTTCGGCGGGAAGCATCACTCGACAGTCCTGCACGGGGTGCGCAAGATCCAAGACATGCGCCGCCGCGAGCACGATTTCGACAGAATCGTCAACAGCTTTATTGAAGCCTTCAAATGAGATCCCTCGTTCGAAACAACAGCCGCCCACCCGGACCCCATCCAGATCCCACAGGTACCCATGTTCCTGCGCACGGATCCTGGCACGGAGGTGCACCTGTGGACCAAGACACGGGACGGCGTCCACAGGCCAAGCTGCTCTCCAGCGGGCGGTTGTCCGGAGATCCGAATCCTCCACAGGCCCTACTACGGCTTCTAGATCTCTCTCCTATACAACTGTTTAATCGTAAGAGTCTTCCTGAGCGGGCCTCGCGGGCGCTCTCCGCTGGGAAAGCGCCATAACCCCGGAGGGACGAAGATGGAATTCACCGTGAGGCAGCCAGCGCTCCTGAAGGAGTTGGATGTCCTCCAGGGTGTCGTGGAGCGAAAGAACACCGTGCCTGTCCTGGCCAACGTACTGTTGTCGGCGACCGCCGAGGGTCTCGAGGTCATGGCGACAGACCTGGAGGTCAGCGTGCGGAGCCGGGGCCAGGCCGCCGTCCGCAAGGACGGCGGGGTGAGTGTCTCGGCCAAGAAACTCTACGAGATCGTCCGGCTCCTGCCGGACAGCGATGTCACCGTTAAGGCTGACGACGATCACTGGGTCACGGTTGTTTGCGACCGTTCGCGGTTTCGGATCATGGGTCTTGGCAAGGAGGATTTCCCGACGCTTCCGGTGCCCGGGAAGAGTTCCAAGGTCCGCATCCCGGGAGCCCTCCTGAGGGCCCTCGTTGAGAAGGTGGTCTTCGCGGTGACGTCAGATGACACCCGCTTCGCCCTGAACGGAGCGCTGCTGGTGCTCGCGGAGAAAAGCATCACTCTGGTGGCGAGTGACGGGCACCGTCTGGCCCACGTGACAGCGCCGCTGGAAAGGAAGCCGGGGGACGCCGACGAAAGGGTCCTAATCCCGAAAAAGGCGCTGGCCGAGATCGCGAGGATCTCCGGTGGCGGGGAGGAGGACATCTTCTACTGCCGGCACGAGAACCACCTCTTCTTCGAGATCGGGCCGTGCCTTCTCACGTCACGGATCCTGGAGGGGACATTTCCCAGCTATGAGAAGGTCATCCCGGTCGGCAACGATAAGATGCTCGAGTTCGGGCGGGCGGAGCTCACCACCGCGTTGACCCGCGTTAGCCTCCTGGCGAATGAGCGTTCCAGAGCTGTGCGGCTGGCGGTGAAGGACGGGAAGGCGGAGCTCACATCCCGCAACCCGGAGATGGGAGACGCGTCAGAGGTCCTCAACCTGGATTACCGTGGCGAGGATATCGAGGTGGGGTTCAACGCGAAGTACCTCCTGGAGTTCCTCGCGGCGGTGGGGACGGAGAAGGTTCGCTTCGAGCTGAAAGATGAGCTCACCCAGGGGCTCATGAGGCCCGTTGGTGATGACCAGGGGCAGTACACCTACGTCGTCATGCCCATGAGGCTGTAGGCGGGGATTCGCATGACCGAGCGTGAAACAGAAGGTCGAAGCCACAGCGGCGGCGCGTACGACGCCGCACAGATCCAGGTTCTCGAGGGGCTGGAGCCTGTCCGCAAGCGCCCCGCAATGTTCATCGGGTCGACCGGAGAGGGCGGCCTCCACCACCTCGTGTACGAGGTGGTGGACAACAGCGTGGACGAGGCCCTGGGCGGCCACTGTGACCACATCGAGGTGATCATCCACATCGACAACAGCGTCACGGTCGTGGACAACGGGCGCGGGATCCCAGTGGACGAGCATCCCACGGAGAAGAAGCCTGCGGCCGAGGTGGTCCTGACGACGCTTCACTCCGGAGGGAAGTTTGACAACCAGAGCTACAAGGTTTCGGGCGGTCTCCACGGCGTTGGGGTCTCGGTCGTGAACGCGCTGTCGGAGTCGCTCGATCTCGAGATCTGGCGCGACGGGAAGGTCTATCAGCAGTCCTACGCTCGAGGCATCCCTGCGGGACCCTTCACGCAGGTCGGGACGACACACCGCCGGGGCACCAAGGTCACGTTCCATCCGGACCCGACCATCTTCGAGACGACGAACTTCTCATTCGACATCCTGTCGCAGCGCCTGCGCGAGCTGGCCTTCCTCAACCCCGGTCTCCGCATCGAGTTCCGCGACGAGCGCCACGACCACACGGCCTCGTTCCACTACGCAGGGGGCATCATCGATTTCATCCGGCATCTGAACCGCGCGCGCACCGTGCTCCACCCGGACCCCGTCCACATCAACTCCGAAAAGGACGACGTGGGGATCGAGGTGGCGCTCCAGTACAACGACACGTACACCGAGAACGTCTTCGCGTTCGCCAACAGCGTCAACACGGTGGAGGGAGGCACCCACCTCAGCGGTTTCCGCACCGCCCTCACGCGCACCATCAACGCCTACGCGGTCAAGAACAACCTCACGCGGGATCTCAAGGACATCACCATCACCGGCGAGGACGTGCGCGAGGGACTCGTGGCGGTGGTTTCGGTGAAGCTGTCGAACCCTCAGTTCGAAGGGCAGACCAAGACCAAGCTGGGCAACACCGAGGTGAAGGGGCTGGTAGAGGGAATGGTGAACGACCGCCTCGCGGTGGTGCTGGAGGAGAACCCGCTCATCGCGAAGCGGATTGTGTCGAAGGCCGTGGAGGCCGCCCGCGCGCGCGAGGCCGCCCGCAAGGCTCGGGACGCGACGCGGCGCAAGGGCGTACTGGACGTGTCGTCCTTGCCCGGCAAGCTCGCCGACTGCCAGGAGCGCGACCCGTCGCGCTGCGAGCTCTTCCTGGTGGAGGGACCGTCGGCCGGCGGCTCCGCCAAGGAAGGCCGCGACCGGCGCTGCCAGGCGATCCTCCCGCTGAAGGGGAAGATCCTCAACGTCGAGAAGGCCCGCTTCGACAAGATGCTCAACCACGAGGAAATCGTCACGCTCATCACCGCGCTCGGCACTGGTGTTCCGGGGATGGAGGACTACGACCTGAGCCGCCTGCGCTACCACAAGATCTTCCTGATGAGCGACGCCGACGTGGACGGCGCCCACATCCGCACGCTGCTCCTGACCTTCTTCTACCGTCACCTCCGGGAGATCATCGAGCGCGGGCACCTCTACATCGCCCAGCCGCCCCTCTACAAGGTCAAGAGAGGGAAGTCGGAGCTGTACCTCTCCACCGAGGCGGAGATGGACCGCTTCATCCTCGAAAAGGTCACCGAGGAGCGCACCCTCAAGACGCCGGCGGGGCGCTCCTACCAGGGTCCCCAGCTGATGGCGGCCCTGGAGCGCCTCAGCGAGATCCGCCGGCTCGCCGCCGCGATGAAGCGCCGCGGGGTCGATCAGGAGCTGCTCGAGACGCTGCTGCGCGAGGGCGTCTGGCAGCGATCCACCTTCGCGGACCGCGATGAGGTGGAGGGTGTCCGCCTGGAGCTGTCGCGGAAAGGCCGCACCGTGAGCGGGATCACCCACGACGAAGAGCACAGCCTGTACGCCTTCAGCGTGGCTTCCAAGGTGCTCGGACACGGCGATGTGGTCATCTCCTGGGAAGGGCTCGTGGGGACGGTGGAGTACCGCCGGCTCTACCAGGCCTATCGGGAGACGGGCGATCTCCAGCGCGGCCCGCTGGTCATCGTGCGCAACGGCGAGGAGTTCGCCCTCGAGGGCCGCGAGGCCCTGCTGGACTACATCGTGGAAGCCGGCAAGGACGGGCTGGTCATCCAAAGGTTCAAGGGCCTCGGCGAGATGAACCCGGTGCAGCTCTGGGAAACCACCATGAACCCGGAGACCCGGCGGGCGCTTCAGGTCCGCATCGAGGACTTCGAGGCCGCTGACAACATCTTCAACATCCTCATGGGAGAGCAGGTGGAGCCCCGCCGCGAGTTCATCGAGAAGTACGCTCTCGACGTGAAAAACCTCGACGTCTGACCCCTTCGGGCCCAAGGGAGCAACCCCCCGACATGGACGAGCGAACGGAACGGCCGGATCGAACCACGCCCGTCTCGATCCACGACGAGATGCGCAGGTCGTACCTCGACTACGCGATGTCCGTCATCATCGGGCGGGCCTTGCCGGACGTGCGCGACGGTCTCAAACCCGTGCACCGCCGCGTGCTGTACGCGATGTACGACATGGGCAACGACCACACGAAGCCCTACCGCAAGGCCGCGCGCATCGTCGGCGACGTCATCGGTAAGTACCACCCGCATGGGGACATGCCGGTCTACGACGCCGTGGTGCGGATGGCCCAGACGTTCTCCCTCCGGTACCCCCTGGTGGACGGGCAGGGGAACTTCGGCTCCATCGACGGCGACCCGCCGGCGGCCA
>CAYNUH010000118.1:0-7225 GCA_964400605.1 uncultured Acidobacteriota bacterium | reverse complement strand
TGGTGGAGGCGGCGGGAGTCGAACCCGCGTCCGAGGGCGATCCACGCGAGACATCTACATGCTTAGCTGCTTCGAAAACGCTCTCACCACTCGCCCTCCGATGCAGCAGATGAACGAGCGGCCAGCCCTCTTAATCTCGCCTCCCCTCCGAGGGCGTCCGGGGAGGCCAGCCGGCTTTATCGGCGTCCTTAAGGCCCGCCACCGGCGGGGCTGACCTCAGGACGTGGCAGTTTCTTAGGCTGCCAGTGCTAGCTGACTGTTGTCAGTTGTGTTCTTCCCACCTGTTTATCGAGGTGGATGGGACCTCGGCATGCAGCCCCGGCTTCTTCGCTCCCGTCGAAGCCGTTTCGCCCCCACGATGCGCGCTTTCCTGCCGGAGCTCTCGAACGCACCCGCGGGGAAATGACGCCTCAAGTGTAGGACGTTCCCCCGCTTCCGTCAAAGCGGCCGCGGGGCCGGAGGCTACGGCGCGAGCCGGATTACCTGGAGCGAGCCGAGCCCCCCCGGCTTCTCCCCGGCGAAAAGGATCTCGGGTCTCCCGTCGGCGTCGAGGTCCGAGAAGCGGGGCCAGCGCGCGGAGACGCTCCGGAACATCATGGAAAGCTTCCCGCTGCCGAGGCTGATGTCCATCTCGTCGTCGGCCTCCAGGAACGAGTCTGACGTCTCCACGGGCACGCTCCATCGTGGTTTCGGGTCCATGAGCCGCGACCCTTCGCGAGAGCGGGACGAGCCGGGGAAGATCGCTGCCTCCCCGGCCGAGCACAGGATCAGGTCCGCTCTCCCGTCCCCGTCGAGGTCGTCGCCGTAGCGGAGCATCGAGCGCTCTCCTTCCTCCACGTCGAATTCCGTCGTCCGGGGAGAGCGAGCGAAGGAGCCGTCCGGAAGTCGCAAGTAGACGTCGAGGACGATCCGGCTGTCCTTGAGCCCCTTCCAGTAGCCGAGCACGAGATCCTGCCGCCCGTCTCGATCCGCGTCCGACGCGATGAACGTGATCCGCTGCCACAGGTTCGCGTGCGACTCGACCGCGAGAGCGGGCGGTGCCCCCGCGCGGCTCCGGTCGCGCGCGTCGAGGAGGAAGATGCGGAGCGACTTCTCCCGGAAGATGCTCAGCTCGTCGGCCGGGCGCGTCGCGACGGCCATGGCGGGCATCCCGTCAAACGTCAGGTAGGCGCTCTCCATCAGCGTCTCGGGGCTCGGGAGGCGTGACCAGAACTCGACGCTCCGATCGGGATCTGGCGCGGCGGGCTCGACCAGGATCGTGCGGAGCCTCTCGTCTCCATAAGGCTCGGGGCCGGCCGCAAGGAGCAGCTCGCCCGTCGGTCTGCGGCCCACGAGGCGGACGATCGGGGTCCTTATCGTCAGCCCGTCCTTCCCGCGGGTCGTCTCGACAGGGAGGGGCGTCTCGAAGGTCTTTCCCAGGGAGGCGCCCGCGGAGACCGCCGCGTAGAAGCTCAGGGATCCCGGCACGACCGCGTAGTAGAGAGGGCGGTAGCCGGTCGCCGGGGGCTCGCCTCCCGTCCCGGGCGGCGCGAGCGGCCGGATGAACCCTCCCGCGCGCGGGCGCAGCCGAGCCTCCGTGAGAAGCCGCTCGAGCGGGGGCGGGGATCCCTCCCGCGGCCCGAGGGGAACGAGCCACAGCCCCGCGGGGCGCTCCACGACGATCTCCTCGACGCCGTCGCCGTCGAGATCCACCGCCTCCACGGATTCAACGTCGCCCGGCAGATCGTCTCGCAGGGTCACGAGGCCCTCTCCGCCGCCGGCGTCCACGAGGATCAGCATCTTCGGCCTCGGCTCGGGCGGCGCGCCCGGCGGTCTGTCGCAAGGCGGAGGCGCCGCCTCGGGGCCGGCCTCGTCGGAGACGAGAGAAGGAGGGGCCACGAGCGCCACGACATCCCTGCGGCCGTCCGCCCGCCTTGGCATCGCGGCGTCGAGGACGCGGCCGGGCAGGACCACGTCGATCCGGCGAGCGCCATCGAGCTGCTGGAGCGTGACGCCCGGAGAAGGAAGGGCCTCTTCTCCTCGAGGCGCGGGCGCGCCGCAGAGAAGACACAGCGCCGCCGCGCCCAGCCCCATCCGGCCCACGCGATCCCACGCCCCGCGGCTCACCGGGCGCCTCGGCTCAGATAGAGGTCGATCCGGATGGGCGACGCGGGGCCTTCCTCCCGAGACGGCATCGGCCGCGTGACGGCCAGGTCGGCCTTGCCGTCGCCATCGAGGTCCGCGACCCGGACGAGTCCGACGTCCCGCGGCTCCTCCTCGAGCGTGACGGCCAGGTCGGGCTTCCTGGCGTAGCGGCACCCGGGGCCTCCACGGTGGACGGTGACTTCCCTCCCCCGGCCGAGGTGGACGAAGTCGACCCTCCCATCGCCGTCGAAGTCGCCGTTGAATTGTCCCAGGCGCCCGAGCTTGAGATTTCCGAGATCGAGGAGAAGCTTCTCCTCGAGATCCAGGTCAGGGACCTCCGTGAAGCGGCCGTCGGCCCCCTGCGCCCAGACGTGGAAGCGCAGGCCGATCCCGATCCGCTTGGTCATCAGGACGCTGACGGCCTGGAAGATCGAGAAGTCGAGTGTGATGGTGACTAAATCCTTTCGGCCGTCCCCGTCCAGATCCCGGAACTGCGCCTCGGTGATGTCGGGCCACGATCCTCCGAACGGATAGCCGATCACCGCCAGCTCCTGGTACGGCCTGGATTCCAGCGTCAGGTCGGCCCGCATCCGGTGGAACCTGAGGAGGTGGTGGGGAACCTTCACTTCCTTGAGGCCGTCGTCGTCGCCGTCCATCTCCAGCAGGGTGACGGCCTCGGCGCGGCCGTCCCCGTCGAGATCGCCGAACCAGACGAGATCCGGATCCTCGCGATCACCGCTCGGTCTCTCGAGGCAAGCCGTCCTCACCTCGCGGGGCGGCTCGAAGCGCCCTCCGCCGGCGCCGCGCAGGACGGTGACGCTGCCGTCGCCGGGGTGATCGAGCAAGAGGTCCGGGAGGGCGTCGCCGTCCACGTCCTCGACGCGAGGCATCGGGTAGCGCCTCCACACGGTGGCGCCCACGCCGCTCTCGTCGCCCGGCAGGACGAGGCGAGCGACGGGCGCCGCGGCCACGCCGAGGCCGTCCGCGATGTGCACTCGAAGCCCGTCGCGGGCGGGCAGCAGGACGTCCGGAGATCGATCGCCGTCGAGGTCCCTCACGATCCCGAGGCCTGGCAGGAGCGTCTGCGCCCCTGCCAGGATGGTCGGCGCCTCGACGAGAGGCTCCAGGATCAGGGCGCCCGCGCCCGCGGGGCCGGCGAAGCGGAGGGCCGAAAGCCCTTCGTCGGTCACGGCGATGGCCGGGATCCCGGGCGGCCCGGCCTCGACGGAATGGACCGAGATCGGCAGGACGAGAGGCCCGCCGGCAGGACGGTACCCGCCGCCCTCCTCCGCGAGCCAGACGCGGATCTCGCGGCGGTCGAAGAGGGCCGGGACGACCTCCGTCACCTGGACGATCCCCTCGATCCTGTCGAAGCTGACCGACTGGTACTCGGTGTACGCGAGCACCAGCACCAGATCGGGGAGGCCGTCGCCGTTCACGTCCGCAGGGATGACGGCCGCGGGCGCCCCCGGAAGGTCCAGCGGAACGTGTCGGAGCGCGAGGCGCTCGGCGCCGGCGGCCCGCGCTGCGCCCGAGGCCCCCGCAGAGAGGACGATGAGGAGCAGGCCCATCCCTGACGCCTTTCTTCCGACCCGTGACCGCATCGTGGACCCCCGCCCTCCCCGCGCATCCGGCCGCCGGCGCATCCCGAGTCGCATCGTGTGGTCCGGGCACACACCCCGGCCTCGGCGCAGGCGCCAAACGGATGTCTACTACGAGATCGGGTGGGGCCGAGTTCCCGCGCGAGAGCCTCCGCAGCCGCCCGCCCCCGCGGCCATGCGACCGGCCGCGCGAAGAACTCGCGCGATGACGCGACCATCGACGCTCCTCCGTCAGGGAGAGACGTCTGGACGCGGCGCCGGCAGGAGGACCCGGTGGCCTCCCTCCCAAGGCTCGGTGCGGAAGCCCGCGGACTCGATCTCGCGCCTGATCGATTTCTCCGTGAAGGCGAAGACGAATGAGCGATGCAGCGTCCCGTCGGGCGCGATCCACCGCGTATGGCTCGCGCCCCAGCCAGAAGGCCCCCTGCTCCCCGACCCCAGCCATTCGAGTGTCAGGATCGCGCGGTCGTAGAATCCCCGCACCCTGCGGGCCGACAGGAAGACGGCGCCTCCAGGTTTCAGCCAGGCCCCCATCCGTCTCAGAAGGGAGATCCTGTCGGCCGCGACGGGGATGAAGCTGTACACATTGAAGGTGAAGAGGATCCCATTCAGGGACGAGGGAGGCTCCTCGTGAAGGCGCAGGTCGGCCTGGCGGAACTCCACGGCAAGACCGCGCTTGCGAGCCTCCTGCCGGGCCAGTTCCACCATGCTGGGCGAGAAGTCCACGCCCGTGGCCGTGTAGCCGTTCTCGGCCAGAGAGAAGCACTCCCGCCCCGTCCCGCTCCCCGCCACCAGGATCCGCCTTCCCGCATTGACGTGGCGCCGCACCATGTCGAGCAGAACGCCGGGCAGGTCCTCGGGCATCCCCTTCAGGTAGAAGCGCGATTGCGTCTCGTACTTCACCCTGACGGTCTCGGCGGCGTCCGGCGCCGGATCGCCGGTGCCTCGAAGCGCCTCGCGCCCGTCGATGATCAGACGCCGTGCGATCCGCGCCGGTGATCTTGCCGGCCCATCGGGGATGTCCGCTCGGCCCAGGATGTGCTCTCCGGTGACCGTGAAGACGTTCATGGGATCGGCGTCCCCGCGCAGAGTGATGGCCTCGTTTCCGACTCGCTCGACGCGCAGCAGGTCCGGGATGTTCGAGGGCGCGGCCACCACAGCCATGCCCCGCTGCGGCCGCCGGTCTCCCAACGGCTCGACACGGACCGTCTGGCCGTGCCGCACCGCCGGCCACATCCGATCGCCGGCGTAAATCACCTCGATCGCCTTGCCCTTGGACAGCCACCGGCGCAGGAGGAAGGCCGAGGCGAACACGGGAGGATCACCGAAGAGAAGCGCGGAGAGCGGGTGCCAGAAGGGGGTCAAGTTCGGTCTCGGGCCTTCCGCCTCTCCCCGCGTGCCAGGCTCCACCTCAGGGCAGGCGGCGTCGCCATCGTCGTCACGATGACCATGATGACGATGGCCGAGAAGGTCGCCTCGTCCACGATCCGTTCGCCCGCGACCGAGAGCCCGAGACCGATGTTGGCGAAGATGAGGCCGACCTCGCCCCGCGGGATCATGCCGATCCCGATCGACAGACGGTCGAGGTTGCCTCCGTACGCGCCGAGCGCGCAGGCCTGCTTGCCGAGGATGGCCGCCGCCGTGAGAAGGGCCGCGAAGCCGAGGATGTCCGGCCGCGAGAAGGCGCGCAGATCCACGCGCATCCCCATGAGAACGAAAAAGACCGGGACCAGGAACGCCGATATTGGCTGGACGAGCTCCTCCAGCCGGCGCTCGCCCTTCGCGTGAAACTCCCGGTAGTGGGTGTGCTCGAGGATCAAGCCGGCCGCGTAGGCGCCAACGATGGGGGCCAGCCCGACGATGGAGGCCAGCCACGCGAGGGCGAAGCAGAAGACCAGGGCCGTGGCGAGCAGCACGCCGGCGCCCCGCAGCCCCGAAGCGAGCCCGAAGAGGCGCGGGGACAGCCACACGCCCAGGGCGAGGGAGCCGAAGAGGAACAGCACGCCCTTCACCACGACGGCGGCGATCGCCGCGTAGGACAGCGGCACGCCCTGGTCGGCGGCCTGGATCACGCCGCCGACGACGGCGAGGATGACGAGCCCCAGCACGTCGTCGATGACGGCGGCCCCGAGGATCACCCGGGCCTCGGGCGTGGTCGGGCGGCCCAGGTCCCGGAGCACGCGCGCCGTGATCCCGACGCTCGTGGCCGTCAGGGTCGCGCCCAGGAAGGCGTGGGCGTACGGGCCCGCCTCGGGAAGCATCAGCGCGCCGACCCCCCATCCCAGGGCGAACGGCGTCACGACCCCGAGAACCGCGACCAGGAACGACGGCAGGCCCACCTTCATCATGTCCCGGACCGTGGACTCGAGCCCCACCTCGAACAACAGGATGATCACGCCCAGCTCGGCCAGCACGCCGACGACGGCGTCGGCCTTGATGCTCTCGACCCATAGAGGCCCGGCGAGGCTCAGGTTGCCGAGGAGGACGCCGGCGATCAGCTCGCCGAGGACCGCGGGCTGTCCCACCCGCGTGGCGACGTGGCCTCCGATCTTGGCGCCCGCGAGGATGACGGCGAGCGCCAAGACGACCGAGGAGATCTGCGAGGGTCCCGCGACTGCGGCGAGGACGGGCGGAGCGATATCCAAGAGTCGGTGATCCCGCCTACGTGAGAGCCTTGTAGATCTGGGAGTACAGCGGCCTCGGGACGTCGGTCTGGTTCGGCGTACCACGGTGGATCAAGTCGCCGTCACGGAGGAAGCAGTCGCCCCTGCGGGTGAGGATCCGGGTGAAGTATGTCTGCGGCAGTTTTTGGACGGCCTCGTCCCCTTCGAAGTACCACATCCGGTGGCTCCCGGGGATGACCTCCATCGGCGCGTTGGCGTCGCCCACGTCCACGAGCGGAATGTGAAGCTTGAGCTGGGTCGTCGTCTTCGGCAGAACGCGCTGGGAAGGCGGCACCCCGATGGAGTCGATGTGCCAGCCCATGTAGTCCGACCCCTTGCAGGGGCACTCCACGATCAGCTTGCTGTACCTCCACTTCCCGAGAACGCTCGTGACCAGCTCCTCGATGAGAGGGTTCCTGCGGGCGCGGGGATCGTTCAGCGGACCGCCCATCTTGTCCGCCATGGCGCCGATGTTGACCGCGAAGCGCTTCTCTCCCCTGCCCGAAAGCGGTCTGCCGCGCTGGTCCATCTCAATCTCGAGGGCCAGGAACTCCTTGAACTGCTCGTTCATGGCGTCGATGAGATCGGCCGGAAGGAAGCTCCTGAAGACGATGAACCCATTGAGCTTCAACTCGAAAAGCCAGTCATCGAGCTGTTGCTTCGGGATAGCCATGCGCCCCTCCTGTCCGGCGGGAAAGTATACGGTGAGGCGAAGATGCGTGGTGAGGCCGCTCCCGCCGCGATCCCGCCGGCGTCACGGGCCGGCCGCGGCGACGGCCGGCCGCCGTCAGGGACCGGAGGCCGGCGCGGCGGGCGAGACCGCCGCCGTCGGACCGC
>CAYNUH010000117.1:0-7414 GCA_964400605.1 uncultured Acidobacteriota bacterium | reverse complement strand
AGCGCCGACCGCCCCGCGCGCCACGGGCGTGGGGGCCGGGGCGGCGGCGGCCGCGGCCGGCGGGGCGGCAGGGGTTCGCGCGCCTCGAAGCCCACGGGAGGGAAGTGACCCCGGAGGCGATCGCGACGGCGTTCGACGAGGAGGGGTTCGTCTGCTCTCCCGAGGTGGCCATCAGCCTCTTCCTCGCCGAGTCGCTCGGCAAGCCGCTCCTGCTGGAAGGGCCGCCCGGCGTCGGCAAGACCGAGATCGGCAAGCTCTGGGCTCGCTTCCACGACGCGCCCCTGATCCGGCTCCAGTGCTATGAGGGGCTCGATGAGTCGAAGGCCCTCTACGAGTGGTCGTACGGCAAGCAGATGCTGTACGCGCAACTCCTGCGCGAGAAGGTCAGCGATCTCCTGAGCAGCGCCGGCGACCTCCACGACGCCATGGGGGTCCTCAGGGGTCAGGCCGATGAGTTCTTCTCGCAAGACTTCCTGCTCGCCCGACCCCTGCTCGCGGCCATCACGTCCAAGCGCCCGACGGTGCTGCTCATCGACGAGGTGGACCGCTCCGACGAGGAGTTCGAGGCGTTCCTCCTCGAGGTGCTCTCCGACGCGCAGGTTTCGATCCCGGAACTCGGGACCTTGAAGGCCGAGCATCCCCTCCGCGTGATCCTCACGAGCAACAACAGCCGGGAACTCTCCGACGCCCTGCGGCGGCGCTGCCTCTACCTCTTCATGGACTACCCGACGGCGGAGCAGGAACTCCGGATCGTGGAGAAGAGGGTGCCCGGTCTTGACGGTGAGCTGAGGCGGCGCCTGGTCCGCTTCGTGGAGAGCGTGCGCAAGGCCGAGGTGCGCAAGGCGCCCGGGATCTCGGAGACGCTCGACTGGGCGGCGGCGCTGGCGTTGCTGTGCGCCGACTCGCTCTCGACGGACGTGCTGCGGAGGACTCTGGGGGCGCTGCTCAAGAACAAGGACGACATCGAGAGGATCCTCGCGGACCCTTCCAGATACAGGTAGGCTCCGTCAACGGATGATGCGGAGGAGCACCGTCATCATGAGCCAGCTTCGAATCTGGCTGCCGCGGAGGAGATCGGGCCTGTCCTTGCCATGCCCCTTGTCGTCACGAGGCGGGCTCCACGGTGTCGTGGAGGCCTTGCTGCAGGCGCCTCCCGTGTAGCCCGGGTCGTCGCAGCCGCCCGCGACGGAGATGGAGGGGAACCACACCACCAGCAGGGCGGCAAGCAGAACGATCGCCAGTGACCTGAGCCAAATGCGGGGCATTCTCGTTCCCGACATCCACACCAAATCGACAGGAGTCCAGCGCCCGGGCCCGCCCGGGCGGGGTGACCAGTCGCACGTAATAATACGTGCACTGGGGTGAAAAGGGCCAGAGTTTTTTGAAAGATTCTACGTCCTCTCTTCCCCTCGGCCGCGCCAGTGCAGGGGGAGAAAAATTTCCCCTCCGTGGGAGCCTTCGGGATGACCCGGATGATATCGCAGTTCGTGAGGGAGCTTCGCCGCCGGGGGCTCCGTGTCTCGCCAGCCGAGGCGATCGAGGCCGGCAGGGCCGCGCTGGCCGTGGGTATCGAGTCGAAGGGTGCCTTCCGAGCGGCTCTCAGGGTCACTCTCTCGAAATCCCTCGCGGACAGCCGACTTTTCGACGAAACCTTTGACGCCTACTTCGCGGTGCCGCGTGGGGAAGGCACCCGGGCCAGAGGGAAACCGGCGGGAAGAGAGGGTGGAGGCGGCCGCGGCGGGAAGGGGCTGGGGCCGGCGATCGCCCCACAGCGCCCGCCGGCGGAATCGCCCCACGAGAGGCGGCGGACGGTCGAACGTACGAGGGAATCCATCTTTCGGGAGCGGCGCGCCGGGGGCCACCCCGGCGACCAGCCCCGCGGCCAGGCCCCACCCGCATCTCCTCCCGGGAGGCTCAGGAAGGTTCTGGCCGATGAAGACCGCCCCGCGGGGGCGGTGGAGCGCCCGTCCGATGCGCCTCCGCGGCAAGGGGGGGCGCCGCGTTCGGTCGAGCCACGCCGGCGCGACCTCACGCAACCATTCACCACCGAGGAGGAAGCGGCGCTGGCCCGGGAGATCCCGAAGCTGGTCGAGGAGATCCGCCTCCGGCGCGGGCGCCGCCACCGCGAAGGGCCGCGAGGCAGGCTCTGGGTCAAGAAGATGATCCGAGAGAGCCTGGCGCATGGAGGCGTCCCCTTCACGCTGCCCATGAGGGAGAGAAGGCCGCGCTCCCCGCGCGTCGTGCTTCTCGTGGATGTTTCCCACAGCGTGGCGCGGGCCGCCGGACTCTTCATCCTGATCTGCGCCGGCTTCACCGAGAGGCTGCGGCGGACGGAGATATTCTTCTTCGTGGATCGAGTGGTCGACGCCACCGGGCCCGTGAGGGCCTGGGCCACAGGCAGGAAGGCCCGGGCGTGGAGCCATCACGCGGGGCCGCCGCAGGCGAGGCGTCCGGGGAGGGCGCCCCACCGTCGCGCGCGCGCTCTCCGCGGAGCGTCGCCGGGCCTCGGCGTGTCGCCGCGCCGCGGCGCCGCCGGCTTCGCGGATCTCCTGGCGGCGCTTCCCGGACTCAATCTCGCGGCCCCCAGCGATTACGGGAGGGTCTTCTTCCAGGCGAGAAGACTCCTCGATCGGAGCGGATCCCGCGACACGGTCCTCGTGGTGCTCGGGGATGCACGGACCAACTACCGTGACCCGCTCGCGTGGGCCTTCGAGGAGACGGCGTCCCGCTGCCGCCGGGTCATCTGGCTCGACCCTGAGCCCCGGCGGCTCTGGGACACGGCCGATTCGGTGCTGAGCGCCTACCTGCCCGCCTGCGACGTGCTGTGCGAGGCCCGCGACCTCGCAGGCCTGGCCCGCGGCGTCCGCGAGATCCTGAGGAGTCTGTGAGCGACTGGCGCCCCGGTGACATCCTCGACGTCTGGGAGGGCGGCGATATCGTCAGCGGCGTGGTGCTGGGCGAAGAGAAAGGCCGTCTCCGGGTGGTCACGGAGCACGGCGGAGAGATACGGATCCTGGCGTCGCGGATCGCGCTGCGGGCGGGGCGCGGCGCCCCCGCCGATCCCGGACGGGGCGCCGAGGCAGCCGCGCGGCACGCCGCCGCGGCCCGGCTCAAGGCCGACCAGGTGGACGTCGCCTCGCTGTGGGAGATCCTGGTTGACGCCGGGGGGCGGCACGGCGTCGGGGAACTGGCATCGCTGGCGCTTGGCGGCGTCGCGGCGGAGAACGCCTCGGCCGTCTTCCGCAGGCTCTCCGCCGAGAAGATCCACTTCGAGAGGAAGGGCGACTTGTGGCAGGCGCGCGATCGGGAAGCGGTCGCGGAGTCGTTCCGGAGACTCCGCGCCCTGGCCGAGAAGTCGCGCCGGCGGGAGTCCTTTATAGAGCGGGCGCGGCGGCGGCTTCAATCTCCCGGCGCCGCGAGCGGAGGCGAAGCGGGCGCCGCGGGCCCTCCCGACCCGATCTCGTCCGACGACGCATCCTTCCTGGAAAGCCTCGTGGACCTGGCCGTGTTCGGCGACGAGGCGTCCGCCCGGAAGGAGGCTCTGGGTCTCCTGGAAGACCTTGGCGGCGGCGGGCCCACGCCGGCTCTCGGCGCCTTCGACCTCCTCCGCCTCCTGGGAATCTTCACCCCCGACGAGAATCTGGACATCCGCCGGTTCAGCCTGAGATCGGAATTCCCTCCCGAGGTCGGAGAGGCGGCAAAGTCCGCGGCGAGCCGCGCGCCTCTCGGCGGGCGGCGCGACCTGACGCGACTCGAGGCGTTCACGGTGGACGACGAGGAGACGGTGGAGATCGACGATGCGCTCTCGTGGGAGGGCCGCGACGACGGATCCGGCGTCGCCGGGATCCACATCGCCGACCCGGCGGCCTTCATCCTGCCCGGTGATCCGGTGGACGAGGAAGCCCTGAAGCGCGCGGCCACGTACTACCTGCCCGACCGGCGGCTGCCGATGATCCCCGCCGCGATCTCGGAAGACGCCGCCAGCCTCGTCCCCGGCCGCGAGCGCCCCGCGATGTCGGTCCTGGTGGAGGTGGACGGCCAGGGGAGGGTGAGGGGCTTCGAGATCGCGGCCTCGGTCATCCGGTCGCGGGAGAGGCTCACCTACGACGAGACCGACGCCCTCCTCTCCGAGCCGGATGCCGCCCGGGAGGGCGGGGGCCGCGCGCCGGCCGCATGGGCCCTGGCAGCGCTGAGCGCCGTGGCGGCGGCGCTGGAGGCGGATCGCGCCGCCGCGGGTGCGGTCATCATCCGCGCGCCGGAGGTGATCGTGAAGGTCGCCCCGGACGGCACCGTGCGTCTCAAGCGCGTGGAAGACAGGGGCCCGTCGCGCCGGCTGGTCGCGGAGTTCATGATCCTCGTCAACCGGCTCGCGGCGGATTTCTGCCGGGAGAGGAAGATCCCCGCCATCTACAGGAGGCAGCCGCCTCCCGAGAAGAAACCCGAGCCGCTCGGTGTCCTCTACGATCCCGTCGCGGTGAGGGCGGTGCGCCGCTCGCTGAGGCGCGGCGAGGTCTCTCTGGCTCCCTCTCCCCACTACGCACTGGGACTGGCGGCCTACCTTCAGGTGACGTCGCCGCTGAGGCGCTACCAGGACCTGGCCGTGCAGCGGCAGATCGAGGCCGTCCTGGCGGGATCGCCGCTGCCCCACGACGCGGAGTCGATGGCGCGGATCGCGGCCACCACCGAGGAGGCCGAGCGGGCGGCCCGCCGGATCGAGACGGGCGCCGCCGAGTACTTCATCCTCAAGCACCTTGCGGCTCGTGCGGGGGAGACGGTGGAAGGCGTCGTCGTCGCCGTCGATCCGCGCCGCACCGAGGTCGAGATCCAGGAGACATTGACCGTGGCGGGCATCGCGCCCCGCCCGGGCCACGCGCCCGGCGCGCGGGTCCGCCTCGTCATCGAGGAGGCCCGCCCGCGGCAGGGGTTCCTGCGCCTGCGCGAGATCGGATGAGGACTCCCCGCGTGAGCGGCGGTCGGCGAGGCCCGGACAGCGAAGGTCTGTCCGCGCGGGGTGGGGACACCGGAGACGGAGATCCGCGTCAGAAGTTGAACGACATCCCCAGCTCCCAGAACCTGCCGAAGCGCCGCAGGCCCTGAGGTCCCGCGCGGAGCTGGACGCCGTCCTGGGACGACGTGCGGTAGGCCGAGAGCGTCAGATCGTCCATGTTCAGCAGGTTGTTGACGAGGACCTGCGCGGAGGCCTGAACCTTCCCCACCACGAAGCGCTTGAGGATCTGGGCGTCGATCCCCCAGAAGTTGCCGTTCCTCTGATCGTCGCGCCGTCCGGTGGGGTAAAAGGTGCGCAGGTTGGTGTTGCCGACGTTGTCCGCGTCCTCGATCACCCCGGTGACCGAGTAGGGCGTACCGCCCTCCCAGAGGACGGTGCCGCCGAGCTCCACGTTCCGCGGAAGGTTTGTGGTGGCGATGACGATGACCCGGTGGCGCTGATCGTAGTCCAGGTAGCCGCGCTCGTCGTCCCTCGTGGAAGGGTCGTTGCCCAGCGCCGAGGTGAAATCCTCCGCATCGCCTATGGCGCGGGAGTAGGTGTAGCTGGCCTGCATCTGCCAGTTGCGGTGGAGCCTCCGGTTGACCTCGAGGGCGAGGGATCGGTACTTCGAGTCGTTGGAGTTGCCGATGCGGAGGACCTGGTTGAAATTCCGGTTCACGACGTAGAGGTCGGGCGCCCTGTTGGGACCAGCGCGCCCCGAGGGGTCGCCGAACATGTCGTCGCTGAGCAAGGTTTTCGATCCCCTGGCGAGGGGGCAGACCGTCTTCGGGTCGATCCCGAAGACCTCATCGTGCTCGTCGCACCGGATGTGGTTGAAATCCACGTCCTGGAGGAGGTTCCACCTCAGCTTCTGGGCGAAGGTGACTCGGGCCGACCACTCCGGCGCCAGCTCGCGCTCGAACCCGAACGTGAACTCTTCAAGAAGCGGCGTCTCCAGTCCGCGATCCACCTGGCTCACGGAGACGGCGGAGACCGCCTCGGAGACCCCGTCGGCTTCGAACTTGAAGGTGTCGGGATCGGGGCTGAACCGGTAACTGATGGTGTCGGGGCCGGACTCGAAGCGGACCGTGTCGAGGTAGAGGCGGTCGTAGTAGCGGCCCCACGTGCCGAAGATCTTGGTCCTGCCGTCGGCCCATGGGTCCCACGACGCGCTGAAGCGCGGCGAGAGATTGAGGTTCGTGATGGAGAAGTTCTCTGGAGTCCTGTCCAGGGCGAGGGTGAAAGGATCGGACCAGACGGGGCCGTCGCTGCCGTCATTGAAGCGGCCGTCCTCGTCCCTGTCGAACCGGCGCAGCCTCTCCGGGGTGAGGGCGTCCTGGGTGTAGGTGAGGGGCCTGGACGGCGTGAAGTCGCTGGTGAGCGGCTGGCAGGCGGCCGCGGCGGTGCTGGAGCCGCCCGAGTGCAGCACGCGCAGCGCGTCGGCGCAGAGATCCTGGACGATCCCGATGCTGCGTCGCTTCTCGGCGCGGGGGTCGAAGAACTTGAATCCGGAGGAGTCGATGTCCTCCTTATCGATCCGCAGCCCGGCCTGAAGGCTGATGTTCTGCTTCGGCTTCCAGACGTCGCTGACGTAAGCCATCGAATTGAAGCTCACGACCCTCTGATGCAGGAGGACCGGCGTCGGCACGACCAGGAACTGGAACCCGAGCACCGCGCCGGGCACGGGCTGCCCGTTCTGATCGCGGCAGGCGGGGCAGGGCCTGGAATCGTCCGTTAACCGGGGGTTGTTGATGGGCCTGTCCTCGAACATCTCGTCGCTGAACTCAAGGCCCGATCGGATCTGGTGCTCGCCCCACGCGTCCTCGATGGTGTACGACAGATCGCTCTTGATGGAGTTCCGCCGGCGGGAGTCATCGGTCCTGGCGAAGTACGGGCCGGTGGTGGTCCCGTGCAGGGAATCGAACTGGTAGATGGAGACCCGCCCCTGGCTGGGATCGCAGTTCGGGATGAACTGGCTCCCCGCCGAGCACTCCCTCACAGGGTAGTCGGCCTGGACGGTCGCGGTGCCGCCGGTGCGCGTCACCCTCGTATGGATCCGGGTGATGTGGAAGTCGTCCGAGACGGGGGTCACGGCGATCCCGCTGTCATAGTGCGTCAGCAACGTCTCGAGAAGGAGCGTCGGTGAGATGATCGACGTCCACTTGAGCTGCGGCGTCCGGCCCCCTTGCGTCCGCAGGGCGTCCGAGTCCTTCGAGATGCCGAAGTCCAGGTAGAAGCCCCCGAACTCGTACGGGTCGTCGTTGTACTGCAACGCCAGCTTGTTGTCGGAGTTCACCTGCCAGGTGAGCTTCGCGAAGGTGTTGTGCCCGACGGTCGTGTTCCGGATCGTGGCGCCCGCCAGGTTCAGCGGGTCCACCCGGTCCAGGTACTGCAGCGACGCGAAGTACCAGAGCTTGTCCTTCTTCA
>CAYNUH010000116.1:0-7489 GCA_964400605.1 uncultured Acidobacteriota bacterium | reverse complement strand
GCCCGATAGTTTAGGTTTCGCCCCTGACGACGTGATTGTTGGGCGGGTCTCCCGGGTGCCGCCTTCGCCTTCAAACCCTGGCCAAACAAGTTCTGCTGACCCGCAGCGGTATCACTCGCCTTATCGACCGGATGGCCGCAGCGGGGCTGGTCCGGCGGGAGCCCTACCCTGGCGACCGCCGTGGTTACTACGCGGTAATGACCGAGGAAGGCAAAGGCGTGCTGGAGCGGGCGGCGGCTGGCCATTCTCGGGGGGTTGCGGAGCACTTCTTTCGGCACCTGAATGCCGAGGACATCCGGGTGCTCGGTGCGGTTCTTACCAGAGTGCTGCAAGGACATGAGGAGGCACTGAGGGATGCTGGGTGTGAGCTTGTTCTAAAGCCAGCGTCCATTTCACCGTTGCGGGATCCCTTCATCAGTGCAGCTAACCTAACAACAGGGCAGGCTCACTTCTAATCTAGGCGCAGACAACCTCGAAATGCCCCGGGTCTGTCTGGCAGAGCGGGCAGCCTCCATGCCAGAGGTTGCTTGACAGACTCACAAGCCTGTTATGAGATGTGGGTCGCGACTCAATTTGCGGTGTCCATCCTTGTATGGTATCCTCCGAGGCGAATAGAGTTTTGTAACCACTGCAAAAGGTTCGTGGTCCGTAACTGGAGACTGCGCACAGAGAACGACATGGTCTCGACTGCTGAGTTGCCATTTATCACGAAGGTCCTGATACCCAGGCGTCGGGACTATGCCGTGCGCCGAGACAGGCTCCTCGGTCCTATGTTAGGGAGAGTCGACAAAAAAGCCCAGATGGTTTGTGCCCCCGCCGGCTATGGGAAGACTGGATTGTTAGTAGAGTTTGCTGCAGAGGTGGATCTGCCTCTATGTTGGTACTCCTTTTCTCCCGAGGACCGCGATCCTATAAGCTTCCTGCGTTACTGCGTGCATTCAATTCGGGCGAAGTACCGCGAATTCGGGGCGACCTGCATTTCTCTGCTTAGGTCAGCAACAAATGTGGACCAGCACACTCTGACCGGACTGTTTACAACTTCTTTGCATAATGATCTCCCCGGCCGTTTGGTCTTTGTATTTGATGATGTCCATTGGGCGGATGGCAAGGAGGAGCTGGAAGAAACTCTCTCGCTACTCATCGAGCGCGCCCCGTCGAACGTTCACTTCTTGCTGGGCAGCAGAACCCGGCCGTCGCTGCCTTGTCTAGCAAGACTCGCTGCCCAGGACGAGTTGGACTCAGTTGATCTGGATGACCTTCGATTTTCCACTGAGGAAACGACTCAGCTACTCGCCCACCTGTGGCATCGGCCAGTCGCCGCTGACGAAGCCGATGAGGTTCAAGCACGAACCGGTGGGTGGGCAGCGGCGATTATGCTTCTAGCGAAGAGCCACGGATCGGCCGATGGTGTCCAATCCATAACAGCCGCGGACGAAGGCGCACTTTTTGATTATCTCACTCGCGAGGTCTTCGAGCAGCTTCCGGAACCTCTGCGCGTCTTCCTACTACGCACATCGATTTTCCTTGAATTTACGGTAGGAATTTGCGATCGCCTTCTGGAAAGCTCTGACTCCGGGAGGCTTATCAGTGATGTTAAAACGAGGAGCCTGTTCTTGGAGGAGCGGGTCGGCCACGGCGTAAACTATAAATACCATGACCTGTTCAGGGAATATCTAGAGAGAAGGTTGCAATCGCATGATCCCGATGAATACAAGAATCTCCACCTGCGTGCTGCGACCATCTATTCCCAGCTTGGGGATGACGATGCTGCGGTTCAACATTTCCTGCACGGTGGAGAGCAGGGGCGAGCGGCAGCGATAGTAAGGGAGGTCGGCGACATTCTTTACGACCAGGGTCGTTGGGATAAGTTGTCTTCCTGGTTAGGTCGTATTCCCCAAGAAGTCGTAGAAAACGACCCTGCGCTAATTCTCCAAAGTGCACAAGTTTCGCTCAGATTAGGTGACCCGAGCCGTTCTCTTGAACGGCTTAACTGGCTGGTGAGTGGGCCCCATGGAGATGATAGGGAGGTTCTGGGCAAGGCATTGGTTGCGAAAAGTACCGCCTATCGGCGTCTCGGACACCTGGACCTGGCGGTGAAGGCTGCGGAAGAGGGCCTGACAGTTTTGAGAGGAATCAACTGCCGTCCGGAGCATGTCGCGGATGCGTACAAGCAGCTTGGCGATGCCCTCACCAGTGCGGGCGAGTATGACCGGGCTGAGCGAAACTTACGGGCAGGTTTGGCACTCATAAGCAAGGAGAATCTTCGTCTCTACTCACTGATCTCCAATGACCTTGGAGTGGTCTATCTGGAGCTGGGGGATCTGGACCAGGCGGCGATGTATTTGGACGAAGCAAGAGTCGGCTTGTCAAAGCTGGGCAACCAGGGCCAGCTGGCAGAGGCCCTAACTAACTTGGCCTTGGTCTATTATCACAAGGGCGAGTTTGACTTGGCGCTGGACGAGGTCGGTGAGGCCCTCCGGGCGGCACAGGCAGGTAACTACCCTCGCATAGTAGCCACCGCGTTGATGCACCAGGGCATGGTTCAGAGGGCACTGGGGGCATACACCGATTCTATATCCAGCTCTTCCCGCGCCTTGGAGTTGGCGAGACAGAATCTTGACCAGAGGCTCATAGCCGGGAGTATGGAAGGCCTTGGGACCGCCTACCGGAAGCTAGGTCAGGCCTCTAAGGCCGAAGTGCTTTTAAATCAGGCTCTTCTCGAAGCTGAAGATTCAGGCCAGAAATATATCGCGGCATTTTTTCACATCTCGCTAGGCAAAGTGCACTGCCAGTTGGGTTCTCACAGCACAGCTCTAGAGCACTTAAGGCTGGCCGAGGAGCAACTCACTGGGCTTAAAAGCTTGCGCAGAGTGGCTGAGGCGAAACTTTTTCAAGCGGCAATTTATTACCGAACCAATAAACTTAAGGAGGCCGTCGAAAATTTAACCCGGGTAGCTGACCTGGTCTCACAGTTAGGGTATGATGGATTCCTGCTCGCCGATGGTGACGCTGTTTTAGACGTCATTCGTTTTGGCGCGGCGAGACGAGTGGGCGGAGACACTTATACCCGTCTTGTTGCACGACTAACTCGGGGTCCATCACTTCCGGAAGAGCCAGATCGCGGGCTTGTTGGGCATGGCGGGTTCGCTCGCTACCCGGTTCTGAGAGCATTCAGCTTTGGCCATCCGCGGGTAATGCTCGATACTCACGAGGTTACAGACGCTGAGTGGCAAAGCCGTAAAGCCAAGGAGCTTTTCTTCTTCTTGTGTTATAACAACCGTGTCCTTACAAACGAAGATATTATCGATAACCTGTGGCCCGAGGCATCAGTTGACCTCGGCAGTGGCGCCTTGAGAATCAGTGTATTTAGGGTGCGGCAGGCCCTGTTCTCCGACTGTATCCTGACGAACGACGAAGGATACTGCCTAAATCGCGAGATTCTCATCGAGCTCGATACGGAACAGCTCTTGCGGCATCTCGACCAGGCCACCGACCCCGGCCAAAGTAATGAGTCACGCGAACGGCACCTGGAGAAGGCGGTAGCGCTGTATCATGGCTCCTTTCTGAACGGGATTTATTCGGACTGGTGTCAGGTATTGCGCACCAACCTGGAAAGCAAGTATCACACTGCTTTGATCAACCTGGCGGCCTGTAAGGCCAGGAAGAAGAATTTCGGTCGGGCAGCAAGATTATTAGAAACCGTGGTTACCACCGACCCTTACAATGAAGAGGCCCAATATCAGCTAATCCAAAACTTGCTGGATACCGGTGAGAGCGTCGCTGCTTCCCAGGAACTAAGGAAGTACGCGAAGTTATGCAGGGAAGAATTGGCCTGCGACCTGTCGCCTCGGTTCGCGCGATGTTACCGTAGGATAGCGATGCTGCAACCGCTTGGAGCCTGACCCCTGTATTAGCGCTCGATAGGTCGGGCATCACCAATCCGGGGAGCTTCGAAGCTCCCCGGATTTTTTGTTGCCTTCGTCACTGTAACGGCTTCGTAACGGGCCCCCTCTAGGTTTGGCTTGTCCCAATCCAAACTTGGAGGAGGTGGCAACGTGCAAGCTCTCAAAAACGGAATCCGAAGACTCTGGTACATCGGCTTCGGGGTGGCGCTAGCATTGGCACCGACGCTAGCCGCGTTCGCGGATGACGGCGGCGGATCCAGTTCCGAATAGCCGCCAATTAGGGGGTACTTGGCAGGGAATCCTGGTACCCCCTCGTTTGGGAAGAAACGTCGAATTTGCTGCTGTTCGCCATGTGCTCGTAAGTAGTGGTTCCTGCCGCGAATGGACTGCTATGTGGCATATGGATATTCCCTCAGAGGTTTCTGTTGAAGCGCTTGGGCTTCTTCACACTCGGCATTGTGGTGGGCCTTAGTTTGGCTGGTGTTGCCTATCAAACTGTGGCCCTGATTGGCGTAACAATCTCTGGGGCGGAGACCGTAAGCGATCTACACGCAGGTTGGTTTCCTATCAAAGCATTGGTGGCCTACCGAGTGGCAAGAATTACCGCAGGCAGGGTGTATGAGCTGGGCTTTCGGAAGTGAAAGCAAGCAATAGGGAACCGTAGGATACCTCATCGGGGGTTATAGACGACACACGGTAGGGCGTGGCAGCATTGGGACATGCGAACATCAATCGGGACTAGTCTTGGCATCGGTGGATTCGGCCTCGTGTTGGTTGTGAGCATTCTGGACTGGCAGAACGTAAGGATTGCTACCCCTGTTGTAAATGCTCTTTTTGCTCTCGGTATCACACTGATCTTCTCTGGTTTTGGCATTGCTGGATGGGGGGTAATCACAAGACTTGTTACAAGGAAGTTCAAGACTCCGGTTGCAACAGCGGTGCACACAGCCCCAATGCCATCTCAGCCTACCTCTAGATTATTTACCGTGCAGGTATACAACCGCTCCGTGATCTTCATCGACAAGACTTTGCGTTTGCGCACCATTATAGACATCAAAGCTTTTCCACCGATGCAAGTGGAAGCCCTCTACTTGGTTATAGGCGATAAGCAAGGCCAGTCGGATTGGGAGTCCAGACAAATCAACGGCTCGTTCGATGGCAATATGGTCGATTTCGAGATACCCGAGGGGGTCGTAGGCCAGCGGACCGCGCATATTAGTGCGACAGTGGATGGGGTGCTAGACCAGCAGTCTCCGAAGTTCCAAATCGACGTGCCTAAGAGATGGTAGTCGTATATTCCAAGTTGCTGGCGGCCAACAACTTCTTGAGAGTGTCCCTGAACAGCCAAGAGTCCTCCCGTTTTATCCCGGATAAACTATTTGGCGATTACCCAGGCGCAAGTTGATCCCCACGGGTTAAGCCCCAATCTGGCCTGTAGACAGACTGGCAGACCCGGCGCTAAATGGGAAATCTCAGGTAAAGGAGGTGATGAGCGGGCATTATACAATGTGGAGAAACCAGCGTGATAACGTTGTAGATGCAAGTAATAACAAAGGTAAGGAGCAAATACCATGAAACACAACGAAAGCAAGATCATGCCAGTTCACCAATGCCACTGCATGTTTGTTCCACCGCACGTGCTCGAGCACATGGCGAGAGCTAGCGACGAGGCTGCGCGCGAGGCTGCCCGGTTCAGCCTGTTGCAAGACAATCATACCCGCACAAGCCGGGCCACCCAGGCGGTCGATATAGCGACCCTTGCCAGCGCAGTAGCTGCGGTAATGCCGCCACCTCCAAGGCCCGCTGCGAGGAGGGGTGCTGTGGCTGGGGTCATGGCGCCACCTCCAGGGACAGCAGGTCGGGCGGTGTATGACTGCAACCATCAATGGGGCCAGCCCCCAGCGTTCGTGTTGAAGCGCGGGGAGGGTGATCCCGTTACCGCCGATCAGGTCGTGACCGATGCCTACGACGGCGCTGGTGCGGCGCGCGACTACTACAACAATAAGCTGGTCCGGAATTCCATTGACAACCTGGGCCTGAATCAGATTCACAATGTCCACTTTGGCGTGAATTACATGAACGCCTTCTGGAATGGGTCCCAGATGTTTTATGGTGACGGCGACGGCACCATCTTTGTGAATTTTACCAAAGATCCCGATGTGATTGGCCATGAACTCACTCACGGCGTGACACAGTATACGGCTGGACTCCAATACTTTAGCCAGTCCGGAGCCCTCAACGAGTCCTTCTCGGACGTCTTCGGCAGTGCCATCGAGCAAATCGTGGATGGGAAGAACGCGGGCAATGCAGATTGGCTCATTGGCGATGGAATCATGGGGCCAACTCTGTTTGGGGAAGCGCTCCGTTCGATGAAGGCTCCTGGGACGGCGTACGATAATCCTCTCATGGGTAAGGATCCGCAGCCGGATCACATGAGTCACTATTACGCCGGTCCTGCCGATAACCAGGGCGTGCATGTCAACAGCGGCATTCCAAATAAGGTGTTTTATAGGGTCGCGACAGTTATTGGTACCGACAAGGCAGCGCTGATCTGGTATACTACGCTGCAAAAGCTCTGGCTAACTGCGGTTTTTAGCGATTTCACCAGTAAACTCGTCGAGTCGGCCAGGCTGTTGGTGAAAAGTGGTCAGGTGCCTGGCGGGACAACGCAGACGGTTCGTGCGGCATTGAGAGAGGTCGGACTCTATTAGGACGCGCTGAAGAAAAGCACGCTGTGTCTTGGTGCGCCCCTGGATCCGATGATCCAGGGGCGCCACTCCAATTGCAGTGCCTGCGGGCGAAGGTCTATCCAGCATGCGTATTGATTTTGAGTGTTCAGGCGGATTCGCCAATCTACAGTTGACTTGCCATCTGAATACGGATGGTCTGCCGCAAGTTCAGGCTGAGGAACTCTTGAAGCTTGTGGAAAGCTCTGGGGTTTTCGATCTTCAGCAAAGTGACGTGACTCCCGCAGCGGATGGTGGCCCACCGGATGTGTTTTTCTATCGGCTTTCATTGTCCGAAGGTGGCAGACAGAAAACCTTGTCGTTCAACGATGTAACGGCTCCAGCTTCATCACGCCCTTTGCTGGCGCTTCTGCAAAAGCTCGCATTGGACGAGAAACGAAAAGGCAAATAGCTCTAATCCCGGAAAAATGGCTTGAGAAACGAACTATTTGTACGTTTGCCACAAGGCCAGGGCGGAATCCATACCTACAAAGGTCTCAGTCTCAGCCCTGCCCCAAGGATTCCTAATTGCTATCTGAGCCCCGATTTGGCTTAGAGGCCCACCCACAGTCTGCCTCCGCCCTTGATGACCTCGATGCCGGAGCTACAGCCGGCGGCGACACCCACGCCGGAGACGTCCACGCCGCTGGCCGCCAGCCCTTCCCGGAGGTGGGGGCCGAAGAGGTCGTCGCCTACCCGTCCCACCATCACCACCCTGGCCCCCATCCGAGCGGCGGCCACGGCCTGGTTGGCCCCTTTGCCGCCGGGGTAGGTCAAAAAGCGGCTCCCCACCACCGTCTCACCCGGTCCCGGGAATCGAGAGGTAACGGTGACCAGGTCCATGTTGATCCCGCCCAG
>CAYNUH010000115.1:7254-7521 GCA_964400605.1 uncultured Acidobacteriota bacterium | reverse complement strand
CAGGACGACGTAGACGCCGATCATGGCCGCGACGAGGCAGAACCAGGTCGTCTCCATGCCCTCGCTCCCTCAGACGGCCGCCGCGGCGCGCCCAGCCGCCGCGGCGCTGCTGACTGCCTCCGGCCCGTGATCGATCTCGCGGTACATCAGGAACAGGAAGAGAATGCTCAGCACGGTGTACATCCCCATGAAGCCGATGAGCGTGAACAGCGCGTTACCCGCCGACACCGTGGGCGATACTCCCTGGGACGTGCGCATGAGGCCGTA
>CAYNUH010000115.1:0-7244 GCA_964400605.1 uncultured Acidobacteriota bacterium | reverse complement strand
GATCACCCACGGCTGCCGCCCCAGCTCCGCCGTCATCCAGCCGGCGGTGTTGGCGATGTAGGGGAAGGGCGCCGCCAGCATCAGCGCCCAGAGCATCGCGCGCGTGCCGTACAGCCGCCCCCTCCACAGCAGCCAGGCCGCCAGCGTCATGACGGCAATGAACATCGTCCCCAGGCCCACCATGATGTGGTAGCCGTAGTACAGGAGCGGGATGTTCTCCGGCCAATCCTCCTTGGGGAAGGCGTCCAGCCCCCGGACCTCCGCCTTCCACCGCGCGTAGGTCACGAACGAGAGCATGCGGGGCAAGGCGAGGGGGTTGTCGAGCCGCTGTTTTTCCATGTCGGGCTGGCCGATGAGGACCATCGGCGCCCCCTTCTCCGTGCGGAAGAGGCCCTCCATCGCCGCGAGCGTGACCGGCTGGTGGTGCGCGATCATCTTCCCCTGGGAGTCCCCGGTGGGGAAGAGCATCAGGACCGACGCCGCCGCCCCTACGCTCACGCCCGTTCGGACGAAAAGGCGGCCATGCGATTCGTGCCGACCGCTGAGCAGGTAGAACGCTCCGACCGCCGCCATCACGAAACAGGCGGTCACGACGGCGCCCGTCATGGTGTGAAGGTACTGCCAGATCGCCCACGGGTTGAGCAGGACCGGAGAGAGGCCCGAGAGCAGAATCTCGCCGCCGGGCCCGAGGGTGTACCCCACCGGGTGCTGCATCCAGGCGTTGGTGACGACGATGAAGTAGCCGGAGAGCCAGGACCCCAAGAACAGCATGAACGCCGCGACCCAGTGCGCCTTCGGCGACAGCCTCCTCTCGCCGTAGAGGAACAGGCCCAGGAAAGCCGACTCCAGGAAGAAGGAGAAGACCCCCTCCATGGCCAGCGTCTGGCCGATCACGCCGCCCGCGGCCTTCGCGAAGGCGGCCCAGTTCGTGCCGAACTGGAACTCCATGGGGATCCCGGTGACGACGCCAAGGGCGAAGTTGACGCCGAAGATCCTCGCCCAGAAGCGGGCGGCGCCGCGGGCGGCCTCATCGCCGGTCCTGAGAGCCCGGGTCTTGAGGATCAAGATGAGAAGCGCCAGACCCATCGTCAGTTGCGGGAAGAGGTAGTGGTAGGTGACGGTAAACGCGAACTGGAGGCGGTGCACCGTGAGAGCGGAGTCCATGTGCCTCCTTCAGACCAGGTCGATGAGGAGGAAGCGGGATCCGGCGCCGCCCGCCAGCGTGACCGCGCTCTCGTCGTCCACCCGCACGGCATCGCCCGCGGCGGTGGCTCCGCCGTTCACCGCGCCCGTCCCCTCGGCCTGGAAGACGTAGGCGTGGCGGGCCGGCCTCAGTGGATGGTCCACCGACTGCCCGGGGGCGAGATCGGCGAGGTAGATGAAGGCGTCCTGGTGGATCCCCAGGGTTCCGGCGATCTTGCTCTCCCGTGACACGACCGGCAGCAGGACGCCGTTCCCGGCGGCGGGCGGAAACGACCTGCTGGCGTAGGCGGGCGTCACGCCGCGCCGCCACGGAACGATCCAGATCTGGACCAGGTGAAGCGGAGTGTCCGCCGACGGGTTCCGCTCCGCGTGGACGATCCCGGTGCCCGCGGACATGGCCTGGACGTCGCCGGCGTTCAACACCCCGCGGTTTCCCCGATCGTCTTCGTGTTCCAGGCTGCCGGAAAGCACACACGTGATGATCTCCATCTCCCGGTGGGGGTGGAGATCGAATCCGCTCTTCGGCCTCACGGTGTCGTCGTTGAAGACGCGGAGCGGCCCGAACGAGACGTTCTCGGGGTCGTAGTACTCGCCGAATGAGAAGTGCCACCGGGCCGAGAGCCAGTCGTTTCGGAAGTGGTGGTGCTCGTTCGCGGCGATGCGCCGGATCATCGCGCCCTCCAGGGTCGGGATCTCGTGTCGGGTCCGGAGCGCGACAGTATATCTCGGCCCGGGGGCGGGAGAGGGTGTGCGTCGGCATGGAGCGGAATGGCGTCGCGGATGGTGGCTCCGCGCGCGCCCCGCGCAGCGCGTCTCACCGGGACGAGCTTGCGGATGAGTCCTGTGTCAGGACGCGAAGCCGAGCCGGATGTGGGGAGGCGGGGTTTCGAAGCGGCGGCCGGAGGCCGCACGCCCATCGGCGCGCGGCCCCCGGGACAGAGTGCTGTTTCGGCGCTACTTGTGTCTGTTGCGGGGCAGGCCCGGGCACGCGCCCGTCGAGTCCACGAGCGGCCCCTGGTCCACGCAGACGCGATGGCGGCCGCGATCGTGAGGCACGCACACGGAGACGCTTCCTTCGCAGGTGCCCCCGCTCCCGTCGTCCGCGCTGAAGCTGATGTGATAGACGCGCCCGTCGCCGTTGCCGGCCCGCTCGACGCGCACCCTTGCGGCGCCGGTGCCCACCCCATCCGCATCGGGGCACGTGTTGCCGTCGGCCAGGGCGTTCAGCGGCTCGTCCTGCGCGATCGCCGTGACCGTGATGGCTACGGGATCCCCGTCGGGATCGCTCACGCCCCCGATGGCGATCCTCCGCATCTTGTGGTTCGGCGGCCACAGGCTCGCGGGATCGGGAGCGGCGGCGCTGCAGTCTGGCGGTTGGTTGCCGACCACCACGCAGTCCGGGTCATCCCCGTCCACGAGACCGTCGCCGTCGTTGTCGATCGTATCGGAGCAGGTCGGATCCCCCGGCGGCCCCTCCATCCCCGGAGGAGGCACGCAGTCGGGATCCAGATCATCCACGAGACCGTCGCCGTCGTTGTCGATCAGGTCGGAGCAGGTCGGATCCCCGGGCGGCCCCTCCGTGTCGGCGGGCGGGAAGGAGGGCGGCGAGCCGGGCAGATACGCGTAGATGAACGCGGCCACGGACACCGTCCCGCCCGGTGGGATGACGAGAGCGTTGGAGGACGTGTCCCCCCACCAGTAGGCCACGCCCGTGTCATCCAACGAGATGAGGCAGGTGCTTACATCCACCCCGAGGGTGGAATAGGTGAAGGCGCTGGCCGCTGGGATGAGAGGGCCGAACTTGCCCGCGAGGCCCGAGGCGTCCGGCCACGAAAGATACGTCAGCCGCGTCGGCGGCGTGGGCAAAAGCGTGGCGGGGCCTGTCACCGATCCCTGAACGGCGAAGAACGGGAAGGGAGAGTTTCCCACGCCGAAGCACAGGCCGGGATCGTTGTCGTCCTGGACCTCGAAGCTCGTGAAGCCGGGCACGAAATGATCGGTGTCCGTGGGCAGCGGTCCCCCGTCGGGCCCCTTCTGCCGGAATGCGGGGCCGTCGTCGTTGGGCCCGATCTGGAAGTCCCAGAGATACCTGACGCCCACGAGCGCCGCCCCGACGCCGTTGTTGGTGATCTCCGTCTTCAGCATGACAGCGGACGTGTTGAAGGTGGCCCCCACAGCGCTCGCCGTCTGCTTGATGGCAAGGTTGTCCGGCGCCGGCGCCACCGTACCGGGACGGTAGATGGTCATGAACCCCGAAGGGTCGAGGGGGTTCCCGACCGGGATCGCCTCTTCGCCGGCGGCGACGAACCCCTCCAGCAGGAACGTCGGGGGCGCGCCCCCGCCCAGAGTGAGGCCCGAGCGCTGCGTGTAGTCGGTGCCCGAGGTGTAGGATCGGATGGTCGTGTACGAAGTGCTCGGCACGCCGCCGCCAAAAAGGACGTTTTGCGGCCCCAGGACCCCCACGATCGGGTGCAGCGGGCCGGTGGTGACGGTATAGACGCCGACGCCGACTCCGGCCGGGATATTCTCCACGGCCACCTGGTAGAAATCGTTCCCTCCGGTGACCGCCCCCACCGCGGACACGGCGGCAAGGCAGATCGCCCCCACCGCGGCGGCCCGGGCGAAGCCCCCTAGGCCCTTACTCATCGATGTACCCCCCAATCCCGTGCAGGCAGGATGCAGGCCCATTGCAGGCCTGTGAAGGGAATAGGTACTCAGTTTGGAGCGCCGCGTCAAGGGCGACGATGCTGGTTACGCCTCGCCGGCATGCGCGTCCAGCATGCCTACGGCCGCGCCGGGATAACATCTTGAAACGCAGGGCGTTGTTGCTTGACCATGTCCCGCGGCCGACATACGATTCGGGGCCGAAAAGAGGGCTGGCCGGACTCTTCGGCGACACGCCCGGTCGGGTCCAGGTCGGATTGTTCCATCCTCGCCTCCGGCCGGCCGGATGCGTAAACCGACGAACCGGGCGCGGAGTCTAACCCTTTGACCATGCCGCCCGAGGAGATGGAGCTTCTCCGCAGGCTCCAGACGGGAGACGTTGACGCCGTCAGGGTCCTCTTCGAGCAGTACCGGCTCCGGGTCTATCGGGTCTGCCTTCACTACACGGGGAACGCCGAAGATGCCCGCGACATCGTCCAGGAGACGTTCGTCCGCGCATGCAGGGGGATGGGTCAATTTCGTGGAGACTCGACGCTCTCCACATGGCTCACTCGCATCGCGATGAACCTGTGCCTGAATCTCCGACGGGACCGGCGCACGGCCGCATCGTTGCTCGACCAGCGTGAAGAGCTGGTGCGGGCCAACATGCCGCCCGTGGCCCCCCGCGGCCCCGAAGAAGAGCTGAGGCGGCGCGAGATGGCGGAGAGGATCAGCGCCTTGGTGGGCACTCTTCCCAGGAGGGAGCGGATGGCGTTCGTGATGAAGTTCTACAACGACATGAAGATCAAAGAGATCAGCGAGGCCATGCAGATCAGCGAGGGGACAGTCAAGTCCTTCCTTCACAGGGCCGTGGTCACCCTCAGGAAGGCCCTGGCCGTGCATACGGGAGCGTGAGGATGCGGCGTCTGCGGGAACTCGACTTCGACCCAGGGTCCTTCTGCCCGGACCGGCGGGACGACATCGTCACCTACGTCTTCCAGGAGATGGGACCCGGGGCCTCGGAAGCCTTCGAAGCCCACCTGCAGTCCTGCAAGGCTTGCCGCCGGGAGGTGGACTCCATGGGCGAGACCCTCCGGATTCTCGCGGAGGCTTCCTCCCATGGGGCCGCTACGCCCCCCACCGGCGACGGCGGCACCTGGGAGGAGGAGTGGACGCTGCTCCGGAGGCGGCTCCTGCTGGGCCCGTCCTACCTTCCCGAGGCCCTGCCGGCGGCGGATAGCGGCACTGCGCGGCGCTGGATGGCGCGGGCGGCGGCTGTGATGCTCACCGCCGGGCTCGCCTTCTGGGCGGGGTATCTGTGGCGTGGCGCCGGGGCGCCTGCGGACGGGGACCGCCTCCCGGCGCAGACGCACGCCCTCCCGCCCGTGGCCGGGGCCGCGGCGGGCAACTACTTCGACAACCTCGACGACTTCACGCGCGACACGCACAACTTCTTCCGGCGCACCCGCATGATCCTGATGGAGTTCTCCAATCTGGGGACGGACTCCGATCCCACATTCTTCCGCGCGTCGTGCGCCGAGCTGCTGCAGGAGGCGGGGCGGTATCAGGACGTGGCGAAACGCATGCGGAACCGCAAGCTGGGCGATCTCCTCGGCCAGATCACCGGCATCCTCACGGCGATCTCGCGCGTGGACCCTTCCAGCCAGAAGCAGGTCATCGGCGACGTGAAAACCACCCTCGATCTCACGGGCCTCATCGCCACCCTCGAGCTCCTCGATGCCGCCAACGAGCGGGACCTCAGAGGGCAGCCCCGTGCGTAGCGCGCCGGGCCGCGCCCCCGGCCGCCCGGCCGCCGTCTTCTGCGTGCTCCTCTGGGCGTGCTGTCTCCCCGCTCTTGCCCTGGCCCTGATCGCCGAGCCCGGCGCGCCGGATCAGGATCTGTACAACGAGGGGCGCGCGCTGATCTTCGACGAGTCGTGGGCGAGGGCGCGAGCCGTCTTCGAGAGCCTCTCGAAGCGGTTCCCGCAGAGCGCCTTCCTCGACGACGCCCTCTACTGGACGGCCTTCTCTCACTACGAGGAGCGGAGGCCCTCGCAGGGATACCAGACCCTGCGCACGCTCGTCACGAAGTACCCCGGCAGCCCGTGGAGCGACGACGCCCGAGCCCTGATGGTCCGGTGCGCCGAAGGGGCGCTCAAGGAAATGGGCGGCGAGGCCGGCGCGCGCACGGCCCGGATCGGCGGCGACAGCGAGTATCGCCGATTCCTCGAAGAAAGCACGCGGGACCGGAGCGCGCAGGTGAGCCTGCTGGCGATCGACACGCTCCTCGATCAGGACCCGCAGAAGGCCCCCGACCTTCTCGGCCGCGTCACGGTGTCCTCCGGCGCCATGGAGGGGGCGGTGGTCGTGCTGGATCGCTTCTTCGGCAAGGAGCTCGTCAAAGTCACCTTCGACGAGATCCCGGCCGGCTTCGCGGAGGGGAACGTCCACGTCCTCGTCCGGGACGGGGGCCAGGCGCTGCGCCTCTCTCTCCCCGAAGCGCTCGACGCGGTGGCCGGCCGCGGTGCTCGGCGCTTCGACGACGCGGTCCGCCGGGAGATGCGCGAGCGGATCCTCGATGCCGAAAGGGCCCTCGTCACGCAGGGTCCAGTCCACAGCGGCTCCTCCGGCCGCGGCGACCGGGCGGGCCGCGCGTCCACCATCGTGAGGGTCGTGGACGGCGAGGTCCACTACTACGCGAACGGAGCCGAGACTGTCCGCATCGTCGTCCTGCGCCGGTCGGCGGGGTTCATTCCCGACAACGTGCAGATCTACGTGGAGGGAGTGGCAGGCATACGACACGTGCAGCTCGCCGACCTCGTAGGATCCGAGCCCGGCCCCTCGGCCCGGGGCCTCTCCTCCGACGCCCGGCAGTATCTCCTGCAATCCCTGGGCGTCATCCACCTTGACTTGGACGGCGCCTCGCGGTAAACAGCCGCGACGATCCGCTCCTCTCCAAAGGAAACAATGTCCCGCCGCCGCGCCGCCGCTCTCCTCGCCCTTCTCTTCGCTGCGTCGCCGGCCTCCGCCCAGGTCTCCCGCCGCATGGCGATCCACGGCACCTTGGACACGCGCACGGCCTACGCGGGCTCGTGGGGGTACGCCGCCGGGGGGCGGGAGTACGCGCTGGTGGGTGAGCAGTCGGGCACCATGGTGGTGGACATCACCGACCCTAACGCCCCTGTCGAGGCCGCCTTCGTCCCGGGCCCCGCGTCCCCGTGGCGCGAGGTGAAGACCTGGAGCCACTACGCCTACATCGTGAGCGAGGGGACCGGTGCCGGCGCCGGAATGCAGATCGTGGACCTGGCAGCGCTGCCCGCAACCGCGACCCTCGTCGAGACCTATAAGCAAAACTTTCTGACGGCCCACACGCTCTGGATCGACGACTACGGCTTCCT
>CAYNUH010000114.1:7056-7562 GCA_964400605.1 uncultured Acidobacteriota bacterium | reverse complement strand
CAGCTCCTCTCGCGCGGCATCGGCGACACCATTCGCGTCTCTCTCACCGTGCCCAACGACCGCAAGCACGAGGAGATCGCCGCGGGCCGCCGCATCCTCGAGGACATCGCCTCCGGCCGGTTCCGTTCCGTCCCCCGCTTCCAGAACGACTCGCTCAACATCATCTCCTGCCCTTCCTGCTCGCGCGTGGAGAACGAGGCTTTCGTGGACCTCGCCGAGAAGGTCAGGGCGATCACCGCCTACGCGAAGCGGCACGCCGTCACCATCGCCGTGATGGGCTGCCGCGTGAACGGCCCCGGCGAGACCGACGACGCCGATCTCGGGCTTTGGTGCGGCCCCCGCACCGTCAACCTGAAGCGCGGCGAGGAGACCGTGGGATCGTACTCCTACCAGGAGGTGCTGGCCGTCCTGAGGGCCGAGCTGGACGCCCTCATCGCCCCCCGCGCCGCCCCCGCCCCGACCCTCTGAACTTCGGGCGCCGGAAGAGCGCCGTCTCCCCGGGATCC
>CAYNUH010000114.1:0-7046 GCA_964400605.1 uncultured Acidobacteriota bacterium | reverse complement strand
CGCCGCGGGATGACGCCCGGATCGGCCGTACCCGCGGGATCCGCCGAGGCATCGTCAGCGAACCCGAAGTCTATCGATCCATGCGTCCCGTAGAAGAGGGAGAGGTCTGGGCCCGTTGATCGCCGCCGTGGCTCCTCGCGCTCCCGCGTTCCAGGCCCCGCGACCGCCCGGACGATCTCACGCCCGCGGGAGCAGATGTTGCAGGTGTGGATGGGAGGCGCTGGCCGCCCGGACGAGGGCGGCGGCGCCCAGAGCGACCGTGAGCCACCCTGAGATCCGCACGAGCCGCGCCGGCGCCAGCATCCCCTCCGCGCGGGCGCGCAGCAGGTGGGCCGACATCCCGGCCAGACCCAGTGCCGGCACGGTTCCCGCGCCGAAGCAGAGCATGGCGAGGGCGGCGCCCGGGATCGATCCCAGAGACGCCGCGTACGCGAGCATGGCGTAGACGAGGCCGCAGGGCACCAGGCCGTTGAAGACCCCGACGGAGAAGGCCGCAAGCGGCCGCCCGTCGCGCAGAAGGTCCGAGAGGATCGTGCACAGCGGAGAACCCTGAACCCAGCGCGCGAGGCGGGGGGCTGCGCCGCGCGGGAGAAGGCTCGACGTCCCCACGAGGATCAACGCGATCCCGGCCGCGATCCCCAACGGCCGCTGGAAGCGTTCAAAGCGCATCCCGGCCGCCGCCGCGATGAGGCCGAGGGCGACGTAGGTCGAGGTCTTTCCCGCCTGATAGAAGATCTGCAGCCGGACGGCGGCGGCGCCGCCCACCGCCCTCAGCGCCGCGGGGAAGACGCCGCACATCCCCAGGCAGTGGCCCGAGAAGGTGAGGCTCGCGAGGAAGATCAGCGCGTAGGTCATCGGGATTACGGGGAGCGGGGGGAGTAGGGGACGAACACGCCCCACTGCTCGACGAGGAGCATGGTCCAGGCGAAGACGAGGTGCGTCAGGGCGGCCACCCAGAACGGGACGAGATCCACGATCCAGGCGCCGCCGAAAAGCAGGGGCTGGAGCCAGATCAAGAAGCCGTAGAAGTTCACCAGCCACAGCCCGAGCCCCACCGCCGTGGCCACGCCGAACCTCGTGAGGGCCGGTGCCCTGTCGAACCATCGGCTCATGACGACGTGGAAGGCCACGCCGTAAAGGGATCCGGTGAGGAGGTAGAGGCAGGTGCCGATGCCGAGGGCGATGCCGGAGTCGAGCCGCAGGGCGTCCTCGCCGAGGGGGAAGGTGAGGTACACGCGGATGAGCTGCAGCGGGTGCTGGCCGACGAGGAGCGACCCCACGACGTTGAAGAGCAGGCTGCTGGCGGCGCCGACGAAACCGAGGAGTATCCCGGCCAGGACGTGGAACACCGTGTAGTAGCCGGGAGGCGGCCACGGGGCCGCGGAGCCGGGCGAGAGCTCGGATTCGATCCGCCTCGCCTCGGCGTAGAGACGCTCGAGCTCCGCCTGCTTCGCCGCCCTTTCGGGATCGAGGGATGGTCCCGTCATCGTGCCCACGCCTCCAAGGCGCCGGGGGGGGCGCCGCTCGACCGGGGAGATCGGCCGCCCGCGGGATCGCCCGGCGCGTCCTCGCGTCGCAGGGAGTTGCCGACCACGAAGAGGCTGCTCGCGATCATGGCGAGGGCCGCGAGGACGGGCCGGAGCTCGCCGGCCGCCGCCAGTGGGATGAGCGCCGCATTGTAGACGAAGGCCCACCCGAGGTTCACCCGGATCGTCCGCAGCGTGCGGCGCGAGAGGCTTACGAGCCAGGGGATCTGCCTCAGATCGTCGCGCAGAAGGCTGATGTCGGAGGCGTCGCGGGTGACGCCGTCGCCGCAGCCGAGCGAGAGCGAGAGGCTCGCGCGGGCCAGCGCCGGGGCGTCGTTGATCCCTTCCCCCACCATCGCGGCCGGGCCCCCTTCGCTCTCGCGCGCGCCGATCGCCTCGACCTTGTCACTCGGAGAGAGCCCCGACCGCACCCGCACGCCGAGGCGCCGCGAGAGCGCGACAGCGGCACGGGTATCGCCGGTCAGGACCTCCACGCGGAGACCCGCCTCCTTGAGGCCCGCGATAGCGGCTTCCGCCCCGTCACGCAGGCGTTCCTCGAAGAGGAGACGGCCCAGGATCCTCCCTTCCGCCACCACGTACACCCTGCTCGCCGCGTCGGGCCGAGCCGCGGCAACATCCACCTGTTCACTTTCCTGCGCGGCATCGCCCCGCAGGATCGCCACGCCCAGCCGCCTCAGCATCTCGCCGCCCCCGACGGCGGCGGATCGGAATCCCTCCGCCGGCAGACGGACCTCGCCCTCCACGCCCACGCCTGGATGGACCTTGAAGCGGCGCACCTCACCGGAGGGAACGCCTCGCTGCCGCGCCGCCTCGGTGATCGAACGCGCGAGAGGGTGCGCGGAGACCGCCTCCAGCGCGGCGGCCACGGAGAGGACGCCGGCTTCGTTCTCCCCCGACGACGGGACCACGCCCACCAGATGGGGCACTGCCTCGGTGAGTGTCCCCGTCTTGTCGAGGAAGACCGTGCGGATGCCCGCGAGCCGCTCCAGCGCCTCTCCGCTGCGGATCACGATGCCGCGGCGAGCGGCGCGGGCGATGGCCGTCCACACCGCGAGAGGCGTGGCGAGGCCGAGAGCGCAGGGACAGGCGATCAGCAGGACCGAGAGCGCGTGCATCAGCGCCGTGCCCGGATCGGCGCGGAGGCCCCAGAAGATCCCCGTGGCGAGGGCCGCCGCGGCGGCCGCGGGGACGAAGGCGGCCGCGACGGCGTCGGCCGTCAGCTCGATGGGGGTCCGCGCGGCGCGCGCCTCGGCGAGAAGGCGCTCGATCCGGGCCGCCATCCGATCCTCGCCCGTGGCGGTGGCCCGCAGCAGGAAAGCGCCGTCCACGCTGGTGGTGCCCGCGAAGACGGCCGATCCGCTGACCTTCCTCACGGGGAGGGGCTCCCCGGTCAATGACGACTCGTCCACGCCGCCTTCCCCGTCCAGGACCGTCCCGTCCACGGGGATGACGGCGCCCTCGACGACGCGCACATGTTCGCCCACCCGCACCTCGGCCGCCGGCGCTTCCACGAACCCACCATCCCGCAGAACGCACGCCGTCCCGGGCCGCTCCGTCAGGATGCCCCTGAGCGCCGCGGCCGCGCGCGATCGCGCCTGCGCCTCCAGGTAGCGGCCGAGCGTGACGAGGACGAGGATCATGCACGCCGTCTCGTAGTAGACGGCGCCGGTCCCGCGCAGCGTGGCCGCCACGCTGACACCGAAGGCGGCGATCGTCCCCAGGGCGATGAGCGAGTCCACACCGGCGCCGCGCCGGCCGAGAGCCCGCAGGCCGTTGTCCAGGATCGGCCAAGCGAGCAGCGCCAGCACGGGGGCCGAGAAGGCCATGAGGGCGTAACGCAGCGTGTTCGCGAGGCCGAGGTGCAGAGGATCCACGGCGCCGACGCTTCCTTCAACCGGATCGCCGGCGTAGAGGACCAGGCTCATCGCCATCACGTTCATCGTGAGGAAGACCGCCAAGCCGAGACGCGCCAGGATGAAGGAAGGGTCGGAGCGCTCGGACCGATTCCCAGTGATCTGGTTCACGAGGGCGCACCCGTAGCAGCAGAAGAGGGGCCCCGCGGGCGGCAGCGCGCCGCTCCGGCGCTGCCGGACAGTCAGCCCGCACTGGGCGCACGGCTCCTCTCCCCGGCGCGAGGCGGCAAGCGTGCCCGGATGCGGCGTCACTTGAGGAGCCACGCTTTCAGGTCGTCGAGGTAGAAGACGGCCAGGTAAATGAACGCCCATCCCATGAAGACGAGCCAGAGGACGGTCAGCCACCAGGGGAAGCGGCTCCCCTGATACGTAGGGGGCTCGTGCCCTACCCCGGGGCCGCGCCCGGCGCCGGAGGTCGTTTCGGGCTTCATCGCTCGTCTCCCGCCCGCGCACCGGCGCCATCACCCGCCGCGGCCTCGCGCCTGTCCAGCTCCGCCTCCGCCGTCAGGAGGCGGTACTTGGGCTCCTCGATGTCGTGGTAGTGGCCGCGCAGGAAGGCCCAGGCCGCCAAGCACAGGAAGCCCAGCGTGACGATGAAGTAGCTGAACACGGTGGCGAACGCGAAGCCCGGCATCTCGCCGCTGTTCGCCGTCCGGATGAATTCGTAGAGCTTCAAGATGAAGGTCGCGCCCCCGCCCGCGACCGCCGCCGCCACGCCCCAGGTAACGAGCCGTCTCCACCCAATCGGCATCTCAGGGTCTCCGTCTCTTCCCTTGTACGAATGCGACCGCGAGTGGCAGTCCGAAGACCAGCACCACGACCACTGCCGCAGCGATAAGAAGGCGCACGAACAAGCTCATGGGGCGGTACCCGGTCCCCCCGTGTCCGTCGCTCGGGGCGATCGCGCCTCCTCTCCTCCAAGCGCCGGGGCGGCCGCCTCCGCCAGGGCCGGGCCCGCTCCGGCGGATGCCGCCAGGAGAGGGGCGTCGGGCTGCTCGGCCCACGAACCCAGCCACTGCACGTAGGCCACGATCGCCAGTCCGCGATCGTTGGGGACCGGGACCGCCGCGGGGTCGGACGGGACGTCGAAAAACCAGCGGAACGAGGGCATCACCGACCAGGGGACGACCTCGCGCGGCTCCCAGAAGTGGGCCACGTGCCAGTCGTTGGAGTGCCGTCCCGCCGAACGGATGAGGTCGGGGCCGACGCGGCGGGTCCCGAACATCTGCGGGAGCTGCAGCTCGTTCTGGTACTCGCCGGCATAGGAGACGGCGCCGAAGCGGCGGTCCTCGTTGGAGACGGGACGCACGAACTGCGAGTGGCAGTGCCAGCACCCCTCCGCCCGGTACACATCCCGGCCGAGCCGCAGCGCGCGCGCGAACGAGGCCGGCGTCGGCGCGCCGAAGTGCGCCTTGAACGACCCGGGATAGCGTTCGGCCAGGTCCACAAAATCTTGGATGCCGGACGCGGCGATCTCCTCTACCGTCTGCATCGGGATGTCCCGCAGGAGCAGCCAGGGAAGTCCAGCCTCCACGAAGACGGCGAGGCCGAAGAACGACAGCCCGGCCACCAGAACGATGGCGCTGAATCGCTCCAGCGGGTTCAAGCGGTCCTCCTCATGCCGCCGCGGCGGCGGCCGCGTCGAGGGGAGCCTCCTCGGGCGAGCGCGACCGCGCCGTGAGCCACAGGTTGGCGAAGAAGAGCGCCTGGCCGGCCAGGATCATGAAGCCGGTAAGGACCCGAACAGCCCAGAACGGATACGACGCCCGCAGCGACGCCTCCCACGGGGCGAGGTCGCGCCACAGGAAGCCCTGGACGAGGCCGGCCGCCGTCAGGTCCAGGACCATGACGGCGGTCCCGATGGCCGTGAGCCAGTAGTGCCAGGTGTTGAGGCGCGTGGAGTACCACGGGCGCGACACGAGCCGCGGCCACAGCTCGATGACGATCCCGAAGATCCAGAAGCCGAACACGCCGAACATCACGAGGTGGGCGTGCCCGACCACCCAGTCGGTGAAATGGATGATCTTCTGCACGGTCAGCAGCACCTGGATGGAGCACTGCAGGCACGTGACCATGTAGAAGACGATGCCGGTGTACATCCAGCGCAGGGGAAGGCTCGAGACCAGCGCGCCGCCGCTGCCGCGCAGCGTGGCCAGGAAGTTGATGAAGACCGTCGTCACCACAATCTCGACGCCGACCGTCGCCACCACCGCACCGTACTGCGCGAACATGGGGATGGGGCTCCAGAGGTAATGATGGACGCCGTTGAGCGGGTAGAAGAAGGCCAGGCCCCAGAAACCGATCAGGCTGACCGCGTGGCTCCAGATGGGCTTCTTCAGGATGACGGGCACGAAGTAGTACATGAGCCCCCAGCCGAGCGGCGTCACGAACAGCCCGACCAGGTCATGGATAAAAAGCCCCGTCACCGCGGCGCCGCTGGCTCCCGGCAGGTAGAACTGCGGCACGTAGTTCCCCATGAGGTAGTTCAGCACGGTCCACACGAGCCCCGCCGTGAAGTACCACAGCGAGACGTAGATGGGCCTCCCACCGCTCGCCACGATGGGCGTAAGGAAGTTGACCGCGGCGAGGATCAGCCCGACCACCACGACCGGGTCCACGAAGATCGGCGTCTCGCCCCATTCGATCCCCTGCGCGTGGCCCGCGAGGATGCCCGCACCCGTGGCCGCGAGGACCGCCTGCCACGCCCAGAAGATGAACCAGCTCAATCCGCGCGAGAGCACGGCCCGGCCGGTAATCCTCGGCACCGCCCAGTACATCCCCGCGAGGAAGACGTTGGCGATGAACCCGTAGGCGAGGATGTTGGTGTGGACCATCCGCACCCGCCCCGGGGAAAGCCACTCCACCCCGGGGAACCAGTAGCGCTGGAGGAACTGGAACGAGAAGGCCAGCCCGGTCAGCAGCCCGACGGCGAGGGCGAGAAGCCCCGCCACGATGTGGGCCGTGACGACCGGCCTCAGCACCAGATCCCGATCAGGTACGGGTTCGCCCTTCGGCATCCGTCACCTGCCCGTTCTCGGAGCCGCCGGGGCCACTGGGGGTTCCACGGAGGGCACGCCTCCGCTTCGCCGCCAGCGACGGTCGGCCAGGCTCTTGACGTAGTAGGCGAGCGCCCAGAGATCCCTCTCCTCCAGCCCGCCCTTCCAGGTGGGCATCGCCGTACCGCCGATGCCGCTCGCGATCGTGCGGTAGAAGTCCAGGGGAGCCGTGCCGCTCTTCATCCGCCTGCTGGTGAAGTCCGCGGCCTTGACCTCCTCGCCCCACGCATCCTCGACCGGCACGGGGACGTCCGCGTCGTCGCGCATCTCCACCTCCTTCCCCTCGGCAGCCGCCATCCGGGCCACCTCCTGGCGAGAGGCGTAGGCGGGGTGACACTGCCAGCACGTGGCGAAGACGTGGTAGACGACCCTCCCCCGCTCGACGGCCTTGCGCTCGGCGTCGGCGCCGCCTCGCTGAAAGGGATCCTCCGAGATCGCCACCGCCGGGCCGGGCGGGCGCCTCCACGCGCGCGACAAGGTCTTGATGTAGGCGATCACGGCGCGGCGGTCCTGCTCGGGCAGGAGCGCCC
>CAYNUH010000113.1:0-7611 GCA_964400605.1 uncultured Acidobacteriota bacterium | reverse complement strand
GCGAACCCCCCCAGATCGAGGCAGTTGGCGAGCGCCCCCTGCGCGCCGGCCACGATGGCCGCGGCGGCCAGAAGGAACGTCCTGAGTTCCCTGCGAATCATCATCGAGTGCTCCCCCACATGCAGGAACTCCGCGTGGCCGCGAATCCTGCGCGCGTGTTGATACCGGATCTGACGATGAGTGCGGGCCCCGATGGGGCCCGATGAACGCCGATGCGCCCCTCCGCCGGGGCCGAAACCCCCGTTCCGTGTGGCCCATCCTCCAGGCAGGAGGGCCGGATCATAGTCCACCGGAACGGAGATTCATACCCGGCTCGCCCCCCCTGACGACCCTTTGGACCCCCGAGACACGCCGCGGTTCACCGTCCCCGCCTGAGCCGATCCGCAAGGGCCCCGCGAAGTCCCCCCTAGGCGGCGTCCCGGATGGTGGTCTCGACGTCGTAGGCGAAGCGGCGGATGGCGACCTGCGTCCGGCCGCCGATGTGGATGGCGGCGTAGCCGCCCCTGGGATCGCCGTCTCGGGGGAAGCCGAGGATAATCTTCATCCGCCTGCCCGCGTCTCCTCCAGGGCCGCCAGCGCGACGTCCTCGGGCACCGGCGTCGTGTAGCCTCCTCCCGCGCGGTACGCCTTTCCCACCGCCTCCGGAAGCGCGAACTCCAGCCTCCGCGAGCGCGCCTTCTTGTCACTCCCGGCGGCGGCCATGACCGCCTTCGGGTCCGTCCCGCGCGGCAGCGCCGTCGGGAGGCCGAGAGCGTCGAGGAGATCCGCGATCCGGCGCGCCGAGGGCCGATCGAGGAGGCCGAGCCTCACGGCCATGGCGGACTCCGCGACCATGCCGATGGATATCGCCTCCCCGTGCGGGAGCGAGAAGCCGCTGAGGACCTCCAGCGCGTGGCCCACCGTGTGGCCGAAGTTCAGGATCTTGCGCAGCGCCGACTCCCGTTCGTCCGCCGACACGACGGCCACCTTCGCCGCGACGGCGCGCTGAAGCGGCGCCGCCACGGATCCGGGATCCCCCCGCGCCGCGGCGGGAGCGCGCGCTTCCAGTTCCGCGAACAGCTCCGCGTCGGCCACCACGCCCGCCTTGACCATCTCCGCCAGCCCGGCGCGGAACTCGCTCAGGGGCAGCGTGGAGAGGAAGTCGGGATCGGAGAGCACGGCGGACGGCGGATGGAAGGCGCCGATGAGGTTCTTCCCGAGCGGATGGTCCACCCCGGTCTTCCCGCCGATGGAGGCGTCGGCCATCGCCAGGAGCGAGGTCGGAATCTGGATGAAGGGGATGCCCCGCATGTAGGTGGCCGCGACGAACCCGCCGAGATCGCCCGTCACGCCGCCGCCCACGGCCACCAGGACCGTGTCCCTGCCCATGCCGAGGCCGATCATCCGGTCCTCGATCGACTCCTTCGTGGCGCGGGTCTTGTGCCCTTCACCTGCGGGGAAGGCGATCACGTCGCTCGCAAGCCCCGCGGATCGGAGCGAGCCCGCAGCGCGCGCCGCGTGCGTGGACTCCAGATTGGAATCGGTGACCACCGCGCAGCGGGAGACGCCGAGCGGCGCCACGTGGTCCGGCGCTTCCCGCGAGGCTCCGGGCCCCACCACGACCGGGTAGGATCCCCCGCCGGGCAGGCGTACGGCGAGGCGCGCGATCGCTCCCTCGCCGCCGCGCCGCGACATCCTGCGTCCCCCGCCGGCCCCGGCTAGGGCCTTCGCTCGACGCCGTCCAGGCCGGAGAGGAAGTCGGAGGCCAGCTTCCTCTGGGCGCTCTCGTCCATGGAAGACTTCACGATGCGGCCGGCCGCCGACACGGCCAGGTCCACGGCCGCCGCGCGGATCTCGGCCACCGCCGCCCTCTTCTGCCTCTCGATCTCCTCCAATCCGCGCCGCCGGGCGTCGTCGGCGTCGCGCTGAGCCTTCTCCAGCATCTGCTGGCGCAGCCGTTCCGCTTCCTGCCGCCCCTTCTCGATCACGGCCGATATCTCCTGCCGCGCCTTCATCATCGCCTCCCGGCTCTCGGCCAGGTGCTTCTCCGCCTCCTCGCGGGCCCTGCGGGCGTCGTCCAGGGAGCCGCGGATGGTGTTCTCGCGCTCCTCCAGCAGGGAGAGCACCGGCTTCCACGCGAACCGGCGGAGCAGGATCAGCAGGGCGATGAAGGTGACGATGGTCCAGATGATGGTGCCGGTCTGCGGGGCGAGCAGCAGCTTTCCAACGTCCACGTTCGCTCCGCTACTTCATCAACACGATGACGAAGCAAAAGACTTCGGCGATCAGCGTGGCGCCCTCGATGAGCGCGGCGGCGATCAGCATGTTGGTGCCGATGGGGCCGCCCGCCTGGGGCTGCCGCGCGATGCCGTCCATGGCCGCGGCGCCGAGCCGCCCGATGCCGTATCCGCCACCGATGACGGCCATGCCCATACCCAGGGCCGCGGCCACGTACGGGAGGTGCAGATCCATGTGTCACTTCCTCCTTAATGAGTCGAAGCGCCTGTACCGGGGCTCGAACGCCTCCATCGGACGCCGCTCAGTGGGCGGGATGGAGGGACAGTCCAATGAACAGGGACGTGAGCATCGTGAAGACGTAGGCCTGGATCAGGGCGACCAGGAGCTCCAGGCAGTACACGAACAGCGCGAAGGGGACCGACAGGGCCGAGGCCGCCACCATCTGAAGCGCGAAGGTAATGGAGATGAAAGCGAGGATCGCCACGTGCCCGGCGGTCATGTTGGCGAAAAGGCGGACCATCAGCGCGAACGGCTTGATGACGACGAAGCCGAGCAGCTCGATGACGAAGATCAGGATCGACACCGGAAACAGCCACAGCGGGAGCCCGCTGGGGATCATGTGCTTGAAGTGCTTGAGGAGACCGTGCCTGCGGATCCCCTCGATCTGGATCATCAGCAGGGTACCCATCGCCAGCGAGCCCGTGACGTTGATGTTCCCCGTTGCCGTCGCTGCGTACGGGATGAGGCCCAGGAGGTTGCAGGTCAGGATGAAGAAGAAGACCGTCAGGAGGTACGGCGCGAGGCGCTTGCCGTCCTTCTCACCCAGGTTCTTGACGGCGATCTCGTCGCGGACGAACTGCACTCCGATCTCCAGCAGGTTCGCCAGCCCGCGGGGAACCAGCTCCCGGCGCCTGAAGGCGAAGGAGAACAGGAACAGCAGGATCAGCCCCGCGGCCCACATCATCACCACGTGTTTGGTGATGGAGAGGTCCACACCGCCCACGTGAATTTCCGGGAGGTGGACCTGCCCGAGGAACGGCAGCTCGATCTCGTTGGAGTTCGTGATGTGATGGATGATCGTGTGGGTGATCTCCTGGCCGAGTTCATGGGAGGCGTCCGCCGCCCCGTGCGCCGGCGCCGACACCGCTCCCTCCACGGCCCCGTGCAGGGCCCGCGCGTTCGCGTCGGCCGCCTGAGGAATGTCCTGGATCATCTCACTCCGAGTCCCGGTGAACCGGCGCCCCTGGGCCTTCCTCCCCGGCGCGGCTCTCCCGGCCGGGATCTTCCCCGCCGCCGCGCGGCGAGAGCCTCGAGACGCCCTCGATGGCGAGGGCCTCGCCCACAAGGGTGATGCCCGCGAGCCCCGAGGCCGTGGCCGCGGGATCCAGCGAGGTCGTGAGGGAGGTGGTCAGCAGAAAAGCCGCAAAGGCTAGCACCTTGACGGTCATGGCGGCAAGAAAGACCTGCACGGCCCTGTGCATGGATGTCCGTGCGGCCCGCCGCACGGCTTCGTACGCCGCCACGCTCAGCGCGCCGCCGAAGGCCGCTCCGGAGGCGGCCGCCCCGAGAAGATCCATCCTCTCCGGGGCCGCCAGGTAGAGCGTGCCGAGCCCTGCGGCCGCTACCCCCGCGAGCATCGAGGCGAACCTCGGATCCACCGCACGATCCTCCCTCGCGCCGCCTCGGCGGACTACTCGCTCCATTCGCCGGAGCCGCCGCCCCTGGGAAGCACGATCCTGAAGAACAGGTAGAAGCCGACGGCGATCCCCGCGAAAGCGCCGATGACCGTGAGCCACGGGCTCGATCCGATCAGGCGGTCCAGCCACCACCCGCCGCCCGTGCAGACCAGCACCGACGCCAGGAAGGTGCTGCCGATCCCGAGGTACGGTCCCGCGCGGCGCAGGATCTCCTCGCGGGTCTCGGAGGGCTCTTCAGGGTTCGAGTTCGGATCAGACACGGTCCACCGTGCGCGCCCCGGCCCGGCGCCGGGTAGCGGAGCGCGGCCTGCTCATCCTACCAGCGCGAGGCGGGCGTACGAGACGAAGTGCTCGGGATAGACGCCGATGAGCAGCGTGAAGAACACCGCTATCCCGACGGCGGCGGCCAGCGCGGGCGACAACGCGAATCGCTCCTCGGAGGTGGGCTCCTTGACGTACATCTGCACGACGATGCGGACGTAGTAGTACAGGGAGATGGCGCTGTTCACCACGGCCAGCACCGCCAGCCACGCGTAGTGGGCCTTGATGGCGGCGCCGAACAGGTACCACTTCCCCACGAAGCCCGCCGTGAGCGGGATCCCCGCCAGGGAGAGCATGAACACCAGCATGGTGAACGCAAGCCAGGGCGCCCTCCGCGAGAGACCCGCGAAGTCCACCACCAGATCTCCCACGAGGTTCTCGCTCCGGAGCATCACCACGAGGCCGAAGGCGCCCAGCGTGGTGAACGAATAGACCAGGAGGTACAGCGCCACCGCCGTCATGCCGTACTCGGCGCTCCCGTTGGCCTGACCGGCCGCGATCACGCCCATGAGGGCGTAGCCGGCGTGCGAGATGCTGGAGTAGGCCAGCATCCGCTTGGTGTTCTCCTGCAGGATGGCCGCGACGTTGCCCAGCGTCATGCTCGCCGCCGACATCAGCACCAGCAGCGGCGTCCAGGACCCCGAGAGCGGCGAGAACCCTTCGATGAAGACGCGCATCAGAACCGCGAAGGCGGCCGCCTTGGAGGCCGTGGCCATGAAGGCCGTGATGGCGGTGGGCGCGCCCTCGTACGCGTCGGGGATGTACATGTGGAAGGGCACCGCCGCGATCTTGAATCCCAGCGAGACCGTCACGAGGATGAGCCCCAGGAGAAGCATCGGGTCTTTGGGGGCCGCGCTCGCAGCCGAGGCCACCGCCCTCAAACTCATGGTCCCCGTCGCCCCGTACACGAGCGACACGCCATAGAGAAAGATGGCGGAGGAGAAGGCTCCCAGGATGAAGTACTTCAGCGCGGCCTCGTTGGACTTCCTGTTGTCTTTGAGGTACCCGGCCAGGACGTAGATCGAGAGCGCCATGGTCTCCAGGGAGACGTAGATCAGGACGAAGTGCGTCGCGGAGGCCATGAACATCATGGCGGACACCGCGAAGAGGATCAGCGCGTAGTACTCGCCCGACTGCGCCCCCTCCAGGTCGAGGTACCGTATGGAGAGCATGATGGTGAGGGCACCGGTCGCGAGAAAGATCATCTTGAACCAGATGGCGAAGGTATCGAGGGCGAAGTCGCCGAAGAAGCCGCGCGAGGAGGGCCCGCCGGCCAGCAGGTACGCCCAGTAGGTCACGACGCCCAGCGTGAGGACCACCGCCAGCAGCGCGATGTAGCCGAGCCGCTGCCGCTGCTCGCGCCCCCACACGGCCGTGAGCGCCAGCACCAGGAAGGCGTAGAAGACCAGCAGCAGCTCGGGGAAGAGCCGGGTGAGATCCTCCAGGAGCGCCCTGGGATCGAACGTCATGCCTACCTCGGCCCTTCGGCCGCGATCGACCCGGCCGCCATCTCACGCGGCCACTCCTTGTTGACCTGCTGGACGATCTTCGCGACGGGCGCCTCCAGGATCTGGAAGAACGGCCTGGGGTACAGACCGATCCAGAAGGCCAGGGCCGCCAGCGGGACGAGCGTGGCGATCTCCCTCGCGTTCAGGTCCGACAGCTTCATGTTCTCGGGCTTGTCGAGCTTGCCCCACATCGTCCGCTGGTAGAGCCACAGCATGTAGGCCGCGCCGAGCACGATCCCGGTCACCGCCGCCACCGCCCAGAACAGGCCCCCCAGCCGGAAGCCGAAGATCGTCAGCGCGACGCTGTCGGGGATCTGGAAGGCCCCCGTGAGGATGGTGAACTCGCCGATGAACCCGTTGAGGGCCGGCAGCCCGATGGAGGACATCGTCATGATCATGAACAGCGCGGCGTACACGGGCATGACCTTGCTGAGGCCGCCGTATTCGGCGATGAGGCGCGTGTGCCGCCTCTCATAGATGAGGCCCACGATGAGGAAGAGCGCCCCCGTGGAGATCCCGTGGTTGATCATCTGGAGGATGCCGCCGTTGAGGCCGTTCACGTTCAGCGCGAACACTCCCATCATGCAGAAGCCCAGGTGGCTGACGGAGGAGTAGGCCACCAGCTTCTTCCAGTCCTTCTGAACCATCGCCACCATGGCGCCGTAGATGATGCCGATGACGCACAATCCGAGCAGCTCCGGCAGGTACGCCTTCGTGGCGTCGGGAAAGATGGGCAGCGAGAATCGCACGAAGCCGTACGTCCCCATCTTGAGCAGGACGCCGGCGAGGATGACCGACGCCGCCGTGGGCGCCTCCGTGTGGGCGTCCGGCAGCCAGGTGTGGAAGGGGAACATGGGGACCTTGATGGCGAAGCCGACGAAGAGGGCCCAGAAGATCCACCGCTGCACATCCAGCGTCCAGGAGGGATCCGTGGCCAGGTTGTGGAACTCACGTAAGTCGAAGGTGGCGCCCCCGTTGTGGAAGTACATGGCGAGGATGCCCAGCAGCATCAGCACCGAGCCGAGGAGCGTGTAGAGGAAGAACTTGATGGCGGCGTAGAGCCTGTTGTGGCTCCCCCAGATACCGATGAGGAAGTACATGGGCACCAGCATGACCTCCCAGAACACGTAGAAGAGGAACATGTCCAGGGCCATGAAGACGCCGAGCATCCCCGTCTGCAGAAGCAGGAGGAATATGTAGTACTCCTTCACTCTCTCCGTGATCGCCGTCCACGACGAAAGGAGGGAGATGAACCCGAGCACCGTTGTCAGCATGACCAGCAGCATCGAGATTCCGTCCACGCCGAAGATGTACCGGGCGCCGATGGAGGGGATCCACGCGCAGTCCTCGGTGAGAGCCGGATCGAAGCCGGAGAGCGAGGAGTTCCACGAGAGGAAGAGCGGCAACGAGACGAGCAGGTCCAGCAGCCCGACGAACGTGGCGAACTTCGCGATGAGCCCCGCCTTCTCCTTGGGGAAGAAGACGAGCAGCAGCGCCCCCGCGAGGGGAATGTAGCAGATCAGTGAGAGAAGGCCTTTGAACAGCATCCCCCGCTCCTTAGCTCAGGTACAGGTAAACGCAGATGAGCACGAACATGCCGAACACCATGACCGCGGCGTAGGCCTGCACGAAGCCGCTCTGCAGCCTCCTCAACGCCAAGGAGCCGCCGCGTATCGAGTACCCCACGAGGTTGACCGCGCCGTCCACGACCCACTCGTCCCACATGCGCGAGGCGTAGGAGAGGCCCACGGTGACGTTCCGGGCGGTGTTGACGAGCCCGTCCACCACCCGCGCGTCGAAGCCGGCCGACAGCCGGCACAGCGCGTAGTAGGCGCGGAGGATCGTGGCGTCGTACAGCTCGTCCACGA
>CAYNUH010000112.1:0-7620 GCA_964400605.1 uncultured Acidobacteriota bacterium | reverse complement strand
ACGTGGACAACCTCAAGGCGCCTTTGGACCTCGTCCCCCGTGACATCTCCCTCATAGAGGACTACCCCCTCAAGGTAACGATCCAGGGCGACCTCGCTGCCACGAAGCGCCTCGACGGCGCGCTGTACCGTGAGGAAGTCCGCGACGCCTGGTCAACGGATACGTGGCCGGGGGCCGGCTTCCGCGGGCGCATCGTCTCGTTGAATTACGCCGACGGCCACGGGGTCGTGGCCGCCAAGAGGCTGGCGCTTCCGGCCGAAGGGTACGTCGCCCAGGTAGAGGTGGAGGTCGGCCGCGACGGCGAGGCGGCCCCCTTCGAGCTGACCTGGGCCGTTGGCCTCCCGGAGCCGTCCGACGACGAGACGAGGGTCTATTTCCACGCTCAAGGACAGGGGATCGTGCACATAGGCGGCCGGACTGATCGGTTCCCGGCGGCATCGGCCACAGGCGCGCGGTCCTTCGTCGGGGCGACCGCGGGTTCGGGGCTGCTGTGGGGCGGCCTGGAGAGCACTTACTTCGCGTCGCTTCTTCTGCCCGCCGAGCCGGCGAAAGCGGCGATGACGCTGGCGCCCGTGCAACCGGAGTCGGCGCCCGGCGCCGAGCCGCCCGAGCCGCTCCTCGCGGCGAGATTCGCAGGCTCCGGAGTGGCCCGCTTCACCGCCCTCGTCGGTCCGAAGGACTACGACCTCCTCACGTCGCTGGACCGGGATCTCGATCTGGCCATCGACTTCAGCCGCTACTCGATCATCTACGCGCTGACCAAATACCTCTTCTTGGGCCTTCGCTGGACGAACCGGTTCATCGGCAACTACGGCGTCTCCATCGTGCTCCTGACCATCGTCATCCGCGCCGGCTTCTTCCCGCTGACCTACCGCTCGGCCATCACCATGCGCCATAACATGAAGAAAATGCAGAAGATACAGCCGCGCGTGAAAGCCATCCAGGAGCGGTACAAGAAGATGAAGAAGTCGATGGACACGCAGCGGCAGATGAACGACGAGATCATGGCCGTCTACAAGAAAGAGGGCATGAACCCGATGGGCAGCCTCGGGGGCTGCCTCCCGTTGCTTCTTCAGATGCCGGTCTTCATCGCCTTCTACAACCTTCTCTCGGTCACCATCGAGCTGCGCGGCGCGCCGTTCGTCCTCTGGATCCGCGACCTCTCGCGCATGGATCCGTACTACGTCTCCCCTATCCTGATGGGGATCTCGTGGATGGTGCAGCAGTGGATGACCTCCTCCTCCATCCCGGACCCCGTGCAGCGGCGGATGATGGGCGCCATGCCCATCATCTTCACGTTCATGATGGCGCGCATGCCCAGCGGCCTTGTCATCTACTGGTTCGTCAGCAATGTGATCGGACTGGGCCAGCAGTTCATCATCAACCGCCAGGCGGACAGGATGTCCGCACCGGCGGGATGAGGGTTTCGTGAGCGCAGGCGACCACTCCCGGGGAACGGACGCGGCAGGGACGGGCGGACGGCTCGGCGAGATCACGGAGTTTGTGGGACGGGTCGTTGAGCTCGCGGGATTCGACTTGACGACCGAAGCGCGCGTCGAAGGAGAGACGCTCATCATCGAGCTGAACGGCCCCGACGGCCCGCTCCTCTTCGACCGCAGAGGCGAGCTTCTCGAGGCGCTCCAGGTCGTTCTGACAAAGATGCTCCCGCGGAGGTTCGGCGTCGCCGATCGCATCCTCGTGGACAGCGCCGGCTACCGCCTCGGGCGGGAGCGCGAAATCGCCGACGGTGCCCGGCTCACCGCCGAGCGCGTGAAGCGCCTCGGCGAGCCCTGCGAGCTCAGCCCGATGAACCCATACGAGAGGCGCATCGTCCACCTGGCGCTCAGCAGCGATCATTCCGTCACGACGGCGAGCGCAGGCGAAGGATTCTTGAAGAGGGTCACGATCTACCCGAGCCACCCGCAACTCAAGTAGCCCGCTGCTTCTCGATAGCAACGATAACTTCTTTATTATCAGTAAGATGACTGCATTTACCGGAGCCCGGGATCTCGAGCCGCTCATCGAGGCCAGGATCCGGGAAGCCGGATACGAGACTCCCCTGCCCGCCGTCTCCTCCCTGGCCATCCATCTGGCAATGACGCTCAAGTGGGCGCGAGCGCTCAGCATGACGTCCATCCGCACGATCGATGCGGCCATCGAACGGCACATCCTGGAGTCGCTCGCGGCGGCGGCATACATCGACGAGGCCGCGGGCAGGCTGCTCGATATCGGTTCGGGGAACGGCTACCCGGGGCTGGCCATCAAGTGTGTCAAGCCCGCCGTTGAGGCCGTGCTCCTCGAGCCATCCCTGCGAAGGAGCATCTTCCTGGCGCAGGTGATCTCGGCGCTCTCCATCAAGGGGATCGAAGTCCGCCGCGGGCGGGTGGATAGGGCCTCTGACCTCATGCTTCACGCCCCGCTGGGGAGCATCACGATGCGGGCGGTGGCTGCAGTTGAGCAGGTCGTCAGCGGGGCGGCGGAGGCGCTGTCTCCCGGCGGCCGGGTCGTCCTTCTCATAGGCGATCCGATGGCGCGGGACCTGACGGCGGCTCTTCCCAAGGGGCTAGAAGTCGTGGACCTCAGCCCTCTTCCGGGGAGAACGAGGTCTCGGCTCGTCGTGCTTCAGCGCCGCTAGCCACCGGGATCTTCCGAGTTTGCTCCGATTGTTTCACGTGAAACATTCGAGGCGGTCTTCGCAAACGGAACAGAGTGTGTTAGCCTGCCGCGTCCGTGCCGGGGGTCGGAGCGTGATCACCGGCGCACGGAGCCGTCCTCGCGAAACGAAGTGGACCGCTTCGATAGAAGATGGAACGTCCCAGCGTCTCGGCCCACAGACCCATACCGAGCCGGGATAACGCGAGCCGAAGACATTGGCCAGGACGATCGCGATAGCCAACCAGAAGGGCGGGGTGGGGAAGACGACGACCGCCATCAACCTGGGTGCGGCGCTGGCTGTGGCCGAGCGGCGAGTCCTCGTGGTGGACGCCGACCCGCAGAGCAATGCGACCCGCGGACTGGGCTTCGGGCCGGATCCCGAACGCGTATCCCTCTACGATTACCTTCTCGACGGCGCGGAAGGGGCCATCACGCTTCTCGATACCGCGATCCCGCTTCTTAAGCTCTTGCCGGCGGAGCGCGATCTCCTCGGGGCGGAAATCGAACTCGTGGGCGCCGATGGGCGCGAGCGGAGGATGGCTGCCATCGTCTCACGGTTCCGCGACCAGTTCGATTTCATCCTCATCGACTGCCCGCCGTCGCTCGGCCTTCTCACGCTCAACGCGCTTGTCGCGGCCGACTCGGTACTGGTCCCGGTGCAGTGCGAATACCTGGCACTGGAGGGACTTTCGGAGGTGATGGGCACCTGGCAGAGGGTCTCAGCGACACTCAATCCGACACTCGCTCTCGAGGGCGTCCTCCTCACGATGCTCGACGACCGGACGAACCTGGCACGACAGGTGGCCGACGAGATTCGGCAGCATCTGGGAGCGAAAGTATTTCGAACATATATCCCTCGCAACATCCGCCTCGGAGAGGCGCCCAGTTTCGGTAAACCTATTATTACCTATGATATACGATCTAAAGGGGCGGAGGCATACATGGGGCTGGCCCGGGAGATAATCGAGAGATGAACAAGAGACGCGCGCTCGGCAAGGGGCTCGGTTCGCTCATACCCGAAGTGCCCGCCGCCACGGTGGCGGAGGGGCTCAAGTACCTCGACCCGGACTCGATGGTGCCCAACCGCCTCCAGCCTCGGGAGTCATTTCCCCCTGAAGATCTCACGGCGCTGGCCGAGTCGATCCGGCGCGACGGGATGCTCCAACCCATTCTCGCGCGGCCGGCGAACGGGGGGTACGAGATCGTGGCCGGCGAGAGGCGCTGGCGCGCCGCGCGCGAGGCGGGCCTGAAGAGAGTCCCCGTCCTCGTGCAGGACGTGGCCGACGGGCGCGCGCTCGAGCTGGCGCTCGTCGAAAACCTCCAGCGCCGCGACCTCGATCCGGTGGAGGAAGGACGCGCTTTCAAGCTCCTCGCGGACCGCTTCAACCTGACGCAGGAAGCGATCGCGCAGCGCGTCGGCAAGAGCCGCCCCGCCGTGGCGAATGCGATCCGGATCCTCAGGCTCCCGGCGGACGTGCAGGATCTGCTCCGGAGCGGCGCCCTCAGCCGCGGCCATGCGCGCGCGCTGCTGGCGCTTGATGACGAATCGGAGATCCGCCGCCTCGCGGACAGGTTCCTCGCAGAGGCGATGAGTGTTCGCTCCGCGGAGGCGGCCGCGGGGTCGAGGGCTGTAGGGGAGGGGAGGAGGCCGGCGGTGGTCGATCCCAACGTACGGGCCGCCGAGGAGCGACTCCAGCGCCTTCTGGCCACGCAGGTCAGGATCCGCTGCGCCCCGGGCGGGAATGGGCGGATCGAGATAGCCTTCGGCGGCCAGGAGGAGCTCTCGCGGCTGTTCGACGGGCTCATGACGGCCAGGTTTTGACGCCAGTGCCTGGTCTTGAGGCGCGGAAAGGAGCGGTGGAGATGAAGTTCGGCGGCTCACGCGAGGAACGGCCCAAGCCAGGGGAGATCAGCGGATTCATCGGGGAAGGGGTCGAGATCGAGGGCGACATCCAATTCAAGGACACGCTCCGCGTGGACGGTCACCTCAGGGCCACGATTCGAGGCGATGGAGAGCTGGTGGTGGGCCCCACGGGGCAGGTCGAAGGGGATCTGACCGTGGGCGCGCTCTGCGTGAGCGGCCGCGTGAAGGGCACGCTGCGCGTCAAGGACAAGCTGGAGGTCCACGCCGGAGGGCGGGTCGAGGGGGAAGTCCTGCTCGGACGCCCGGGACTCGTGGTCCACGACGGCGGCGTCGTCGAGGCGAAGGTCCAGATGGGCACGCTCAAGGAGTCCGAGGAGACCTCGACCTCGGCCGCCCGCGTCCCGGCCGGCCACCCCTCCACGCTCACCGGCGCTGTTTGATCCCCAAGAAACGCTGTGTTAGCCTCCGCCGCTCCTCGGCGAGGGGAGCCCATTCCCAACGCAGAAGCGCCGCTTGAAGTGCAGGCCCTCGGCCGCTGATCCGCTCGACCCGGCCGGGCCCGGGCCGCGTCCCCGGCACGCGGCCGGGTGGGTCTCGAGGCGATCCTCTAACGGAAGCGGGTGATCGTTGGCAGCCACCGTCGCGAGATGCTACGCCCAGGCGCTTCTCGAAGCCATGAAGAGCCCCGAGCAGATGGAAGTCGCGGAGGCGGACCTTACGGAAGTCCGGCGCCTCCTCGTCCGGCTGCCGGCGCTGATCCGGGTGCTCTCCCACCCCGGGGTGGATGCCCAGAAAAGGAAGGCCCTCCTGGATCAGGCGCTCGAGTCGCTTCAGTGCCTTCCGGAAACAAGGCGGCTCCTGGCGATGCTCCAGGAGCGGCGGCGCCTGGGCGATGTCGCAGAGATCCTCGAGGCGTACCGGAAGGCGAAGAACAGGAAACTGGGGTTGACGGCCGTGGAGGTGACCACCTCGACGCAGATCGCCGAAGGAGAGAAGGCCGCCTGGGAGGCGGCCCTCGCGAAGATCGCGGGGACGAGCGTGCGCGTCGAGTACCGGACGGATGAGTCTCTCATCGGGGGAGCGGTGGCCCGGGTGGGCTCCGTCCTCTACGACGGCAGCGTCCGCGGCTCACTGGAGAGGATCCGCCAGAGCCTGCTGGGGGAGTGACGGATGGCGCAGATCAAGGCTGACGAGATCGTCGAGGTCTTGCGGCGTCAGATCGAGGGGTTCGAGCGCCAGATCGACGTCCAGGAGGTGGGCAGCGTCATCACCGTGGGCGACGGCATCGCCCGCATCCACGGACTCGAGAAGGCGATGGCGGGGGAGTTGCTCTCGTTCCCGCACGGCGTGCTGGGATTGGCGCTGAACCTCGAGGAGGACAACGTGGGGGCCGTCCTTCTCGGGGAGACCACGAAGATCGTCGAGGGCGATACGGTCAAGCGCACGAGCCGCATCATGGAGGTGCCCGTCGGCGAGGCGCTCGTCGGGCGCGTCGTCAACGCCCTCGGCCAGCCCCAGGACGGCAGGGGGCCTATCGAGACGAAGGAGCACGGCCCCATCGAGCGCATCGCGCCCGGCGTCGTGGACCGCACCCCCGTGAAGGAACCGCTGCAGACCGGGCTCAAGGCCATCGACGCCATGATCCCCATCGGCCGCGGGCAGCGCGAGCTCATCATCGGCGACCGGCAGACGGGCAAGACCGCCATCGCCGTGGACACCATCATCAACCAGAAGGACACGGGCGTCGTCTGCATCTACGTGGCCATCGGCCAGAAGAAGTCCACCGTCGCGCAGGTCGTCAAGACGCTCTCCGACTACGACGCGATGAAGCACACCATCGTTGTCGTGGCGTCCGCCTCCGAGCCGGCGCCGCTGCAGTATCTGGCGCCGTACGCGGGGTGCGCGATGGGGGAGTTCTTCCGGGACCGCGGCCGCCACGCGCTGTGCATCTACGACGATCTCTCGAAGCACGCCGCCGCGTACCGGGAGATCTCGCTCCTGCTGAGACGACCGCCCGGCCGTGAGGCGTTCCCCGGCGACGTCTTCTATCTGCACTCGCGCCTCCTGGAGCGGGCCTCCAAGCTGGAGGACAAGCAGGGCGGCGGCAGCCTCACGGCGCTGCCCGTCATCGAGACCCAGGCGGGCGACATCTCCACCTACATCCCCACCAACGTCATCTCGATCACCGACGGGCAGATCTACCTGGAGACGGACCTGTTCTACGCCGGCGTGCGCCCCGCCGTGAACGCCGGCCTCTCGGTGTCGCGCGTGGGTGGCAACGCCCAAATCAAGGCCATGAAGTCGGTGGCCGGCACCCTGCGCCTGGAGCTGGCGCAGTTCCGCGAGCTGGCTGCGTTCGCCCAGTTCGGGAGCGACCTGGACAAGGCCACTCAGGCGCAGCTTGCGCGGGGCACGCGGTTGGTCGAGATCCTCAAGCAGCCGCAGTATCAGCCCATCGCCGTCGAGAAGCAGGTGGCGCTCATCTTCGCGGCCACCAACAAGTACCTCGACGATGTGGATCCCAAGATGGTCAGCCGCGCCGAGAAGGAGCTGTTCCGGTACCTCGATTCCTCGGCGCCCGAGCTGCTCGAGAGGATCCGCGCAAAGAAGCTGCTCGACGACGAGGTGAAGAAGGGGTTGCACAAGGCCCTCACGGAGTTCAAGGAGCAGTACTCCCCGGTGGCCGGCGCCGCCGCGTGACGCCGGAGTCTCAAGCAGAGATCACATGGCCAACGTCCGGGACATCAGGCGCCGCATCCGGAGCGTGCGCAACACACAGCAGGTGACCAAGGCCATGAAGATGGTGGCCGCGGCGAAGCTGCGCCGCTCGCAGGAGCGGATCCTCGCCACAAGGCCGTACGCCGCGCGGATGCTGGCGGTGCTCAACAGCCTGGCCACGCGCGCCAACCCCGCGACGCACCCGCTGCTCGCCGTGCGCGGCGCCGAGAAGCTCGAGCTGGTGATCATCACGGCCGACAAGGGTCTCTGCGGCGGGTTCAACAGCAACATCATCAAGAAGGCCGCCGCCTTCATCGAGCAGCACAGGCAGACGGTGCTCACGACGCACCTGGTGGGGCGCAAGGGGCGCGACTACTTCAAGA
>CAYNUH010000111.1:0-7696 GCA_964400605.1 uncultured Acidobacteriota bacterium | reverse complement strand
TAGTGCTCGGCGTCGCTCCGGGCGGCGAGGTACCCGCCCAGACCCATGGCGATGGAGCCCGCCGCGATCTCCGCAAGGCCGGCGGCGACGATGATGCCCGTGGAATCCACGGCGCCCGACAGCCCCGCCGCCAGCGCGAACGGAACCGTCAGTCCGTCCGACATCCCGATGACGATGTCTCTCACGACCTTGCCGCCGGTGAAGTGCCGCTCGATGTGAGGCGTCTGAGGCATGGGCGCCCTCCGCAAACAACCCATCACGGGCTGGAAGTCTGGACGTGGGATTCTCTCGACGCAGCGATCCTACACGGCCCCCGAGCCGGCGGAGCGGGGCCTGCCTTCCCCCTATCGGGGTGGCCCCGCCCGAGGATGGCCTCGAGGCCCGTGGGGGCCGCCGTTCACGGACCGATCGGCTTCACGTCCCGAGGAGGCGCCCGCGCCGCGCACAAAGGCGAGGCCCAACCATCCGAGCGGCAGCAGGACGAGCAGGTAGCTCAGGAACTGGCCGTACCGGCCGTCGGGTCCGTAAGGCTCGGTGGCCCAGTGCAGGGCCTCGCTGTTTGGAAGGATGCCGGATTCCGTCAGCTCGTGGAAGCCGTAGATCAGGAGCTGCCCCACGAAGACGAAGAGAAAGACGGCCGTAACCTGGAAGAAGAGCGCCAGGTTGATGCGGTGGCCGACGCGGGACCAGGCCCAGGCGATGCCGGCCGCGCAGAGCGTCCCCGCCAGCGCGCCGCCGATGATGCGGATTGATTTCACCTGGAAGAAAAGCGTGCTCATCAGGAGCACCGTCTCCATACCTTCACGCGTGATCATCAGCAATGTGAAGAGGAAGACGCCGAGGAACGCCGCCGCGCCGGAGCGCAGGGCCGAGCCCTCGAGGCGGCGTTCGATCTCGCGCTTCATCCGCCGGGCGACCCTCCACATGTGCACGGTGAGCGTCGCCACCAGGGCGGCGGCGACGATGGCCAGGAGGCCCTCCCAGAGCGCCTGGTTGGATGCCCGCTGGAGCTGGACCGCGGCGACGATGCTGATGAGGACCGACACGGCGATCCCCCAGTGGACCGCACGGACGAGATCCGCACGGCCGGATCGGCGGAGATAGGCGAGGCTGAGGGCCACGATGAGGAACGCCTCGAGCCCTTCCCGCAGCGTGATGACGAAAGCCTGCAGCATGGGGTTCAGGAGAGGCCGTCGGGCGCCCGCGAGGCGGGTGTCCCACTGAGAACGACTGTCATCTTCGCGCGAGTCTAGCCGGAGCCCGACGGATCAACAAGGCCGGACGGAATCGGGATTTACACCCGCCGGTGCAGCGTGGGATACCCTGCGCCCGTGACCGACGCGATGCGGGCCCTCGAAGAGCAGCTCCGCCGCCGCGGCCTGCGGGTGACCGGCCAGCGCTCGCGCATCGCGCGCGTCTTCTTCGCCACGCCGGGCCACGTGAGCGTGGAGGAACTGCACCGGCGGGTGAAGAGGGTGGACCCGCGGGTCGGGATGGCCACCATCTACCGCACCATGGGCCTGCTCGCGCGCCTCGGGCTCGCCTCAGAACGGCACTTCACCTCCGGCGGAGCCGTCTTCGAGCCTTCCGGGAGGCGCCAGCACCACGACCACATGATCTGCGGGCGTTGCGGGTCGATCATCGAGTTCGAGAACGATGAGATCGAGAGGCTCCAGGAGCGCATGGCGCGCAAGCACGGCTTCAAGATGACGAGCCACCGGCTGGAGCTGTTCGGATTGTGCCGTCGCTGCGCGAACCGGAGGCGCCGGAAGCGGGCCTGATCGCGCGGCGGGATCCGATCGCACGGCCGGGAGGAAACCGATGCTCACGAGACGCCTCACCCGCCCATCGTTCGTGTCGTTGCTCACCCTCTCCGTGGCGGCCCTCGCGTCCGCGATCGGACGGGCGCCGGCCCATTCCGAAACGCAGGCGCCGTCCGACGCCGCCGCCCGGCTTTCGGGCCGCGCGCTCGGTGTCACGCCGATGCTCGACGATCTCGAGGAACTGTGCGACCGGATAGGCGGACGGCCCACCGGATCTCCGGAGTGCGATCGAGCCGTCGAGTGGGCGGCCGCGAAGTTGCGAGCCGCGGGGCTGGAGGGCGTCGCCGTGGAGCCCTTCACCATGCCCTCCCTGTGGCTCGGCGGTGAGGCCGAGGCGCGGTGCCTCGCGCCCGAGGCCTTCCCCATCCGCGCCGCCGCCGCGCCCCAGTCTCCTTCCACGCCCGGCGCGGGCCCTCTCGAGGCCCGCCTCGTCGTGGCCGGCATAGGCCGCCCCGAGGACTTCGCCGCCCTCGGGAAATCCGCGCGCGGAGCCATCGCGCTGGTGGCGACGCGCGAGATGAAGACGTTCGAGGACCTCTTCACCGAGTACATGCGCGACCGCGCGATGCTCGAAGCCGCGCGCGACGCCGGCGTGGCGGCCGTCCTGCTCATGTCCACGCGGCCGCGCGGGCTGCTCTACCGCCACCCGGTGACCGCGACCGGCGCGCTCGCTCCGCTTCCGGTAGCCGTCGTCTCGCGCGAGCCGGCGCTGCGCCTCGCGCGCCTCGCCGCAGAGAGGGAGATCCGGGTGCGGCTCTGGCTCCGGAACCGGACAGGAGGCGAGTACGAGGCCCGGAACGTCATCGCCGACATCCGGGGCCGCGAGAAGCCCGAGGAGATCGTCCTCATCGGGGCGCACTTGGACTCGTGGGATCTCGGGACCGGCGCCGAGGACAACGGCGTGAACGCCGCCCTCGTCATCGACGTGGCCCGCGGCATGAAGGAGCTCGGGCTCGTCCCGCGCCGCACCGTCCGCTTCGTGCTCTTCACCGGTGAAGAACAGGGGATGTGGGGTTCGGCCGGGTACGTGAAGCGGCACGCGGCGGAGATGGACCGGCACGTGGCCGTGGTGATCCACGACATCGGATCGGGACGCATCTCCGGCTTCTACCTGAACGGCCGTGAGGAGATGCGCCCGAGCGTGGACGAGGCCCTCTCCGCCGTGGAGGCCCTCGGGCCTTTCGCCCACTCCCTGGAGGCCGTCCTCGGGACGGACAACTTCGACTTCCTGCTCTCGGGCGTGCCGAACCTCATCGCGTCGCAGGCCGTCGCCCCGTACCTCCCCGACTATCATGCCGAGTCCGATGTCTTCGACAGGGTGGACGCGCGCGAGGCGAGGGCGAACGCCGCCATCGCCGCGGCGCTCGTCTGGCACCTGGCCGAGCGGTCCGAGCGGCCCGCCGCGAGGCAGACGCGTGCGGAGGTCGAGAAGCTGATCGTGGAATCGGGCCTGGACACCCAGATGAAGGCCCTCGGCCTGTGGGACGACTGGGTCGCGGGGCGCCGTGGGGTTCACCCGTAGAGAGATCTCCTCAGCGCCCGCCGTTGACATCGCAGGCCGGCAGGGGTAGCGTTCCGCGCGTCTCAATCACATTGGACGGGGCGTCACTGCGAGCGGCGCCGGGGGCGCGCGGACATGCTCATCTACGCGGCGATCGGGGCGATCGGGCTCCTCTTCCTCCTCGTCATGCTCTTCGTGGGCGAGATCTTCGGCGGGGATCACGACGTCCACGTTGAAGGAGATGCAGGCGGCCACGGCGTCGGGGAGCACGCCGAGGGCCCGGGGCCGAGCATCTTCAGCGCCCGGGTCATGGCGTCGTTCCTGACCGCCTTCGGCGGCGGGGGCGTGATCGCCCGTTACTACCATCTCTCCCACCCCGCGGCCTCGGGCATCGGGGTCGTCTCGGGGATCGCCCTCGCCGCCGTGGTTTACCAGTTCGCCCGGCTGCTCTACTCCCAACAGGCGTCCAGCGAGGTGCGGATGGCGGACCTCATCGGCCGGACCGCCGAGGTCACCGTGGGCATCCCGGCGGGAGGCGTCGGACAGATCACGCTCACCTACGCGGGCGAGAGGACCACCCAGATCGCCCGCTCGGCGGACGGCGGCGCCATCCCGCTCGGCGCGGAGGTGACCATCACGACCCTGCGCGGGGACTCGATCGTCGTGGCGCGAGGCGGCTCGCCGGCGCCTGGAGGTCACACATGATCATCAATCTGTTCGGGCTCGAGTTCTCGGCCATCACCGTCGCCATGACCGTGCTCCTCGTCGTCATAGGCATCTTCGCGGCGATGGCGCTCTTCGCGCGCAACTACATCAAGGTGCCGCCCTCCCAGGTGGCGATCTTCTACGGGCGCAAGCACAAGATCGTCGATGCCAGGGGCGCGACGGCCATCACGGGGTTCCGGGTGGTGCGCGGGGGCGCCGCGCTGCTGATCCCCGTGCTCGAGAAGGTCGCGTACCTCTCTCTGAACATCATATCGATCCCGCTCAAGATCCAGCGCGCCTACACCAAGGAGGGGGTCCCCGTGACGGTGGAGGCGGTGGCGAACGTGAAGATCGCCGGTGAGGACATGGCGTTGCGCGCGGCGGCCGAGCGCTTTCTCGGCATGACCACCGAGCAGATCAAGGGCATCATCTTCCAGACGCTGGAGGGCCACCTGCGGGCGATCCTGGGCACGCTCACGGTGGAGGAGATCAACGCCGACCGCAGCGCCTTCGCCCAGAAGATGACGGACGAGGCGGCCCTCGATCTGCGGAAGATGGGCGTCAACATCGACATCCTTACGATCCAGCAGATCAGCGACGAGGAAGGGTACCTGGACGCCCTCGGCAAGAAGCGCACCGCGGAGGTGAAGCGGGACGCCGTCATCGGCGAGGCCAAGGCGCAGAGGGACGCGATGATCCAGTCGTCGCTGGCCGATCAGGAGGGGAAGACCAAGCGTTACGAGGCGGACGTGGCCATCGCGCAGTCGCTGCGGGACAAGCAGGCCAGGCAGGCGGAGTTCGACGCCGCCGTGCGCTCCAAGGAGGCCGAGGCGCAGCAGTCCGGCCCCCTGGCGACGGCCATCGCGAAGCAGCGCGTGACCGAGCAGGAGACCCGCATCGATCAGGTCCGCAAGCAGCAGGAGGTCCTGGTCCAGGAGCAGGAGGCCCTCCGCATGGAGAAGGAGCTGCTCGCCACCGTGGTGAGGCCGGCCGAGGCCGAAAGGCAGGCCACCATCCTGCGCGCCGAGGGCGCGAAGCAGGCCATGATCATCCACGCCGAGGCCACGCAGAAGCAACTCGAGTTCGAGGGAGCGGGGGAGGCGGCCAAGATCGAGCGGGTCGGTCGCGCGGAGGCCGCGAAGGTCCTCGCCATCGGCGAGGCGGGGGCCGAGGTGGTCAAGAAGAAGCTCCTCGCGGAGGCCGAGGGGCTTCAGCGCAAGGCCGAGGCGTGGAAGAACTTCAACGAGGCGGCCGTTCTCAACATGATCGTGGACAAGATGCCCGATCTCGCGCAGGCCTTCGCGACCCAGCTCGCCGGGATCGACAAGATCAACATCATCGAGATGGGCAACGGCGGCGGGGGCGGAGGCGTGGGCCGGGTGATGAGCACCGTGGGCGGAGGGATGACGGCGATGCTCTCGATGCTCAAGGACCAGTTCGGCATCGACATCGCGCGGCTGATGCAGGCCAAGACCGACGCCGCCGTCGCGGAGGCCGATAAGAAGACCGGGAAGCACTGAGCGGCGGATGGCCGGCGACGCGGTCTACCGGTGCTCGACCCCGTGGGATCCCGGGCGCCCACAGGCGACCATCATCATGTGCGCGGACGGCCGGTGGCAGCCGCACGTCCACGAGTTCGTGGTGAACCACCTCGGGCATGAGGCGCACCCGGACTTCCTGGCCGTCCCCGGCGGGATCGAACCGCTCACTCTTCTGGACTGGGTCCCGAAGGACTTCAACTTCCTGAAGCGACGTCTCCGGACTCTCGTTCTGGCGCACGGGACCACACGCATCATCGCCGTCGCGCACCAGGACTGCGTCTGGTACGCTGCGCGCCGGATCGGTCCCGTCACCCTCGATATCCAGGGGCGGCAGATCTCGGACCTGAAGCGCGCGGCGTCCATCCTGCAGGAGATGTTCCCGGGCGTCGCCATAGAGACCTACTACGCGCGGCTCACGGGAACGAGCCCCGAGCACGTCGTCTTCGATCCCGTCTGAGAAACCTGGGACCGCTCCCCGAGATCAAAGGAGCCGAGATGATCCGTTCTTATCGCAATTCCCCCTCCACCAACGAGGAGCCGTGATGATCCGCCTGTACCGCATCCCCCTCTCAACCAACGTCGAGCGCGTGGCGCTCGCCCTGGCCCACAAGGGACTGAAAGTCGAATCGGTCATGGTCGATTCCGACGACCGCAGCGTCGTCCGCCGGCTCAGCGGGCAGGATCTGGTCCCGGTCATCGAGGACGGCGGCAAGGTGGTCTACGACTCGATGGAGATCGTCCGCTACCTGGAGGACCGCTACCCCGAGAAGCCGCTCTACCCCCGCGACCCGGCCCGGAAGGCCGAGATGCTCATCTTCATCGACTGGTTCAACCGGGTCTGGAAGCGACCCCCGAACGACATGGAGGCCGAGATGGGCAGGCCGAACCCAGACCGCGACCGCATCGCGCGGCTCGGCAAGGCCATGACTGATGCGCTCGATCTCTTCGAGGGGATGCTCGCCGGAAGGGAGCACCTCATGGGCGAGTTCTCGGCCGCCGACTGCGCCGCGTTCCCCTTCCTGAGGTATGCTCTCATCCACCCCGAGAACGATTCCTATCTCTTCCACAAGATCCTGGTGGACAACCAGCCCCTGGGGAACAACCACCCGCGCCTGGCCGAGTGGATCCGCCGCGTGGACAAGCGCCCGCGCGTGTAACGCGAATCAGCCTCCAGAACCGCTAACGCGGTCGCTGAAAAACTCAGTTTTCTGATCCCACGCGCTCGGCCGGCCTGTGGCCGGCTGAGCGACGGACAGTCAGGGGCCCTAGGAATAACGACGAACACGGCCATCCCGAACTCCACGACGTCCTGGCACGCCGGTTGAAGCGTCCAGCGCGACATGCGTTGACCACGAGTAGTTCCCCGGACCCCGGGGAGAGATCCCCGTGCCTTCTGGATATCGCCGATGACCGTTCGGATAGCGAGGGCGTCGTCCAACCGCCCAGACGCCCCGGAGATGAATGTTACGTCTCTATGGAGCGACGTGTCTCGCTGCCTAGCGCCGCGAGTGCCTCTATCCAATATTGATCTCCCGCTCTCGCCCTGTGGGGGTATGTTATCGGGGCTGCGGCCCGCTGCGTCTCGACGCGGGCCCGAGGCGAGTTGAACCCTCTGTCAGGAGGAATCGTGGCCGTGCTTTCAATTCGCCGCCGCTTGCTCGGGCTGAGCCTGGGTTTCGCGACGATGGCCTGGCTCTCGTCAGGCACCGCTCTCGCGGTCGAGGCGGCGCTGATGGACGATGCGCACGTATCGTCGGCCACGCCGACCGGGCACTTCGGCGGGAAGTCCTCGGTCCTGGTATCGCAGAGTCCCGCAGCGACTTCTTTCCTCAAGTTCGACCTGTCCTCGCTTCCCACGGCCGTTACCGGCAGCGGCGTCGCCAAGGCGACGCTCAAGGTCTGGCTGGGCAAGGTCACGAACCCGGGAACGATCAACGTGCAGCGCGTGATGGCGCCCTGGGATGAGGAAACGATCACCTTCAACACCGCTCCTCCTCTCGGGCCGGTTGAGGCCTCGATCGATATCACCGCGGCGGCGGCGCGCTCGTTCGTGACCGCCGATGTCACCTCCCTCGTCAGCGCGTGGCTCGCGGGAACGGTGGCCAACGACGGGCTCGCTCTGGTCG
>CAYNUH010000110.1:0-7949 GCA_964400605.1 uncultured Acidobacteriota bacterium | reverse complement strand
GCTTGCCGCGCGTCGATCTCTTCGTGTCGGTCGAATTGCTGCGCGAACTCGATCGGACCCTGCAAGGAAAGTTCCGGGCCGCTCCGGCAACGCTTCCGTTCCTGAAGGTCTATCGCGATCGGGCGCAACTGGTCACGCCCGATCGGCTTCCGGCACCAGTCTGCCTTGATCCGGACGATGACGTAGTGATTGCAACCGCCATCGCAGCACGTGCGGACGTCATCCTGACCGGCGACGACAATCTTCTGGTGCTCCGCCGGCATGGGAGGATTCGGATCCTGTCTCCCCGGCAGTTCGTCGAATGGATGGACCGGTGACCAACTTGATCGCGGCACACGGATGAGCCATTTCGGCCTGCTGCTGACCATCACCGAACCGCGCCCCGAGCTCGAGGTGGAGTTCAACGCCTGCTACGACAGCGAGCATCTGCCGGAGCGGCTCTCGATCGCGGGATTTCTTTCCGCGCGGCGCTGGGTCGCGGACGTGAAGCCGGGCGAAGGCAAATACCTTGCGACCTACGAGCTGGTCAGTCCGGGGGTGCTGCAGACGACCGAATACCTCGAACGCTTCCAGAACCCCACACCGTGGAGCAAGCGCAGCCTCGGCGGCACCGTCGCCTTCCGCCGCTGGGCCTGCGAACAGATCGTTCCCGGCGAGGCCAGGCCGCACATGATGGCGCACGCCCTTTTCATCGCGATCGGCGACGCGCCGCCCGACCACGAAGATGAATTCAACCGCTGGTACGACGAAGAGCACGTGCCGCTTCTTTCCCGCGTGCCGGGCGTTCTCCGCGCGCGGCGCTTCTTCGATCCGAACGGCAAGCCGCGCTACATCGCGTTGTACGACCTCGCCGATAAATCCGTCCCCCAACACGCCGACTGGCAGGCCGCACTGCGCACCGAATGGGCGCGCAAGATCGGAAAACTCACGAGCGGCTGCGAGTGGATTCTGCGGATGTATCGGAGCTACACGCCCGCAACCTGATTCTCATGTAGGGCGGCGCGCGAGCCCGCCGATTCCCACCGTGCGTCTTGCCCGAGCGATCTCTTCCGCTGCACCGAATCCACTCTCGGCGAGCGATCGCACGCCTTGCCAAGCAGCCGCAAACCGCTCACCGCGAGCACCTTGCGTCCTTGATGGACGGTCAAGCGGACGCAGGGTCTCGAGATGTGCGCACCCGAGCTTGCAGACCGGCGCAAACGACTCGGAAGGAACCCGGAAGTCGAGCGCTTCCGAGTCGGTGCCGAGCCTGGGCTGCGCGTCGAAGGCCTCGCCGCGGACATAGTGCTGGAACAGGTCGACGTCGTCCTTGAGCCCGCCGCGCGGACCATCTAAGCGGCCTGAGGACGCGGATCGCTTGTCAGTCGCACCCTCTTCTCGTGGATTACCGGCCCTTACTCAAGTTTGAGCTTCGCCGACGCTTTTGAAAGCGCCTTGTTCACGTCCTCGACCACACTTTCCGGCGCCGGTTTTTCGCCGCCCAGCTCGATGCGCACGAAATACTTGAGATCGTGCCCTGCCGCAACTTTCGTGATCTCTGCGATTACTTCCGCGAGATCCTGCAACTCATTGCCTCGTAACTCGGCATGCGCCGACTTGACGCCTGCCTTGCGTTCCTGCGCGCCGGGCGCTTCCCCCTTCGGGACGCGAAGCTTAAGGTTCCCGGCGTCTGGATATGCGCAGGGCCAAAGCGGAAAGCTCTCCGGCCGCTCCAGGAACCGCGCGCGGAGTGCTCCATCGATCGCCTGTTTGACCGTTCCCCACGGCAGCGTCCGCCCACGCTTCTGAGAGAGGGCAACCGACATCGCAAGAGCGGTGCTTTCTTCCCCCTTCCACGCGTCAGGCAGATTAGCCGGCAGCAGTTGCGTCGCGGGAATCGCCTCGGGCGGGGCCTGAAGGACCGCCTCACCGCTGAGCACCCCTGCGGGAATCTCTTCGCCAAGCAGCGACGCCGGCCCCGCGGTCAGCCAAAGGACGCCTTCCTTCACGGCAGCTTGGACTACGGATTCGATGACACGGCGATTGGCGTTCGGAATCACCATCGGCTCTTCGTAGCCGCCGCGGTCCACTTTGACCACGACCTTGCCGGCGAAGAACTCGTGCAGGCGCTTGACCGGAATCTCCGCGCCGGTCCAGAGACCCGGCAGCCGCTGCGGTGCAAGCAGCGTGTGATCGAGCGCCGTCACTTCGGCGGCTTCAGGTAGCACCACCTCCAGGCCGGGATCCTTGAGCGCGGCTTCGTCCGGCCGCTCGCGCCAGTACGTCTTCACGGACTTGTCCGGGCGCGCGAGGCGCAGCACGAACGCGCCCTCCTCGGACCCGCGTACGAGCGTCTGCACGATCGCGTCGCGATTGAGCATTTTCGGCAGGTGCGGGAACTGGGCGAAGGCGCCGACGAGGTTCTTGACCCACTGCGTTGTCTCTCCCGCGCGCCAGAGGTTGTACGGACCATCGGGCAAGAGGGCTTCCGCCGTCACCGCGGTCTCTTGAATCCGTGCGCGCTGGTCCTTCTTGATGAGAGCAAAGAGTGGCTCGCCGTTTGGCGCGATCTTGAACGCGTGCACATCGCCTTTTTCGGAGAAGGTCACCACGATCGAGTAGGCCTGCTGCACGGCCTCGGGAATTGCGCGCTTCGAGGCATCGATATGGACGGAAAGGGTTTGCTCGCGGATCGGATCGATCTTCTGGTCCTTGAGCATCGCGCGCACTTCCTCCCAGCCAAGGTACTCCCGGATGCGCTGCTTCACCACCTCCACCGCATCCTTCGCGGGCACAGCAAGGACCACGGCGTTCCGGTTCACGCGCGGCCGATCAGGGGCGGTCGTCTCCTCGATGAAGCGCCGCGCCTCGGCGCTCGGCTTGCCCGACTCGGAAGCCGCCTTCGGACCAAGCACCGCGAAGTGGAATTCGCCGTCGTCCTGAATGTCGTTCGGCCGCTGCGGCAGCGTGTGCACCTTGGCGCCCGCGGCGCTCGCGCCCACCGTCAAACTCTTTGTGCGCTCGATCTCGTCGATGAGCCGCGCCTCGACCAAGTCGTCAGGTACACGCTGGATCGCGTCCGAGTGCATCTGGCGAAGATTCGGCTTGAAACCCAGGCGCCAGGACTTCGGCAGCGTGAGTCCCTCTTCGCGATTGCTGATTGCCGCCTCGTCGAGGAACCATGACACTTCGGTCCAGCGCTTAAGCGCCTTTTCCAGCACGATGCGGTCCGGCCGCGTTGTCCCAAGCAGCACCATCAGCTCGCGAGTCACCGCCTGGCGGCCGATCGGCTGTGAGTGCACGAACGTGGCGAATACTGCCTGTTCGAGTTCTCGGTGCGCGAGTCCTGGAACCTCAGTCTGGATATCGCGCGCTTTTTTCAATTCCTCTTCGAGAATACCGCCCCAGTCGTAGCGTCGGTTGTCGTACTCCTCGAATTCGGCAATTGATGTGAGCTCGCGGGCCGCCTCGGGCAAGCCCGACTTGCCCTGCGCCTGGAGGAATACGTTGGCACCGACGAGCGGCGACTCGTCCCACTTCTCCGCGTCGCGCAGCGCGAGCGCAAAGGTCCGCAGCACGCCGCGCGTGCGTTGGAATCGCTCGAGGTTGGTCCATTTCGCATAGAGCACGTCGGTCAGGTCGGGATGAAAGGGATAGCTCGCGACGAATCGTGCCTCGGCGCTCTTGCCTTCCTTCTTGGTCTGCTCGTCGAGGTCGGCGATGCCCTTCATCGCGGCGACGACATGCGGCCGGAACGCCTCCCGGTCTCTGATTGACTCCGGCTTGAAGAAGCGCCGGCGCAGCACTTCGGCAACGTCGTCTTTCGATACCGGCTGCACTGTCTCCTCCTGCTGGCGGCCGAAGATCGCGGAGAGTTCGTTCACGATCTCGTTGCCCGTGGCATCCATCTTCTTGACTTCAGTGGCGAGCAGCGACGCCACCAGCGCGCAGCAGTCGACCTTGGTCACCGCCTGGGTGAGGTACTGGAAGAAGTTCGCGATCCGCGAGCGCCATACCAGGTCGGAGCCCGCCTTCTCGCGAGCGTACATGAGCACCTCGTCCACCAGCACAAGGACTGAAAATCCTTTGGCGCGCGGCAGCTTCAGGAGCTGGGTAAGCAGGTTCTCGGCGGGAGCGGTATCGCGCTCCTTCGCGCCCTCCACTTCGATGACCTCCAGTCCTTCTTCGCCTGCGAGCTGCCAGGCGAGCACGCTCCAAGGGTGCTTGAGCCATCGGGCTTCGCCCGAGGGCGATTTCACTTCCATACCCTTTTCCACGTCGAGCTTGTCGAAGGGCAGCGCCGCCACCCGCGCATGCGGCAGCTCGACCCCGATAGCCTCCCTGAATTCTCGTACGGCCGGGAGGTCGGGCAGCTTTTTCGGATCGTTGACGAGGTGGTAGAGCGTGATGAGGGTGTGGGTCTTGCCTCCGCCGAAAGGCAACGCGAGCTGACGCACCGCCTTCTCGTTCTTGCCAGCCAGCCGCAGCACGACCTCCTTGGACAGCTCGCGCAAGTTGTAGGTGGGATAGGTGAGCGCAAAGAACTCCTTCGGGTCCTGGTAAACGGGCTTCGCCTGCCCCACCATTACTTGATAGAGATCGGCGGCGAATGTCGATAGCGACAGCTCCCCCGTGCGCACGTCTTCGCGCAGCTTCACCACTTCGTGCCACGGCTTCCATGCGAGCTTGGCCATTACGTTCCCCTTGCGACGATATCCGTACCTGTCCTCATTATTGGGTCACGAAACACTTTCGTGTCCCATATATGCGGTCATCCATGGAGGCGCTCCCACTGTGCGTCAGCTCGTGAAGGGAACCGTTCCCGAGGGACTTCATAACCGCAGTTCCTCCTGCGGCGCCACGCCGCGCGCGACGACGTGATTGCTGATCGACTCCAGCAGCGAGCGTTCCTCGCTCGCGTGCGGTGCGAGCTCGATCAGCGCCTGCAGCAGGTGGTGGAACATTTTGTTCTGGCGCAGCGCGCGCGCATCCAAGTATTCGTTCACCTTCACCACCTCGCCGGACTTCCACAGGTGCATGAGCCGATGCACTTGGTCAATCAGCGGCGCCGTCCGGCCGCCCGAGCTTTCGTAGCCGAGGCTGCGGCCCTTTCTCTGCTGCCAGGGCTTGAGTTTCACCCTGCTGCCCGAACCCTTGGAGCCTTCTTCCTCGCCTTCCACTTCCTCCGCCTCGTCCTCTGCCTCGGCCTCGTCCTTGCCTCCCGTGCGTACGAGCAGGTCGTATTGATCGGCAAGATCCCGATCGGAAAGCCCGCACGAGAGGGCATACAGAATGCACGTGCCAGCCGGTGCCTCTTCCAACCCGAAGTCGTGCCGGTGCAGAAGGTAGTAGCTGGTTACGTCGTCCAGCCCCGAAGCCTCCTCGCTCGACGCTTCCCCAAGCAGCACCCGGCCGACCACGAAGTCCACCACAATCCGGCGTACGTGCTTGAGAAACTCCGACACCTTCATCAACTCGCCGGGATTATTCGCCTTCCTTACCGCCGGATGCTGGCTGTACGCCTCGAGCGCCGGCCCCGTCGCCGCCCACACGAAGTCCGGGCCACGAATTCCCGCGTCCCAAAACTCGCGCAGCCTCACCGTGATGTTCCGGTGCATCTCCTCAAGCACCCGGTTGTCCCAGCCCGGGCGGGCGGGCTTCGGGCGTTTGCGGCATACGAGCCAGACCGAAGAGGAAAGGGCTGCCGACGTAAGAGCCCGTGTTCGATTACCCATTTCAGTCTGAATAGGCCAACTCCCATCTACTACGAAGCCCGCTCGAATAATCGCCGATACCAATGCGTCCCAAGCATCAGGATGTTTGTGTGCAAAAACAACGACGAGCCGCCCGTCCTGTTTCAGCGCACGAAACGACGCTTGAAATGCCCGAAGCATTCCCTCTTCGTAGGCGCGCCTTGACTTGTCCTTGTCGCCCCCGAAACGACTAGCGTCGTCGATCAGTTCACCATCGCTCTGACCGTGATCCCACTTCGGCGACAATGACGCGGTGAAAGATCTATCGATCTCTGGAGAAATTCCACCAACGACGCGACGAAGCCACACGTAGAAAAAATCCATCAGGTCGGCGTATGGGATCGCGTCGTAGTATGGAGGGTCCGTTAGAACAACATCAAACTCCCCGCTCACCACGCTAATCGCCGATTGCCACTGCACTAACGGCAATGGAGCGTCCTTCGCAGCGACTATTGCGTGCTCGATATAACGCGATATCCATTCAATGGCGCCAGGATAGCCACCGGAACTGTCCTCCATAGTTGTGCTTTCTGCGAAATCCCACGTAATCGGGAGCGCGTACCTGACGAACGTATTGCGGATCTTGTCCCACCCGACCGTCCACGAACAGATACTGCTCCCTCGGTCTGCCAAACGATCGACAGCTAGTGCGAGATAGCCCGAAATAGCTTCCTTCCAGTCCTGTGGATAGCCCGACTCCTGCAGGTAATTCCTTGCATCGCGAGACGTTGTCACAAATTTGGCAAGTGCCACCAATTGCCTGTGCGTGAACAATTTGTGCCACTGGTCCAATCCATAGAGCGAGACCGTAAATGCCGACCCGCCGCCGGTTCGACTGGAACCTTTCGCAATCGGTTCTGTCGGTACCCCAAACGGGACTTCCGCGAACGCCATAGAAACCTCGCCCGTCGCCAACTGCTCCGCCAGAATTTCAATGTCAGTAGGCAACCGGTAATCCTTGCCGGATTGCGCGTCAACAACCACGGCAGTGATCATTGCGCCTAGACGTCCAACGCGACCTTCGAGGCGGATATCTTGGGTTTCTAGAATAGTTCCACAGCAAGGGCACTTCGCACCCGAGCGCGACATAGTGCCGCTGCCCATGCGTTTATCGTGCTCACGCCGCGCGGCGGCGTTCGCACCTACTACGGCAACGTTTTCGTCTATGCCAAATACGACGCCCGTTCTCTCTTTGTTCGGCTCCATCGTAAGCAGCACGCGCTTGTTGTCCTTCTTGCATAACCAACGTGTCTTTAGTAACGGCACGATTGCTCGGCAGTTCTTGCACGCAACTGTACGTGCCCAAAGATAGGCCACGGCCGGCTTCGCAACCCAGCGCATATTGCGCCTATCAGCGAGATAGGCCTCGCCAAACTCGGCGTTCAGCGCGTCCACGTTCGCCCGTCCTACTTCATCGAGCGGGACGACTTGGAGGTCCTTACTCTTCTTCGGATCGCGCGGCGACCCGTCCACCTGCTCGAACTCGGCGTAGGTCGGGTAGAAGCGGGCGAGGTCCTTCCTCGCGCGCGCGAGCACCCAGCGACCCCAGGCGCGCACGTGCCACGCGAGATCCGCCTCGAGGAGGGGATCGCCCGCTTCGATTCCGGTGAGCTGCGGCGCCGGGTCCTCGCCGAGCCCGAGGCGCTGAAGGCGCGTGCGAAGGAGCGCGCCTTTCAATCCCTGTGCCTTGAAGAACGCGTCCATAAGCTCGCGATCGACGAGCGCGAAGTCGGGCAGTCGCCGCTTGTGCCCGGCGAGCTTCTGCGGATACTCGAGCGTGCACTTCAGGATGAACCAGGCGACCGGGTTGATGTCCACCGCGGTCACTTCGCAGCCAAGGCGCATCGCCTCCAGCGGAATCGCGCCGCCGCCCGCAAACGGATCGAGCACGCGCGGCGCGCGGCCACCGTAGGCCTTGCGGATTTCGGCTCGGAACCAGTCCAGATCAGGTCGTGACTCGCGACCCCAATGCAGGATTCCACCCACCGTCTCGAAACCAGCGATCTCCTCGACCTTGCCCGAGGGGAGTTTTTTTCTGATCAATTTCTGTTCCAGCCGGCCGCCGATGCGGTCGAGCAATTCCTTTCTTTTCTCCGCGCTTTCCGGATCGGGCAGCAGCGTCGCAATCAGCGCCGCGCGGCAGGCCGCGAGCGGCCGCCGCGCCGGCCAGATGTGCAGCGTCGAGATGTGCCCGTGGCGCACGTTCTTCTCGTGCAC
>CAYNUH010000109.1:0-8165 GCA_964400605.1 uncultured Acidobacteriota bacterium | reverse complement strand
CCAGCACCGCGGCGTAGAAGCCGTCGAGGTCGTCGCGGTGCTGCAGCGTCACGAGGCTGCCGTCGGGAGCGAAGAAGTGGGCCGGCACCCCGGCCAGCGCCGGCAGGTCCCGCGCTCCGGCGCGCTTGAAGCCGGCGTGCCCCGAGAGGAACGACTCGACGACGCGCGGCCCCTCCTCGGGCTCGATGCTGCACACGGAGTACACCAGCCTGCCGCCGGGGCGCACCAGTGAGGCGACGCCTTCGAGGATGGAGCGCTGCCTCTCGGCAAGCACCGCGAAGTCCTCCGGCTCCAACCGGTAGCGTGACTCCACGTCGCGCCGGAAGACGCCGGTTCCCGAACAGGGAGCGTCCACCAGGACGGCGTCGAAGAGCGCGCGCAGCGGCGGCGCGGCGAAGTCGCCCGCGACCAGATGGACGTTGCTCACACCCATCCGGCGCGCGTTGGCCGCGATCAGGTTCAGCCGCGATGGATGCCGGTCGCCCGCCACGAGCCTCCCGGCGTCGCCCACCATCCTCGCCAGCACCAGCGCCTTCCCGCCCGGCGCCGCGCAGGCGTCGAGCACCCTCTCCCCTGCCGCCGCCCCGGCGAGGCGCGCGACAATGCCCGAAGCCTCGTCCTGGATGTAGATGACTCCGCGCTCGAAGGCGCGGGTGCGCTGCGGCGCCCCCTCCACCACGCGCAGGAAGTCCGGCAGCAGCAGTGAAGGCGCCGTCGCGACGCCCTCCGCGGCCAGCGAAGCCGCCGCCTCCTCACGGCTCGCGTGAGCGAGGTCCACGCGCAGCGCCAGCGGGGCCGGCGTGTTGTTCGCGGCGAGCAGCGCGCGGGTCTCCCGGAAGCCGAAGCGCGCGATCCACCTCTTCACCATCCAGGGCGGATGCGAGTGATGCACGGCGAGGGCCTGGGCGGCGGCCTCGAGATGGGCCGCGACCGCCGCCTCCTCCAGGTTCCCAGTCGCCAAGTCGTCAGGAAGATGCGGCAGCGGAAGCGAACTCTTCTCGCGGCATACCCGCCTCAGCAGCGCGTTGAGGAATCGCGCCCCGCCCTCCCGTCTCCGCTGCGCCGGCGCGCCCCGCCCCGGCAGAGATCGCGCCGCCTCGACCGCCTCGTTCACCGCCGCGCTTTCGGGGATGCGGTCGAGGCGCAGGATCTGATGCGCCGCGATCCGGAAGAGAAGCGCGATGTCGGGATCGATCTCGGCGAGCGGGCGTCCGGCCAGGGCGGTGAGCACCCACTCGTCGCGCAGGCGGAACCTCAAGCAGCCGTAAACGATCTCCGTCGTGAGCGCGATCTCCCGAGGCGGGATCGTGTTGTCGAGGCGCTGGAGAAGGATCGACGCGAAGGCGCCACACCGCTCCACGCGGCGCAGGATGTCGAAGGCCAGGGCGCGCGCTCCGGGGGGTTTCGGCATCGCCCCGCTCCCGCCCGGCGGTCAGCCGCCCAGGACGTCGCCGGCGGCGAAGTAGCGCCCCGCCGCCGCCTCGGCGGACCTGATGCGGCGGCGCCCCTCGGGCTGGACCTCGAGAAGATTCAGTACGCTCGCGCCCCCGCAGGCGACGCGCACCCCCTCGGGGCCCGCGTAGAGGACCTCTCCGGGGCGGAGCGCCGCGGATCCCCCGGCGCCGCCGGCGGGCACCCACGCGCGCGCCTTCCAGATCTGCATCCCCTTCCCGCGCGACGTCGTGAAGGCCACGGGCCACGGATCGAAGGCTCGGGCCCGGCGGGCTATCACCTTCGCCTCCCATCCCCAGTCGATCCGCGCGTCCTCCTTCTTGAGGATGGGCGCGAAGGTGGCCGCCTCCTCCTTCTGGGGCAGGAAGGCCAGCGTCCCCGCGCCGAGGGCGTCGAGCGTGTCGATGAGGAGCGAGGCGCCCATCGCGGCGAGGCGCTCCTCCAGCATCCCGGTCGTCTCCTCTTCACCGATCGGCGTGGACTCCTGAAGCAGGATGTCGCCCGCGTCCAGCTTCTCCGTCATGCGCATGGTGGTCACGCCGGTTTCCGTCTCGCCGGAGGCGATGGCCCAGGCCACGGGGGAGGCGCCGCGGTAGCGCGGCAGCAGCGAGGCGTGCACGTTGACGCCTCCCATGGGCGCGGCGTCGAGGAGATCCTTTGGGAGGATCCTGCCGAAGGCCACGACGACGATTGCGTCGGGGGCCAGGCCTCGGACCGTTCCGAGGAGGTCCGGATCGCGGATCTTTTCGGGCTGGAGGACCGTCACACCCGCCTTCGCCGCCAAGGTCTTCACGGGCGGCGCAGTGAGATCCAGCCCGCGGCCCGCGGGGCGGTCGGGGCGCGTGACGACGGCGGCGACGCGGTGGCGGGATCCCAGCAGGGCCTGCAGCGACGGGAGGGCGAAGGAGGGGGTCCCCATGAAGAGGACCGTCAAGGATAGACCTCATTCCACTCCCCGTCCCGGACGGACTTGCGCAGCCGCTTCGTGATGAGGCTCCGCTTGATGCCGCCCAGGCGGTGGATGTAGAGCTTCCCGTCGAGGTGGTCCACCTCGTGGCAGAAGGCGCGCGCCAGCAAGTCCTCGCCCTCTCGGGTGAACTCGTTCCCTTCCAGATCCATGGCGCGGATGCGGGCTTTCCCGGGACGCTCCAGGAACTCCGTGTACCCGGGGATGCTGAGGCAGCCCTCCTCCTCGATGTGCGAGCCGGAGTGCTCGATGACCTCCGGGTTGATCATGACGATGAGGCCGTTCGGGTCCTGTCCCACGGATACGTCGATCACCGCGACGCGGAGCAATACGCCGACCTGGTTGGCGGCGAGGCCGACGCCCGGCGCGGCGTACATCGTCTCGATCAGGTCGCGGACGAGCGCGCGGACCTCGTCGGAGATCACCTCGACGCGCGCGGTGGGCTTCTCCAGCACCGGGTCGCCGAACTTGACGATGCGGCGGATGGCCATGCGGGCGGGAGGGCTGCTACCGCTTCCCGGGCTTCTTCGGAGCCCGGGCGGCCTTGATCATGCTCTCGACCGTGGAGGCGACGCGCCGCTCGTAGAACTCCTTGATCACCTCCCGCACCCGAGGATGGCTCTCCTCGAGCGTCTGGAGGTCGTCGCGCGTGAGCTCCAGGACCTCCGTGTCCTCGATGCTGACGATGGTGGCCGTGCGCGGCTTGCCGGTGAGGAGGGAGACCTCGCCGAAGAAATCCCCTTCCTTCAGCTCGGCCAGATCCACGGGCTTTGCGTTCGGCCCCCTGGTCGTGACCTTCACCCGCCCCTGGCTGAGAACGAAGAGGGAATCGCCCGGATCGCCCTCCGAGACGAGGACGCTGCCCGTCGGGAACGAACGGTGCCGCAGCCTCGCCACGACGCCCTGCAGCTCATCCGGCTGAAGCTCGGAGAAAAGCGGCGTGACCGCCATTCGCGAGGCCGTGGGAGGCCCCTGGTCCTCGGCGGCCACGGGGATGGTCGGCGAGTCGTCGAGCACCTCCATGTCGAGCGAGAGCTCGTCGCCGCCGACCGCGCCGTCGGGTGAGGGCGGGGCCGCCTGCGGGACGGCGATGGAGGGAGAGGAGGCGCCGGACTTGGCGAGGGTGTTCAGCCGGGACTCGATGGTCGTGTTGCCCGGATCGATCTTCTGCATCTTCTTGAGGATGGCGATCGCCTTGATGAAGAAGCCCTCGCGGGAGTACCCGTCCGCCGCGATGGAGTAGTCGGCCAGCGCGTCGCGGTCCTTTCCCGCCATGCACAACACGTCCGCCACTTTCTGGTTCAGGACGTAGTTGTTGGGCTGGGCCGCGATCTGGGCCCGGTAGGCCTGGACGGCCTTGGCGTACTCCTTCTTGACGATGAATCCCGACGGGTCCTGGCTGTCTTTGAGATCCTTCTCTTCCTTGTCCTTTCGCCAGAACGCCATGGGAACCTGGCTCCCTTGATCTCCTGCCTGCAAAGGCCGGGAAACGGGTGGTTTGAGGCGGGCCCGGGAACGTACCACGGCCATGCAGGGCGATCAACACGGGCGGCGATCAGGTCGTGAGCCTCTGCCGGCGCTCGAGGAGACCGAGCCGGATCCCTCGACGCCGCGCGGTTCGTGGCCTACTATCGGACGACCCACAGGAGCAGCGTCCCCCGCCGGTGACAGACACCAACGGTTTCGCCTGCTTCCAGGTGACATCGGCGGATTCGGTCCTGGGGCGCAAGTGGCCGGATCTCAGGCAGATACGATGCGGGCCGCCGTGGCATACCTCTCGCACCTGACGCGGGTGTCCGGCGCTCATGATGCCGGGCGAACCTGGGAGGCGAACACCATGAAGACTCACCCGCCGCTGTCCAAAGCCACTGGCCTCATCGCGGCGATCTTCTTCTGCACGGTCCCCGCGTGGGCGCAACCTCTCGAGGAGACCTTCGAGGCGCCGCTTCAGCCAGGCGCCACGACCGAGCCCGACGAGGACGAGCCGTCCACCCCGCCCGAGCGGGGGGCCACCTACGGGCGGCTGCGGCACTTCGAAGGGGGCATCTCCCTGAAGCGGGAGGGCGAAACGGCGGGCGGCGAGGAGCAACTCGCTGTCAACTCCCCGCTCATCCCCGGCGATCAAGTCTGGACCGGCGAGGACGGCCGCCTCGAGATCCAGCTCGCCGAAGGCTCCATCCTGCGCCTCGACCGGAATTCGCGACTCTCGCTGCTGAACCTGGCCGACAACGAGGCGGCCTTCGACAACACGACACTCATCAGGCTCATGAACGGGAGCCTCTATGTCCGCGCTGATACCTTCGACCCCCGCAAGCGCCGCTTCCAGATCGACACTCCCGCCGGCTCCGTCTTCCTCCTCTCCGGCGGCGTCTTCCGCGTGGACGTCACGCCGGACGGCATCTCCACGGTGGCCTCTTACCGCGGGGTGGCCGAGGTGCTGGGCGAAGACATCTCCGTGATGGCACACAGCGGCGAGCGGGTGACGGCCGAGCCGGGGAACCGCCCGGCGGAGGCGCGGGCCTTCAACACGCTGCGACGAGATCCCTTCGACGTCTGGGTCGAGAACCAAGACGACGCGAACGCCGGCGCCGAATCGGCCCAGGGCGTGAAGCCGCAGGTCCCCGAGCCGGTCGCCCCGTACGTCTCCGAGCTGAGCCGCTACGGCGCGTGGAAAAACGACGATCAGTACGGCTGGATCTGGATCCCCGACGCCAGAGACAACGACTGGAGGCCCTACTTCTACGGCCAGTGGTCCTCCACCCCCATCGGGATGACGTGGGTCTCGTACGATCCCTGGGGCTGGGCGCCCTACCACTACGGGCGTTGGAGCTGGACGACCGGCGTGGGCTGGTTCTGGGTCCCCGGATTCGCATACTCCGGCGCCTATGTTTCCTGGGCCATCGGCCCGACCTTCTACGGCTGGGTCCCCCTCGGTTACTACGACTACCCGGTTTTCTTCCGTCACAACTACTACCCTTGGGTGTACGTCTCCCACCGCCACCTCTACGACCCGTTCGTCCACCGGCGCGCCTACTCGTGGTCGGACGTATCGAAGTACAAGCTCGGAGACCGGAGCGTCATTCTGAGACGCGCGCCGCGTTTGCGTCCCGGATACCGCCCCGAGACCGCCGGCCCGGCCACGTACCGGCGCGTGATCTCGAACCCGCGCCTCGTTCAGCCCAAGCTCGCCAACGGCGAGCCGACCCGGGCGCCCTTCAAGCTGAACGATCAGCGGACCTACAGGCGCTCCCTGGCGCGGCAGGCTCTCGCGGAGCGGAAGGATCTCGGCCGCGGTCCCGTGGCCGTGCCGAGGAACGCTGCGCCATCGCGCCCGTTCACCCCGAGTGGCGTCTCTCAACGTCTCTCTCCCAGGCCGCCGGCTGCTGAGGACAGAGCGCCGGGCAGCGTCCGCATCCGTCCGATCTCGGCCACCGTGAGCCCGGGCGTGCCGGTCAGGCGGATCTCTCCGGCCACCGGCAGGCCGCTCGCTCCTCCGGTGAGGATCGTTCCCAGAGCCGTTCCCATGGAAGACCGCTCGAACGTCCGTGGAATCGGCTCCGGCGCGCCGGGCACCGGCGTCGTGCGGCGCGTTCCCGGGAGCGCCTCCACGGGCACGGCCAGGATCGAACGGCCGCCCGCGCGCACCACGCCGGTGGCGGTGCATCCGCGCGTCGCGCCGGGCCGCTCGGGCAGCGGCCGCGGGTCGTACGTCATGCCCTCGCATCCGTCCCGCGGCGCGCCGAGGACCACGGCCGCGCCCGCTCCCATGCCGTCGCCGCGTCCAGCTCCGTCCAGCAAGGGTGGCGGCTCCTCCCACGCCAAGGGCGGCGGCGGCAAGAAGGGGGGCAAGGGCTGAGGGTCGAGCGGCTTCTACCCGCTCTTCTCATCCTCGGCCTGGCGGCCGGCGCTGAGGCCGCCCCAAAAAGCAAGAGCTCCACGCCACCGCCTCCCCCGGACAAGCCGACGCTCATCCTCCAGGCCACCCCGCGCCACGGCTTCGAACCCCTGACCGTCACCCTGTACGGCCGCCTCGATGGGGTCGCGCGGGACGACACGCGGTTCTGCCATGCGGGCATCGAATGGACGGGGGAGACCGGCGAGGGTCCGGTGATGCGATCGACGGAGGATGCGCGCTGCATCCATCCCGAAGGTGAGCCCCGCATCGAGCACTCGTACACGAAGACGCTCGTGCTGAACCGATCCGGGATCTTCCGCTACCAGCTCATCCTTCACCTGAACGACGGGAAGAAGGTCCGCTCCAACACGGTGGACGTGCGGGTGCTGCGCGTCACCGACGACCGCTGACTCTCACGGGAAACCGAGGCCGACCAGCGCGCGGCCGGCCTCGTAGCGGACGAGCTGGGAGCGGTCTTCCTTGGAGACCCGTTCGAGAAAGGCTCTCTCGGGTTCACCCGCCAGCGTGGCGAGCACCCGCAGCGCCTCCACCCGGTAGACGTCCCCACCCTCCCCCATCACCTTCCCTTTGAGCACGCTCACGACGTTCGCCTGATCCGGCAGCGGCCGCTTCGCGGAGCGCGCATCCTCGGCCACCTGGCCGAGGGCCTGGAGCGCGTTCAGCCGGACGGGATCGCGGGGGCTGTCCGAGAGGCGCATGAGGGCCGGGACCTGCGCGTCTGCCGCGAGCCGCCGCTCGATTATCTGCTCGAGTCCCGCCTGGAGCACATGAGGGTTCTCGGCCTCGAGGAAAGCGATGAGGGCCGTCTCCTGCGCCAGGGGATCGGCCATGGACGTCGTCCGCACGAACTCCCGGAGCGCCTCGAGGTAGGCGGGGGCGCCTTCCTCGGGGAGCGCGAACTTCCCCTGCGCGCCGAAGACCGAAGCGAAGATGTCCTCCGCCTTCAGATCCTCGTCCACCTTGTGGCCCTCCTCCTCATGCTCGTACCTCTTGAGGAAGAAGACCGCGCGCTCACCCTTCGGGAACTCGATCCTCTCCTCCCACGACTTCCGGAGGAAGTTCTCCATGCGGTAGATGAGCCTCAGGTCCGGGCGCGCGTACGATCCTTTGAGCACCTCCACGACCTTGATCTGCGCGAACCGATCGTCGCCGTCCGTGACCTCCCCCAGGACGATCCACGGCGCGCGCCCCACCCGCTGGTACAGCGTCAGCGGCTGAACGTCGCCGAGCGCGGCCCCCACCGACCCCGCGATGAGGCCGGCGAGCAGCGCGGCGGCCGCTCCCGCAAGGAGAACGCCCTGGAGGACGCCAGCCAGCGTCGTGGTTCCGATCCGCACACCGCCCCGATCCGTCGAGGAACCGACGTGATCACCAGGCCCGTCCGTGCGCGCGTCCTCCCGGAACATGCGGCTGGATTCCAAAGCCATGGTGCCCCGACTCGACTCCTACGGCTGCAGGAGGGTGTTGAGCTTGCCGAGGACCTCCGCGACGAGCGGAGCCGGTAACTTGCAGATGAGCGACGCACGTCGGGCCTGCCAGTCAAGACACTTCATCTGGTCTGAGAGAACAGCCCCCCCAACCTTCAGGCCGCCCGGGATCAAGGCCTCGAACGGGTATCCCTTGACCCGGCTCGTGATTGGGCAAAGGAGTGCCAGGCCGACCTTCCGGTTGTAGGCTCCGGGCGAAACCACGAGCGCCGGGCGTCTACCCGCCTGTTCGTGGCCGGCCTGAGGGCTGAGCGTGATCCAGACGGCGTCACCCCGCTCCGGAACGAAACCGCGCCGCTTCATCGGCCGAAGCAAGCGGTCTGGGTGATAGAGCAGCTGAAGG
>CAYNUH010000108.1:0-8179 GCA_964400605.1 uncultured Acidobacteriota bacterium | reverse complement strand
CGAGTGGCGCGCCCGGAGAGATTCGAACTCCCGACCTTCTGGTTCGTAGCCAGACACATGGCAGTTGGACGGGGGTGGACAGGGTTGGACGGGGTGGTAAGTGTCGTGTTCCCGTCTGTGGAGTCACTTCATCCCAACCTATCCTAGCGAGTACTCCCCACAAAAGTCCCCACAGCACCCGGACTACTTTGTCGTGCAAAGCGTGTGTGAGAGCTGGGAGGTTTTCGACGCAGCGGCCCCCATGCGCTGACAACGCTGACAGTTCTAGGGCACTTTCCAGAAAGTCTCTATACGAGGAGGTTTTGTAGGGAGTTTTAGGAAAGTGGCTTTGGGTTGTCAGGATTGTCAGCCGAGGCCGCGAGTCGGTTACAGAAGCCTTCCTCTCGTGCCCGTAACAACTGGGCGCAGGCTGTCGGCAGGCGAATCCGTGGAGGCAACGGTTGTGGTTGGAAATAGCCCTTCGACAACCATCCGACGCAGCTCTTTGTACATCCCGTTCGACAATCCCACCCTCCGGCCCTCACCATCAATCGCATCACCATTCCACTCGCCGTTGACGATCAGGGGGCGTAGTCCCAACCGCACGAGCTGTTCCCTACACTTGGGCCGGGGGCGGCTCAGCTTGGCCGATACCCGCGCCGCACGTTCGTAGTTCATTCTTCCCCCTCCTCCTGCCGATTGTCCAGTCGGTCGAGTATCTCCTGCAACCTTGCACAAAAGCAACCGCAACCCCCCATCAGTCTTGGAGGTGGGTGAACGTGGTGAACGTGGTGAACGTTCCTGGGGCATAGGAAGGCACCCGCCCACAGCCGGGGGAGAGAATCCCTGTGTGTCTGTGCCCGTGGCACCCTTTTTGAGACTAACTTGTTTGCTGACCGCCATTTAAGCCAGGGGAGTGACGGGGGAGTGAAAGGGGAGTGGCGGGGGGAGTAAACGGGGCACTCCCGCCAATTACTCCCTACCTTACTCCCCACTTACTCCCCTATTTACTCCCCCTCTTAACTCACTCACTACACACAACATAACTAGAAATACGACCTTTTCCTGACACACACAGGGATCAGGGCGTTTTCAAGTACCACTTGCCGTCCCTGCGCAACAGACCTGCTCCCTGAAAATCGTGAAGGTACTTGTTGTATTGCTTCTCTGACCGACCCTCATAGGCGGAACGCCCGTACTTGTAGCGAAAACGGTCTGGCAGCCTCTCAAACAAACGCTGTGCCTCCGATGTCAGCAGTTCCAGGGTTTTGTACCGCTGATAGGCAATCGGGTCGCCGTCCTCATTCACGGCTCGTTCCAGGTGGAAGGGGCCAATCTGTCCGTGGACTCGACCGAAACCGGACAGCACATTGAGTTCGATTCCTTTCGCGACAGCAGCAGGGCAGGAACACGCATCGAATCCCAGCCTCACGTCCAGCCCGGTGATCATGGCATCTGCTCCCCGTGTTTTGGTCAGAATCCACTCACGGGGATGGAATTCGAGTTCGACGCTGCTGCGCCCTGGAGGTTCACCCGATTGGCGGGGTTGTTCGGGAGGGCGTCGGCGGGTGTGGTGAATGCCCAGCACCGCCGCGCCGCCACGGGTGAGGAGGCGGAGTTTGCGAACTTGTGTGTCAGCGATTTCGGGGTCGTCAATCCCCGCGTACCAATGCCGCAGCGGATCGGGAATGACCAGCTTGGGACCGTGAACGGATTTACTCCACTCCTCGACGATGTTTTCGAGGTTGTGTTCGACGCCGAATTTTTCGGCACAGTCGCTCTCGTGCCACCGCAGGAAGTGGTCGCTTGGTTCGACGCCCAGGTGCGCGTTAATATCCTTTTCGAGAGAGTCGCCCTGTGCCTTGGTGTTTTCAAAGTCTATGTAGAGGACGGCGGTTTGGTTGGTGCGCTCACCGAGGAAAAGGATGCTGTGAGCCACAGAAATACCCAACTGATAAGCAAGCGGCGACTTCCCGATTCCACTCTCTCCAACGATGAAACCTGCCTGCTTCAAACTCAACATGCCCTCGACGATATATTTGCTGCTTGAGGAGTGACCGGACGGGCTGGAAAGTGCGTAACGTTCCTTCGTTTGCCTCATTCCATCGAGAATCGCAGAAGTGTCCGTGGAAGTGGGATTCATTGCCCACCCCCCTCACCGTTCTGCCGTGCCCATTCGTGGTAGGCGGCGAGAATCGCGTCCTCGATCTCCTCCAGCAGCCCGCTATCGAACTCGACGGTTTGGACGTACTGAAAATCCCGGCTACCGGGATTCGTGATCGAGAAGGCGGGCCCGGCAGCCCACACACCGCCGCGCTTTGCCCTCAGCACCCGCCAATCCCGAACGACAAATGCGCTCACGCCGTCGGCAGTGCGAAAGTGCACGGTTGCGGAGGCCAGCTGATTCACCTTGCGCGGAGGGTTAATAACGACGCGGGAAACGACAAGTCCGCCGCGACGGGCAGCCGAACTCGTGTCAGGTGCGGTAGCAGTATTTGGATTCATCGGAAACCTTCCTTAACCGCAGCGGGAAGGCAGCCGTGAATGTCTTTGACGGGGATCGAGAGGGTGTGTCATACATTACGGATGCTCCGCTACGAGTGATTGGCTTCCCTGAAACATCGAGCGGGAAGCGTTCTTTACATCTGCCGGGTGCTCTGACCGGAAACCCGTTCCGAACTACTTGCCGCCGCCGAGACTGGGCAAACCTTCGCGCCCCAACCTGTCAAGCTCCTCGCTGTTGATGAAAACCCTTTTGCCGACACGAGTGGTTTGGATGTTTTTCAGGGTGACGTGACGCCGGAGCGTCCACACTGAGGTGCCGCCCAAGGCTGCGGAGGCTTGTTCGAGGCTGTAAAGCCGTTGATTCTGGGATGGTTGCGCTTGACTCATGGGGTCTGTACTCCTTCCGCATCCTGCTCAGCTCAGGCTTGACAGGTGCAAGGACAGTAGTATACTATGATTCGGATAGACCTTTTGGGAAGCTGGCAAGTGACTTTTGAAACTGTCGCCCTAGCGTCTATCGCAGACGGAGCAAGGGATGGATGCCAAGAACCTGGAAGCGCTGACCCTCGGACCCGAATTGATGCTGCGTAGGTTCGTCAATCTGCCCGACCGCTCACGACCGGAAGCGCTGCGGGCGGCGGTGGATGATTTTCGAGCCGCTTACGGCGAACTGGTGCCCGACCTGTCCGTGGATGGGTACGGGTTCTTTTCGGGTGTGTTCAAGTCCGCGTGGCAGGCACGAACCGAACAGGACAAACAAAAAATCAGCCTCTACCTAACCACCATTTTTGAGTGGGCTATTGACGCTGACAAAGGCGCTCTGGGCGGGGTAATGGAAGCCGCTGTACTCAAGCTGAATCGCCCTCACATGATGCGTCCGGGATTCGTCGCCGACTTCTCATCAGGACAGATCACCATCAAACCAAGAACTCTGCTCGATTGGCTGGTGAAGTCGCTGCTCGAATACCGCGACAAACTGGCGATCTGCCAGCGGCATGGCTGCCCGCATCCCTACTACGTCAAGACGCACACCCGGCAACTATTCTGCTCGGAGGAGTGCGCCAACGTGATCCGCCAGGAAAAAAAGGAGCGCTGGTGGAAGGCTAACCGGGGGCGGTTTATCAAGAAATGGCGACGGCAACGGAAGGCGCAGAAATCTAAACTCAGAAAGCGGAAGGAGAAACGACATGGCACTCTATCGGCGAGGCGACAAGTGGTGGTTTGAGTTTTGGTTTGATGGCGAGCGCATCCGACAAAGTACGGGTCTGACCAACAAAAACGATGCGAGAGTCGCCGAAGCAGCGGAGCGCACCCGTCTGAGGCGTGAGCGCGACGGGCGACGAGTACGGGCAGAGCAGCTTCAATGCCAGCCCGACCAACTGGTGCGGTGCCCGGAGTGTGAGCGCTGGTTTAACGGAGAGGCCGCTGTGTTGGGTCAGGGCAAGATGTTTTGCTCCGCTGAGTGCTGCGACAGGTGGTGGAAACGCCAGTCGCCCGTCCCTACACTAGCCGACTTCATCGAGCAGCGGTTTGAGCCGTGGGCCAAAGCGACGTTTCAGAAATCGTCCCCGGCAACGTGGCACAGGTGGTACCGCACGAACCTCTCGACCATCAAAGCCTATGCGCCGTTGGCGGGGTTGCGTCTGGATAGGGTCACAACCGAAAACGTTGCCGAGTTCATCGCCCATCGGCAGAGCGAGAATCTTGCTGTAAGCACGGTCAATCGTTCGCTTCAAGTATTGCGCGCCGTCCTCCGTAAGGCAGTGGAGTGGGGCGTCATTGCGACGGCACCTAAAGTGGAGTTACTGCGCGGCGAGCGGCACCGCGAGAGGGTCATCACGCCCGTCGAGGAAGTCCGCTACCTGGCCGCTGCTCCTGAGCCGCTTTGCTCGATTGCCACGTTACTTGTGGATTCAGGACTGAGGCCGGAAGAGTGTTTCCGTCTCAGGTGGGAGTCAATTACTTGGGTCAACGGTCGGTACGGCTCCCTGCTCGTAACGCACGGCAAGACCGCTGCGGCCCGGCGAGTGCTACCAATGACGCCGAGAGTCAGGCATGTTCTGGAGGCTCATTGGACAGAGTCAGGCGTACCGGAAGAGGGCTGGATGTGGTCTGCACCGACGCGCAGCGGCCATGTCGAGCCGTCTAGTTTGCGAAAGCAACATGCCCGCACGTTCAAGACTATCGCGGAGCAGTCGGCCATGAGCAACGAGAAGCCAGTGCGCCCGTTCGTTCTCTACTCGCTGCGACACACCTTCCTGACACGCCTGGGCGAGTCCGGGTGCAACGTTTGGACACTGGCGAGGATCGCCGGGCATAGCTCAATTGCAATGTCCGCCTGCTACGTCCATCCGAGTGAGGATAGCGTTCTGAACGCAATGGCGAATCTTGAAACGAGGCGAGAGGTTGAAGCTCAACCGACACGTCCTGCCCTGCCCGCTTGAACGCGGAGGTGGTCGCAGCCCCGCCAGGCGGCTTGCCCTGGCAGCAAGCTGAGTGATAGTGTTTGCACCTTCCTTAATGGTGTGTTGATTTCCAGGAGGGTGGCCTATGCCTTCACCCCAGCGCGGTCGGAGACTTTGAGCGAGCGGGCGATGGGCTGGTTTTCCTTTGTGCGGCGGCGTTCCAACAACCGCAGCTCACTGTCGGCAACCTGAGTGCATAACCCTTGGCAGTTGGGGCACCGACGAAACCGCCTTCCAAAGTGAAGCCTGCCACAAAGCAGGCATCGGGCTGTGGACTGATTCGTTTCCATAACCGATCCTTCAAGACCGGCGATGCGGGCGTTGTGCCTGGTGCTCGCGGCGCAACCGAGTGTATTCCACAAACTCATCCGCAACCTGGCGCATCCGCTCAAGGGCTGACTCCGCATCGAGGTCGAAGGCGTAGCCAGCGGCCAGCGATGTGCCAGCTCGACCCACCAGGTCATAAACGATTGCCGACCCCTCAGTGCTGAGGACGATCTGGAAGCCGTTGTAGTGTTCCACCACTGGCGCGGGGTCAGACATAGCGGCGGTCAGTATCACTCCAGCGCTTGATTTTCATCTTCGGCGATCTGCGGGCAGCCTCGGTAGGCTCCACGATGATGTAGTGTCCCTTTGCCGGGGCCGAGGGCGGCGCTTTGCTAGCCTGACGTTCCAGCTTCTCGATGCGCTTCGCCAGAGCTGGCTTCAATTGCGGCGGGGTGCGGTCGCTGGCGAGGGCGGCACGCAAACATGCACAGGACGGGCTGAGTTTTCGTTTCGCTGCCATCGGACTATTCCTTCGCTTTGCGAGAAAGTTTCCCGGCGCTGTCCGCGCCATCCGGTACGAGGCGCATAAACAATTCGTCGCCCGCAAACTCAGGCAATGGACGCGACCGCGTGCGATCTTTTTCAAGGCGCTCAGATTCCTGCTTGGTCAAACCTCGCTTCCTTGGCAGCGTTGGGCTGATTGGGCTTGGAGTTCCGCGTGTGTAGTCCATGATTGGTGCTCCTTTCAGATTGGCTGGGCGTTTGTGTCCAGCTCGACACTCGATTGAACTTGGTCAACGGGTGGTGCCACAACGGATTCATATTGCCCCGTCTCAAAATTCCACTTTTTGATTGGCAACGCTGCGCTGCGTCGAGCTTCATCGGTACGCTCACGCTCCGGCAAACCAGCGGCGCGCTCTTCGTCGTGTGCGTGTGGTTCGGGCATCACCTCATCCCCCACGTGCGGCGCTCGGAGTTGAGCCGGGCAATTTCGTTGTCGAGGTGGAATTGCTCCTGACTAATCGGGCGGGCAAGTCCATACGCCTCGCGAACGGCCTCGACAACAACATCGAGCGCTTGTTGCGGCGGCACACCCGATCCAACCTGCGCCTGCACCTGCTCGGCGATGTAATTTCGGACGTGTTCAGGTGCATTTTCCAAATCAAAATTCTCTTTCGAGAATTTTTCGGCGAGCGCGACGAGTTCTTGGTCGGTGGTCATCTTGGACGCAGCCCTTGTCCCTGTCCCTGCTTGCGACGTTCCGCGAGCAACCGCTCCACTTCCTTGTCTGCGCGATATTTCAACTCGTCGGTCGGTTTGGGGATGACACGCCGAATTGCGGCGGTAACATTCGCTAGGGCAACTTCGGCACTCTCGCCCTCCGCCATTTGTTGCTGCAATTCTTCATAGATTTTTGGCGCTAGCGAGGTCATCAGCTCGGCATTTTCGCTGAGATCATAGTTCGCGACCTGCCACGCCTGGGTCAGTTCACGGAGGCGACGCGCTTCCAGTGTTTCGCCGGGTTCGCGTGGCGGGTCTTTTGGCGGAATGTAGCACGGATTTTCGCAGCCAACCGGCCCAAAGGTTCCGGCGTGGGCCATCCAGCTACGATCTTCTTTGTCTGACATTTTCATTGCCTCCTCAAAATGGGTTGATGAAATTTCGCTTGCGTGAAGGATTCGCCTGGCTCGCGGGCTTGCGGCATCGGGTGGCGACGCGCTTCGGCAAGCTCATCGTCAGTGAGTTCGTCAACAAAACGAAATGGTCTGCGCGACTGCGGCGGTTCGCCCCGCCGCTCCTCGACGGGCAGAGGTGGGTCATAGTTGAGTCCAACCGATTCGTAGTAATCGTCCACGCTGGATTCGCGTGGTCGAGCGTAGCTCGCGGCGAAACTGTTGCTCAACAACGTGCGGGGATCGCGGCTCCAGTCAACCGCTCTGGTGCTCGGCCTGTCGCATATTTCGCGCCACACCAGAGCGCCATTCGCCGTGCGGATGTGGTCAGCGGGCACGGCCTCGTCAGGGGCGACCGCAGACTTCGCCGAATCCGAGGGCGAGGTCGCACGGCGGGACGCATCGCGTGCTGGTTGCCCCGAAGCGGGGTCTTTGCGTGAGGCCGCATAGCGTTCCTCAGGAGTGAGTCGAAGGGGATTCCAGCCTACCCACCAACTGGACTTTGGCGGTGCAGCACCGCGAGGCGCGACCTGAATCAGCGAACCTGGCTGTGTTGGTGTGGGAGTCGCTTCCGAATCAGCAAGGCCGCGTGCTCGCAAAATTCTGTTGGCGTTTCGCACCGACCGCCATTCGCTAAAACCGGCAGCGATTGCGGACGCCTTTTTGTCGCCCCGCGAAGGCGACTTCACGCTCAAGAACAGGTCGACGAAGCGATTTTCCTTTTCGCTACCGCGCCTGCGTTCGCTCATCGCCCGCCCCAGAAAATTTCGTTCATATTTGCGTTGCGGAGCTGCTCGTCAAGCGCAGAGTCTTGACGTTCGAGTTCTTCAAACGCCGCTGCCAGCGCCTCGACACTCGTAAACTTTCCCGCCAACAATGGCTGCGTGGGCTGAGGCTGCTCACCGTACACCACTTCGCCCAAAACATCACGATCCTGATCTTTGAATCTAAATCCAGACATTAGCTGCCTCCACGCTTCAAGGGTCGCCCGCCAAGCTGACCATTTGCACGGGCGGCTGCAACTTTTGTGCGTGAAGTTGATTGACCACCCAAGCGTCCAATCGCAGAAAGCCACCGGCGCACTTGTGGCGAGAGGGTGCGAATACCCTGAGTTGGGTTGGGAGAAAGTGCGGTGGTGAGCGGCTGGCGCATTGGGTCTTAGCGCCAGTTCTCCGATGGCGTTGAGTCAATCATCCGCCCAAGCCGGTTAGGTGTCAAGACAATTATCGTTACCACGACGTTTTTCTGGCGGGGGGGACGACCACCCTCAGCTCGTTTAGGGGAGGTACA
>CAYNUH010000107.1:0-8221 GCA_964400605.1 uncultured Acidobacteriota bacterium | reverse complement strand
GACTTCGACAACTCCATGGTAGCAGCAAGGGGCGTGCTCTCAACATGCGTTAGGCCTCAACGCATCTGAATGATCGGCACATGACCCATCCAGCCTACGATTTCACTCCCTATTGGCAGACGCGCCAGCACAACCAGTTCAACATGGCCGCAATCCTTGGGGTGATTCACGGAGCCCCCGATGAACTGCCACTAGTGCAACGAGCCTCACTTACTCTCCCGGCGCTTCTTGTCCCAGGGGACAAGACGTCTGAGGGTCAACTGATTGCTGCTGTGGCCGTTCCGTGGTATGACATACTTGATACGTTAGCCAAAGACCCTGAGGCGGCATATCACATTCATTGGCGGCAGTGGGAGGAGATCATTGCGGGAGCCTACCACAAGCAAGGCTTTGAGGTAGTCCTCACTCCCCGTAGCAATGATCAAGGTCGCGATGTTATTGCCACTCACCACCGCCTTGGCTCCATCCGCTTCTATGATCAAGTAAAGGCGTATTCACCCGGCCACCTTGTGTCGGCTGAGCAAGTCATGGCCATGCTAGGAGTACTCTCGGCCCACCCCAACGTATCCAAGGCTGTGATCACAACAACTTCCGGCTTTGCACCTGGCGTTTTGAAGGACCCTAGCATCGCAGCGTTCCTCCCATACTGGCTTGAGCTCAAAGACGGAGTCGCGCTGCTAGAATGGCTTGCGGCCCTAGGTCGACCGCCCGAAGAGGGACCGCGTTGAGGCCTAACCCTCGCATGGAGCTGCCGGGGCCGCGCTAGCTCCGCAGGCGCGGCCGGGGTAAGATCGGGCAGGCGGTCACGGCGTTCCGCGCCGCGGCCCCGCAGCTCATGCGCGTTCGTTAGGCCGCAAGAGGATACTTCAACAGGATAGACTATGGACCGCGTTGAGCTTACAAAGGCTTGGCTCACCTTCTTCGGCTCGCTGGCGTGGCTCGCAGTAACGCTCGCCGTCGCAGTCTTGTTCCGCGCGCAGCTCCGAGCCATCCTATCCCGGCTTCGTTCCGGCGAGATTGCAGGTGCCAAGTTCTCACTGGCCGAGGCCGCCGAGGCCATCAGCACCAGGGCGGACGCATTGGTCAAGGAACCTGATGCTGCACAGCGCGGCCGTCTGGCGCAAGAGATCAAAGAGGTTGCTTCCAGTCTCGGCGCGATCGGGAGTGAATGGTTCAAGTACGAGGTGCGTTTCCGCGGACTCCCGGAACAGTTCGACGGAGCATTCATCCCTCTTGTCGCAGCCGGAACGCCGACCGCAGCGAGTTTTCGGCACAGCATCACGGGGCCTGGGGAGTTCACTGGAACGTTTTTCACCCGAACGTTACTCTCCCGCAACACCCTTCAGAGGTTGGCCGAGGAGAGCGGCTTGATCTTCCGTGACGTGGCCAACGTGGTTAGTGCTGGTACCGGGCGTGTACCACGCGATACCTCCTCGGTCCCACCTGCGGCCTAACCGCGTCCGTAGGTGAATTACATTCCTCACCATGGCTTCTCTCGACGTCGAACAGCTATCTGCAGACTCTCAGTACGCGCTGAGATCGTTCAGAACTACGGCGGATCAGGTCTACCGCTTCTTGTGGCCAATCCGGGGTCACGAATTCAAGGCGAACCTTTTCCGTGCGACTGAACCAGACACCGCGGAACTCATCCCGGAGGCACCGTTTCGCTCACTCGCAATTGCCGTGCGGTTGGCATACATGGAATCGGAGAAGGGGTCCTTCTCTGCAATCTGCGATCTCTTGCGACCCCTTAGGGACCCCGAGGTCATCACTGGGCTAGCGCGGGTCGAGAAGGATTGGGCCGACAATCTCACCGGGCACCGGCTGATCCAGTTTCAGACCCCCGAAGCGTCGTACAATCCGCGAGAGGTCTTTGATACTTGGTTGTATGCCCAGGCGCTTCACCAAGATGCAAAGCGACAACCTGCCGTGGAGCACTTGAGGGGCTTCGAGCCTATGGCCTCCGTCACTCTTCAGCTGGTAGTCCGTCAGCTCGCGATTGCTATCCTCAATCTGGATTCCGTCCTGCGAAATGCCCTCGGAGTTGAACAGAGAGACTTTGCCAAGGGGCCATTAGAGGACATCGCAACAGGAATCGTCTAGTACGCGGCCTAACCCGCAGATGCAGCTGCCGGGGCCCAAAGCGCTTCGTCCGCCGCGGGATATCTTTAGGCGATTGGGCCGCGGCGGCTTCGCCAGGCCCCCGCAGCAGAAGCGCAGTCCGTTAGGCAGAAACGCGAACGGCTTGATCCTAGGCAATGGAGATCAAGGTGGATCGTGCGATCCTTTGGATTATCCTGAGCGGCGCCCTCTCTAGCGTGGTGGGCGCTCAGGATCAATGGCAGGAGGCCGAGCGAAACATTACTCGTCTGGCACCTTCCGCCTTCCCGTCGCTTCCACCAGCCATTCGCAGCGCGCTTGAGCGACGGAACTGCACCATTCCGCAGACGGTCGAGATCGGTGGACCTCACAACGTGATCGCGGGCCACTTTCGGCGCCCTGGGCAACTGGACTGGGCCGTTCTCTGCTCACGCGGCGGAATCTCACGCGTCCTGGTGTTCTGGGCCGGCCGTGCCACCACAATTGACTCTCTTGCCCCTAGTCCAGACCTGGACTATCTCCAGTCGTTAGGCCCTCAGGGCATCGGCTTCTCAAGGGCGATCTCGGTCGCTAGTCGGGCCTACATCCTCGATCATGCCAAGGAGTACCGGGGCCCGCGACCCCCGGAGCCCATTCACGATGGCATTGACGATGCATTTGTGGGTAAGGCCTCCGGAATCCACTACTTCACGGGCAAGAGGTGGATCGGCTTGGCCGGTGCTGATTGAGCGTGCATTCCGCCTAACCCGCATTTGCAGCAGACGAGGCCCTAAGCGCTTCGGCCGCCGCCGGGTATCTTTCTTTGGTTGGTCGGCGGCGGCCTCAGCAGGGCCTCGCTGCCGAAATGCAGTCCGTTAGGCAGCCGCGACAGGAACTCGCCATGACCTTCAAGCCCGCGATTTGGCACCCGATCGCTGTCGTGCTGAGCGCGCTCAACGTGGTCGGAGTCTGGTTCGCGGCCCAACCAGGGGAGCCGTGGCATGCCACGATTCACGCGGCGCTCGCTGCGGCGTTCGGATTGTGGGCTCAGCGCCTCCGGCGGGGCCCCGGTGGGGGCGAGTTCCAAGCTGGGCTCGAAGCGCTCGAAATCGAGGTGAGCACGCTGCGACAGGAGCTGAGCGAGGCGCAGGAGCGCCTGGACTTCGCCGAACGGATGCTAGCGCAGGAACTGGAGCCGCGCCGAGTGGACCCGCAGCGCTAGGGTCCGAAGCAACCCGAATTGCGGACCGCGCTGCCCAAGACGCGCATGCAGCCGGCAAGCGCGTCCGGACCTGCCTCCGCTAGAGGCAACGCTCCGGTGGCGTTTCAAAGGAACGTAGAGTAGTGCAAGGCGGTTTCACAGCTGCCTAACCCGCGTTGAGCCTACGTGAAAACTCGCGTCGAACGTGGCTCTCGAAAATCCCGACGCTCACATTTGCCCCAGGAGCCACGATCTCGAGCCGGTCGGAGGTTTTTGATCCCCCTTTTTCCGGCTCTTTGAGAGTTTTCACACAGGCTCCGCTTGCAGCTGCCGGGGTCCTAATCGCTTTGGCCGCCGCCGAATATCTTTGGTTGGGTCGGATGGCGGCGGCCTCAGCAGGCCCCCGCAGCAGAAGCGCAGTCCGTTAGGCGCCAGCTGGCCAGCAGTCGGGGCCGACGTTCGTGAGCTCTGAAGGCGCCGGCTGTGAGTTCGCACACCGGCGGGGGCCGTGCGGATCCATTGACCGCGTCAGTCGGAGAGGGGGATACATACTATGACGAGAGGTTCTTCAAGGCCCGTCGGGTTTGCACTCGTCGCCCTGGTGCTCACCGTGTTCGTTCCTGATCGAGCCGACCCGACGGCTCGGCCGACCAAGCCTTCCCAGGCCTGCGCTACTGAAGCCGACTTGCCCCCGGCGGGACGGTGGGAGGGGAAGCTCGGCTCTCGCGAACGCGTGTGCCTACGTCTGCATCTCGAGCGCGGCCAATTCGCCCGTGTCAGGGTTGAAGCCCCAGGCGACGCCGAAGCTCTTGAAGTGACCGTGCTCGCGCCGGGCGACTCGGTCCCGTTTGTCCGCATCGGGGTTGGGACGATACCAAACCAGGTGCTGGCTTGGGAAGCCCGCGGCACCGGCGTCCACATCGTCGTCCTCACCGGTTCCAGGAGAGCTCGGGCTGTTGCGGTCGCCGTCACCGACATAGAGGAACCGAGTACGCTGACTGCGAGACGAACGGGGCTTGCGACCGATCCGCGGGTCGCCTGGCTTGCCGCGAATGCCATTTCGATCCGCACGGTCCAGCCGACCGACACGAACTTCGCCGATCTCCAGCCGCTCAAGCCCTTGCTCAGCAACATCCGAGTGGTGCTGCTCGGCGAGGCGGACCACGGAGACGGATCCGACTTTCTTGCCAAGTCGAGACTCATACGGTTTCTCCACGCCGAGCTGGGTTTCGAGGTCCTGGCCTTCGAGGCCGGCGTTTACGACATGTGGCGCGCCTGGCGCGAGATCAGCGCCGGACGGGACCCCATGGCGTCTTTCACCCAGGGCGCCTTTTGGATGTGGGCGCAGGCTCGCCAGCTAGAGCCTCTGGTGAGCTACGTTGCACAGGTTGCGCAAAGCCCACGACCACTGCTGCTCGCCGGAATCGACCAGCTGCCCAGGACCGGAAGGACAGCCTCTCCAGACACACTGATCGCAGAGCTGAGGACGTTTCTCCAGGCCAACGGGCTGGCTGGCCCGTTCGCCAACTCCCAGTCCGCCGAGAGTGAGTTGCTGAAGCGCATGCACGCCTTCCAGTACAGGGTGCCGGACTCCACCACCTTGGCCGCGTTTGAGGGCGCTCTCGCCGCAACGGCCGCCCGCATTGAGCGCGACGTCGCTACTGACGAGGGCCGATATTGGGCGAGAATCCTTCGTATCGCCGCCGTGGGAGCGCCGCGGCTGTCGCCTCCCCCGAGATCGTACTGTGAGACGGACGCGTGCCGGAACACTGGCGACCGAGACCCGGAGATGGTCCAGAACCTGTTGTGGCTGGCCAACGAGCTGTACCCGGGCAGCAGGATCATCGTGTGGGCCCACAACGCACATATAATGCGCAACCCCTCCCTCACAGAGTCCGGCGGCTGGGCGCCATACGCGATGGGCGACGGTGTTCGGGCGGAGTTCGGCAACCAGAGTTACGCGATAGCATTCGTGTCCTACGAGGGGTCGCACCACTGGGCACACCCCCAGAGACCGACGTTCACCATCGTTCCCGACCAGCATCCTGAACCGGAGTTCGAGGAGCTCATGGCGGCGGCCGGTCACGGGATCGGTCTGCTGGACCTCCGGGGAGCAGTCGGAGGAAACTCGTGGCTCGCCCAACCGTTCTTGGCCCGACCCCTCGGCCATTCCACTGACCGGTCACAGTGGGGCAGAAACTACGATGCCTTCCTTTTCATCCGGACCCAGGAACCGTCAGTCGACATTCCCATGCCATGAGTGTTTCTGCCATGGAGTCAATAACGACGATGCCACAGGAACTGGCACATAACCCGCTCTTGCTGCTGTCGGGGTCCTCAACGCCTCAGCCGCCGCCGGTTATCTTTTCTGTAGTGGTTGGCGGCGGCCGCCGCAGGCCCCCGCAGCAGAAGCGCCGTCCGTTAGGCCGCATCATGGCACGCGGCGTCACAGCTGCCCCCGCGTTTTCCGGTGCGCCACACATTTGACTTTCGGCCTGGGTTGGCGTCTAACTTCCTGCTACAGCCGAGACCTGCCATGAAATTCAAAGTGTTTGTAACCATCCCTCCCCTCCTCTGCGCCCTTGCCGTTCTTGCCGGGCAAGCGCCAGCCCCAAATGCGCTCTACTTCCAGCAAGTGCGTGTCTTCGACGGCCGCACGGCCCTTGCACCCACCAACGTACTGGTGGAAGGCGGAGTGATTCGTGCCGTAGGCGCGTCGGTGGCTAGACCCGCAGGCGCCGAGGTAGTTGACGGCACGGGCAAGACCCTGCTGCCGGGCCTGATTGACGCGCATGTCCATGTGTTCACCAGAGACGCCCTGCGGCAGGGCCTCGCCTTCGGCGTGACCACCGAACTGGACATGTTTACTGCGCCCCAGTTCGTCCGCCAGATCAAGGAGGAGGAGGCTGAGGGCAAGGACCAGGACCTGGCAGACCTGCGCTCGGCGGGCACGCTGGTGACGGCGCCCGGCGGACACGGGACCGAATACGGCATGAGCATCCCGACCATCTCCGCGCCGGAGGAGGCGCAGGCCTTCGTGGACGCGCGCCTTGCCGAGGGTTCGGACTACATCAAGATCGTGTACGACGACGCTAGCGCCTACGGCACACCCCAGCGCCGGGCGACGGTGAGCAAGGAGACCCTGGCCGCCGTCATCGCCGCGGCGCACAAGCGGGGTAGGCTGGCGGTGGTGCACATCGGCTCGCTGCAGCAGGCGCGCGACGCCATCGAGGCGGGCGCCGATGGGTTGGCGCACCTGTTCGTCGGCCCTTCCACCGACCCCGACTTCGGTCGGTTGGTCGCCCAGCACCACGCGTTTGTCATTCCCACGCTTTCGGTACTGCACAGCGTTTGTGGCGACGGTAACGGCGAGTTGGCAGCAGACCCACGCATCACCTCCGCTCTCAGCGACCTCGACGTGCGCTTCCTCAAGACCAGCTTTCCCATGCCGGCCAAGCTCTCCTGCGCCGGCGCAGAAGCCGCTGTCAAGCAGATCCAGCGGGCCAAGGTGCCGATCCTCGCCGGCACCGATGTGCCGAATCCGGGCACGGTTCAAGGCGCCAGCCTGCACGGCGAACTGGCGCGGCTGGTGCAGGCGGGCTTGACTCCTGCCGAAGCGCTCAGCGCGGCCACGGCCGCTCCCGCGGATGCCTTTCACCTCACCGACCGCGGGTATATCGCGCCGGGGCGGCGCGCTGACCTGCTGCTGGTGAGCGGTGACCCAACGGCCGACATCACCGCCACCCGCCACATCGTGGCGGTGTGGAAGGCGGGGGTGAAAGTCGACCGTCAGCTTTACCTGGCACAGGTTCGTCGCAGCAACGAAGCAGCGCAGCAGCAGGCGTCAGCCGCGCCTCCCCCGGGCTCGGAGAGCGGTCTGGTGAGCGACTTCGAAGACGGCAAGGTGTCTGCCCGCTACGGATCGTGGGTCACCAGCACTGATGCTTTTGCGGGTGGCAAATCGCGCGCCACCATCGAAGTGGTTCCTGGGGGCGCTAATCAGAGTAATGGAGCGCTGCGCGTGGGCGGCGACGTCGCACCCGGGCTGGACTTCGCGTGGGCGGGAGCCATGTTCTCCCCTGCGGCGGCGCCGATGCAGCCCGCCAACCTGTCTTCCAAGAAGAACATCAGCTTCTGGGCGAAAGGTGACGGCAAGGCCTACCGCATCATGGTCTTCTCGCAGAGCCGCGGCTTCATGGGGATCGCGAAGGCCTTCACCCCTTCGGGCGAATGGAAGCAATTCAACTTTCCCATCGCCAGCTTCGACGGCATCGATGGTCATGACATCATGGGAATCGGCTTCGTGGCTGGTCCTCAGCCTGGACCGTTCACCTTCCAGATTGACGAGCTCAGGATTGAGTAACTCTCCCCGGGCTGGTGTAGGTCAGCCACTGATCAAGTCCGACTTGAGGCCGCTGACAAACGCGAAACGGGCGGTCAGAAAACGGCGGGAGCGGCTTTCTGCAGGTCAGCATGAACAGTAGTCAGCCCGCGATCGACAAGCCTATCGAACCTGCCGCCTAACCCGCAAATGCAGCTGCCGGGGTCCTCAACGCCTCAGCCGCCGCCGGTTATCTTTTGGAGGGTTGAGTGGCGGCGGATTCGGCAGGCCTCGCAGCAGAATTGCAGGCGGTTAGGCCGCTACTGAAAGATGCCGTTCAACGTCACGCCTGAAGAGGAGTAGCGCCGCCCGAGGTTTCCAACGGATACTCGCTTCTCAATCGTTGACTCGCAAAAGGGGAGAGCACATGCCGATCACTGCCTTCAACAGTTTCACCGACGGCCTCGATCCGAATCGAAGGAGCCGCGCACACTTCATTGCCAACATCAACGTGGAGAACGACCGCCTCTGGGTTCCTTATGCGGAAGGTGTATGGATCCAGCCGTGCTGCTTTAACGTCACGTCTGGAGGATTCAGCGTCGTTCTGAAAGGTCTCCCCG
>CAYNUH010000106.1:0-8521 GCA_964400605.1 uncultured Acidobacteriota bacterium | reverse complement strand
CCGAGCGCGAGTTCCACGACGTCATGTCCCGCGGGATGCGCGCCCTCCAGGCGGAAGAGTATGCCACGGCCGCGGATCTCCTCGACCGCGCCGTGAAGATCGCTCCTCGCAGCGTCGCGGCCCGCTATCAGCTCGCGCGGGCGCTGGCGGGTATGAACCGGCTCAAGCCGGCGGCCGCCCGATACGAAGAGGTCCTCCGCATCCAGCCGTCGCACGCAGGGGCCATCATGGGGCTCGCGGTGATCGACGAGGGCACAGGCCACTATGAGTCCGCAGAGCGGCGCTACCGGGAGGTACTGACACTGGGCCGCAACGCACGCGCCCAGAGGGCCCTCGCGTCCCTTCTCGGCCGGGTGGGCCGTTCGGCGGAAGCCGAGGGGCTCCTCAACGCCTTGCTCGCGGCCGATCCGGACGACGCCGACAGCCGCTTCGAGCTGGCCCTCTCGCGGGCGCTGAAGGGCGACTGCGAGGCCGCGATCCTCGACTTCAGGAAGGTCCTGGAAGCCCAGCCGCGGCGGGTGGCGGCTTTGTTCCAGTACGGCAACTGCCTGAGCCGCACCGGCCGCACGGAAGAAGCGGCCTCGATGCTCGAGCGCTTTCGCGCCGTCTCCGAGGATGAAAAGAGAAAAGTCGAGATCGACAAGAAGGTGCACTTCGCGCTAATCGAGATCGAGTCGCTCGCGGAGGCGGGCCGCCTGGAGGCGGCCATCGCGAAGACGAAGGATCTGGTAAACCTTGCGCCCGGCGCCGCCCCCGCGCACGCTTTCCTGGGAAGCCTCCTGGCGGAGACCGGGCGCAACGCCGAGGCGCTCTCCGAGATGCGGCGCGCGGCGGAACTCGATCCCACGGATGCGGGCGCCCTCACGGAAGCGGGGCGGCTGCTGGCGCTGGCGGGCAGTAACGAGGAGGCTCTCACGTACTTCAGGAAGGCCGCAGCGGCCGACGCGAGCGCCGCCGAGCCGCACCGCTTCCTCGCCATCCTCTACGAGCAGATGGGGCGGCGCGCGGACGCCGAACGAGAGAAGGCGATCTTCCTCAGGCTCTCGGGCGGCCCCTGAGGCGCGCCATCGTCTCCGCGAAGAGGGCCAGCGGCGTGCGGGATCCCCTGCGCACGGGAGAGCAGCACTCGGCGCGGCGGGTGAACGACGCGCGGCAGAGGTCCAGAGCGTTCTTCTCCACGCAGAGAGGGAAGAGCACACAGTAGGCGGGCTTGAGGGCGTAGGCATGGCCGGCCTCGCGCTCGGAGGCGACGTGGACGGCGCAGAGATGGTCCGCGCGGAGAAAGACGCACGCCCCCGCCGCCACGCGCGTGTCCACGGAGCGGCCGGCGAGGAAGTCGGCGTCGCGGCGGGGACGGCGGGCAAACCAGTCGAATCCGAGCGTCGACACGCCGGGGCGCGGCGATTCCGCGAGCGCACGCGCGACCGCGCGGCGGTGCTTCAGGATGGCGTCGCGCTCGGCGGTGGAGACGACGACGCCACGCCGGCAGCACGTGGCGTCGCAGCGCGAAGTGGAGGCGGAGCCGAAGATCCGCCGGATGAGGCGCGGGGCGGCGCGCCGCGCGTCGAGACCCAGCCGGGCGGCGGCCAGCCGGAGCCGTTCGGCCGCCCCGCCTCTCAACCCAGCTTACCGGGCGCCGCGGTCCTCTTCACCATCTCGGCAATCTCCTCGAGGCGGTGATCGACGAGCGCGTTGACGGTTCCCTTGGTGTACTCGCCGTCCTTGCCGCGCTCGCCGGCCGGCATCCCCGTGAGCAGCTCGATCCCCTCGTCGACGGATTTAACCGGATAGATGTGGAAGCGCTTCTTGCGCACCGCCTCCACCACGTCGTCGCGAAGCATGAGATCGGCCACGTTGGCCTCGGGGATGATCACGCCCTGCTCGTCGGTGAGGCCCTTGGCGCGGCAGACCTCGAAGAAGCCCTCGATCTTGTGGTTGATCCCGCCCACCGGCTGGACGGTCCCCTTCTGGTCGACGGACCCGGTCACGGCCAGGCTCTGATCGATCGGCACGCCGGAGAGGGCCGACAGCAGGGCGTAGATCTCGGCGCTGGAGGCCGAGTCGCCGTCCACTCCGGCGTAGGACTGCTCGAAGGCCAACGAGGCGGTGAAGGTGATCGGCTTGTTCTGACCGAACTTCTCGCGGAAGTACCCGCCGATGATCAGAACCCCCTTGTCGTAAGTGCTGCCGGAGAGCCGGGCCTCCCTCTCGATGTTGATGATCCCGGCGTCGCCCGGGGCGGCCGCGGCCGTGATGCGCGCGGGCAGACCGTACATGTGCGCGCCCGTGTCGTGCACCGTGATCCCGTTGAGCTGCCCGACCTTGCGCCCCTTCACGTCGATGAGGACGACGCCCGTCTCGATGAGCTCGCGGAACTTCTCCTCCCACATAGAGGCGCGCTGCTCGGCCTCGCCGATGGCGGCCTTCACGTGCCGCGCCGCCACCTTCCCATCGCCTTCCTTGCGCCGCCAGTAGTCGGCCTCCCGCAGCAGGTCCGAGATCTCCCCGAACCGCGCCGTGAGCTTGCCCTGCCTGCCGGCCTTGCGGGCGCCGTACTCCGCGATGGCGGCCACCGCGCCGGGTTCGAACGGCGCGAGCCCCTCGTCATGGCACATCTTCACCACGAACGCCGCGTACTGCCGCAGGCTCTTCTTGTTGAGGTCCATCTCGAAGTCGAAGTCGGCCAGGATCTTGAAGATCTTGGAGAAGTCGGTGTCGTGGTTGAACAGCACATGGTAGGTGTGGGTGTCGCCGATGAGGATGACCTTCACGTTGACGGGGATCGGCTCGGGGGTCATGCTGGTCACACTCAACTGAAGGGGTGACTCCTCCTCGTGGATCTCCAGCGCCCGGTTCACCAGCGTGCGCTTGAGGTGCTGCCACACGCCGCGTTGCTGGAAGACGTCCTCCGCGTTGAGCACCAGGTAGCCGCCGTCGGCCTGCAGCAGCGAGCCGCCGCGGATCTTCCGGTAGTCGCTGGACCAGTGCCCCGAAGGATCGCTCTCCCGCTCGAAGTAGCCGAACAGGCGCCTGTAGGTGGGGAGGTTCTCGATGACCACCGGGCAGTGCTCGCGGCCGGTGTTGTCGAGGATGACGTTCACCTGGAGGAGGCCCAGGATCCCCTCGCGGTCGGAGCCCGCGCCGGCCCCGCCGCCGTCGCGGGACGGCTCGGAGGCCGGCTGCGCCCGGAAGGCGTCGATCCGCTCTGCGATGTGGTCCACCGCTTCGCGCAGGTGCTCCTCGATGACCGGATTGGCGTGCTTCTCGGTGATGACCCGTGCCGGCTCCTCGAGGGCCTTGTGGACCTGCTCGCGGTCCAGCGCGGCGATCTCGGCTTCCATCTTCTGGAGGATCGTCCGGCTCTCGCGGGCGACCCCTTCCAGCTCCCCGCGCAGCGCCACGTACCGCTTCAGGATCGCCTTTGCTTGCGTCTCGGAGATCTTCTTCTCCTGCTGCATCTTCTCGACGTCCGAGACGGGCACCGCCTGTCCGGCCACCATCGGGAACAGCTCCGGGTGCGAGATGCTTCCCTCGCGAACGCGCTTGAGCGCGAAGCCCTCCTTCTCGACCCGGCGCTCGAACTTCTCGATGAGGCGGTCCCCCTCCTGCTCGTGCCTGTGCACAACCTTCTCGCGCCTCTTGCCTTGCTCTTCGGATTCGAGCAGGCGCGGCACGATGGTGGACACCTCCCGGGCGAACCGCTCCATTTCCTTGCGGAACTCACGGCTCCGGCCCCGGGGCAGAACGACGAGCCGGGGGCGCTCGCTCTGGCGGAAGTTGTGGACGTAGCAGCGGTCCAGCGGGAGCGGGCAGGAGGACTTGATGTTGTCGAGGATCCGCTTCACCGTGGTGGTGCGGCCGGTGCCCGTGATCCCGCAGACGAAGACGTTGTAGCCGGGCGAGTACAGCTCGATGCCCATCTTCATCGCCCGGATGGCGCGCTCCTGGCCGATGATGCCGATGAGGCGGCTCTCGTCTTCGGTGACGGCGAGATCGTACTCGGACGGATCGCACGTCCAGCGGAGCTCCGAGGCGCCGAGCTCGCGGGCTTTCTTCCTCGGGATCGGTGGGAACGTCTTTGACATGGCTTTTCTTCTCCGCGAGCCGATCCGCCTCTTCGGGGGCGCCCGGTCCGAAGGAGCCGCAGTATATCGCACGCGGGGAAGGGGTTAGGGACGAATCATAGAGCGCGGGTTAACCCGTGGACTCGCATTTGTCATGTATAAGTCGTTTTGAATCAAGGGATTACATGACAGGACGGGCCAGGGCTTGCCTTTCGGATCGCCTGCGAACGCCAGGTCGGGCCCGGCCTCTGAGTCACCTTTTTCGGATGGTCTAAGATGGCGCCTCGCGTCCCGGAGCCGGAAAGGTCATGACGAATACTGCCATCCGCGTCCGCTTCGCCCCCTCGCCCACGGGGTTCCTTCACGTGGGCGGGGCCCGCACGGCGCTCTTCAACTGGCTCTTCGCAAGGCGCCACGGCGGCACGTTCATCCTCCGGATCGAGGACACCGACGTGCAGCGGTCCTCCGAGCAGATGGTGCGGGCGATCCTCGACGGCCTCACCTGGCTCGGGCTCACGTGGGACGAGGGACCGCACTTCCAGTCGCGCGACCGTGACCGGCACGTGGCGACGGCCCTGCGGCTCCTGGAGGAGGGGAAGGCCTACCGCTGCTGGTGCGACCCGAAGGCGCTGGAAGCGAAGCGCGAGGCCGCCGAAGCACGCGGCGTGGCGGCCTGGAAGTACGACCGGACGTGCCTCGCGCTGAGTGACGACGAGCGCGGGCGGCTCACCGCGTCCGGCGCGCCTTTCTGCGTGAGGCTGCGGGTGCCCGGGGGGACGACCGCCTACGACGATCTCGTCCACGGCAACGTGTCGTTCGAGAACGCCGACATCGAGGACCTGGTGCTGCTGCGCTCGGACGGATCACCCACCTATAATCTCTCTTGCGTGTCCGACGACGCGGACATGGCCATCACGCACGTCATCAGAGGCGACGATCACATCTCCAACACGCCCAAGCAGATCCTGATGTACCGGGCGCTCGAGCTTCGCGAGCCGCGGTTCGCGCACTTGCCGCTCATCTTGGGTGAGGACAAGAAGCGCCTCAGCAAGCGGCACGGGGCCGTGAGCGTGATGGAGTACCGAGCGTCAGGGTACCTGCCCGAGGCGCTTTTCAACTTCCTTGCGCTCCTGGGCTGGTCGCCGGGCGGCGACCGGGAGGTGATGACCAAGGAGGAGATGACGTCGCTTTTTTCCTTCGAAGGAGTGAATCCGCGAAGCGCCGTCTTCGACCACGACAAGCTGGACTGGATGAACGGCCAGTACCTCACGGCGGCCGGCGCGGAGACGCTGCTGCCTTCCGTGCGCGAGACGCTTTTGGCCGATGGCCTCTGGCGCGATGAGATGGACGGGCCACGGCAGGCATGGGCGCTGAGGCTCATCGAGACGCTCAAGACCCGAAGCCGCAAGGTCTCCGACATCGCCCGCGATGCGAGGCCCTTCCTCACCGAAGCGTTCGACTACGACCCCGAGGCGGTGCGCAAGCACCTGGCGGGCGAGGAAGCCGCCTCGCGCCTCTCGGCGCTCGCGGAGGCGCTGTCATCTGTGGAGCCGTTCGTTGACACGAATGTGGAGTCGGCCCTGCGGGCCCTCGCCGACAGGCTCGGCGTGGCCGCGGCGAGGCTCATCCATCCCGCCCGCGTCGCCCTGACGGGCCGCTCCGTCAGCCCCGGCATCTTCGAGGTGATGACGCTGATGGGCCGCGAGGGGACCGTCTCGCGCCTGCGGCGGGCGGTTGCGTTCCTCCAGGATCCCACTCGCCGGCCTTCTTGACCGGGTAGGGGGAGGCGGCTACGATTCCCGGCCTGCCGTGCACGACGAGGTGCTGCTGGGTCGTCCAACGGTAGGACGCAAGACTCTGGATCTTGTTATCGGGGTTCGAATCCCTGCCCAGCAGCCAGCCCGGCCCGTCCCTCCCCGTAGGCGCGACGCGTGGGTGGGGGCGCTCGTGGCCGGCCACGGTCAAACGGGCCCGTGGTCAGTTCACCGATCGGGAGCGTCGCAGACACGGACGAGACCCCGGGCGCTCCATCCGACCGATGAAGGCTCCAACCGTATCTCGTTACGGAACGTCCCCCCGCAGCCCCCTGCGCCCATCATCCAGATCAGGTCAAGCGGCGCCCGCCCGCGGCATCTCGCCAGACCTCCGTGCTCGCCGCGCTGGTGGTGGAACCGGCAGAGCGTGACGCGGTTCGACAAGCCCTCGCCGCCGCCCCGGCTCCGGTACCGAACGTGATGCTCCTCCAGATTCCGGCGTGAGGTGCACCCGGGAGCGGCGCAGCGCCACCCGTCGCGGATGAAGATCGGCTGGCCGGGCCGTCGGGCCGCATCCGCTTCTACGTCCCACGTCGCCACGAACTCCTCGAGAAGCGCCATCAGCCCCACCCAGGCCGGCGTGCGGCGGCAGCGGATGAAGAAGTCGCGCGCCGCGATCAGCGACTCCGGCGGGTCGCGTTCCGGCCATGGCTCCTCCCACGGCACCTCGGCCGCCCGCCGGTCGAGAAGCCCCTGCGCCGACTCGATCGCGCCGAGGAAGTCTGACGCCAGCGCGGCGGGGAGCCGCAGCCTCAGGAAAACGTCCGACACCCATGATGCGGCGGCGAGGCGGCCGAGCGCCGCGACCCGCGCGCGAGCGGTTCCAACCTCGCGCCGTAGACTAGCGTGCCAGGCCTCGTCCGTCGCGGGCAGGCGTGGCACGAGGGTAGTGGTGCCATCGATTCCGGGCAGGGGCGACGTGGGTCCGGCAGGAGCCCCGGCTGCGGGCCCGCATGGCGCTGAAGGCGGCGGTGCGGTGCCGGCGGCCTCGGGGTCGTCTCCGAGCCCCGCATCCTCCCGGCCGACCAGCCCAGCCCGGATCCGTCCCGCCAGCCGCGCCTCGTCGCGCAGCCGCTTCACGCTCGCCTGGCGCCCCCTCTCGATCCAGATCCGCTGGGTCGCCTCGTCGGCCGGCTCCGCGCCGACCATCGTCGCCACCAGCCAGGCCGCTTCCATCCCCACCTCGCCCCGCTCGTAGGCCGCCCGCACCAGCGGGAGCCTCCGGAGCGCCCGGGCCACGCGCACCCGCATCCGCGCCGCAGTGCGCCCGAGGCCGAGGCGCTGCTCCGCGTAGTGCACCACGGAGGCGAACCTGAGCCGGCACCAGGCCTCGTCGTCGGCCATCTGCGCAAGGAGCGAGGCAAGCCTCGTTTCGATCTCGTCCTCGATCCTCAGGAGAGCCTGGATCTGACCGTCCAACTCCATCGCGCCACCACGGCCTGCGCCGCCGAGAAGCCCCCGCAACTCCTCGAGGCTCGACCCGGCGAGTCGCAAGGCCCAATCGGGCTGCCCGACCGCGGGAAGCTGCTCCCACTGGCGCGTGGAACAGGCGTGGGCGCGCTCCTCCGCGGCGACGCTCTCCCCGTGGCCGAGCGGTTCCTGGTTGACCCCGTCCACGGCTTCGGCGAGATCCCCTGACGAAAACGCCTCCGCAATGAGAGCCTCCACGAAGGAAGTGACCGTGGCTTCACGCCCCTCGACGGCCCGGTAAAGGTCGAGCGCTTCATCGAAGGCCGCGAGGACGGCGAGAGGCGCCGTGAGCCGGACCAGGGTGCGATCCTCGTCCTCCCCGGGGGTCTCCCCAGGCATGGAGCCGTCGGATCCGGCGGGAGACGCCAGCAGAGCGGGGGCGGCGGATCCCGTCGCGGTCGCCGGTGCGCCGTGGACCGTCGCTCCGCCGGTGATCGCGATCGAGTCGCCTACGGCCACTTCCATCTCGTGGTGGTTCAGGGGCCCCGCGGAGCCCGCCTCCCGCGCGGCGGCGACGGCGTCCCTCAGCTCCCGCACGCTGACGGAGCGCGCCAGCGCCACCCAACCTGCCACCGACGCCGGATCAGCGACGCGTCCCACCAGCAGCCCAGCCACCCGTCCGAGAGGACGGCCCCTATCCATCCCGCACAGCGCCTCCTCCAACCCGGGGAGCGTGGAAAACATCCGACCCAGGGCCGCGAGGTCTCTCAACCACCTGCCGCTGCGGCCGAACCGCTCTCGGGCGTGGTCCTCGAGACGGGCGTAGCCGAACGCCGTCCATCCCTCGGAATCCACGAACGCCGCGGCGGAGCGGGCCAGGGGGGCGGTGGTCAAATCCAGCGCGCCGCGCAGCGAGACGGCGAGCGCGTCGGAGCGGAGGGCGGCCTCTTCTGTCCGAGGCTTCGGCGCGGACCCCTGAGGTTGACGCTCCGGCGCCGACTCCGCGCAGCGGAGGAGCAGCCGGGCCGGGGGAGCGGCGTGGGGAGCGGGCGCCCCATAAAGGAGCGACCGCGAGGCGCGCGGCTTCGGGAGCGGCTGAGGCACAGCGCGAGTATAGCGAATATAACACGAATGTCAAGCACAAAGATCAACGGTCACAGTCCTGCCGCCACCTGGCCCGGCTTGTCCAGGAGGATCCACCCCACGTTCGGGTCGATGACGTAGTGCGAGGGG
>CAYNUH010000105.1:0-8648 GCA_964400605.1 uncultured Acidobacteriota bacterium | reverse complement strand
TTCTCGTCGTTCAACAACCAGTGGTACCGCAAGTCGATCGAGTACATGCAGGACGTGGTGGGGACGAAGCCCTCCAGGTGGTGCGGCGGGTGCCACGACATGGCCGTCCTCTTCACGGGCCGCATGGATGCGCCCATCCGCGATCAGATCCACACTCCCGAGGCCCAGGCGGGGATCGGCTGCATGGCCTGCCACAGCGTGGTAAGGGTGGCCGACACCATGGGCCAGGGCGGCTACACCATCGAGTATCCCGAAATGCATCGCCTCGTGGCCAGCGAGAGCCCGCTGATGCGTCGCCTGCACGACTCCATGGTGCGGCTCGACCCGGCGCCACACAGGCAGACCTTCATCAAACCCTTCCACAGGAACCAGACCCCCGAGTTCTGCTCCTCCTGCCACAAGGTCCACCTCGACGCGCCGGTGAACCACTATCGCTGGGTGCGCGGCTTCAACGAGTACGACGCGTGGCAGAACAGCGGCGTGTCCCACCAGAACGCGCGCGCCTTCTACTACCCTCCCGAGCCGAAGAAGTGCGGGTCGTGCCACATGCCGATGGTGGCCTCCACCGACGCCGCCAACATCGGCGGCAAGGTGCACTCCCACCGTTTCCCCGGCGCCAACACGGCGCTGCCCTTCGTGAACGGCGACGCCGAACAACTCGAGACGACGAAGCGGTTCCTGACGTCGGGTGCGGTGACGGCGGACGTATTCGGCCTGCGCGAAGAGGGCGAGGACGCCAGCGACCGCGCTCCGCTCGGCGGCTACCCGGAGGCGCCGGGAGGCGGATCGCGGGGGGCGGTGGCAGGCGATCGCGTCAGGGCGGGAGCCATGGAGCCGGCGCATCCGTCCGGCCCCGAAGGCCCCGCGGCGGCGCGCGCCATGTTCCCCGGCGAGGAGGGGGTTACGGGCGAGGCCGCGGAGGCGGGCCGGAACCTGGGGCCGCTCCTCGCGCCCCTCGACGGCGGTGGCGTCGCGCTCCGGCGGGGTCGGACGGTCCGCGTGGAAGTGGTGGTGCGGACACGCAACGTGGGCCATTTCTTCCCCGGAGGGACCGTGGACGCCTTCGACACCTGGACGGAGCTGGTCGCGGAGGATGAGACGGGACGCGTGCTGGGTCACAGCGGCTGGGTCGAGGATTCGGGGCGCGGGCCGGTGGAGGAGAGCGCCCACTTCTACCGTTCGCTGCTGCTCGACGGGCACGGCAACCGGATCAACAAGCGCAACGCCTGGGCCGCGCGGACGCTCCTCTACGCGAGGCTGATCCCGCCGGGCGCGGCCGACACGGTTCATTTTCGGCTCCGGGTGCCGGAGGACGCGGGCTCGAAGGTCACGCTGACGGCTCGCTTGAACTACCGGAAGTTCTCCTGGTGGAACACGCAGTGGTCCTTCGCCGGGGTGCGCGACCCACTTCACGTCGGCTTCGATCTCTCCCCCGATCACGACGATGGGCGGTGGGTCTTCAGCGGCGACACGTCGGACGTCTCCGGGAACCTCAAGGCGATACCGGATCTGCCCATCGTGGTCGTGGCCGCGTCGTCGGTGACGCTTCCCGTCGTTGACGGAGACGGTGGAAGCGGAGCGCCCGGACAGCGCGAGGCTCCATCCGGCCGCGCGGCGGGCTCCGGCGGCCCGTCCCCGTGGCCCGCGACCGCAGCCGCCGCAGCGTCGCCAGCGGCCGCGCCGGACGCTTCCGCACCGCCGCTCCGGGAGCGGTTCAACGACTACGGGATCGGTCTGCTCCTCCAGCGCGATCTCAGGGGGGCGGTGGCCGCATTCCGGCGCGTGGTCGAGATCGATCCCGGCTACCCCGACGGGTACGTGAACATCGCCCGTGCCCTCATCGACGAGGGAAGCCACGCGGAGGCGGCCGCCGCTCTCGAGAAAGCGCTCTCCCTCGAGCCGGGTCTCCCGAAGGCCCATTACTTCTACGCCCTGACCCTCAAGGCGAAAGGGGCCTACGAGCAGGCGCTCCAGCACCTCGGCGTGGCCGCGGATTCCTTTCCGCGTGACCGGGTGGTGCTGAACCAGATCGGACGCATCCAGTTCTTGCTGCGGCGGCACGACGAGGCCATCGCGACCCTGCGCCGCGTCCTCGCCGTGGATCCCGAGGACCTTCAGGCCCACTACAATCTGATGCTCGCCTTCCGCGCGAAGGGCGACGACGCCGGAGCCGCCGCCCACGAGACGCTCTATGTGCGCCTCAAGGCGGACGAGGCGGCCCAGACGATCACCGGCCCCTACCGCCTCGCCCATGCCGCCGACAACAACGAGCGATTCCTCGTCCACGAGCACGAGATGAAGGGACCGCCGTCGGGTCCCGAGAAGTACCGCGTCGGGATGCTGCGTTGAGCGCCCGCACCCCTCTCCTGGCCGCCTTCCTCGCCGCGGGGATCGCGGCCGTGTCCTGCTCGCGCGAGGCCGCCCCGCCCGCGCTCCCGCCGGCGCCGCCGCCTCTCCCCACCTTCACCGATGTGACGGCCTCCTCCGGGATCGCCTTTACTCACAACAACGGCGCCTTCGGGAAGAAGTACCTCCCCGAGACGATGGGCTCGGGATGCGCGTTCATCGACGCCGACGGCGACGGCCGGCTGGACATCTTCCTGGTGAACGGCGCCGACTGGCCCTCCCGCAAGAAGAAAAGCAGCTACCCGGCGCTTTACCGCAACCTCGGCGACGGCCGCTTCGAGGACGTTACGGAGGAGGCGGGGCTCCGTCACGAGTTCTACGGACTGGGCGTGGCGGCGGCCGACTACGACAACGACGGCGACCAGGACATCTTCGTCACCGCCCTCGGGCCCGATCGTCTCTACCGGAACCGAGGCGGCGGGAGGTTCGAGGAGGTGGCCGCCGCCGCGGGCGTGGCCGATCCGGGATTCGGATCGAGCGCCGCGTTCATGGACCACGACCGCGACGGCGATCTCGACCTCGTGGTGGGCAACTACGTCCGGTGGACGGAATCCACCGACATCACGTGCACCCTCGACGGCACGCGCAAGTCGTACTGCACTCCCGAGTCGTATCCTGGGGAGGGGCCACGCCTGTACCGGAACGACGGGACGGGCCGCTTCACCGACATCTCGCGGGCTTCCGGGGTGGCGAACCCCGCGGGCAAGACGCTCGGCGTGGCGCTCCTCGACTTCGATCAGGACGGCTGGGTGGACATCGCCGTGGCCAACGACACGCAGCCCAACTACCTCTACCGCAACAACCGCGACGGCACATTCACCGACGTGGGGCGAGAGAGCGGCATGGCCTTCTCGGAATCCGGCGTCGCCCGCGGCGCCATGGGGATCGACGCGGCCGACTACGACGGCAGCGGGCGTGAGAGCCTCGTCATCGGCAACTTCAGCAACGAGATGGTGGGGCTGTACCACAACGAGGGGGCGGGGCTCTTCATCGATGACGCCCCGCGCGCGGGCGTGGGGCAGCCCAGCCTCCTCACCCTCGCCTTCGGGACGTTCTTCTTCGACTACGACCTCGACGGCTGGATGGACATCTTCATCGCCAACGGCCACGTGGACGACGACATCAACCGCGTGCAACGCGAGGTGACGTACGCACAGAGGCCGCACCTCTTCCGCAACTCCGGGACGGGCGCCTTCGAGTCCGTGACGGATCGATCCGGCGAGGCGATGGCGGTCGCGATGGTGGCGAGGGGGGCGGCGTACGGCGACTACGACGCGGACGGCGACCTCGACGTCCTGGTCACGACGAGCGGGGGGCCCGCGCGTCTGCTGCGCAACGACGGCGGCAACGCGGCCTCGTGGCTCCGGGTCGCGCTCCGCGGAACGAAGAGCAACCGGGACGGGATGGGGACCGTGGTGAGGGCCACAGCCGGCGGGCGGATGCAGTCTCGCATGATGAGGAGCGGATCATCCTACTGCTCGGCCAGCGAACTCGCGGTCACGTTCGGATTGGGCCGCGGCGTTGCGAAGGTGGACGCGCTCGAGGTGGTCTGGCCGTCGGGGGTGAAGCAGTCGTTCGGGGCCGTCCCGGCGAACCGATCCCTGCGAATCGACGAAGACGCCGGCATCCTGCCCTGAGCCGCGGGTCACCGCTTCGACCTGCGAGCCGCGGTCCTTCTGATGTAGTCCCTCCTCTCCGTCAGAACCGCAGGGACAGACAGCTCAGCCCCCCGTCCATCTTCCGAAACTCGGAGATCTCCAACACGACCACGGAGTAGCCGACCTCCCGAAGCCGCTTTTCGAAGCGCGGATATCCCGCCGCCAGCAGCACGTGGTCGTTCACCCGCACGCAGTTGGCGGCGTAGCTCTCTTCGGCCTCGACAGGAACGACGTCATAGCCCTGGAACGCTTCGTGCCCGGTCAAGGCGCCGCTCATGACCAGTCGACCGTCACCGAGCCACGCCAGCGCGCTCTTCAGATGGAGGATCTCGGGCAGCCCTCGGATGTCCACGAACGCGGACGTATGGCCGTGCTCGGCCAGGAGAGAGGCCAGCTCCCGGGCCCCGGCCTCATTGGTCCGCCTCGAGATGCCTATGAAGAAGTGATCCCCCGCCTGGCAGACATCGCCGCCGTCGAGGGTGCCCGGCGCCGCGATGGCCCGGCACGACGGATAAAACCGCGCCAGGACCTCGCGGACCCCGAACACCTCCCCCTCGCGGCTCGGCGCCCCAGGGCGGGCGAGGACGGCGACGCGGTCGGTGAGGATGGCCGTGTCCTCGATGAACGTCGAGTCGGGATGCCGTTCGTCGGCTTCCAGAGTGGACAGAATCAGACCACAGTCCTGCAGGGCCTCGCAGTATCGCCCGTGCTCGGCCAGCGCCCTGTCCAGGAGAGGCATGCCGAGCCCGGCGGTCGTCAACCCTTCGGAGAAGTTTCTGCCCGGCTTCCGGACGATGGCGTTTCTGAACATGGACCAGGATCCCCCGTCGCCGCCGCTCCCCTTCAGCCGCTGCATGCTCCAGCTCCCCGGGATGTCCGATACCTCACTTCGCCGCGTGAGGAGCCGAGCGTGGCCCGTCCACGTCAGGCGGCCAGGGAAGGTGCCTCGGATCGATGCCGGCGTTGGCTGCAGCCGCGGCCAGAACGAGGCGGCCTTCCCGCGGCGCCAACCAACTCCGACAGCCCAGGCGCCGGCCCGCGACCGGCCAACTCTCGAGGACGAGCTCATGCCTTCCGCCCTCGGTGTGGACTTCCCTCGAATGCACGAGTAACCGCGCCTCGAGCTCCTTCACCGGCCTGCCCGACGCGGAGGCCCTGCCCTCTTTCCGTACCCTCTCGAGAAGACGCCTGGCGGATAGCGTCAAATCCCGAAGCTGCCATGGCTCTGAGGCGCCGGCGACCCCGATGAAGGCGGGCCAGAGCCGGCGGTGAACGAACGTCACCTTGCACGCCACGAGCTTCGTTGCGAGGACATCCGGATGCCCCGCCAGCGCCTCGAGAGTGTGGTGGATGAGATGTGCCTTTGGATGGGACCACCAACTGGACGCGAGCGTCCCGCCGGTCAGGATGGAGACGACGTTTGGGTAACGCTTGTCCTGCTGCAGGAGGATCCCACCGGTCTCAAGGCGAGTCAGGATCGAAGCGACCTCGCTCATCTCGTAGCGCCCGGCCCTACGGCTTCATGGAGGCCTCGAAGCGCTTCTTCATTTCTCCGGGCGGCACGTCTTCCTTGTGAGTCGCGAGGGTCCACTGGTGTCCGAAGGGGTCCGTCAGCGTGCCGGATCGGTCGCCGTAGAACTGATCCTGCACCGGCCTCACCGCCTTCGCTCCGGCGGCGATCGCCCGGCTGAACCTTTCGTCCACGTCTTCGACGTAGAGAAGGATGAACACCGACGAGCCGCCGAGCGATTGCGGGCTGAGAGCACCCATCTCCGGGTACTCGTCCGCCAGCATGATCGGCGAGTCGCCGATCTTGATCTCGGCGTGATGCACCTTCCCACCCGGGTCGGCCATGCGCATCAACTCCGTGGCGCCGAACGCCTTCTTGTAGAAATCGATGGCGCGAGCCGCGTCCTTGATGATCAGGTACAGCGTTGCGGTGTGGTAGCCGTCGGGGATCGGTTTCACTGCCATGTCGAAGCGCCCTCCGCCGCCCTGCCGCCGCGCCGGGCCGCGTCATCTCTTTTCCGCCACGAGGAGGAGGTATGAGGATCCCACCTGGAAGGGCCCGCCGTCCAGGGATCCGTAAAGTCCCTCTGTCATGAGACCCGCCTCTGCGAGGAGGTGGCGGATCTCCCGCACCGTGTAGATCCAATGCAGCCCGGTTCGGGTGTGCGTCTCGCCGCCGCGCACAAACGTGTACGTCGTCTCGATGCACCTCTCCACGGCGTCGTACCGATTCTCCTCGAGGAACAGAATGTCCCCGATCTGCCTCCATTCCCGCTCCCGCAGATGGGGCAGCACGGACTCCGCCGCCATCCCGCTATCCAGCACGAATCGGGCGCCCGTCTCGAGCGCGCGAGAAACGGCCTGGACGAACGCCCGGTTGCCGTCGGGGTCGAGGAACCCGAAACTGTTGCCGAAGCAGAAGGCTCCGTCGAACTCCGACCGCCACGGGAGGTCCCGCATGTCCGCGCGTCTTCATTCGACGGTCAGGCCCGGAGCCGCCGCACTCTCCCGGGCCTCTTGAATCGCTTTTCGTGCGAAAGGTCCACGCCGGTCACCCGAAAGCCCCGGGACGCCAGCTCGAGGGCGTGCCGTCCGCTCCCGCACGGCACGTCGAGCACCCGGGCGCCGGGTCGCAGGCTCAACGTGCGCTCGAGGAAGTCCGCTTCGACGCGCGCATGCTCCGGAGGTATTGCTTTGCGCCAGAGGTCGAGGGCGATACCGTGGAAGAAGTCTTCGTATCAGTTGACATTCACGTGCCGTGTACGCCTCGTATCCGGTTTCTGGTCGTCAGCCCGCGGATTCGCTCCACGCTTCCTTCAGCCCCGGCCTCGCGGCCGGAACCTTGCGCTTCGCTTGGGTCCCTGCGACCAGGTCCCCGAAGGGCTTTCACCTCCAAGTCAGCACCCATGCCGGGCGACACGCCCGCGCTCAGCGGCGCGCGCGACGACGCGGCTTCGCCTCGCCGGACATACGCGCCGCGCGCGTCCGCTGCACGCGGTAGTCATGCAGCGCTCGTGACACGCTCGTCCCCAGACCTGCTCAACTTCCCCAGTCTCGTGCGTAGGTCCGAGAAGTACGTCACGCCGACGATCGTCCCACCCACAAGCGCCATCAACATCTCGAGCGCATGCCCGACCCCCGAACTCACGGCTGGCCCCGTCAACACAATGAAGACCAAGTACCCCACCCAGCTCCCGAGGTACAGGGGTCGAGCCGCCTTCCATCGATTCACCAGACCAACCCAGGCCAGAACAGTGCCGACCATAACGGCGCCCCACACAGCCATCAGAGCTATGTCGGCCATCGTGGAGGCGGCAGCCCGTTCAGCCGCGAGATAGGCGCGCAGCGGAGCAGGAAGGAATGGTTCCAGGGCAAAGTCGGTCGCGATCGCAGAAACCGCCACCACGAAGTCGCTCAGGATCAGCACGTCGAGGATTCTTTCGGTTTTCATGTCACCCTTCAGGCCGCATTACGCCTCCGCTCAGCCGCGCCGGGCGCATGCCCCGGATGAAACCACCCCGCACCTGAGGCCCGCCCGCGGCTGCAGCAGGTTGTTAGCCGGCCCTGACCTGACCGTGCCAAGGCAAGCCGCGCTAATAGGCTCGGCAGCGTTACTTGGCGAATTCGGCAAGCTTGCGCAACCGGAGGTTGGGATCGCTGGCGAAACCGCGTTGCAGCCAGCCCAGGTGTCCGGCACCGAAGATGACCAGGATGCGCTCGTTCGGAGAATCGGCGAGCCGCACGACGTTGCTGTAGATGCGCATGTTGCGCCGGAACCAGTCGGAAACTAGGTCGGCGCCGGCCCAATCGCCCGGCTCCCCGAAGTGGGCCAGGCGGTAGTATAAGCCGAGGTCGTGGGCGACCCTGGTGTCCGAGTTCATGTAGAGCAGCGTCTCGAGTACAGTCTGGGAGGCGAGATACGCCCCCTGCGCCTCTACCATGCCGCCAAACTCGGCCATGATCGCGTCGAGCTCCTTCGAGCGGCCGCTCGCCTTGGCGTAGTTGACGATCCGCTGGTACGGGAACTCGCCATCGGCATCCACCGGGTACACGGTCTTGTGACCGAGTTCCTTGGCGAGCCGGAAGCCGATCTGCTCAATCTCGTTGCGCGTGAGTTCATGCTTGCCGGCCAGGTAGTCGGCGTAGTCCTTGGAGATGCGGTTGTCGCCGGCATCGCGTTCCACCGCGATCTTCGTCGGATGGAATTCCTTGAGGGCCGCGATGACCTGCGCGATCTCGGCTTGGCGCTTGGGCGCGAGCACATCGTCGGCCTGCATGTTGTAGATATCATGTCCCGGGTTGGCCATGTGGTAGACGCCGAGCACCAGCATTTCGGCGCGGGCGGGCGTGGCGGGCTTCTCCGACGACGATTGCTGCGCGACGGCGGGAAGTATGGCCCCGAGTGTCAGCGCGAGCGTAAAGAGCGATCTGTTCATGAAACATTCACCTTTAGTCTCGCCGCCCAACGATACTGGCGTTCAGCTGTGAAGTCCGAGCGACAGCGAGGAGTTCATCAGCTGCAACGCCGGGTTGGGCGGCGTTCCGGGACATTGTGTTTCGATCACTCAGGTTTCC
>CAYNUH010000104.1:0-8940 GCA_964400605.1 uncultured Acidobacteriota bacterium | reverse complement strand
CACGGGATCGCCCTCGATCGCCGTCGAGACGTTCACGCTGGACAATGGCCTCAGGGTGGTGGTCTCCGAGGACCACGCCTTCCCCGTCGTGGCGTACTCGCTGGTCTACGGCGTGGGATCCCGCAGCGAGGCGCCGGGACGCAGCGGCTTCGCCCACCTCTTCGAGCACATGATGTTCCAGGGGTCCGGGAACGTCGCCAAGGGAGAGTACTTCAAGCACATCGAGAACAACGGAGGCGTCTTCAACGGGCAGACGCACGTGGACTTCACCGACTACTTCGCCGAGCTTCCCGCGCACCGGCTGGAGCTGGCGCTCTGGCTCGAATCCGACCGCATGCGCTCACTGGCCATCACGGCGGAGAACCTCAAGAACCAGCAGGAGGCGGTCAAGGAGGAGAAGCGCCTGCGCGTGGACAACCAGCCGTACGTTGGCGCCATCGTCGTGGACCTGCCCCGGACCGCGTTCACCAACCACGCCAACGCCCACTCCACCATCGGATCGTTCGATGATCTGAACGCGGCCACGGTGGAGGACGTCGCCTCGTTCTTCAAGACTTACTACGCCCCCAACAACGCCACCCTGGCCCTCGTGGGGGACGTCGATCCGGCCGAGGTGCGGCGCCTCGTGGCGAAGTACTTCGGCGACATCCCACGCCAGACGCCCCCCCGCCGGTGGACAAGAGGGAGCCTCCCCCCGCGGGCGAGCGCCGCCGGACGGTGAAGGACCCGCACGCCCCGACCCCCGGGCTCGTCGTGGGATGGCGGGGCCCGGAGAGGGGCACGAAGGACTACCACGCGCTCGCGATCCTGGAGCAGGTCCTCTACCAGGGAACGTCGTCGCGGCTCTACCAGGGCCTGGTCAAGGGGAAGGAGATCGCGGTCGGGATCCAGGGCGCGATGGGCTTCCCGCTCGGCGACTACGGCGACTACCGCGCGCCGGGCCTGCTGGGGATCTTCATCATCTACAAGCCCGTGACCGACGCCGCGGGGCTGGTTTCCCTCGTTCAGGAGGAGGTGGACCGGATCCGCACGGAGGGCGTCGGGGCCGAGGAGCTGGCGAGGGCGAAGGTCCAGTTCCGCGCCACTGCGGTGCGCGAGCTGACGGGCACGCTGGAGAGGGCCGTCAACCTGGGCATCTACGCGAATGCGGACGGCGACGCGCGGCGCCTCACGGCCGATCTACCACGGTTCCTCGAAGTCACTCCCGAGGAGATCCGGCAGGCCGTCTCACGCCACCTCACCGTGGACAACAGGGTCGTCATCGACATCCAGCCCGCGGCCGAGGCGCCTCCAGCACCGTCGGCCGGCGGAGAGGAGGACTGACCGTGCGCGCGAACCTCTACAGCCGCCACCAGATTATCCTTACGATCGCCCCCATCGTGTGCGCCGTGCTCATGTCCGGCGTGTGGTCCGTCCTGCATGCCGATGCCGCGGCTGCGCCGGGCGGGGCCGCCGGGAAGACCGCCCCCGCGCACGCGCCCGCGAAGGGCGGCCCGCCCCTGGGAGGCGCCCCCCGTGCGCTGAAGCTCCCCCCCATCCACGACGTGGCGCTTCCAAACGGGCTCCAGGTCCGCGTCGTCGAGGATCACCGATTCCCGCTCGTCACGACGAGGCTCGCATTCCGGTTCGGCACCTCGGCCGATCCGGCCGGATCCCCTGGGCTGTGCGCGGCGACCTCCTCGCTGCTGAAGGAGGGGACCTTGCGGAGAACCAGCCGCGAGATCGCCGACGAGCTGGCCTCCATCGGGGGCCTCCTCGAAGATGAATCCGGGCGGGACGTGGTGGCTCTTTCCGGGTCCGCTCTCTCGGAGTTCGCGCCCCGCCTCCTGGCGCTGCTGGCGGAGGTGGTCACGGACCCTTCATTCCCCGAATCCGAGCTGGCGCTGCGCATGGCGAACCTCAAGCAGGAGCTTGCCCTCAACCGCTCGCAGCCCTCGTGGCTGGCTCAGGAGCGCTTTGCGCGCGAGGTGTACGGCGCCCACCCCTACGCCGTCATCTCTCCGACTGCGGATTCGATCGAGGCGCTGACGCGCGACGGGATCTCCGGCTTCCACAAAAAGATGTTCGTGCCCGGCGCGGCCGTGCTCGTGGTGATCGGCGACGTGGACGCGGCGGGCGTGGTGAGAGAGGTCACCGCGCGCTTCGGCGGCTGGAAGGGTGAAACCGCGGCGGCGCCCCCGGCCCCGGCGCCCCCCTCGCGCGCGGAGCGCAGCGTCTACCTCGTGGACCGCCCCGGCTCGGTGCAGTCGGACGTCCGCGTGGGCGGCCTCGCGATCAAGCGCACCGACCCCCTCTACCTCCCCGCGGTTCTGATGGACCAGGTCCTCGGAGGAGGGGCCTCCTCGCGATTGTTCCTCATCGTCCGCGAGGAGAAGGGCTACGCCTACGACGCCCACAGCGAGCTCGCGGCGCGCCTCTCCGCCGGTGACTGGTCGGCCGTCACACAGGTGCGCACGGAGGTGACGAAGCCGGCGCTCGAGGAAGTGATTCAGCAGATGGAGCGGCTCCGCGGCGAAACCGTCCCCGAGAAGGAGCTCCAGGACGCGAAGAACTACCTCACGGGCATATTCACGCTCCAGGTGGAGCGCCCCGGCTTCCTCGCCCAGCTTCTGGCGGAGCAGAAGATCTACGGGCTTCCCGCCGACGAGCTGGAGACGTACGTGGCCCGGCTCAACGCGGTGACGGCTCCAGATGTCAGGCGGGCCGCCCAGCGGCTCTGTGACGCGTCGCGCGCGGTCCTCGTCGTGGTGGGCGACGGCGCGAAGATCCGGACCGATCTCGCGACCTTCGGCCCCGTCTCGACCTTCGACATCGAGGGCAAACCGGCGCCCGCTGCGGCCTCCGCGGCCCCCTGAATTCCACAGGGGGGCGGGGCGGCCCGAGTCGTGACGAACGGCGAGGGGGCCTGTCTGGGTTCGGCCCGGACCCCGTGACGGGCTCGCGATGTAAGATCGCGGGGTGAGTATCTGGCGGGACGTGATCGAGCGGCTCGCCCGGGCCCTCGGCGCGGGGCCCGGCCGGGCCTACCTCGTGGGAGGCGCCGCGCGCGACCTCCTCCTCGGCCGCGAGCCGCGGGACATCGATCTCCTCGTCGAGGCGGCGGGTGCGTCCGCCGAGACCTCCGTCCTCGCCGCGCTCGCGGACCTCTCCGGGATGCAGCCGGTCGTCTTCGACCGCCGGCTGCCCGCCACGCACCGGGTGCGGATCGGAGAGGTTCTGGTGGATCTCTCCTTCTGCGCGCCGGGCGGCCTCGCGGAGGCCTTGCGGCGGCGCGACTTCACGATCAACGCGATGGCGATCCCGCTGAGTGACCTCGCGGGCCCGATCGCGGCCGCTGAACCGGATCCGGACAGCGGGCAGAGGCCTGCGCATGGAGACGCGCAGGCGTTCGCCAGGCACATCATCGACCCTTCGGGAGGGGTGGCGGATCTCCGCGCACGGCGGATCGCGCCCGCGTCGCCCGGGTCGCTCGACGAAGACCCTCTGCGCATGCTCCGCGCCGTGCGGCTCACGGCCACGCTTCCCGACTTCGAGATCACGGCGGACCTGGTGGATCAGGTCCGTGCGCGCGCGGCCAGGATCGCCGAAGCCGCCTCCGAGCGCGTGGAGGCTGAGCTGCATCTCATCTTCAAGACGCCGCGTGCCGGGGCGGCGGTACGCCGGATGGACGAGCTCGGGCTCCTGGCTCCCCTTCTTCCCGAACTGGAGCCGCTCCGGGGGCTGCGCCAGCCGCCCAAGCATCACGACCACGACGCTTTCGAGCACACGCTGCGGGCGCTCGAGGCGGCCGACGTCCTCGCCGCGGGCTGTGACGCAGCGGGGGTCGGCGCCCTTTCGGCCGAGAACACGGTGATCCTCAAGTGGGCTGCGCTGCTGCACGACATCGGCAAGGCGGCGACCGCCACAGCCGGCGACGACGGCGCGCCCCACTTCTACGGACACGAGACGGTCTCCGCCGCCCTCGCCGAGGAGGCGCTGCGCCGCCTGCGCGTGCCCTCGAGGATCGCGGCGCCCGTGGTGGCGCTGATCGATCTCCATCTGAGGCTCGGGGCCCTCGCCTTCGCCGGCGTTGGAGACCGGCCCCTCAGGCGCGTGGTGCGCGCCGCCGGGGATCTCCTGCCGGCGCTCGTGCTGCTGTCAGTGGCCGACCGGCGCGCCTCGGGGGGCGAATCGCCCTCCGTGAAGGAATCGGCGCTGATCGAGGTGTGCCGCCGCGCGACGGCGCTGCGCGGTGAGGTAGAGGCGGCGGCGAAGGCGCCGCCCTTGCTCGACGGCAACGCCATCATGCAGATCCTCGGCTTGCCGCCGGGCCCCCGTGTCGGCTCCATCGCAAGGTGGCTCGAGAGGCTCCGCTCGGACGGCTGCATCACCACCCGCGACGACGCCGTCGCCCTGCTGCGGAACCTTCCGCCCTCCCGCATCCGGGACTGAGAGCCGCCTCGACCGCGGCCCGTTCGTTGACACCCCCGGGGGTGCCGCGTAATATTCCGGCTCCGCAAGCTCCCCCGTCACGAGCCCGATCCGAACCGTCCGTGAAGTGCGCCGCGCGGGTTGTCCCGCGCGGCGATGGTGGGCCGGAGAGATGAGCTACGCGCCGATCCCCAAGCCGCCCTTGAGCGCCTTCAAGGTCCGGCCCTACCTCGACGACTACGAGGTGATGCGCCGCGCCTTCAAGTGGGAGGACGCGGCGGAGGGGATCGACGGTCTTCCCGGCGGCGGCCTCAACATCGCCCACGAGTGCCTCGACCGCCACCTCAAGACGCCGCGGCGTACGAAGCCCGCCCTCCTCTGGGAGGACAAGGACGGCCGGCAGGAGCGGTACACCTTCCAGGACCTCAAGCGCCACGCCGACCGCGTCTCGCAGGTGCTCGTCTCCCTGGGGGTCAGGAAAGGCGACCGCGTCTTCATCTTCCTGGAACGGATCCCCGAGCTGTACGTCACCGTCTTCGGCGCGCTGCAGGCGGGCGCGGTCGTGGGGCCGCTCTTCTCGGCTTTCGGGCCGGACGCCCTCCGCGACCGCCTCCAGGACTCCGCGGCGAAGGTGCTGGTGACCAGCCCGTCCCTGCTGCCGCGCCTGGGTCCCGTCCGGAGCGAGCTTCCCGACCTCAGGAATATCGTGATCGTGAACCGGGAAGGCACGGACGTGACGACGCTGGGCCACGACGAGGTGTCGTACGAGGCCGAGGTCAAGAAAGCGAGGAAGGCATTCATTCCCGTGCCGACAGGCCCCGAAGACTTCGCCATCATGCACTACACCTCGGGGACCACGGGCAAGCCGAAGGGGGCCGCCCACGTCCATCAGGCCATCCTGGGACACTGGGCCACCGGCCGGTACATTCTGGATTTGCACGACGACGACATCTACTGGTGCACGGCCGATCCCGGATGGGTCACCGGCACGTCGTACGGCATGTTCGGCCCGTGGTCCAACGGGATCACGAGCGTCGTCTACCAGGGCGGGTTCAACGCGGAGGCCTGGTACAGGATCATCGAGAAGTACCGCGTGACCGTCTGGTACACGGCCCCGACGGCCGTCCGCATGCTCATGAAGGCGGGCGACGCCGTCCCGAAGAGGTTCGACCTCTCATCCCTGCGCTACATCTGCTCCGTGGGCGAGCCGCTCAACCCGGAGGCGATCGTGTGGGGGTTGAAGGCGTTCGGCATGCCTATCCACGACAACTGGTGGCAGACGGAGACGGGCTGCATCCAGATCGCCAACTACCCGGCGATGGAGGTCCGCCCCGGCTCGATGGGGCGCCCCTTCCCGGGCGTGACGGCGGCCTGCGTGGACGAGCGCGGGCGGGAGGTGCCTCCCGGCGAGGAAGGTGATCTCGTCCTGAAGCCGGGCTGGCCGTCCATGTTCCGGACGTACTGGAACAAGAAAGAGATGTACGACTCGCGCTTCCGCAACGGCTGGTACATCACCGGCGACCGCGCCCGGCGGGACGCGGACGGCTATTTCTGGTTCGTGGGTCGCGCCGACGACGTCATCAACACCGCGGGGCACCTGGTGGGGCCGTTCGAGGTGGAGTCGGCCCTCCTCGAGCACCCGGCCGTGGCCGAGGCGGGAGTCATCGGCAAACCCGACGAGGAAAGGATGGAGATCGTCAAGGCCTTCGTGTCGCTCAAGGACGGCTACGAACCCTCCGACGCCCTCAAGGAAGAGATCAAGAAGTTCGTGAGAGACCGCCTGGCGGCGCACGCCTACCCGCGCGAGATCGACTTCCTCAAGACGCTCCCCAAGACCCGCAGCGGCAAGATCATGAGGCGTCTCCTCAAGGCCCGTGAGCTGGGCCTGCCCGAGGGGGACACCTCGACCCTGGAGGACTGAGGCGCGCGGCGTCCTCCCCATGAAACTCTTCATCCCCGGCCCCACCGACGTCCGGGAGGACGTCCTTCAAGCCATGTCCCGGCCGCCCATCAGCCACCGCGGCGAGGAGATGGTATCCCTCTTCCGCACCGTCACGGAGCGGGCGCAGCGCATCCTGGGCACGGCGCATCCGGTCCTGCTTTCGACCTCCTCCGCCACCGGGCTCATGGAGGCGGGGATCCGCAACGGCGTGGAGAAGAGGGTCTTGAGCCTCGTCTGCGGCGCCTTCAGCGACCGCTGGCACGCCATCGCCGTCGGGTGCGGCAAGGAGGCGGACCGGCTGGAGGTCCCGTGGGGGCGCGCCATCGATCCGATGGCCGTGGAGGAGAAGCTGCGCACGGGGCGCTACGACGCCGTCACCGTCCCGCACTGCGAGACGTCCACCGGCGTGGTGAACCCCATCAGCGAGATCGGAGAGGTCGTCCGCCGCTACCCGGAGGTCGCGTACATGGTGGACACGGTCTCGAGTCTGGGCGGAATGCCGGTGGAGGTGGACCGGATGGGGATCGATCTCTGCCTGGCCAGCGTGCAGAAGTGCCTGGCGCTTCCCCCGGGGTTCTCGCTGTGCTCCGTGTCGCCGAAGATCCTGGAGCGATCGCGCCGCATCGCTGGAAAGGGCTGGTACTTCGACCTCGCGCGCATGGCGGATCAGGCCGCGAAAGGCCAGGCCACGATCACGCCGTCGCTGCCGCACATCTACGCCATGGAGAGGCAGTTCGCGATCATCCTGGAGGAGGGGCTCCACAACCGCTGGGAGCGGCACCGGGCGATGGGCGCCATGACGCGCCGCTGGGCGAAGACGGCGTTCGCGCTCTATCCCGAAGAGCGGGTCTGCTCCGACACGGTGACCTGCATCGCCAACAGCCGCGGCGTGGACGTAGCGGCGATGCTCTCAGAGTTGAAGCGCCGCGGGTACCTGCTCAGCAACGGCTACGGCGACCTCAAGGGCAAGGCGTTCCGCATCGCCCACATGGGCGAGCGCCGACCCGAAGAGGTGGTCGAGCTGCTGGGCGTCATGGACGGCGTCCTCGGGACGATGTGAAGGCGGAGACGACACCGGAATGGGCGACGAGATCCGGGTCCTGATCACCGACGAGGTCAGCGAGCGGTGCGTGGAACGCTTCCGCGCCGAAAGGGGCCTCACCGTGGATTACCGCCCCGGCATGGCCGCCGACGAGCTGCGCGCCGCCATCGGCGCCTGCACCGCCCTCGTGGTGCGCAGCCAGACGAAGGTCACCGCGGGCGTCATCGAGGCGGCGCGCCGCCTCCGCGTCATCGGCCGGGCCGGCACCGGCGTGGACAACGTGGACGTGGAGGCCGCCACGAGGGCGGGGATCGTCGTCATGAACGTGCCCGGCGGGAACACGATCTCGGCCGCCGAGCACACCCTGTCGCTCCTGCTGGCCCTCGCCCGTCAGATCCCGCAGGCCGACCTGTCGGTCAAAGCGGGCCGCTGGGAGCGCGGGAAGTTCGTCGGGACGGAGCTACAGGGGAAGACACTGGGAATCATCGGCGTGGGCAAGGTGGGCCGCGAGGTGGGGCGGCGGGCGCGGGCCTTCGGGATGGAGGTGATCGGGTACGACCCCTTCCTCTCGGAGGAGATCATCGAGAAGTCACGCGTCCGGTTCGTCCCGCTGGACGAGATGTTCCGCCGGTCGGACTTCATCACCGTGCACACGCCCCTCACGCCGCAGACCCGCTACCTCATCGGCGCCAAGGAGCTGGCCACGTGCAAGGCCGGGGTTCGGATCGTGAATTGCGCGCGGGGGGGCATCGTGGACGAGAAGGCCGTGGCGGCCGCTCTGCGCGAGGGGCGCATCGCGGGGGCGGCCTTCGACGTGTACGAGCAGGAGCCGCCCGTGGACCTGCCGTTCCGCGATCTCCCGAACGTCATCTGCACCCCCCACCTGGCCGCCTCCACGGAGGAGGCGCAGGAGCGGGTCGCGGTGGACATCGCCGATCAGATCTGCGACTACCTGCGCGACGGCGTCGCCCGCAACGCCGTGAACCTCACCACCATCGACGCCAAGGTGCTCAAGCAGGTGGAGCCCTTCCTGACGCTCGCTGGCAAGCTGGGCCGGCTTCACGCTCAGCTTCAGGAGGGGAACCCGCGCGAGATCTCCGTGGAGTACAGCGGCGAGATCCCCCAGGAAGCCACGGGGGCGCTCTCCGTGGCCATCCTCCGCGGCTTCCTGGAGTCGCACCTCTCGGGGCCGGTGAACGCCGTGAACGCCTCCTTCATCGCCAAGGAGCGGGGGATCCGCCTGCGGGAGATCCGCACGGCCGAGGCGGTGGACTACACAAATCTGATCACGGTGACGGTGGAGGGAACCGAAGGGCGGCGGGCTCTGTCGGGGACGCTCTTCGGCCGCAACCTCGCGCGCATCGTCCGCCTGGACAGCTACCACTTCGACGCGCTGCCGGAGGGATCGCTGGTGCTGGTCTCCAACGACGACCGTCCCGGCATCATCGGGCTCCTGGGCACGACGCTCGGCAGGAACAACATCAACATCGCCTACATGTCCGTCGGCCGCGACCGCTCGGGCGGCCGCGCCATCGCGATTCTGAAC
>CAYNUH010000103.1:0-9089 GCA_964400605.1 uncultured Acidobacteriota bacterium | reverse complement strand
CTGGTGGACGGGCAGGGGAACTTCGGCTCCATCGACGGCGACCCGCCGGCGGCCATGCGGTACACGGAGGTGCGGCTCTCGCGCCTGGCGGGGGAGATGCTCCGCGACATCGAGAAGGACACGGTGGAATGGGGCACCAACTACGACGGGTCGCTCCAGGAGCCGCTCGTGCTGCCGTGCGCCGTCCCGAACCTGCTGGCCAACGGGGCGGACGGCATCGCCGTGGGCATGGCCACGAAGATTCCCCCGCACAACCTCTCGGAACTCGTGGACGCGCTGGTGCTCACGCTCGAGAAGCCCGACGTCACGCAGGACGAGATCCTGAAGATCCTGCCGGGCCCCGACTTCCCCACGGCCGGCTTCATCCACGGCACGCAGGGGATCAGGCAGGCGTACGCCACCGGGCGCGGCGCCATCATCATGCGCGGGCGCGTCGAGGTGGAAGAGGCCTCGCGGAAGGGGGCCTTCCGCATCGTCGTCACCGAGATCCCGTACCAGGTCAACAAGACGCGCCTCATCGAGCAGATCGCCGATCTCGTCAGGAGCAAGAAGCTCGAAGGGATCGCGGACATCCGCGACGAGTCGAACCGCGAAGGGATCCGCCTCGTCCTCGAGTTGAAGAAGGACGAGCCCGCGCAGCCCATCATCAACTACCTCTACAAGCACACGCAGCTCCAGGACACCTTCGGATGCATCCTCCTCTCCATCGTGGGCGGCCAGCCGAAGGTGCTCACCCTCCGGGAGATGCTGGATGCGTTCACCGCGCACCGCCGGGAGGTGGCCCTCCGCCGCACGGCGTTCGAGCTGAGGAAGGCCGAGGAGCGCGCTCACATCCTCGAGGGACTGAAGATCGCCCTCGACCACCTGGACGAGGTCATCGCCACGATCCGCGCCGCCCGCGACCCGCAGACCGCCAAGGAGCAGCTGCGGTTCAAGTTCAAGCTCAGCGAGGTGCAGGCCCACGCCATCCTCGACATGAAGCTGCAGCGCCTGACGGGCCTCGAGCGCGACAAGATCGTCGAGGAGTACCAGGACATCCTTAAAGAGATTTCGCGGCTCAGGGAGATCCTCGGCAGCGAGAAGCGCGTGCGCGAGATCATCGTGGAGGAGCTGAGAAAGCTCCGCTCGGCCTACGCCGACCCGCGCCGCACGCAGATCGTGCCGTTCGTGGAGGAGATCTCCGCGGAGGACATGATCGCCGAGGAGGACATGGTTGTCGCCGTGTCGCATTCGGGATACGTCAAGCGCAGCCCGCTCGACATGTACCGCACCCAGCGCCGCGGCGGGAAGGGCCGCGTGGGCATGACCACGCGGGAGGAAGACTTCGTGGAGCACCTCTTCGTGGCCTCCACGCACGACAGCCTTCTCATCTTCACGAGCAAGGGCAAGGTGCACCGGGTGAAGGTGCACGAGCTGCCCGAGGTGGGCGCCTCCGCGAAGGGCAAGGCGCTGGTGAACTTCGTCAACCTGGCGCCCCAGGAGAAGGTCATGGCGCTTCAGGCCATCAAGGAGTTCGCGCCCGGCAAGAGCGTGGTCATGGCCACCAAGAAGGGGGTGGTCAAGAAGACCGCCCTGACCGATTTCGCCAACATGCGGGCGGGAGGGATCATAGCGCTCACGATCGACCCGGGCGACGACCTCCTCTCGGCGCGCCTCTCCGAGGGCGGCCAGGACGTCACCCTGGCCACGCGCGATGGCAAGATCATCCGCTTCCACGAGGACAACGTCCGCGAGATGGGGCGCGCGGCCCGAGGCGTGCGGGGGATCCGGCTGCGCGAGGGGGACGAGGTGGTGGAGATGGACATCCTGGAAGGGGCCACCCACGTCCTCACGGTGACGGAGAACGGGTACGGCAAGCGCACCGAGCTGGGCCGCTACCGCAAGCAGGCGCGGGGCGGCTACGGTATCATCGACATCCGAACCAGCGAGAGGAACGGGCGCGTGGTCGGCGTCAAGGCCGTCCGGGAGGACGACCAGATCATGCTCATCACCGCGCAGGGCATGATCATGAGGATGCGCGTGAAGCAGGCGAGCGTACAGGGCCGCGGGACGCAGGGCGTGCGTCTCATCACGATGCAGAGCGGCGACAAGCTCGTGTCCGTGGCGAAGCTCACCGAGAAGGAGGCGGAGGACGCCGAGGCCCGCGGGGCCGGGATCGAAGTGGTCCCGCCGCCGCCCGGGCCGGAGGCGAACGAACCCGACGACGAGAGCGCGGAACTCAACGGTGAACCGGGCGACGACGCGCTCGACGCCGACGGGGATGAGGAGCCTCAGGCATGAAGCTGTTTCTGGACACGGGCAGCATCGACGAGATCAGGAAGGCCGCCGAGTGGGGGTTCCTCGACGGCGTCACGACGAACCCGAGCCTGGTGGCGAAGGAGGGGAGGGCCTTCAAGGACCTCCTCAAGGAGATCTGCGCCATCGTCAGCGGCCCGGTGAACGCGGAGGTCACCGCGGCGGACGCGCCCGGCATGCTCCGGCAGGCGATGGACCTCAAGGAGATCGCCCCCAACATCATCATCAAGATCCCCATGTTCCCCGAGGGGCTGAAGGCATTGAAGGTCCTCTCGGAGAAGAAGATCCGCACCAACATCACGCTGATCTTCTCGCCCATCCAGGCGCTCATCGCGGCGAAGCTTGGCGCCACGTACGTGAGCCCCTTCATCGGCCGGCTCGACGACATCAGCCAGGTGGGGATGGACGTGATCCGGCAGATCCGCGAGATCTACGACAACTACGGCTTCGAGACCCAGATCCTCACGGCGAGCGTGCGCCACCCGGTGCACGTCCTGGAGGCGGCGCTGGCCGGCTCCGACGTGGCCACCATGCCGTACAAGATCTTCGAGATGCTGGTGAAGCACCCGCTCACGGACATCGGCAACGAGAAGTTCCTGGCCGACTGGAAGAAGCTCCAGGAGAAGTGAGCCCGGGGTGGACCGACTTGCCGACCTTCGCGAGCGCAACCAGGCCTCCGGGCGCGGAGGCGGCGAGGAGCGGGTCCGCCGCCAGCACGAAGCCGGCAAGCTGACTGCCCGCGAGCGTCTCGACCTCCTCCTCGACGACGGCACCTTCCAGGAGTTCGACCGCCTGGTCGAGCACCGCGCCACTCTCTTCGGCATGGATCGGCAGCGGATCCCCGGCGACGGCGTCGTGACGGGCTGGGGGAAGGTGGACTCGCGGCCCGTCTTCGTCTTCGCGCAGGACTTCACCGTCTTCGGGGGGTCCCTCTCGGAGTCGTACGCAGAGAAGATCTGCAAGGTGATGGACCTGGCCGTGAAGGTGGGCGCCCCCGTCGTGGGGCTGAACGACTCGGGAGGCGCGCGTATCCAGGAGGGGGTCGTCAGCCTCGCGGGCTACGCCGACATCTTCCTCCGCAACACGCTGGCCTCGGGGGTGGTGCCCCAGATCTCGGCCATCATGGGCCCCTGCGCCGGCGGCGCCGTGTACTCGCCGGCCATCACCGACTTCAACATCATGGTGGACAAGACCTCCTACATGTTCATCACGGGGCCCGATGTGATTCGCACCGTCACGCACGAGGAGATCACCAAGGAAGAGCTCGGCGGCGCGCACGTCCACAGCCGCACCAGCGGCGTGGCCCACTTCGCCGTGAGCGACGACCGCGCCTGCCTCGCCCTCATCCGCGATCTGCTCTCCTTCCTGCCGCAGAATAACCAGGAGAATCCGCCGACCCGGCCGACGCGCGACGACCCGGACCGGAGGGAGGATCGGCTCAACGCCATCGTCCCCGAGAACCCGAACCAGCCGTACGACATCCGGGAGGTGGTCCGCCTCGTCGTGGACGAGGGGTACTTCCTGGAGGTGCACGAGGAGCACGCGGCGAACATCGTGGTGGGCTTCGCCCGCCTCGACGGCCGCCCCGTAGGGGTGGTGGCGAACCAGCCCGCGGTGCTGGCCGGGGCCATCGACATCGACTCCGCGGTGAAGGGGGCGCGCTTCGTGAGGTTCTGCGACGCCTTCAACATCCCGCTCGTGGTCTTCGAGGATGTCCCCGGGTTCCTCCCGGGGGTGCGGCAGGAGCACGGAGGGATCATCCGCCACGGCGCGAAGCTGCTGTACGCCTTCGCGGAGGCCACGGTCCCGAAGCTCACCGTCATCACGCGCAAGTCCTACGGCGGGGCCTACTGCGTCATGGCCTCCAAGCACATCCGCACCGACGTGAACTTCGCGTACCCGACGGCGGAGATCGCCGTGATGGGGCCCGAGGGGGCGGTGGAAATCCTCTACCGCAAGGAGATCGCCGCTGCGAAGGACCCGGCGGCGGCCCGCGCCGCCAGGGTGGCCGAGTTCCGGGAGGCCTTCGCGAACCCCTACGTGGCGGCCCAGCGCGGCTACATCGACGAGGTGATCGAGCCGAAGGAGACGCGCCCGAAGCTCATCGCCGCGTTGTCGCTGCTCTCCACGAAGGTGGACCGCAACCCCCCGCGCAAGCACGGGAACATTCCCCTCTAGACCCTCTCGCCATGGGCGCCCCGTTCCGCCGCGTCCTCATCGCCAACCGGGGAGAGATCGCCGTCCGCGTGGCGCGCGCGTGCCGTGAGATGGGGATGGTCTCCATCGCCGTCTTCTCCGAGGCCGACCGCGACAGCCTGCACGTGCGCTACGCCGACGAGGCGTACCCGATAGGCCCGCCCGCCCCCGCGGAGTCGTACCTGAACATCGAGCGGATCCTCGAGGCGGCGCGCCGGTCGCGCGCCGAGGCCGTCCACCCAGGCTACGGCTTCCTCTCGGAGAACCCGCGCTTCGCCGCGGCTTGCGCCGGGGCGGGGCTCGTCTTCATCGGCCCGCCGCCGCGCGCGATGGAGATGATGGGGAACAAGATCGAGGCGCGCCGGATCATGAAGGCCGCCGGCGTTCCCATCACCCCCGGGAGCGAGTCGGCCGTGAGCGGCGCCGCGGACGTGGCGCGGGTGGCGCGCGACGTGGGCTATCCCGTCATCATCAAGGCCGCCGCCGGCGGCGGCGGGCGCGGGATGAGGGTGGTGCGGAAGCCCGACGAGATCGAATCCTGCCTGGCCGCCTGCCGGTCGGAGGCGCTCACCGCGTTCGGCGATCCGAGCGTGTACGTCGAGGCCTTCTCCGACAAGGTCCGCCACATCGAGGTGCAGGTGCTCGCCGACGAGCGCGGGCACGCCATCCACCTCGGCGAGCGCGAGTGCTCGATCCAGAGGCGGCACCAGAAGCTCGTCGAGGAGTCGCCGTCGCCCCTCGTGGACGCCGCCGCCCGCGAGCGCATCGGGGCGGAGGCGGTCAAGGCCTGCCGCGCCATCGGCTACCGCTCCGCCGGGACGGTGGAGTTCCTCGCCGACGGGCGCGGCAACTTCTTTTTCATGGAGGTCAACGCCAGGCTGCAAGTGGAGCACCCGGTCACGGAGGCCGTCACCGGCGTCGATCTGGTGAGGGCGCAGTTCAGGATCGCCGCCGGAGAGGACCTGGGCCTCGCCCAGGACGACGTCCGCATCAGCGGCGCCGCCCTCGAGTGCCGGATCTACGCGGAGGACCCGGACCGCGGCTTCCTCCCCTCGCCCGGGCGGATCGAGACGCTGCGCGTCCCCGGCGGGCCCGGCGTCCGCGACGACAGCGGCGTGTACGAGGGGTACGTGATGCCCATCCACTACGACGCCCTCATCGCGAAGCTCATCACGTGGGCCGCCTCTCGCGCGGAGGCGATCGACCGGATGCGCCGCGCCCTCGACGAATACGTGGTGGAGGGGATCCCGACCACGCTCGGCTTCCACCGGCGCGTGATGGACGACCCGCGGTTCCTCGCCGGCGACCTCGACACCCGGTTCATCGAGGGGATGAACGGCCGTCCGGGCGGGGCCGCCGGAGCGCCGGACTATCTCGAGGACATGGCCGCCGTCGCGGCCGCGCTGTCGGCGGGCGCGCCGGCCCGCGGCGGGGAAGGGGAGCGCGTGGAATCCAGGGGGCGCTCGGCCTCCGCGGGGAGCGCGTGGGTGCTGGCGGGCCGCCGCCGGCAGATGGACGACCGGCTCTGAGGGGATCGCCGCCGTGGGCCCATCGAACGTGTTCATCAGGATCGGCGAGAGGGTCCGCGAGGTCGCCATCGAGCGCCGCGGCGATGCCGTCGTGGCGCGGGTGGACGGCCGCGAGTACCGGCTGAGCATCCTGGAGCCCCAGAAAGGTGTCTACTCCTTCATCCCCCTGGACGGAGGCGGCCCGAGCGTGGAGGCGGTGGTCGCCCGGGCGCGCGGCGGAGAGGCGGTGTTCCGCGTGCGCATCAGGGGCCGGACGTTCGAGGCCGCCGTGGAGAGGCCGGATCGGCGCGCCGCCGTCCCGGCGCCGCTGGGCGTCCCTCAGGAGGGGCGCCAGGTTCTCAGGTCGGCCATGCCCGGGCGGATCGTGAGGGTGCTCGCCGGGCCCGGCACAGAGGTAAGACGCGGGCAGGGGCTCGTGGTCGTCGAGGCGATGAAGATGGAAAACGAGCTCGTCGCGCCGAAGGACGGCGTGGTGAAGGAGATCCTCGTCTCGCCCGGCGACCGGGTGGAGATGGGCGTGCCGCTCGCCGTGGTCGAGTGAAAGTCCGGGCCCCGGAGGGCCGCCGCAAAGTGCGAGGGGCGCCCCGTAAGGCGCCCCTCACTGGAATGCAGCGCGGATAAATGCAGCCGAGATTCTGGAGCTACCTGTTGACGGTGTGGTCCAGCTCCTTGCCGGCCTTGAAGCGGACGAGCTTCTTCGCCTTGATCTGGATCGATTCGCCGGTCTGGGGGTTGCGCCCCACGCGGGCCTTCCTCTTCGAAGCGTAGAACGTGCCGAAGCCGACGAGGGTGACGCGCTGACCTTTCTTGAGCGACTTCGTGACGCCGTCGATGAACGACGCGACGGCGGCCGCCGCCTTCCCCTTCGTGATTTCCGCCTCCTCCGCGATCTTCCTGATGAGATCCGCCTTGTTCATGCCGACACCTCCCTCCGTGGTGTGATGGGGCGGGGACATCCGCCCGAACCGGCGTCGTTTATACCAGAGCCCGGCGGAGAGAGTCAAGGAAGCGCGCGCGGGAAGGGCCGTCCGGAGAGCGATCCCGAAGAGGCGTGGGCGCTTTGTCTGGCGCGGGAGCGGGAATGAGCCGGCCGGCGGCGCGGACGCGATCCCGAGGCGGCGCTTTCGAGACGATCCTGGCGCTCGCCGCGGCCGCCGGGATCGCGGCGTTTGCTGCCTCCGCGACGATCACCGCTGCGAGCACGCAGGCGATCGAGGCCCCGCCGGCCTCCGCGCGCTCCGCCGAAGACCGGCCGTTGAGGCCACGAGGCTTCGCGCCTGAGCGGGCCGAGGTCAACCTCGTCCTCGTGGACGTGCTGGTGCGGGGCCGTGACGGCAAGCCCGCGCGCGGCCTCGGGCAGGACAACTTCGATCTCCTCATCGACCGCCTGCCCGCTCCCATCGCCTCCTTCGAGGACTACTGCGCCGCGGCGCCCGCGGCGCGCGGCGAATCGTCGGCCCCTGCCGAGGCCGTGCCGCCGGCGCCTGCGGAGGAGGCGCCCGGGGGTCACCCCTCTCCGCGCTACGTCGTCCTATTCTTCGACCTCAACCACCTCACCCGGATGGGGCGCGATCGCTCCATCGACGCCGCGCTGCGGTACGTCCGCGAGGGCATGTCGGAAGGGGTGCGGGTCATGCTCCTCGCGCTGAAGGGCAAGCCGATCCTCATCGAGGACTTCACCTCGGACCGCACGCGCCTCGCGCAGCGTCTCGAGGCCGTGAAGGCCGACCCCGACATGCTGGATCTGAGCGTATTCGAGGAGACCCCCAACGTGCGGGACGTCCTGAACCGCGAGTGCGGCCCGTCGACCTCCGTATGCCAGGGGAGGCTGAGCGCGGCGCTGGCGTACGCGCTCGAGGAGGAGTCGCGCGCGCGGCGCAGCCTGGACTTCCTGAGGAGCCTGATGCCGGCGCTGGCGTCCCTGCCGGGGCGCAAGAGCGTGATCCATTTCTCCGAAACCTTGAAGGACGAGCCCGGACTGCAGTACCTGATCCTCGCGAACTCCACGCCAGCGCGGGAGAGGATCGACATCCGGAAGACCATCCAGGACCTGCACCGGGAGGCGAACGCCGCCGGCGTCTCGTTCTACACCGTTTACGCCGCCGGGCTCGGCGAAGGATCCGGCGTGGGCCTCTCCGACCCCGCGTTGGGGTCGGAGGCGGCGGCCGAGGTCACGCGGCAGGCGCGCGCGGCGGCCGAGGACGCGGCGCTGGCCCTTCAGACCACGCTGGCGATGGAGACGGGCGGCGCGGCGCTCAGGCGATCGAACGACCTGGTGAGAATCTTCGACAGGCTGAGCGAGGACCTCTCGTGCTACTACGTCCTCGGGTACGCGAACCCGGGGCCGGGCGACGGGAAGAGGCACAGCATCATCGTGAAGACCAAGGCCAAGGGGTACGAGGTCCGTCACAGGCCCTACTACGAGGACTCGTCGGAAGACGAGAGGCTGGAGCGGCGATTCCGATCCGCGCTCATGGCGCCGGCGTACTTCCGGCAGATCGCCGCCTCCGCGGCGGCCTTCGCCCTGGCGCCCGGGCGTGGGCGGACTCCCTTCCTCGTGAAGGTGGAGTTCCCGCTCGACGCGATCACGCTCGTGCCTGGAGCGGACGGGAGCCGGTCCGGCTTGGCGGATGTGCGGGGGACCGTGTGGACCGGATCGAAGGAGACCTGCCGGTTCGGCCGCAAGATACCGCTGAGCGTGGACGGCGGGGAGGCCGTCGCGGGCCGAAAGGTGATCTACGAGGCCGGCTGCGAGCTGCCTCCGGGCGATCACCTTCTCAGCGCCGCGGTCCTCGACGCGGCGTCCTGGGACATCGGGGCGGCGGAGACGGATATCCCGGTGAGGGCCAGGGCGCCGGGGATCGCCGGCGACATCGTGCTGTGGACCTCGAGCGGCGGCGACGTCCTCGTGGCGGCGGACGCCGCCTCGGTGGGGATCCACGACCAGGGGAGCGGACACGGCTTCGTCCCGGTGAGGGAGAGGCGCTTCGGCGCGCGGGAGACCGGGATGCTCTACGTGATCGTGTGCCCGCCCGAGGGAGCCGCCGGTGCCGAAGGAGGCGGCGTGGA
>CAYNUH010000102.1:0-9409 GCA_964400605.1 uncultured Acidobacteriota bacterium | reverse complement strand
GATGTCTCGCGTGGATCGCCCTCGGACGCGGGTTCGACTCCCGCCGCCTCCACCAGTCTTCCCGACAGAGCTCCTCGAAGCTGACCTCGAATCCAGGAACAAAAGAGGGGACCGCGGACTCTCTCTTGGCACTTCATTTCAGCGCCAAAGGAATTGAAGTAGGAGTTCGCTCAGGTCGGCGTGGCGCTGAACCCGCGTTCGAACGCGCTGATCCGAAGCAGCAGCTCTCGAGGGTCGCGGTGCCAACTCGGAGGCGCATCGACGAGCATCCTCGCCTGAGTTGCGTTGGCGTCGCCAGCCTGCTTCACAAGGCCAATGAAGCGAAGGACTGCTTCTCGCTCATGTCCGTTCACGATGGCCGCCAAGCGTCTTCCAAGCAGAAAAGGTGAGACTTCGTCGTAGGAGAGCGCAAGGTCGATGACCTCGTCTCCATACCTCCGATCTTCGAAGTCCGACACGTAGCTGTCCAGGATATAGGCGATGTCAGAGAGATCCCGGCTCCGTTCGTGTGGGCGATCCAGATACGCGACCATCTTGAGTAGAGAGAGCACCTCCAGAGGTGCCACTCGGATGCTCAGATCCGGTACAGGCTCGATCGTCACGGCATGATCGAATGCCAGCCGCAATCCCACGAGACTCATCTCGAACCCGCTCCGAGGCCACTTCAGCACGGTGGATTCGCTCAGGGCACCTCCTGAAGGGATGACATCGATCTGAACGTCACCAGGTGCGATCCAGGTTTGCTCACGCTTGGGGTGCTGTGTCCACCCGGTTTCCTTCTCGAGGCCGGCTGGATAGCCATCGAGACCGACCGCCAGGACCAGATCAAGATCGTGCGTCTCGCGCCAACGAGAGCCGACGAGGCAGCCAAGCGCTGACGCGCCGATCAGCACGAATCGTTCAGCCGACCAGATGCGACCAAGAGTGCGGAGCGCGCCCACCTGCTCCCTGCTGAAGATCAATGAGTGCGCCAGGTCATGTGTTTAATCCGGATCTCCTCGGCGGCCTCCTGGGCTCGCTCATGACCAGCCGCCAGGAGCTCTGTGTAGATCAGCAGCGGATGGACCGTTCTGGGCTTGAGTCCTTCGAAGGCAACGCGGCCAGGAACCCCAAGGACGGTGAGCGGGCCGTCGTTCGTCGGGATGGCCTTCAGTCGCTTCCCGAGGTTCGGGACGTGCTCGCCCAGATGGAGAACGGTTTCCGGCCCGCGATAGTGTCGAGTCAGCCGCATGGCCGCTGCTCCGCCGCCCCATGCCCAAGTCACCGTCTCTCCGAATTCGCGCTCTATCCGACCCTCGAGCATCTCGGGGTCGGGATCATTAGTGCGGAAGCGTCCGATGAGAAGTCGGGGGCGCACTAGGGCCATGTATCCGGCGATCCACCGATCGAGCACAACCTGAGGTCTTAGCAGGCGTCGTCCCTCGTGGTCGACCCCGACCAGCCCTTCGCTCTCGAGACGTGTCAGCATCTCTGCTGCGGCAGTCTTCCCCACGCCCGCCGCTTCACCAAGGATCCTTACCGGCGCGTTGAGCAGATCAGGTCTAGCCAGGATGGCGAAGAGCACCTGGTTACCTGGCCCCCTTACGCCACGCTCCAGCGGCGCCTTCCTTTCAGGTCGCTTTCCCTCCACGAGAGCCACGTAGTCCTTGTCGATCGCCAGGAAGCAGTTGCCGACAGCGTCGAGATAGTTGGCGTCCTTCTCTCTCAAGTAGTGCCCGATCTCTGCCCCCACATACGGTGCAAGTAGAATCCAGTGTCCCTTCACGAAGGTCCGCATGTGCGCCACAAGGCTATCGGCGAGCGGCCGTGTGAGGTGCGTTCGCTTGATCTCCGCCCATAGTGCGTGCTCTCCCTTGGGAGTTCGCAGGCGCAACCGGGCATCCGCCTCAAACTGATTCGCCCGCCCGACCCCCACCTCGGCCATTACACCCTTCACGAAGGGCAGTGCCCTGAGATGGACCAGGTAGGGCTCGAATTCGGTCCTTCGGACTGGGTTCATGTCCGTTATTCTAGCTTGTCCGTTAGTAAAGGACAAGCTATTTAAGCGGACGAACTCAAGCCAACCGTCTCCAACATGTCTCCAAGACTGGGGAGCACTCCAGAGCACAACGAATTGACCACAAGGCAACGAATTTCCAGACAGTTACGACGAAAGTCGCGCACCATCAGCCAGTTAGCGTTTTGAGGCGGCGCGGGTTCGACTCCCACCGCCTCCACCACTTCTCCCGAGAAGGTGGCTCTCTCCAGAGGCCAGAGCCCCTCGGGGCCTGGCCCCGTGGTGGGTCACGTCCCTCTTTCCGTATCATCATGAGGCAGCCGTCCGGGTGCGGCGTCCGTGTGCGGACGGGGAAGGCCCCGCAGCGCCCGGGCGCGAGAGGGTCCAAGGTGTTGCCGCGTCGGGCGCGCGACTCTCCGCTGTACCGGCTTGCCGAGAGGTATCACGAGACCTTCAAGCAGGCCTACGACGAGCGCTTCGCGTCCGTCCATGGTCCCTGGCGGGCCGTTATCGAGCGCACGCTGTTCGCCTTTCTCGACTGCGGCATCGAGGAGCGCGGCTTCGCGCGGGTGCGCTGCGACGCCTGCCGGCGGGAGTTTCGCTTGGCGCTGTCGTCCAAGAGGCGGGGGTTGTGCCCGTCGTGCCACGCGAAGCGCGCCGTGGTGTGGGCGGAGTGGCTGGCCGGGGAAGTGCTAGAGCCGGTGCCGCACCACCAGTGGGTGTTCACCGTGCCGAAGCGGCTGCGGCTGTTTTTCCTCTACGACCGGCGCCTGCTCGGTGATCTGTCGCGCTGGGCATGGGAGCAGGGGAGACGGTGCGGGAGCTGTACGGCGCGGAGCTCGAGGATCGGGAGCACGCGACGCAATGTGCCCGAGGAGCGATGGGCCGCGATGTTCAAGGAAACGTAGCAGGCCGTATTGGACGTGGTCCTGGCGCCGGCGAGGCTCGCGCTGGAGATGTCGTGCCGGTTGGAAGCGATGCTCCTTCACGAGGCCGTCGACCCGAACGTGTCCCGGCGGTCATTGATGGCGCGCGTCGAGAATGGAGCCACGTGGTGATCGATGGAAACCCGCGCCGGCCGGGCTATCTCATTGGAAACAGATCACTTAACCGATCACGGATGGAGTGACGTATTACTGGGAGCATCTCGGGCTGCTCGATGATCCGGGTTATCGTCCGCGTTGGGAGCGCAAGCGAGCGGAGTACCTCGCAGCCGGTATCCGGCACCATGAGAATGGCGGCGGCCCGGAAGGCAAGCCCATCGAAACGCGCGATAATCCGGGGGGCGGGCTGGACGCGCGACGCATTGCCAAGCTCATCGATGAAGTCGTGCTTGGGTAAGGGGACACCCTACAAGCCATAGGGGATGATGGTCCGCTCCTATCCTCCTCCCACGGCTTTCCTGGGCACCTGATTGCGGAATAATCGCCCGTCCCTTGACACCACCACCTCCCTCCATCTACATGCACTCCCATGAAGGCCTACGTCGGCGTCACCGACGGTGAATGGTTCGAGCTACTGGCCCGGCAGGACGGCCTTGACGAGGTCAACTTCTGGCAGCCGGGCGGGTCGCATCAGTTCCGCGCGCTTCAGCCGGGCGAGCTTTTCCTCTTCAAGCTGCACAGCCCCAGGAACTTCATCGTCGGAGGAGGCTTCTTCGCCCACTCTTCGCTCCTGCCGGTGAGCCTGGCATGGGAGACGTTCGAGATCAGGAACGGAGCGACGTCGCTCCGTGAGATGCGCGAGCGGATCGAAAAGTACCGGCGCCGGCCGGCGGAGCTGCACGAGGACTACACGATCGGCTGCATCCTCCTCGAGCAGCCGTTCTTCCTGCCGCCCGAGCGGTGGATCCCTGCGCCCGCGGGGTGGAAGCCCAACATCGTCCAGGGGCGGACGTACGATCTCGCCGAGGCCGAGGGGCGTCATCTCTGGCAGCAGGTCAACGCCGCGCTGATCGCCGGCGAAGTGCGAGTGCTCCAAACCGAGCCCGCCCTGGACGCCCCCCGGTTCGGCAGCCCCGCGCTGACGCTGCCGCGTCTCGGCCAGGGCTCATTCCGCGTCCTCGTGACCGACGCCTACGATCGGCGCTGCGCGGTGACAGGCGAGCGGACGCTTCCGGTGCTGGAGGCGGCGCACATCCGCCCCTACGCGGACGGTGGCGAGCATCGCGTGGACAACGGGCTCCTGCTGCGACGCGACCTCCACACGCTCTTCGACCGCGGCTACGTGACCGTCACGCCTTCCTACAGCCTTGAGGTCAGCCGCCGCATCCGCGAGGAGTTCGAGAACGGGCGGGACTACTACGCGCTGCAAGGGAAGGAGCTGCGTCCGCCCGAGGATCGATTCGAGCCTCCGTCGCCGGAGTTCCTCCGCTGGCACAACGAGAACGTGTTTCGGGGGTAGGGAAGCGGGCGGGCAGAGGCACCTCCGTCGCTCGGAGGGTTCGCTCGCTCTCGTCACGGAGGGCCTCGAGCGGCTGTGCCGCTACGTGGTGCATCCGACGATCGCTTTGGGGCGGCTGCGGTATGACGGGACCCGGGTCACCTACCGCGGCCGGCGCGGGCATCCGGTGACTGGCGAGGCGAGCGTCACGCTCGACCCGCTGGAGATGCTGGCGCGGCTCGGGCCGGCACATCCCGCCGCCCGGGTTCCACCTCACCAGGCTGTACGGTGCCTACTCCAACCGCACGCGCGGGGCGCGGGCGCGGCGGATGGCCGGAGCTGGGCAGAGGCCGGCTTTCGGCGACAGCAAGGCGGACACCCCGGCGCCGACACAGCGCGAGCGCCGGCTCCCCCGGCCTCGGACGCTCCACCGGAGCGTCCTCGAGGTCCTCGCTGCGCCCGCCTGCGGCGGGCTTGCTGCGTCCCGCCGGGTCCCAGGGCGAGGCTCATCGCGTTCATCCTCGACCCGGTGGTGATCCGGAAGATCCTGCAGCATCGGCCGCGGCCCGAGCCGCGCGCCCACGCTGCGCCGCCCGGCTGAGATCGCTGACTCGCCACGCAGTGCCTTGGCGGGTACGCGGGCGCCCGCGGAGGCCGGGGTGTGTCCGCAGGGGGAACACCCGCGAGGCGGGGAGCCTGGGCACACCTATCCGGGGCCGCCACGGTGGGGCGTGCCGCCGGATGAGCGGGCCCGCGAGGAGCCTGCCGGCTTGGGGGGCGGCAACCGGCGACCCCTCGGACCCCTGCGCACCGCTCCGGTGGCCAGTGAGGTGATAGAATTTCCTACACTTTAGAGCACGTACCCCGGCTCGACGTAGAGCGCGCGTGAGGTCACCTCGAGGAACGGCCTCGCATCGCCGCCCTCGCGACCCTCGCGGCTCTGGCGGCCCTGGCTCTTCCGGCGGGCCGTGCTCTGCGTGACACGCACCTGCCGCGGTTCGGATCGTCGATCGGTCGAGATCAACGGGATGGACGTTCCGTCGGTGAGATGACGGATCGTTCGGAAGTCGCTCGCTTCTCTCGTTCCGCCGCGAGGGACTCGATGACGTTGTCCGCCCCGCCGAGACGCTGCGCGAGGGTGTGGATGACGGCGTCGGCGATCCTGGGATCGTCGTACAGAGATCGGCGGAAGCTGTCTCCGTCGAGCACGAGCGCCCGCGCCCCATTCGCGCCGGCGCGGACGGTGGCCGAGCGCGGCGCCCGATTCAGGACGGCCATCTCGCCCAACACGCTTCCCGCCGCCGCCGTGGCGAGGATGATCTCCCGGGCGCCGCCGAGGTGCAGCACGGTGACCTCGCCTTCAAGAAGGATGAACACATCCTGGCTCGGCTCTCCCTCCTGACACAGCGCAGCGTCGGGCGCGAACGCCGCCTCGTGGCTCTCCATCGCCAGGTCCGAGAGGTTTTCCGGCGCCAGCGTCGCGAAGATGGCGATGCGGCGAAGCGCGATCATCTTCTCGATGCGACTCAGCGCAATCGGCGCGCCGCGATCGCCCTTCCTCGCCTCGGCGGCCGCGTTCACGCTCGCCGCCGTCTCCCGCACGATCTCGCTCTCGTCGCTTTCGAGGCGGCGGGCGATCGTCCCGCCGGCCTCGCCGGTGCCAGCCAGCAGGTGAAGGGCCGCGGCGCACACGTAGGGATCCCAGCTCTCGGTGAGCCCGATGAGCCGATCTTCCAGAGTGGAGCGTCCGATCGCCTGCGTGGCATCGCCTCCCGGAGCGCTGCCGGCGGCCGCCTGCCGGCGCGCCTCCATGATGAGGTCGGCGAGTCTCGGCGAGACGTGGGCGCGAAGGCTCGCGACGGCCACCTCCTTCAGATCTTCGGCCGGGGAGCACAGACAGTCGGTAACCACTTGGATGGCCTCTTCATCGAGCGTGTCGTACAGCCCGAGCAGCAGCCGCCTGACGGCGCGCCGCTGGCCGCGTCGAAGAAGTTCGGCGAGAAATGCCTGCGCGGGCCAGGGCTCGGCTTCGAGCAGCCGGCACGTCTGCGCGTCCCGTTCGAGCCGCACGAGCCCCTCCGTGAGGCGCTCCGCTGCCTCGTGCTCTCCGCCTATCAGATGCTCGAAGACGGCAGCGTGCTCGGCCTTCGTCACACCGTATTCGAGTCGGAGCTGCCTCACGAACGTGGAAGCGCGCGTATCGGCTCCTGACAGTGAACTCCTGAGATGTCGCGCGAGGACGCGCTCGTACGTCTCGATCTGGAGGCGCTTCTCGGCGGTCGGCCGGCCTGCGGGGTCCATGAGCATCGCCCGCTCCTCCTCCGCCAGCTCGGCCATGATCCTCTGGTGATCGAAGTTCTTGATCCCGAGGCGATTCCTCAGCGATTCGAGGCGCCCGAGGTCCTCCCGCGCGAGGAGGCGATCCGCGACCGCCTCGCGCACCGTCTCCCTGTAGACGGCGAGGAGCTTCGCGTAGCTCTCCTTCCTCGCACGCGTGAGAAGGTTGTGGATGAGATAGGCCTCCTGGGCGTCCCGCGGCTGCGCGGCGGACCACTCCCAGCGCTTGAGGATCCCCCTCGCCACCGTCTCCTCCATGAACTCCTGCTGTGTCCGTCTCAAACGGCGCGACAGGAAGAGCGTCGCGGCCGCCACGACGAGGACGCCGGCGATCTGCGGCGCCCACGGGATCTTCCGCAGCGTCGGCTGGCCGGCGAAGGTGTAGAAGGTAACGAAGGCCGTGAAGGCGGCCATCCCGAACGTCGCGCTCCGCACGCGCGCCTCACTCACTTCCGGCTGGCGATCGCGCAGGTACCTTCCCACGCGCCCCTCCAGCCACGAGAAGAAGAGGAAGCTCGACAGCGACAGCGTCGCCAAGGTCAGCGCCGCCGCGGCGGCGCGGGGCACTGCGGGCAGGAAGAAGAAGCCCGCGGCGTGGCCCTCGGATCCGGGGAAAAACGCGGTCAGGATGACGCCCGGCTCATCGGTCCAGCGGCCGCTGAAGTAGTAGTCCCACGTCCCGGATTGCAGGTAGTAGTAGAAGTAGAACGCGAAGACGATGCCGGGGAAGGCGTAGTAGGCGAACCGCTTCGAGCGTGAATCGATCTCCTTCCAGTATCCATTCTCCTCATTGATGTCGGGGCAGGACGACTTGCAGGCGGTGCATTTCGGGCACTGTGAGTTGGCCGTCTCACGCAGGCCGTGCGGCTCCGTGTAGATCTTCTCGATGAACGAGAGCGGGCAGACGAAGTTGCACCAGGTCTTTCCTGTGTACTGCGCGCCGAAGGCGAGAGCGGCAAGAGAGATGAGGACGAAAAAGAGCGCGATGGCGGCTCCACTTCCGTTGGTGGCGATCAGGCGGGTCCACAGCGAGACGAAGAAGACCGCGAACGACACGTAGGCGTAGTTGGCCTCGAGCCACGCCGACGCACGGCGGGCGCCGGGACGGCGCAGCATGACGGGGATCTGATTGACGAAAGCGAGCGGGCAGATGCGGCGCCAGCGGTGGTATCCGACGAGAACGATGAACAGGGGAAGCGCCGCGATGACGATCGTCCAGACGATCCGCCCTGCGTAGGCCTGCGCCAGGAGGCCGAGAAATGGCACGGCCGCGAAGACGGCAAGCGCGGCCCACCGGAGCCTCCGGATCCACGTTTCGCTCTCGGGCGGCTCCGCCTCCCCCTTCGCGAGGAGCGGCAGCGGCCGCGCGGAGTCGGTCTTCGCTGCGGCTTCCGGCATCGTTTCGCCTCTACGCTCGACCACTCAGTGCCTACCATGATACACCCCCGCGCGGCGGGTCTCCCTGGCCCACATCGCGTGCCTCCAAGGGGGCTTTCCCATGAGAGGCCCCTCCATCCGTCACGAAGGGGGCGTCGTGCAGCAGTACGACAGGATTCGCGAGAGGGCTCGAGTCGGGCGGCCCCGTGCTGCTGGACGGCGGCCTGGGCAGCGAGAGCGTGCGCAGGGGCGTGCGCTGGCGCTGGCATGGCCTGCGGACCGACGCCGATGTCGTCTAGGGGGAGGCGAAACTTCAGAGGGCTGGCCGCCCGTTTCTCTGCTGCATCGGGGGTCGGGCGGCGAGAGCGTTTCCGAAGCAGCTAAGCATGTAGACGTCTCGCGTGCAGCGCCCTCGGACGCGGGTTCGACTCCCGCCGCCTCCACCACAGGTCTCTTCCCTGAGAACAGTTCCCCTCTACAGCGTCATTTCGTTGTCCGGCTGCTGGGCTCGCGCTGGAGCGCGCCAAGCTCGGATGGCAGAGGACCCTTGATAAGCTTCGGATTTTCGACGAAAATCCAAACCGGGTTATGCTTTATCGGCGCTCCATTGAAGAGGCCCTGAAGCGTCATCTGGGCCGCGGCAAGAGCGTTCTCCTGCTCGGACCTCGCCAGACGGGAAAGACGACGCTCCTCGGCGGCTTGAAGTCCGACCTCAGCCTGTCGCTCGTCTCGCCGAGCGTGCGCCAGCGGTACGAGAAGGACCCATCCCTTCTGGCCGGTGAGATCCGGGCCTTGCCTCGCCCCGCTGCACGCAGGAAGCGGCCGCTGGTGACTGTCGATGAGGTGCAGAGGGTGCCGGCTCTCATGGATGTCGGACAGGAGCTTATCGACCGCGGGGAAGCACAGTTCGTCTTCACCGGCTCGTCAGCCCGCAAGCTCCGGCGTGGCCGGGACATCAACCTTCTTCCGGGCCGCTTGGTGGCGCTGCGTCTCGACCCGTTGACCATCGAGGAGAGCCGGCCTGACACCCCTCACGAGTCGCTACTCTTCGGCGCCCTTCCCGCCATCCGCAGAATTCGACGCGACGAGGATAAGGAGGCTGACCGGCGCTCCTACGTGGAGATCCATCTCGAGGAGGAAGTGCGGCAGGAAGCGCTCTGCCGAAACGTGACGGCCATTCCCTGGCAGGACCTGGCAGCCGTCGTCTCCAGGGTGGTTTCAGCCGAGAGATGTTCGGTCGGCAACCAGGCAGCGCGGCCGTAGCCTTGACGGCCTCGCCCGGGCCGGATTACCGTTTCCGCCAACCAGACCCCGAGT
>CAYNUH010000101.1:0-9472 GCA_964400605.1 uncultured Acidobacteriota bacterium | reverse complement strand
CCGCCGCCTCCCGCAGACGCGCCGCCACGCGGGACTGACCGAGCATCTTCACGAACGGGCCGAGGCGCGGCCCCTGGTCCTGCCCCGACAGCGCCCTGTAGAGCGTCTTGAAGAAGGGTCCCGGCTCGATCCCTGCTTCGCGGGGGATCGCGAAGGCCCGGTGGTGCACCTCCTCCTGGGTGCGCTCCTCCCCGAGGTACTCGGCGAACGTCATCAGAAGAGGGGCGTGGACGTCGGGCACCTCAGGCGGCCGCTTGTGCGGCTCCACGTGGTCGCGGTAGTAGGCTCCCGCGTGCTCGATGAGCCGCGTCAGGAAGGCGTCGCTTCCGGGGATCCGGCCGCGGTAGTTGCGGACGTAATCGGCGACGAGGTCCGGGTCGGCGATGCCCACGTTTCCCATGACCGTGAACAGCAGCGTGAAGGAGACCGGGTACTCGTAGGGGTTCGCCGCGGGGAGATCGGGCCGAACGAAGTCCAGCTCTTCGCGGAAAGCGTCCGCTCTCTCCTCCGCGTAGTGGCGGGCGAGCGTCTCGAGGTACTCGTCCACCGACCGGGCCACCACGTCCCAGGAGATCTTGCGGGCCTTGCGCGGGTTCTTGATCAGAAAGAGGAGCATGGACTCGCGGGGCGCGTAGGAGAGCCAGGTGTCCACGGTGAGCCCGCGACCCACGGACTTGCTGATCTTGCCGCCGGTCTCGTCGAGGAACATCTCGTAGAAGGATTCCACGGGGGGCGTGCCGCCCAGCAGGCGGACGATCCGCCGCGAGAGATCGGCCGACTCGATGAGGTCCTTCCCGTACATCTCGTAGTGGATGCCGAGCGTGTACCAGCGAAGGGCCCAGTCCACCTTCCAGCCGACCTTCACGCCCCCGCCGGCCACCGGGATCTCACGGCTCCGGCCGCAGCCGGGGCGGCCCCCGATGGCCGTGTCGCAGACGTAGTCGATGGTCCCCCGGTCCGGATGGTATCCGGTGACGCGGGTGGAGTAGATCCGACCGCACCCCTCGCAGATCGGGAAGAAGGGGGACCACTCCTCCCGGTTCGACTCTTTCAGCGTCGGCAGGATCAGCGCGCGCACCTCCTCGACCCTCTCGAGGATCTTCTGCAGAGCGCCGTCGAAGACTCCGCTCCGGTACTGCTCGTGCGAGGGCTTGAAGGTGTAGCGGAAGGAGAACCGGTCGAGCATCTCGCACAAGCGGGCGTTGTTGTGGTGGGCGTAGGAGGCGTGACAGCCGAAGGGGTCCGGGATGTCGCACAGCGGCTTGCCGAGGTGATCGGCGAGCTCCGCCGGCATGTTGAGCGGCACCTTCCGCAGCCCGTCCATGTCGTCGGAGAAGACGACGATCTCCCACGCGGGGTCGCGCTCGGCCCCGGGTTGCATCCGGCCGGCCCTGAGATCGCTCAGGGCCATGGCCACCCAGGTCGTACGCGCCACCTCGGCGAAGGTGCCGATGTGGGGCGCGCCCGAAGGCCCGTAGCCGGTTTCCAGGCGCACCGGCGTCGCGCCGGGCCAGGCTTCCAGGATCCTCTCGGCTTCCGCGTAGGGCCACAACGTCCGGGACATGCCGCTTCACTCCGGGGCTTCCAGCCGTGGGTCGGGAAAGCGAAGGATAGCAGCGCCGGCCGCTTGGATCCTCACGGGGCCGGGTGCTACGGTAACCAGTTGGCCCATGAACAGACTGCGTTCGCTCCGGGAGGAGGACATCTGCGCCCTCGTCGACGACGCGCGCACCGTGGCGCGCGGGCGCGAGTGCGTGCGCTGGGGATTGCTCCACGATCTCAGCGAGAAGCAGGGGCAGATCGAGGCGCGGGTCGCGGAGAGCCGCGGCCGGTCCTGCCGCGTCGTGGTCCGGGAGGGCTCCCGGGGGCTGGTGACCTCTTGCACCTGCGCTCAGCACGCCGTGCAGGGCGAGACGTGCCGGCACATCGTGGCGGCGCTCCTGGCCTGGATGGCGAGGCGGGACGGCGGCGGAGCGCCGCCGCCATCCGCGGCTGCGGCCGACTCGGAAGACACCGCCGAGGCCATCCAGCGCCTGCGCTCGCTCATCCGCCTCGTCAAGGACGCGGATCGGGAATCCGCCCCGGCGGCGCAGGAACCTCCCCACGGCCCCGCCTCCATCCTGGCGGCCCTCCTGCCGCGGGGCGTCCCCGTCCGGGTGGCGGTTGACCGCGGCGGCCATTCGCACGGCCTCGTGATCTCCTTCCTCAGAGATGGACCGGAAGCGGGCCGCCGGAGCCGGGCTCGCGCAGGAACGGCTCACGGCGCCGCGCGGAGGGGCGATCCGGCCGTGTCGCTGACCATCCCTCCGGGCGACGTTGGCGCCGCTCTGCGCGAGCTGGACGCCCTCGACGACGTCATGTGGAGCGACGCCGCGGACGCGCTGCGCGTCTTCTACTCGCCGGTGCGCATGCGCCTGTGGGCGGACTACGCCCAGGACGGGGTGCTCGTGCTCACCCCCGTGGCCCAGGTGAAGGAGGCCCGCGGCCAGGTTCGCACCATCGAGCCGATCCACCTCCACGAAGGGCTCGACGGCTCGGTGTGGGTCGAGGACGGAGGGGACACGCTGCGGCGGGTGGGGCTGTGGACCGCCCTCATCGAGCAGTACGCCCCCGACTTCAAGCCGCGCGTGCTCGAGGGAGTCGAAGTGGTGGAGTTTCTCTCCCGCGGCCGGGAGGCGGGCTGGCGCGAGGGGCTCGAGCCCACGGAGCGCGTGCGCGCCAGCCGCGTCTTCAATGAGGTGAGCCTCGCCCGGGTGGATGTGTCGGAAGAAACCGGCGGGTGGCTGTGGCTGGACCCCGTGTACCGGGCGGGCGACCATGCCCTCGCCCTCTCGGAGATCCTTGAGGCCCAGCGATCGGGCGGCGTGCTGCGGCGCGGAAACGACTGGATCGTGATCCGCGGCGGCGCCGCCGCCTGGGGCCGCTTTCCGCGGCTCCGCCTCGCCGACCCCCGGCCGAGCGATCCGGCGGGCGAAGTACTCGCGGAGGGATCCGAGCTCCTCGAGGGGCGGATCCGCACCACGCGGCTCGCCTACTTGCGGCAGCGGGCCGAGTGGGGGCCGGAGGTGGAGGTCCGCGCCGACCCGGCGCTGGCGCGCTTCGAGGCGTTCCTCAGACGCGAGGGGCCGCCAGCCCGCGCGCCGAAGATCCGCGGGATGATCGGCCGCCTGCGCCCCTATCAGACCAGCGGGTACCGCTGGCTGTGGTTCCTGCGCGAGGCCGGCCTCGGCGGGATCCTCGCCGACGAGATGGGGCTCGGGAAGACGCACCAGGTGATGGCGCTCCTTCTCGCCGTCTACGAACAGGGAGGCGTCGCGGATCGCGGCGAGGCGCCAGGGCCCAGTCTCGTGGTCTGCCCCCGGTCGGTGCTCGATCACTGGGAGGCGAAGATCCACGCCCACGCGCCGTCGCTCAGCCCGCTCGTGTACCACGGCACGGAGCGCGAACGCTCACGGGAGGCGCTGGCGCGCTCCAGGGTCGTGCTCACCACGTACGGGGTGCTGGCCAGGGACGTGGATCTGTTCGCCTCCGTGACGTGGGAGCAGGTGGTCCTCGACGAAGGGCAGTACGTCAAGAACGCGGCCACCAAGGCCGCCCGGGCCGCGAGGAAGCTTATCTCCCGCCACCGCCTGGTCCTCACAGGAACGCCGCTGGAGAACCGCCTCGAGGAGCTGCGCTCCCTCGTGGACTTTGCGCTGCCCGGCTACCTGGGCTCCGCCGAAACATTCCGGCGCCGATTCGGGCGGCCGATCGAGACCGGCGACAGGGGGGCCCTTCTGGTATTGAAGCGCGCCATCGAGCCGTTCAAGCTCCGCAGGCTCAAGTCGCAGGTCCTCACCGACCTGCCGCCGAAGATCGAAGACGAGCGCCACGCCTGCTTGACGCCTCACCAGGCGGTGCTCTACGCCGAAGTTCTCTCCCGGGCGCGGGAGTCGGGCCTTCTCGAATCGCTTCGGGACGCGTCCCGGGAGGTCGATTTCGCGCACGTCTTCGCCGTCATCAGCCGGCTCAAGCGCCTCTGCGACCATCCCGCCCTCATCCTGGAAGGCAGGCCCGCCCGCAACATCACGTCCGGGAAGTTCGATCTGTTCAAGGAGATTCTCTCCGAAGTCCTCGACGCAGGGGAGAAGGTCGTCGTCTTCAGCCAGTACCTGGAGATGCTCGACATCGTCGAGGCGCATCTCGACTCGCTGGGCGTGAAGCACTCGGGACTGCGGGGCGCCACGCGGAGACGCGGCGCCGCCATCCGCGCTTTCCAGGAGGACGACGACTGCCGCGTCTTCGTGGCGAGCCTTCTCGCGGGCGGATTGGGCATCGACCTCACCGCGGCTTCGGTCGTCATCCACTACGACCGCTGGTGGAACGCGGCCCGGGAGGACCAGGCCACGGACCGCGTCCACCGGATCGGGCAGCCCCGCGGCGTCCAGGTCTTCCGGCTGATCACGAAGGGCACCCTGGAAGAGAGGATCGACGCCATAATCCGCGAGAAGCGGCGAATGGCCGAGTATCTGGTGGAGGCCGACCCCGCGCTGGGCCTCAAGATCCTCACGCGAGAGGAGCTGCTCCGTATCCTCGAGCCCGCCAAGGTGACACCGGATCTTCCCCGGCTCTGACGGCTCGCCGTCCTGGAATCCCCTCCGCTCAGGCGCGGGTGGGGACGCCTTCGGAGCCGGCGGACCCTGCGGGCGGCGCGGCTCCGGCGGGCACCGAGGGGGCTCCGAGGTTCGCCGTGGGCCGGCTGCCGACAGGCGCGATGGTGAGCCCCTCGGCGCTGGGGATCGGCACGGGCGGCACGGCCCGGCCTTCCTGGTAGGAGAAACCGATGTACGGGTCCCAGTTGAACTTGCGGTCGATGACGATGGCCTCCTTGATGCAGAAAGTCTCGCAGATGCCGCACGACACGCAGGTGCGCTCGTCCACCCAGGCGATCTTCCCCGTCATGTCGGACGGGGAGCCATGGCCCTTGAGCCTGTCCGGCGCGTCGATGAGATGGATGCAGTCGAACGGGCAGGTGTCGATGCAGTACTCGCAGCCGGAGCACAGATCAGGGATGACAACCGCCTTCGGGATGTCCTTGGCCTTGATCCTCTTAACCAGATCGCTCCACTGATCCACGATGGCGTCGTAGGGACAGAAGATCCCGCACACCCCGCAGTTGATGCAGAGGGCCGGTTCGATGACGTACATCCCCTTCTTGATCCCCGTGATGGCGTTGGTGGGGCACTTGAGCTCGCAGATCTGGCACCCCACGCAGTCGGTGGTGATGTAGTGGGCCCGCCACTCGTACTTGTCCTCCGCGGGGACGCCGGCCTTGTGGACGACCACCGTCAAGGTCTTGTTCCAGTACCGCGCGTCGAACCCGACCACCTTCTCGGGCATCTCGAAGTGGACTGAGAACTTCTGGGGGAACTCCTCCGCCCGGCCGCAGAGCTGCGCCGCCAGCGGGTCTTCCAGCGAGGCGTGGACCCACAGCGTCTGCCCCTGCACCTCGACCCGGTGCTTGTAGTCGGGCAGGATGTCGGGCATCCCGTAGCGGTACTTCAGCGGGTGGTTCGGGACCTTGGAGGGGAACGAGATCGTGGCGACGTAGCGATCGCCCGCCTCCACCATCTCGTTCGCGCGGCCGAAACGGCGATCGCGCTCGGCGGGGTCCTCCGGGTCGTCTCGGTGGATGGACCAGTTCTCCTCCCAGCCCACGACCTCGGCGAGACCCTCGATGACTTCCAGCTCCGCCACGGTCTCCACGGATCGCCTCCCGGGGCCCGTTCAGGGCCCGGATGGTCACGTTTTCTTCGATGCCCTCCGGATGCCCCCCACCGTGGCGCGGATCGCGCTCTTGGGAACGGTCTGAGTGGGATGGCCCCGGTCGGATCACTTCATCTTATGGGCCGATCAGCCTACCGTCAAGGAATCCCCCCTCCCTCCTTGACGCTCATTCGGGGGCGCTGCTACAGTTCTGCTCCCGCTTCAACCGATTGATTGGTCAGGACGAGGACCGATGAGCCCAGCGGCCGCTTGGCTCCCCACCGGGTGTTTCGAGCGTGAGGGGCGGTCGTGAGAAGGCTGGATCTGGCGGCGGTGGTGATCATCGCGGCGCTCGCCTCGACGGGTTGCGTCCACGAACTGGCCGGAAGGCACACCCATCCCGGCACGGCCCCTTCGCCCGGAGCGCTGTGGGTCCCGCCTCATGAGGCCGCCCCCGCCGCGCCCCCTGCCGCGGCCGCCACGAAGATCCCCGCCGATCTCATCGAGCAGGCGCAGCACTGGGGGCTGCCCGATCTCGTGCGCCTTGCCCTCGAGAACAGCCCCGACACGCGCGCCACGTGGGCGGCCGCCCGAACGGCCGCGGCCGAATTGGGCAGCCGCCGTGGCGCCTCCTACCCGGGGATCTACGCCGACGGGCTGCTCAGCGCCGTGAGAGGCTCGGCCGCGGGCGGCCGGTTCTCGTTCCAGACGACCAACGACAGCGCCTCCCTCCAGCTCAACTACCTTCTTTTCGATTTCGGCGGCAGGAAGGCCGCCGTGGACGAAGCCTGGCAGGCGCTGGTCGCCGCGGACTGGACGCACAACGACTCGATCCAGCGCGTCGTCCTCCAGGTCCAGCAGGCCTACCACCTGTATCTGAGCGCCAAGGCCGCGGTCGCCGCGGAGGAGGCGGCCGTGAAGGAGGCTCAGACGAGCCTCGACGCCGCCGGCGACCGGCACGCCGCGGGCGTGGCCACGATCGCCGACGTTCTCCAGGCGAAGACGCGCCACTCGCAGGCCCGCCTCGCGCTTCAGAGCGCGCAGGGGCAGGTGCAGGTCGTCCGGGGCGTGCTCGCGACGGCGGCGGGGATCCCCGCGAACACCGCTTTCGAAACTGAGATCCCACCCGAGGAGATCCCCTTGCAGGAGTTCACGGCCGAGGTCGAGCGGGCGATCGAGGAGGCCCAGCAGAACAGACCCGACCTCGCCGCCGCGCGCGCGGAGGTCCAGATGGCTGAAGCGCACTACCGCGACATCCGATCCGACGGCCTTCCCACGCTCACGACGACGCTCAACACCGGCGAGATCTGGTACAACGGCAATTCCAACACCCAGTCCACTTACAACACGGCGCTGCTTCTGCGCGTCCCGATCTTCAACGGTCTCACCCAGTCCTACAACGAGATGAAGGCGCGCAGCCAGATGGAGGAGGCGAAGGCCCGGCTCGAGGGCAGGCAGCAGGTCGTGATCTTCCAGGTTTGGAGCAGCTACTTCGGCATCCAGACCGCGCGCCGGAAGGTCGAGACGTCGGCGGACCTCCTCGACAGCGCGCGGCAGTCGTACGAGGTCGCGACCGCACGGTACAAGGCCGGCGTCGGCAGCATCCTCGACCTTCTCGCGGCGGCCAACGCCCTGGAGAACGCGCGGGCCCAGCGCGTCCAGGCGCGCACCGACCTGTTCCTCTCACTTGCACAGTTTGCGCACGACACGGGGACGCTCTACCCCCCCGGCGGCGCCGAGACGAAAGGCTCCCCATGAGACTCCCGCGACCGATCCCGCTCCGCCTCCCGGCGGCCGCTCTGATGCTCGCCGCCCTCGCCGCGGCGGCCGCGTGTTCGGCGGGCGATCCGGCGGCCCTCGGGCGGCCAGAGACGGTCCCCGTCACCGTCGGCGTCGTCGAGAGGAAGGACGTGCCCGTGCAGGTCGAGCAGATCGGCGCCGTTGAGGCGTACTCGACCGTTGCCGTGAAGGCGCAGATCGGCGGCGAGCTGCGGGAGGTCCATTTCAAGGAGGGCCAGGAGGTCCGCCGGGGCGACCTGCTCTTCACAATCGACCCCCGCCCACACCAGGCGGCGGTTCAGTCGGCCGAGGCGGCGCTGGCCCGGGACACGGTGCTGCTCCAAAACGCCCGTGAGGAGTTCGAACGTTACATAGACCTCGTCAAGAAGGACTACGTCACGCCAGAGGATTACGACCGCAAGCGCGCCACCGCGGCGGCGCTCGAGGCGGCGGTGCGCGCGGATCAGGCGGCCGTCGAGAACGCGAGACTGCAGCTCGGCTACTGCACGATCCGCTCCCCCATTGATGGACGCACCGGCCGGCTGCTGGAGCACCGCGGCAATCTCGTGAAGGCCAACGCCGACGAACCGCTCGTGGTGATCAACCAGATCACGCCCGTGTACGTGGCCTTCTCGGTGCCCGAGCAGAACCTCGCGCGGATCAAGGCGCGTCAGGCGGAGCGTCCGCTTCAGGCGCGCGCGGTGATCCCCGGCGACCAGGGCGGCCCGATCACGGGGACGCTGACGTTCCTCAACAATGAAGTGGACGGCGCCACGGGGACGTTCCTCCTCAAGGCGACGTTCCCCAACGAGGACCGGCGCCTCTGGCCGGGACAGTTCGTCAACGTCACGCTGGACCTCGACGTGACGCCAAACGCCCTCGTCGTCCCCTCCGAGGCGATCCAAACCGGCCAGCAGGGACCCTTCGTCTTCGTCGTGAAGCCCGACATGACGGTGGAGTCGCGCCCCGTGGCGGTGAGAGGAATCCACCAGCACGAGACGCTCGTGGAGGGCGGCGTCGAGGCGGGCGAGAGCGTGGTCACCGACGGGCAGATCCGGCTCGTCCCCGGCTCGCTCGTCGAGGTGAAAACCGGCGCGGGCGCGGTGAAGAACCCGTGAACTTCAGCGAGCTTTTCATCCGCCGCCCCGTCATGACGACTCTCGTCATGATGGGGATCCTCCTGTTCGGCGCGGCCGCCTACCGGATGCTCCCGGTCAGCGACCTCCCGAACGTGGATTTCCCGACGATCCAGGTCAACGCGTCGCTGCCAGGCGGCAGCCCCGAGACGATGGCCTCCGCGGTCGCGACTCCTCTGGAGCGGCAGTTCACAACGATCGCCGGCCTCGACTCGATGACCTCCACGAGCGCGCTGGGCAGCACCCAGATCACGCTGCAGTTCAGCCTCAGCCGCGACCTCGACGCGGCCGCCCAGGACGTCCAGGCCGCGATCTCGAAGGTCGTCTCGCAGCTCCCGCCCGACATGCCCTCGCCGCCCACGTACCAGAAGGTCAACCCCGCCGACCAGCCGATCCTCTACATCGCGCTGACCTCGCCCACGCTGCCGATGTACGCGCTGGACGAGTACGGGCAGACCCTGATGGCGCAGCGGATTTCGACCGTCAGCGGCGTGGCGCAGGTGCTGGTGTACGGGTCGCAGAAGTACGCCGTGCGCGTGCGGCTCGACCCGCGCGAGCTGGCGACGCGCGGCATCGGCATCGACGAGGTGGGGGACGCGATCCAGACCGGGAACGTCAACCTGCCGACCGGCACCCTCTACGGCGCGCACAAGGCGTTCACCGTCCAGGCCGAGGGGCAGCTCACCCGGGCGCGGGCCTACCTGCCGCTCATCGTCGCCTACCGCAACGGCTCCCCCGTGCGGATCCGCGACATCGGCACGGCGATCGACAGCGTCGAGAACGACAAGACCGCCGCGTGGTACGTCACCCCG
>CAYNUH010000100.1:9017-9502 GCA_964400605.1 uncultured Acidobacteriota bacterium | reverse complement strand
CGCCGCGTTTCCGGCTTGGCCGTCCGCCGCGTCGCCGGGCGCGGCGGACGCGCGGGCGGGCGCCATCATCATCGGCCTCCTCGTCCCCGGGAGCGGCCTTGGCGCGCCGGAGGGGCGGCAGGTGCGGCGCGGCGCGGAGATCGCCGCGGCGCGCGCGAACCGTGAGGGCGGCGTGGGGGGACGGCCGCTGAGGCTGGTGGCGTCCGGCGCGGAGCGGCCGTGGCACGCCGCCACGGGGGCGCTGGTCCGCCTCATCTACGACGAAGGCGCCGTGGCGATCGTGGGCGCGCTCGACGCCCGGACGGGCCACGTGGCCGAGCAGGTCATCACCCGGGCCCGCGGCCAGGCCGTGTTCGTGACGCCCTGGGCGAGCGAGCCGGCGCTCACGCGGATCCGGGTTCCCTGGTTCTTCAGCGTCGTTCCCGACGACGTGCGGCAGGCGGAGGCGCTTGTCGCGGATTCGAACCAGGGTGGTTCCGTGCGCG
>CAYNUH010000100.1:4766-9007 GCA_964400605.1 uncultured Acidobacteriota bacterium | reverse complement strand
GGAGGCGCTTGTGGAGGAGATCTTCCGCGCTCCGCGCGCAGGCCGGGTCGCGGCGTGGGTGGAGGACACCTTGGACGCCCGCGCCGCGGCCGAGGCGTTCTCCCGGGCCGCGCCCGCGGGGACCGCGGCGGTCTTCGACGCGGATCGGGCGGGAAGCGCGGAGGATCTCTCCGAGAGGATAGGCCGGGGCGAGATCACGGCGCTGGTTCCGTTCGCGTCGCCGGAGGCGGCGGCGGATCTCGTGCTCCGGCTCCGGCGCGGCGGCAGGCAAGTGGATCTGTTCGCTCCACTCGGGCTCGCCGTCGCCGGGTTCCTGGACCGCGCGGGCGAGGCCGCCGAAGGCGCGCGGATCGTGAGACCTTCCTCGCCCGGCTCCGCCGAGGCGGAGATCTTCCGGCGCGAGTTCGCCGCCGCCTACGGCTCGTCTCCCGAGGCGCCGGCCCTCTACGGCCACGACGCGGTCAAGATCCTTGCCGAGGCGCTGCGCCGCCTCGGGACGGACGATCCGAGGCGCCTGGCCGAGGTTCTGGCACGGACGTCGGTGGAGGGCGCCACGGGCGCCGTGCGCTTCGACGAGCGCCGCGGCCGCGAAGGCGCCGTCGCCCTCGGGGTCGTTCGCCCGGAGAGGCCGGCGCCGGCCGGAGGAACCGCGCGGTCCCGCGGCGGAGCGGTCGATCCATGACGGGGAAGGCGTCGGCCCGCGGTCCCGCCATCGCACGCGCCCCCGAGCCGGAGTGGGTCACGTCGCAGGCGAGGAGGGTCGCCTCGCGCTCGGCCGTCGAGATCCATCTGCGCGCGCGCCCGCGCCTCCTCCCTGGAGACTTCGCCGCCCAGGCGCGATCGATGTACGAGAGCCTCCACGGTGGGCTGCGAGCCGAGGGCGCCAGGCCCGCCGACATCGTCGCCGAGAAGATCTTCCTGAGCGACATCGAGGCGCAGATTCACGCTCTCCGCAAGGTCCGGCGCGAGTTCTACGCACCGGACGCGCGCGCGGGCGCACCCAAGCCCGCGACCACGTACGTGCAGCAGCCGCCGGCCTGGCCCGGGCAGCTCTGCGAGGCGCAGGCTTTCATCCTGATGCCCGCCGGCGGCGGCGCGCCGGCCACCCGCGCCGCGGCCGGTCTGACGCCGCCTGCATCCGGCCGTGTGGTGGAGATGGACGGGCTGCGCCACGTCTTCCTGGCGAACGTGACCGGGGGATCGCAGGGTGACGGGGTCGGTTTCTCCGCGCAGGCGGCCGCCGCGTTCCGGCGGGCCGAGGCGGTGCTTCGAAGGGAGCGGATGAGCTTCCAGGACGTCGTCCGGACCTGGATCTACCTCAAGAACATCGATCGGGATTACGCGGAGCTGAACCGGACGCGGCGGGCCTTCTTCACGTCGAGGGGCGTGGCGCCTCCCCCCGCCAGCACCGGGATCCGCGGCACGCCCCACCCCGCGGAGCGCGCCTGCGCTCTCGACGTGAGGGCCGTGGCCGGCGACGCGCCGTTCCAGGTGCACGCCCTGCATGCCGCCTCGCTGAACGAGGCGCCCTCCTACGGCTCGGACTTCGCGCGAGGGATGCGGGTGAGCCTGCGCGACCGCAGCATCCTCTACGTCTCGGGGACGGCCAGCATCGACGAGGAAGGGCAGGTGGTCGATCCGGGCAGCATCGAGGGACAGGTGGATCGGATGCTTCTCAACGTCGAACGCCTTCTCGAGGGGCAGGGGGCGACGTACCTCGACGTCGTGTCGGCCGTCACGTACTTGAAGGAGCCGGAACACCGGGAGGCGTTCAGGCTCGTGGGGCGGCGGCGCGGGTTCCTCGATCGGATCCCGAACACCATCTGCGTGGCCGATATCTGCCGCCCCGAATGGCTCTGCGAGATGGAGGTGACCGCGGTCCTGGCGTGAGGGGGCGGGTCGCTGGCGGGCGGCCTGGATCCCAAATCCTCGCCTCCGAGCCGCCCGCGATCGGCTCCTGGCGTGGAAGAGAGTCCGGAGCGGGCCGACGATCGCGCCGATCCGGAGAGCCGCGATAGACGACATCCCGCCCGGAACCCGCGCCACAGGCGGCCGCTGCCGGGGTCGTGGGGGAGGCCTATATTGGGCGGACCGCTGTCTTCAAAGAGATGGGCCCGGGCGCCCACCGCCTTCAGGAGGAAGTCGCATGGCCACGCAGGAGGAAGCCTATACCATTCCGGACGATGTCCTGGACTCCCTCCGGAAGGAGTTGGAAAGCAGGAAGCAGGCCGCGCGGCCTTCGGCGAGCCGCAGCGATGCCGCGGCGGCGCGCGACAGCCGTCCTCCGGCCGCCGTGCGCTCCACCGCGGCCGGTGGAGCCGGGGCGTTGATCGCCTCCTCGCTTTCCCTCGTCATCAGCGGGTCAGGTCAGCTGTACAACGGGCAGGCGCAGCTCGGTCTCGCGCTGCTGCTGATGGAGACCTTCGCGGTCGCGGCGCATTGGGCGCTGGCGCGGATCTGGTCTCCGGTGGTGGAGCTGGCCGGGGCGCTGGGGATCGCCGAGTCGCAGATCGTGCTCGCCGTGGTCGTCGCGGATTTCGTGATGATCGTCCTGCTCCTCTGCGGCGTGCACCAGGCCTTCAGGCAGGCGGAGATCGACACCGGCCCCTTCGGCGGGTTCAACCATCCGCTCCTGTCCGGGATCGCCTCGACGGTGCTGCCGGGCTGGGGCCAGCTCGTCAACGCTCAGATCGGGAAGGCCCTCGCCTTCCTCTTCGTGCCGATGACCGCCGCCTACACGTTCGTTCTGTGGATGTCGCCTCCTTTCGTGAGGGCGCTCGTCGTCCTCGATCCGCAAGGCGTTCTCCACCAGAGGGTCTCCGTGGCCGCGCTGAGCCTCATCGGAGCCGCCGGCGCGATGTGGATGCTGAGCATCTACGACGCAGTGCTGGTGGCGGGCTACCGCCGCCGGACTCCCTGAACGCGCGCCGGCCCCGGGGATCTCCTCGCGCCGTGGGGGCCACCGTCCGGCGGCCACTCCCGTAGTCGCCCGCATCGCGCCCGCGCTCCGGATCCGGCTACGCGGGCCGGCGCGTGAGGTGCAGGTGGACGCGCCCGCGCAGGGGGAAGGTGACCGCGAGGCCCTCGGGCGTCATCCAGTAGAGTGAGGGATCGAGGCTCCGCCACTCCTCGAGGCCCTCCCGGATCCGGACGCCGCCCACCCCTTCCCATCGCGCAGGCAGGCTCACCACGAGCGAGGCCGCGCCGAGGCCCGTCAATGAGAGCCGGCCCCAGTGCGGGGGCGGCTCGATCTCCACGTGCACACCGCCTGGCTCCTCGCGCCAGGACACCGTCGCGCTGCGGCGCGCGTCAAGCCACAACGCCAGATCGCGGGCGCCCGGGTACCAGGTCCGTCCGACGTAGCGTTCCTCGATGTCCCGGAGCACCGCGTCGAGAAGGAGGTAGCGTGGCTGGGCGCCGCCGATCTCCGTGAACGTGTCCCACCAGTGATCGGTGAGGTTCAGGATGCCGCCTCCCGCCGCGATGCGATCGACGAGGTCCCTCCCCCGCGCCACGGCGGCGCGGAACTCGGCGCTCTTGGTGACGGCGACGGGGGCCATCCGCCCCGCAGCGAGGGCGGCTTCCAAATCCCGGGACCGGGCGAAGGCGTCCAGCAGAAGGACGTCCTCGATCTCCAGGATCTCCCGCGCGTCGGCGGCGGGGATCCACCACTCACGTCCCGGATCCCGGCCATGCCGGCGGCCGAGGACGGCGATGAAGCCCGCCTCCAGGGCCGCGCCGAGGGCCTGTGGCGTGTCCACCGATCCCGGGAAGCGCATCACCACCAAGCGGTCGTCGGAGATGCCGGCCGCCCTGCACGCTTCCCGCGCGAGCGTGAGGCGCCTGAGACAGTAGGCCGGGTCCGACATCGCCGTGTGATCGAGGTTGCAGCCGGTGTTCTTCGTCGAGAACTCGTGGTGGTCGAGGTTCGAGTCGCCCTCCGGCGAGTGGGTGTAACCGTGGCCGGCAAGCTCGATCCACTCGAAGGGCGACCCGAGGGCCAGGGACCTCCAGAGCGCGACGGATACGGGGTGATCCGCCAGGGTGCTCTCGCCCAGGTACCGGTTGGCCGGAGCGGCGGCGAGAGTGATCTTCAGGCGGGGATGGTCCCTGTGAAGCCTGAACAGAAAGCGCTCCGGATGCCCGAGCCCCTGCACCGGCTGCGCGCCAACGAGGAGGAGCGCATCGCGGATCCCGCGGAGAATCCGGGCTGACGCCCGACGGTCGACAGACTCGGTTCG
>CAYNUH010000100.1:0-4756 GCA_964400605.1 uncultured Acidobacteriota bacterium | reverse complement strand
CCCGAGCCCCTCCAGGGTGACGTTCTGACCGATGTCGTCGGGCGTGTACAGGACGGCGAGCGCGGGCGCGATGCGGCTTTTCGGATCGAGAGGAAAGCGAGGCCACGAGACCGCCTCGACGCGGACCCTCGAGGGGATCAGCGCCGGCGCGCCCCGCCGGCGGGTCTTCAGCAGGAATGAGAAATCTCCGGGCCTCGCAGGCGTCCCCGCGAGGAGGCCGGAGCTGCGCAGCCTCAGACCGTCGGGGAGCGATCCCGACCCCAGCGCCACCGGGCACGCCTCCATCTCCTCTCCGCGGGAGGTCCCCACCTTGTGACAGACGAACCGGATGGCGGCGGGCTTCCCAACGCGAGCCCGCGCCGGGGTCACCGGCGTGAAGACGACGGGGTCGGCGTCCAGCCACGGCGTGACGCTCACGTCCTGAAACTCGGCGACCGAGAGCGGCGAAGCGAGGAGACCGACCTCTCCCGCGCCAGACGCGACCCCGTCGCCGTCCAGGATCCTGCGTCCGTCGAGGATGGCCACGAAGCGGGACCCGCGGACGGCCGCGACGGCCTCCGCGGCGCCTCCCGGCGGCGGCTCGAAGAGGGCCGTTCCGAGCCTCGTGGGCTGCTGCCCGTCCCACTCTACGGCGGTGGCCACGCCGACGGCCAGGTCCAGGTAGATCCCTAGATAGTGATCGGAGTCCCGGTGCCGCAGCGCGAAGCCGGCCGGCGCTCCGGAAGCGCGGATCCATGCCGTGACCGCGCCGTCGTCCATCATCAGGCCCTTCAGGATCAGACAGCTTTCCGGCTCGACGCCTCGAGACCGGATCGATCCCTCGCGTGGATCGTCGATCCTCCGGAGAGCCTCCCAGTCCCCGGCCGCTCCGCCGCACCCCGCGACGATGGAGGAGGCGGTGAATTCGGCGAAGGCCACGGAGCCCGGACGGGGCTCCGGTCGAGCGCCGTGTGCGGACGCGGCGGCCGCCGAGCAGACCATCAGGGTGATCCCGAGACCGTCAAGCCGCATCCGACCTCTCTCCGGGCCGCGTGGAACGCGAGACGGGGCCCGCGGCGCCAAGAGTAAGGGGGAGAGGCTCACAGCGTCAACGACGTCCGTTGCGGGAGAGACCGGACGCTGCCGCGACGTGAGAGCAGACCGGCCGCGGTGGTACCTTGCGCGCCCGAAGTCAAAGGCAAGGGGACTGGCTCGTCCGTGAGATTCCAATGGGGGAGGCGCCAACCAGAGGCGCATGGGTTCCGCTCCCGGAGGCGGCGAGAGGAGCGTCGGATCATGGCGCGGTCAGGCACGAGAGGCGCCTACCTGCTGCCGGCGATCGCCGGGGCGGGGATCGCCCTGCGTCTCGCGATCGTCGCGGCGACCCCGTCCTGGTCGCTCACGGACGACGGGGCCCGCTTCGCGGCTCTGGCGAAGCTGGGCATGGCGGGGACGGCTTTCGTCCCGCCCCTCTACGTGGGGTTTCTCGCGGCGGTGAGGAGGGTCGCAGGCGAGGGAGTGGCGCCGGTCCGCATCGCGCAATCGCTTCTGGGCGGGATCACGATCCTCCTGACGGGGATCCTGGCGGGACGGCTCGCCCGGCCTGAAATGGCCCGCCGGGCTTCGGCGCTTGCGGCGCTCCTGGCGGCCTTCGCGCCGCCGTTGCTGCTGGCCGACCTGACGGTGATGAGCGAGTCGCTGGCGGCGCTCCTGACGGCCGCGTACCTGGTCGCCTCCGGCGGCGCGCACCGGAGCGGATGGCGCGCCGCGGGGGCCGGTGGGATCTTCCTCGGCCTCGGGGCCCTCTGCCGGTCGCCGATCTTCGCGTACACCCTGATCAGGGGGGCCGTTCTTTCCGTCGTGGAGCGAGGGGGCCGCCCCGCGCGCGCCGCCGCGCTCGCCACGACCGTCGTGGCGCTCCTCGTGGTGGCGCCGTGGGCCGCGCGCAACGCTCGGCTGTTCGGACGGTTCGTGCCGGTCAGCACCAACGGGGGTTACAACTTCTGGAAGTCGTTCCACCCCGCCTCCACGGGGACGGAGAGCGGCTACGACCACTCCCTCTTCAAGCCGCTCGACGAGAGGGACATGGACGCCGTCGGGTACCGGGAAGGGATGAAATTCATCCGCGAGCGGCCCGAGCGTGCCGTCGGCCTGGCGTTTCTCAAGGAAGGGCACCTTTGGGGACTCGAACGGACCTTCTTCATCGGGTGGCGGAACGGGACGTGGGGCCCGCTCCCGTTTGCAGTGGCCGCCCTCCTCGTGCTCGCGATCCCCGCCACGCAGATCTTCTGGGTCTTTTTCGCTCCGTGGGGCCTTGCCCGGGCGCCGTCCTCGCCCACCCGGCGGGAAGGCCTCCTGCTTCTCGGATTCACCTGCGCGCTGCACGTTGTCTTCAACGCCGAGGCGCGCTACCACGTACCGCTGCTTCCTCTGCTGCTCGCCGCGGCGAGCGCAGGAGCGGTGCAGCGCATCGGTCTCCAGGCCCGCGCTCCGGACGCTGGCCGGGAACACGGCCGAGGAACCGAGGGCTGGAGCGAACGTCTGGCGACAATTCTCCCGTGGGCGATCTCGACCCCCGTCGTCGCCTTCTGGGCCTGCGAGGTCTTGGTGGAGCGTGCCGAGATCGCGCGCCTCCTGGGGGGCTGAGGCGCCCGCCAACCGAGGGCGGCTCTTGACACCCCGGGGCGGCCTTGTGTACCGTGGGGGGCCTTGCAAGCCATGGCCGTTCCGTGCACCGCGCCTGTCCGGGACGTATCCGCGGCTCCGAAAACACTATCCCTGAAAATCCAGGCCCGGCCGGGCCGCCCGTGGGAAGTTGACAACGGGCTCGTCAGGCCGCGCGCCCTACCAGGAGGTTGCACCAAGATGTTGAGCCAGTGCCGTTCCGCCATCGCGCTCGCCGTGCTGGTCGCCCTCACAGCATGCGGCGGCGAGGCGCCGCCGCCCGCCCCCCAGCAGACGACCAGAACAGAAGCCCCGGCCGCGCCCGAGCCGGCCTCCACCGGAGAGTACCAGGTGGTGGCCGTCGCCGACGGCGGCGCCATCACGGGCAAGGTCACGGTGACCGGCGAGGTGCCCAAGCCGGAGAAGGTGGAGATCAACAAGGACACGGCCACCTGCGGCACCGAGAAGGTCATGGAGGACATCAAGGTCGGGCCCGGCGGGACGCTGGCCCACGCCGTCGTCTGGATCGACGGCATCGGCCAGGGCAAGGCGTGGTCCGACGGTCAGACGGCGACGGTCGATCAAAAGGACTGCCATTACATTCCTCAAGTCCAGGCTCTGGCCGCCGGAGGCACGCTCGAGGTCGTGAACTCGGATCCGATCCTGCACAACATCCACGCCTACAGCGGCGAGGACACGCTCTTCAACATCGCCCAGCCTCTCAAAGGACAGAAGACCCCCAAGAAGATCGCCCAGACGGGCCCCGTCCACCTGAAGTGCGACGTGCACTCCTGGATGAACGCCTGGGTCTTCGTCGCGCCGCATCCCTACTTCGCCATCACGAAGGATGACGGCACCTTCTCCATCGGCGACGTGCCGCCGGGCTCCTACACGGTGAAGGTCTGGCACGGCCGGTTCGGCGAGAAGTCCGCCACCGTCCAGGTGGGGGCGAAGGGGACCGCGAGCGCGGATTTCGCGCTGCAGGGTTCCTGATCGAAGAGTCCTGGGCCGTCCCGTCACGCCGGGAGAGGTGTCCGCTTGACGCCCTCCCGGCGGCGGGGCTAGAGTAAACCCCTTTCGAGGCCCGCAGCGCGCTCGCCGCCTCCAAATCACACAAGCGGTTACCGGGAACCAGGGAAGGGCGACTCGTGTCCAGATGGCTGCCTGAGAGCATCTCGACCTACGGCAAGGACATCGATTTCCTCTTCAACCTCATCTACTGGATCACCGGGATCTCCTGCATCCTCGTCCTGGCCGCCATGCTCGTCTTCCTCGTCAAGTACCGGCACCGTGAGGGCCGCCGGGCCGTTTACAGCCACGGCAACACGACCCTCGAGATCATCTGGACCATCGTCCCGGCCCTGGTCTTCGTCATGCTGGGGTTCCTCAGCCGAGCCACCTGGGCCCACATCCGCGGGGCGTTGCCAGAAAGCCACGTCCGCGTTCGCGTGGTCGCCAAGCAGTTCAACTGGATGATGCATTACCCGGGGCTGGACGGCGCGCTCGACACCAAGGACGACGTCAAGATAGAGAACTCCCTTCACGTCCCGGCGGGATCTCCGGTGCGGGTGATCCTCTCGAGCGAGGACGTCATCCACTCCTTCTTCCTGCCGAACGTCCGCCTGAAGCAGGACGCCGTGCCCGGACGTGACATCGAGGTCTGGTTCGAAGCCACGAAACCCGGCAAGTACGACATCCCCTGCGCCGAGCTGTGCGGGTTTGGCCACGGGAACATGCTGGGCATTCTGACGGTGCACGATCCCGAGGACTTCAAGGCCTGGGCCCGTGAGAAGAAGGCGTTTCCCCTAGTAGAGGCAGGATCATGACCGAGCCCGCGCCCGCGGCGGCCGCGCACGTCCACGAGCACCCGCATCTGGGATTCTGGCGGACGTACGTCTTCTCGACCGATCACAAGATGATCGGCAAGCAGTTCCTGTCCCTCGGCCTCTTCATGATGATCATCGGCGGCCTCCTCGCGATGGTGGTGCGCTGGCAGCTCGCGTGGCCGGGGAGCGTGGTGCCGGGGATGGGGTGGGTCCCGGAGCCGCACATGGTGCAGGGCACCATGAGCCCGGCCTTCTACAACACCTTGTTCACCATGCACGCCACGATC
>CAYNUH010000099.1:0-9698 GCA_964400605.1 uncultured Acidobacteriota bacterium | reverse complement strand
TCCAGATGGGACGGCTTGCGGAACGGTTCACCATCGAGGTGGTGCGCCGGCTCGGGAAGTCCCTGCAGCTGGCCGAGGCGCGCATGGCGGGCGCGCATTCCACTCCGCTGGCGGCGCTCAAGGCGTTTCTGCAGGGCGAGTATCACTTTCGTCGCACCGCTTGGGACTCGGCGATGGTGAACTACGAGCGAGCCGTCGAACTCGATCCGGGGATGGCGCTGGCATTCCTCCGCATGAGCATGGTCAGCGGATTGCTGCGCAGCCCGGGTGATTCCATCACCGGTTTCTACGCCCGGCAAGCTGCGCGCCTCAATCAGGGGCTCGCGCCGCGCGAGAGTCTCCTGGTCGAGGCCGAGGCGCTCAAGGCCACGCTCGGCACCCGGTTCGCGGATTCGGCCTATGCGACCCACGTGGAGCAGCTATTTCGCACCCTGGAGACCGCGACCCAGCACTATCCGGACGATCGGGAGCTCTGGTATTCGCTCGGCAACGCGCGGGCGAATCTCTCCGGGAAGATCCGGGGCGCGCTCGACGCCCTGGACCGCGCCATCGCCATCGATTCGGGGTTCGCGCCCGCCTATCTCGACGCGGTCCAGCTCGCGATGGCGCTCGGCGGCACCAGTGATGCCCGTCGCTATCTCGCCGCCTACCTCGCCCTGAATCCGAGCGACGTGCACGGCGACGGGCTGCGACTGGCGTCCCATCTGCTCGACCCCCGAGAGCCGGCCGCCCGCACCCAAAGCGTGCTGGACACCGCGTCGGCCGACATCCTGGTTCACGCGATCGACGTGCTGGCGTATTGGCCCGACTCGGCCGAGGTGACGGTGCAGCTGGCGCGACTGTTGGTGGCGGGACGCCGCGCCGCGCAGCCGCAGTACGGCGAGGCCGACTTCAGGGCATTTCAGCTGGCCTATCCGCTGGGGTTTCGAGGCCACCTGAAGGAAGCCTACTCGGTGTATCACGGCAGCCCGGACGACATCCGCGCGCTGTTCTCGGCGAGCCTGGTGATGATGAACTCCATCCCGGATGACGAGGCCGCGGCGTTCTTCGAACCGCTGAAGCGGGGCCGGGTGGATCATCCTACCGGACTGGTTCTCGCGCTCCCGTGGTGGAGCGCGCGCCGCGACACGCTGTCGCTGCGCTCCACTGCCGAACGCGCCGAAGGAACCGTCCGGGGGCCGGTGCTGGGAAGCGGAGCGCGATATGCCCGCTACCTCGGCGCGGCGGCGCGGGGCTACCTCGCCCTCGCGAAAGGGGACACGACCGGTGCGCTGGACCGACTGCTCGCCCTGAATCCAGCCGACTGCATGTATCCGTTCTGCCCCTATGAAGCGCTGCAGACGGCGATGCTGCTCGCCGAGCGTACCCGCGACGCCGAGGCCTGGAAGATCCTCGACGACATTCCGAACATGTATAACCCGCTGGCAGTACGCTGGCGGCTGGAACGCGCGCACGTGGCGGAGCGCCTCGGCCGGCATGAGGATGCGTTGCGCGCCTATGGTTATGTCACAGCCATATGGAAGGGCGCCGACGCCCACCTGCAATCTGAGGTGCGTGAAGCCGAGGCGGGCTTGCGCCGGCTCAACACCGTGGCCGCGAACACACCAGCGTCAACGACCCCACCGTAGGTTCCGCAAGCCTCAAGTAGAAATGTCCGATGCCGGCGAGGCCAAGCATCAAAGACGGGTGGGTGCCGCGCTGCAGGCCGCAGTGCCAGCGGCCCGGTGAGCCCGCGTTGGCGGCGCCGCCGCGATCGGCAATCTCCTCCGCCAGAGATTGCGCATCGGTGCTTCCCAGCGCCTCCCCCGCGAGCAAGGCAAAGTCGCCGAGCCCCGCCCAGCCGTGGCAGAGCGAAAAGTCCTCCAAGCCGGGATCGGCGGAGCTCTCCAGCCGGCGGCGCACGGTGCGGAGCGCCGCTTCGGCGTCGAGCCGGTGCTGCGGCGTCGCGGGGTCGATCTGCATTGCGCGCAGCCGACTCAGGCCGATGCCGGGAGCCCCCAGGCACCACGCCACACCGAAGTGGCCGCGGTCGCTGGCGTCAGCGGAGTAGCGGAAGTCTGGCCAGTTCTCGCGCGCCGCGTTGAACAGGGAATTCTCATAGCGGAACGCTTCCCGCCCTGCATCGCGATAGCGGGCATCGCCGGTGGCGGCGAAGAGCTCCAGGAGCGCCACGCCGATTCCGGCCGCGCCGTGTCCGTAGCCGGTGAGCGGGCGCTGACTGGAAAAGCCAGTCGCATCGTCGCCCCATTTCCAGCCGCTGCCGTCCTGGTCGGCGGCTGCGACGATCCGTTCGCCGAGCCGCTCGGCCAGCGCGCACAGATCGCTGCGCGAAAGGGAACTGCCGAGCGACAGCAGCGGGGCGATCGACCCAGCCGCGCCGGAGATGACGTCGAGCCGGATCCCGTCGTTCTCATCGTCCGTTCGATGGTCCAGCTCTCGCGACGCGTCGAGCGCGAGCGCCGGCTCGCCGAGCAGCTCGCCGCCGCGAGCCAGTGCGAACGCCACCCCCACCCGCCCGGAATAGAATCCCTGACGAAAGGGGGCCGGAATGCGGTCGAGCCGGGCCGCGCCAAATCGGAGTGCCTCGCCAGCGATCTCCCGGTACCGGACCTGGCCGGTCCCCGCGTACATCTCGGCGAGGAACAACCCTACGCCGCTGGTGCCACCATAGAGGTCGGGGCCCAGCGTTTCCCAGGTGAAGCTCACCGCGTCGTGCCCGCCGCCTTGCTGGACAGTGCCCATCCAGGTGCATTCACCGTCGTAGCGGTACGCCTCGTCGCACAGCCGGTCGGCAATCTCTCCGGCGATGCCAAGCCCGCGCGGCGCCGCGGTGTTGGATTCAGCCGGCATCGATGTAAAAGTCCTGGTACGCCTCGGCGGAGGCCGGGTTCAGATAGAATCGGTCCAGCGGGTAACCCGCCGTCTCGAGGGCCGCCGCGACGCCTGCGAGGGGGTCGCTGAGCTCGAGTGCAGCGTACAGAAGGGGTGCGATCAGCCGGCTCCGATGCATGCCGAAGCCAGATCTGTCCGAAGGATCTTCGGCGAGACCCAGGCCGGGCGCGAGCGCCAGGACGAACGCCGAGACTGCCGGGCGCATCAGCGGGGCCATCTCGCGGTACACCTCCTTGATGAGCGCCGCTCCCTCGCCGCGATGCTGGGATGGAAGGTACAGGATGGCCGCATCGGTACGGCTGTACCCGGCGGGCTCGCTCAGCACCTTGAGCCGAAATGGCACCTTCGACCGGTTGAACGCAGCCGCCACGCAGCGGACCAGTGTCTCGGCGCCATCCGCGCCGACATTCCAGTACAGGCGCAGCGGATGGAGGAGCTCGCCGCGATCGACGTCGCCGATCGCGACGTAGTGGCCCGGATACAGGTTGCGATACTCCTTGGGGAATCTCACCAGCACCCGGTCACCCGGCGCCGCTCCGGGTTGCGGATCCACCCAGAGCATGAGCCCGTCGAGCTCCACCGCGAGCCGGCCGTCGTCCTCGACCGCGCACACGGTCCACTGATCGTGTTCCGGACCGATGCCGCTGTTCGCGTTCGAGAGCCGCGCGACGAACTCGCGGGCAAGCGCCGCGTCAGCGCCGAGCGCCGGCCCGGCGGCGCGCAGCGAATCCTGGCGGCCGTGACAGGTGTGGTAGATCAGCTCGACGACTTGCGCTTCCGACACCGGTGTCCGTGGCTCCGGGTGCTGACGCATGTACTCCACCAGCGGCGCCATCGCCGCAAGCAGCGGAGACACTGTCGAGGGCGTCGTCATGCGGTGTCGATGCCGACCACCGCGGCGCGCGCGTCCGGTGTTTGCCTCAGCAGGTTCACCGCCAACTGCACCGTCAACAGGATGAAGGGCGAGAATCTCGATCGTCCGCTCGACCACTCGTACGCGGACTGCAGGAGCCGGACACCGGTGTACGCGGTGGCCCGGTCCAGCAGCACCCGCTGCGGCTCGCCCTCGAGCTGTGCGGTGCGCACGTAGGCCTGCCAGAAGCCGCGCATCTGCTGCTGAAGTGCCGGGAGCGCCTGCGCGAATCGCGCCGAGGCTTCGGCGGGGCCGTCCCCGGCGTCGAGCACCAGCGTCTCCAGCCCGCGGGCGAGCCAGGCTTCGAACGCGCTGGCCAGGTCCCAGGCGGGATCGCCCAACCCCGCCGCTTCCCAGTCGACCAGCCGGATCGCGGCCGGCTCCTCAACAAGCACGTTGGTCCAGCGCACGTCGCCGTGAATGAACGAGCTCCACTGCCAGGTGCGTCGCAGCTCGCGAAACCGGTCCACGATATCGCGATGCCGCTGAACCAGCCGGATGACCTCCAACTGCATCGGTCCGACGTCGCGGAAGAGACTCGGTGACGGGAGGGCGACGTGAAAGGCCCAGGGCAGCATGTCGCTGAAGGCGGCCCGGGTGTCCGGATCGTTGTCCGTGCCGGCCGAATGACACAGGGCGAGGAGGTGTCCAAGCTGCGGCCCGATCTCGGCCGGCCCATCGGCACGGCTCCCGCCGCTCTGGGCCGTGGACGCGCTGGAAACCAGCTCGAGCACGAGGAGTTGCCGGCCGGCGTCATAGCCGAGCAGGCGCGGCACGAACGGCTGGAGCGCCCCGAGCCGGCTGCCGGTGTTCACGAGCTGATAAAAGGTCGCTTCGGTTGCCAGCGTGCCAAGCACGTCCCCGGCCGGCGCCTGCTTGAGAAAAAAGCCGGCGCGGGTGGTACAGTGCACCGCGACGCTGCGATGGCGCGCGGAACGGTCTTCGACTCGAACCTCGCCCTGCACCAGATCGCGCGGGTCGAGAAACTGCCCATCGAGCAGGAAGGCGATCGCCTCCTCGGGCTTCATTCGACGCGCGCGCTCCGGGCGGCGCAGGTCGCCGCGGGTGCAGCCGAGCGGACCGCTATTTCCGGTCCGGCGGGCAGGGCATGGGCGATCTCGGGCAGGGCACCGGCGACACCGGGCAGGGCACCGGCGATTTCGGGCACGGAACCGGCGACACCGGGCAGGGCTGCGGCGACTTCGGGCACGGAACCGGCGAGACGGGACACGGCGGTGGTGAGGGATCGAATCCGCTTCGGGGACGGCCGTGCATGCCGGGGGAACTCGGATCGAGGGTGTTCCAGCGCTCGGTTACGATTTCTCCGGAGAGCAGGTCGCCGACGGGCGGTGGCGCTACGGAAGGCGGTACCATGCGGGCTCCTGCCGGCAGCGCCGGCGGTTGGGCCGTCAGGTCGCTCGCGCCTGGTGGCGGGAGCGGGAGGACCGTAGAAGGTGCGTCTTCGCGGCGCACCCCGCAACCCAGTCCGTCAACATTGTGGAAACCTCACGTTGCCGGACGGCGCGGTCGCGTAGCGCAGGGACCAGACGCCACGGCCCTGCGTCCCGATGTACGCCATGGACAGCACCGGCCCCCGCACCGCGCGCGCGAAGCGGGGACGCGGGATGTGCGGCAGGCCGCTCTGCTGCGGGGTCAGCGGATCGCTCACCGCAACCCATCGTTCGCCACGATCGAAGCTCATGAACACCCCCGCATCAGCGGCCCCGGCAATCATCACGCTGCCGCTGTCCTCCGGCGCTCCGTAGGCCACCAAGGTGGGCTGCGCATACCCCAGGAATCCGTTCTCGGTCGCGCCGATACCGGTGGGCCCGCGCACATTGCGGTAGCGGAACAGCCCGCGGCGGGTCATGCAGGCGTCCAGGCCGGGGAGGAACTTCCAGGTGAGGCCGCCGTCGGTGGAGTGCATCATCCGCGGGTCGCGTCCCGGCTTCTCGTACGACGCGAAGATCCGGCTGGCGTCCGCCCGGTCCACCGTCACGACCCCGAATCCGCCGCTGTCGTTCGGCGGGCTGACGCGACGCCAGCGTTCCAGGTCCAGGGCCATGTGCTCGGGCGGCTCGATGTCGTGCAGCTGGACCCCGTCGAGCCGCCAGAGCTGCGATGGCGCGTTTGTGGCATCGATACGCACGAAGAACTCGGGGCCCTCGAGGCCGAGGCCAACCTGCAGCGACGCCAGCGTCGCGGAGTCCGGCTTGGGGAGGGCAGAGGGCCACCCGAGTTGAGTCCAGGTCGAATCCACATTGATGTTGTGCGAGACGAACAGGCCATGATTCGTCAGCACCGCGAAGTGGTCGGCGGCGATCTGGGCGATCACCCCGGTGCTGTAGAGTGCGTTGGTGCCGGGCGGCAGGGCGAGCTTGCGGGCGGTCGTGTCGAACATGATCGCGGCGACCCCGATCCGGCGCACGAACAGGCGTTTCTCGGGATAGCAGCAGACACTGTTGATGGTGATCCGCGCGCCGCCCACGACGTCGGCCGCGTCGGCGGGGTCGGTGTTGTCCCACCACAGGGTGTCGCCGTTGGCCCGGTTGGTTTGGAAGGCGCCGTTGTCCTGGGTGCCGAAAAAGAGCCGGTGATACAGGTTCCCCCAGGTGGTCGGGACCGCGCCCATCCGGCCCGCGCTGTCGTGGACGGTGGAGTCGTGGGCGATGATCGAGGTCAGCTGCATGCCGAGCAACCAGAGGGCGTGCGGCGTCGTATCCGGCTGGACCCACCGGGGCGCATGGCAGGCGGGACTGGTCCCGATCGCATTGATCTCGATGCCCCCGTCGTTGGAGAGAAGCAGCGGGCAGGCGTCCACCGCGATCGCGGGGTCGAAGAGCACCACGCCGACGTCGAGGTGGGCCCCCGCGCTGGTTCCCAGCTCGGTCCACGCGTAGAGCGTGTCGCCGGGAAGCGAGCCGTAGGGGCAGATCGACGGGGTGCAGATGCCGCGAAACAGATTGCCGTAGCCGTACCAGACGTCGAAGTTCGGGCCCGAGCGATCATTCACGGCGATCGATGCGATGCGGCCGGGTTCGGAGTCGGGGCTCCTGATGAGGCGGTCGAGCGGCTGCCACTGTCGCCCGCCGTCGAGCGACTGATAGATGGTGTCCGCGAGCGTCGCGATGAGGTGATCGGGGGCCCGGGGTGACGCCGTGATCGAGCACCGGCCGGGTGCGAGCCTGGCCTCTGGGCTCGGGCTCCAGGTCTTACCGCCGTCGGTGGAGCGGCTGTGGCCCAGCTCGCCGCAGATGTCGATGACGCCGGGGCCGTGAATCACGATACTCCAGACATCCACGGCCCAGCCGGGCTTCTCCGGATAGATGTGGCGCCAGGTCGCGCCCGCGTCGGTGCTGGCCATGAGGCCGCAGTTGGTACCGACCAGCACGCGGCTGGGCCGGGCGCGGTCGATGGCGATGCCGAACGCCGAGGGATTCTGGGCGCGGCTGGAATCGGCGCAGAAGCCGGGCGGTGGCGCGGCGCTCGGCGGATGGACCCAGGTATTGCCGCCGTCGGCGCTCACGTTGATGCCGGCGAGGCTGACCACGCGGCCGTCGTAGAACGAAGTCGCGTACACTTTGCGGGGATTTGACGGATCGACGGCCACTTGCCAGGCGGCCATCGGCAGGTGGCCCGGCAGGTGGTCCCAGGTCCGACCGGCGGTGGTGCTGCGATAGAGCCCGCCCCACTCGGTCGCGGCGAACATGACCGACTTGTCGGTGGATGAGGCGAGTCCATTGACCCGGCCGCCGCTCGCCGCGTTGGGCGAGGTCCCGTGGGTGTTGGACCGACTCGGATTCACGTCGCGCCAGATCAGGGACGCGTTGGGCAGCTGCAGCGGGACAGAAGGGATCGTCTTGGGGAGTGGGTGACAGGCCGCCAGCGCGAGGCCCGACGTGCAGGCCAGGGCGAGGGCGAGCGAAGTGCGGGGCGGGTCGACGCGTCGGGCACGCTGCACGGTTCTCGCCTTCCTCCGCGGAAGCGCGGCGCCCGATAATACTTCCGCATCTTGGTCGAAGCAATCGACCGCAGCGAGACCGGGGGCTCGCTTGCGCTCACCCCCGGTGCCGTCCCCGGTTCAGAACGGTAGACTCATCCCCAGGGCGAGCGCCAGGCGGTTGTTGGTACTCGTCACTTCGACACGAACCACCTGGCTGCCCACTCGGGCCCGAATTCCCACACCCACGCCAAACTCTCCCCAACTGTAGGAATGGACCCACGGGGTGGGCGGCTCGATCGCCTGTTCCGCGGCGTCGAACTCCTGGTGCGTTCCATCCTGCCACCGCTGTGATCTCCCGTAGCCGGCAATGAGGTAGGGACTGACCCGACTCTTCGGCCGGGCATGAAGAATCGCGGCGATTCCGCCGCCTACCTGCGTCGATGAGCCCGAGTTTACGAGCGTCCACGAGTTGGGAGCTCTCGAGATGACCCTTTGAAAAGGGGACCATGCGACATACCCCTGGACCCGGAAGGAGAGCGGACGGTTTTCCGGTGTCAGGTAATACAGGCCACTCAAATGCGCGCTGTAGGCGTCGCCCCTCCTGTACATCATGCCCGCCATGACGCCCAGGCGCCCGGCGGGCCACGGGGAGGGACGGAGGGCCGGGCTTGCCGGTGGCACGTCCTCGGCCGAGCCGGGGTTCTGGGCCAGCGCCTCGTGCCCCAGCAAACCGGCTACAAGAAAACCAGCGATGCGAGCGACTCTCATGGAGGATCTCCTCTAGCGGAGCAAGCCAGCAAACGGGACGATGATCCAGGTTAAGCCTGTGATGCATGGCGGCCCAGCTCCGTCGCAGCCGACTCGCTCACGTCCAACCGTACTTACGTTTCCGGCTCGGCGGACAGCTACGGAGCCGGTGAGATCGGAGTCGCCACGAATGCGAGTATCTGACCGCTGGCGAAGTCGCGTACCCTCCCCGTGATCTGCCCGGCATCGTTGATGTCCTGAGCGGACAGGAATACGTCGCCATTGCCGGTCCCCAGGATGTCGTTGAGGTCCGTCAAGACCCCGTTTTCATAGAGGAAGGCATGGGCCCCGTTGAGACCGCCGAAGGACACGCCTACCACTTGACCATGCGAATTGATGGCGAATGCCTGGCTGAAAAAGTCTCCGGGTAGCGCCTTGAGGTCCGTGGCCGTGGGCGAGCCCTTGATCCAGAGAAAGCCACGCGCGATGAAGTCGCCCACTTCGTCGCCGGGCTCGGCGGGATTGGAGAACCCTACGACGTCACCCTGGTCGTTGATATCCATGGGCGTATGCCAGCTGATCCCTCCCAGATTGGGGAGCCTGGTCACATGGCCGTTCTTGTCCCATAGTACCGCGCGACGGGCGCTGAAGCGGCCCACCGCCTGGTCGCAATCTCCCGAAATGCCGACCACCTGGCCCAGGTCGTTGATCGCCGTGGCCGCGGAGGTCGCATCCCCCGGGAACGGAGAAAGCTCTCGCGCCTTAGGAATAGGAATTTCCTTTCTCCCCCCGAAGGTACGGGAACGCTGCGCGGGGCGTCCACTCGCGTCCCCACGCGGGAGGTCGATGTTGCCCGGGGCCGGTGCGGTCCGCGCGCATGCCGGCCAGGCCGGCGGGGGCCGGCGGGCCACCATCTCCTGGACACCCGGGCTCGGTGGGCGAGGATCCGGGTGATCACGGCGGGATCGGCGATCACGGTGAGGATCCGCATCGGTCCCAGGCACCGGGGGCAGGTGAGCGGGTCGACCTCGAAAATTCGGCGGAGCAGTGCCGCCCAACGGGACCGGGCCGCGCGGAGGGACCCATCGACCGGGTCGACGATGACCCCGGACGCCTCGGCCCCTGACGGTTCCGGCACCCGGCGTCGACGCGTGCCCCGGGTCCGGCTGGCGTACCAGCCGTAGTAGCGCTGCATCACCTGGC
>CAYNUH010000098.1:0-10037 GCA_964400605.1 uncultured Acidobacteriota bacterium | reverse complement strand
CGCATGGCATCCCTGCGCCGCATCGGCCTGAGGCCCTTCTATGTCGGACTGGCCACGGCCCTCACCACGTCGCTCGCGAGCCTCGCGCTCATCCGCGTCCTCGGGCCCGCGGGAGGACGATGAGCGAGGACCGGCGGCGCGAAACAGGCAACGCCTTCCGGGAAGGCGGGGGCGCCGGAATCCGGCGACCGCCCTCCGGGGGAGTCGCGTCAGGTTTGATGTTGTCAGCGGGAACCGTGGGGTGTCAGAATGAGGGGCGATGGACGCCATCAAGCCCGCGGACCTGAAGGCGGTCTTGGACCGTGGTGAGAAGCCGGTCCTCCTCGACGTGCGCCAGCCGGAGGAGGTCCAGGCGGCGTCGATCGGCGGCGCGGTGTGCATCCCCATGGGGGAGATCCCCTACCGCCTGGACGAGCTGAACCCGAAGGCGCCCACGGTCGTCTTCTGCCACCACGGGATCCGCAGCGCGAACGTGGCGGACTTCCTCGAGAAGAGAGGGTTCAAGGACGTGAAGAACCTGGCGGGTGGGATAGACGCGTGGTCGCTCGCGGCGGACCCTTCCGTGCCCCGCTACGATTACGACGGCCGCCGCGTCCGTGTGCACCCGGCCCCCGGCCGCTAGAGCCGGAGGCAGGCTAGCCGCTGATCTCCCGGATCTTCCCGTCCGTCTGGATCTCCCAGACGTCTCCTCGCCTGAGGAGCGACGCGAGATCGGCCTGCGGCCTGGCCTTCCTGGCCGCGCTGATTTGATCCCAGATACCATCTTCGAGGGTGGCCGCCTCGGTGCAGCGGAAGACGCCGATGGGGGCCGGGAACTCGGGAGGCTCGAGGTGGCTGAGGGCGTACGCGAGGCCAGGATCCTGGGCCGTCTCGTCGTGCTTCAGAAGGGCCGATTCGTCCACGCCACCTTCGAGCCCCACCACCTCCAACCGTCCGCCGCCCTCGCGCCTCCTCAGCCCCTTGCGCGCGTTCTTGGCGCCGAAGACGAGCGGCTGGCCGTGCCTGAGGGTGATGTTGTTTGTCTCCCGCACCTCGCGCTCGGTGATGCCAGAGAAGGCGCCGTCGTTGAAGATGTTGCAGTTCTGGTAGATCTCCACGAACGCGGAGCCTCGGTGCTTCGCGGCGCGGATGAGGACCTCCTGCAGGTGGTCCTTGTAGACGTCCACGCTACGGGCGACGAAGGTGGCCTCCGCGGCCAGCGCCACGGCGATGGGATTGAAGGGACGCTCGACTGTCCCCAGGGGGCTGCTGACCGTCTTCTTGCCGACCTCCGACGTGGGCGAGGCCTGCCCCTTGGTGAGGCCGTAGATCCGGTTGTTGAAGAGCAGGATCTTGATGTCGGCGTTGCGGCGCATGGCGTGGATGAGGTGGTTGCCGCCGATGGAGAGGCCGTCGCCGTCGCCCGTGACCACCCACACGTGCAGGTCGGGGCGCGACGCCTTCAGCCCCGTGGCGATGGCGGGGGCGCGCCCGTGGATGCCGTGGAACCCGAACGTGTCCATGTAGTACGGGAAGCGGCTCGAGCAGCCGATGCCGCTGATCACGACGAAGTCTTCCTTCCTCAATCCGAGCTTCGGGAAGACCGCGGCGACGGCGTTCAGGATGGCGTAGTCGCCGCAGCCCGGGCACCAGCGGACCTCCTGGTCAGAGCGAAAGTCATCGGCCTTCAGGGGCGCCGGCGGGCCGTCCTTCCGTGGCTCGATGGCGGCGGTGGACACGGTCATACCTCCAGCAGATCGTCGATTCGTTCCGCTATCTCGGCGTTGCGGAAAGGCTTGCCCTGGACCTTGTGGAGACCGACGGGTTCGATGAGGAACTGCATGCGGATGATCTTCTCGAGCTGTCCCATGTTCATCTCGGGGATCAGGACGCGCTCGAACCGGCGCAGCACCTCGCCGAGGTTGGCGGGGAACGGGTTCAGGTGGCGCAGGTGGACCCAGGAGACCATTTTGCCCTCGGCGCGCTTGCGGCGCACGGCGCCCGCGATGGGGCCTCGAGTGCTTCCCCACCCGAGGATGAGCAGCCGGCCGCTTGCCGCTCCGTCCACCTCCACCCGCGGGATGTCGTTCGCGATGCCCTGGATCTTCGCCTGGCGAAGGTTCGTCATCTTCTCGTGGTTGTCGGGGTCGTAGCAGACGTCTCCCGTGACGTCTTCCTTCTCGAGGCCGCCGATCCGGTGTTCGAGCCCGGCGTGGCCGGGGACAGCCCACGGACGCGCCAGCGTCCTCGGGTCCCTCTGGTAGGGAAGGAACTTCCCGTTGCCCGGCTCGGTGGTGAGGCGCACCGGGATCTCGGGGATGTCGCCCTCGCCGGGCAACTTCCAGGGCTCGGTGGCGTTGGCGAGGTAGCCGTCCGAGAGGAGGATGACCGGGACCATGTACTTGAGGGCGATCCGGGCCGCCTCCAGCGCCGTCTCGAAGCAGTCGCCGGGCGACGATGCCGCCACGATGGGCAGAGGCGCCTCGCCGTGGCGCCCCCACATCGCTTGCATGAGATCGGTCTGCTCCACCTTGGTGGGCATCCCCGTGCTCGGCCCCGCGCGCTGGATGTCGCACAGGATCAAGGGCAGCTCGACCATCACGCCGAGGCCCAGCGCTTCGGCCTTCAGCGACAGCCCGGGCCCGGACGTCGAGGTCACGGCGAGCGCGCCCCCGAAGGCGGCCCCGAGGCAGGCCGTCGCGGCCGCGATCTCATCTTCGGCCTGCAGCGTGACGACGCCGTACTCCTTGTAGCGCGCCAGCTCGTGGAGGACGGTGCTGGCGGGGGTGATGGGATAGCCTGCGAAGAAGAGCGGCCGCCCCGATCGGATGGAGGCCGCCACCAGACCCAAAGCGAGCGCCGAGTTGCCCATCACGTTGCGGTAGACCCCCGGAGGGAAGGGCGCCGGCTCGACCTTGTAGGTGCTCTGGAAGGCCTCCGTGGCCTCGCCGTAGGCGCGGCCCGCCTTGAGTGCGATGCGGTTCGCCTCGGCGATCTCGGGCTTGCCCTTGAGGTGCTTGTCGATCCAGCGGATCGTCACGTCCTCGGGCCTCTGGTACAGGTGATACAGCAATCCGAGCACGAAGAAGTTCTTGCAGCGATCCACGTCCCGCGTGGACATTTTGAACTCGCGCAGCGCCTTGCGCGTCAGATCCGTCATGGGGATGACGAAGGTGCGGTACCCATCCAGCGAGCCGTCCTCCAGCGGGTTGGTCTTGTACCCCGCCTTCTCCAGGTTCTTCGCCGTGAACGCGTCCTGGTTGCAGATGAGCATTCCGTCCCGTCTCAGATCGGCGATGTTGGTCTTCAGCGCCGCCGGGTTGAAGGCCACCAGCACGTCGGCCGCGTCTCCGGCCGTGTGGATGTCGAACGACGAGAACGACATCTGGAAACCGCTCACGCCGGGGAGCGTTCCAGCCGGCGCACGGATCTCGGCCGGAAAGTCAGGCAGCGTCGCCAGGTCGTTGCCGGCCACGGCGGCGGTGGTCGTGAACTGGTTGCCGGTGAGCTGGATACCGTCGCCCGAGTCTCCCGCGAGGCGCACCACGACTCGCTCGACGCTCCGCACCTTCGCGGGGGCGGAGGCTTCTAGGGTCTCAGTCGCCATTCAAGGACCTCGTTCAGTGGTCTCGTTAGGCACACCCGGAGCCCATCAGGGACCGGGTGAAGCGTTCGTGAAGGGTGTTGCGATGCGGGATTATGACAGATCCGCCGCTGCGGATCACCCTCCGGGGAGCGCCGCCACGGGCCACTACAGAGCCTCCCTTCGATGGACCTCCGGGGGCCCGCCTCGCGTCAGACGCGGCGCTCTCTGCCGTCGTCTGCACGCGGCCGCTCGGACGTATTTGTGCCACCTTTAATAGGCCGCCAGATCGCGGATGGCCGCTTCGATCCCTTCCAAGGAGGGGAGGACGGCCGATTCAAGATTCGGCGCGAAGGGCACGAAGGAATCCAGGGCACCCACCCTTCTCACGGGAGCGTCCAGGTGCTCGAAGGCGCCGTCGGCGATGAGCGCGGCCAGCTCGGCGCCGAACCCCATGAAGACCGCGTCCTCGTGGACGATGAGGGCCTTTCCCGTCTTCCTCACCGACTCCAGGACCGTCTCCTCGTCCAGGGGGACGATGGTCCTGAGATCGATCACCTCCGCCGAAGGGGCGCCGGCGCCCATCCGGGAGAGCACCTGGGTCACCATGTGGACCGTACGGCCCCAGGTGATGACGGTCAGGTCCGTCCCCTCGGACTCGACGCGCGCGCGTCCGAAGGGCACCAGGTAGTCGGGATCGGGCTCCGGGGCCTTGCTGTACACCTGCCGGTACAGCCCCTTGTGCTCCAGGAAGAGCACCGGATCGTCGAGCCGGCAGGCGGTCTTGATGAGCCCCTTCGCGTCCGCGGCGTTGGAGGGAAACGCGATGAGCCAGCCCGGCGTGTGGGCGTACAGCGCCTCCACGCACTGCGAGTGAAACGGGCCGCCCCGGATGTAGCCCCCCACCGCGATGCGCACCACGAGGGGGCAGGACCACACGCCGGCGCTGCGCCAGCGCAGCGTCGGGATCTCGTTGCGCATCTGCATGAAGCCGGGCCACGAGTAGTCCCCGAACTGGATCTCCACCACCGGCTTGTAGCCGCCGATGGCCATCCCCTGCGCCACGCCCACGATGCTGGCCTCCGCCAGCGGCGAGTTGAAGACCCTTTGCTGGCCGAACCTCTCGGTGAGATGGCGGGTGACGCCGAAGACGCCGCCCTTGGGGTCCTGGACGTCCTCGCCCCAGATGACGATCTTCTCGTTGCGCTCCATCTCCTCCCGAAGCCCGTGATTGATGGCGTCCACCATCGTGACAGGCGATTCGCCGATGGGTTGCGGCCTGCGGTCGGGAATGGCCGGCCTCAACGGGCTGTAGATGTGCACCATCACCCGATCGGCGTCCGGGGGAGGCGCCGCATCCGCCTCGGTGGCGGCCTCGCTGACTTCGCGCTCGGCCTCCTTCCGTATCTCCGCCGCCCGTTCCTCGGTGAGGAGCTTCATCGCGAGGAGCCGCAGCTCCGTGTGCCGGAGCGGGTCGTGGTGGCGTACCTCCTCCATCTGGTCCTCGCTGCGGTACTTCGTCTGGTCGTCCGAGGACGAGTGCGACTCCAGCCTCACCACCATCCCCTCCACCAACATCGGCCCCGACCCCTTCCGCATCTCGGCGATCTTCGGCTGCAGCGTCCGGTACATGTCGGTGAAGCGCGTGCCGTCCACGCGGAAGGCCTCCATGCCGAAGCCTCGCGCGATGAGGTGGATCTCCGAGGAGGTCTGCTGCGACTGCGGAACGCTGATGGCGTAGCCGTTGTTCTGGATGACGAACAGGACCGGGAGGCGCTCCCTCTGGGCCTGGTTGAGCGACTCGAAGAACTCGCCCTCGGAGGTCGCCCCCTCGCCGGAGGAGACGTACACGATCTCGTCGCGGCCGTCGTACTTGATGGCCTTGGCCATGCCCACGGCGGCCAGGAACTGGGTCCCCGTGCAGGCGGTCGGCGACACGACGCGCAGCTCCTTCGACGAGAAGTGCTCCGCCATGTTGCGCCCCTCGCCGCTCGGATCGCCGTGCCGCGAGAGCATGTGAAGGAAGATGTCCTTGAGGGGCGCGCCCAGGCCCACCATCAGTGCCTTCTCGCGGTAGTAAGGGAAGAACCAGTCCTTGCCCGGCTTGAGCACCATGGCGCAGGCGATCTGGAGCTTCTCGTGACCCCGGGAGGAGGCGTGGAAGGAGCACTTGTTCTGGCGGACGAACCGCCGGACGGCCTCCTCGACGTAGTAGAGCCGGAGCATCTTCCCGTAGAGCGTGAGCAGGATGTGCGCGTCAATGGGGGCCTTCTCGGCGAGCTGCTGGGAATGGACCATCTCTCAGGGGATCTCCGGGGTGGGAGTCGGCCTGTTGGGATCCGGCGGCCGGCCGGCGCCGCTGGACGATCCCGGCGGCGCGCCCGAACCTCCAAGGATAGCCTAACAAGAGGGGCTCCGTAACAAAGTCCGCCAAGCCATCGAGTTCCCGCACAACCCCGGAATCCCGCGAGCGCCGGCCGACCGCCTCCCCGCAGCGGTGCGTGGTAGGATCCGGGTCCTGACGCGCCCCCACGTCGCCGTTCGAGATCCACGATCGACAGCCTCGAAGGAACGCGAATGCCTGCTCCCAGCACCGCTTCAACCCCGCGCGGAGCCGGAATCGTCCTCCATCCCACCGCCCTTCCGGGTCCGTTCGGGATCGGCGACCTCGGGCACCGGGCCTCCGCCTTCATCGACTGGGCGGAGCGCAGCGGACAGACGGTCTGGCAGGTGTTGCCGCTCGGGCCGACGGGCCCCAACAACGCGCCCTACACCGGACAGTCCGCCTTCGCGGGCAACCCTCTCCTCATCTCTCCCGAGAGGCTGGTGGAGGAAGGGTTCCTCCCCGCCTCCGCGCTCGAAGGAACGCCGCCGTTCCGCGCCGGCCGCGTAGACTTCGGCGGCGTGATCTCGTGGAAGGAGAGGATCCTCCGCGAGTCCTGGGAGCTCTTCCGGCGCCAGGCGGCTCCGGAGGCCCGCCGGGATCTGGAGGCGTTCGGCGCCGACCCGGCCGTCTCCTCGTGGCTCGGCGACTGGGAGCTCTTCTCGGCGCTCAAGCGGCGGTTCGGCGGGAAGTCGTGGCTGGAATGGGACCGTGATACGAGGATGCGGGAGCCGGGCGCCCTCGCGGCGGCGCGCCGGGATCTTTCCGAGGAGACGGCCTTCGCCCGGTACGTTCAGTTCCTCTTCTTCCGGCAGTGGGAGCGGGTGAAACGGCTCGCCAACGGCCGCGGCATCCGCGTGCTGGGTGACATCCCCATCTACGTCGCGCTGGACAGCGCCGACGTCTGGGCAAACGCCCGCCTCTTCTGCCTCGACGCGGAGGGCCGGCCGCTCGCCGTCGCGGGCGTCCCTCCCGACCTCTTCAGCGCCACGGGCCAGCTCTGGGGGAATCCTCTCTACCGCTGGGACCGCATGGCGGCCGAGGAGTACGCCTGGTGGATCGCGCGGATGAGGGCGAACTTCCGTCTCGCCGACATCGTGAGGCTCGATCATTTCCGGGGCTTCGCGGCGTTCTGGGAGGTCTCGGCCTCGGAGCGGACGGCGGTCCACGGACACTGGGTGGACGGGCCCGGCGCGAGCCTCTTCGGGGCCATCCGCGCGGCGCTTGGCGACCTCCCCATCGTGGCGGAGGACCTGGGCCACATCACCGACGACGTCAGGGCGCTCCGCGATGCGCTCGGCTATCCCGGGATGAAGATCCTCCAGTTCGGGCTCGGGCACCTCGAGAGTGAGCATCTACCCCACCGGCACGTCCCGCACGCGGTGGTCTACACGGGGACCCACGACACGGACACCACCCGGGGGTGGTTTGCAGGTCTGGGCGGCGAGGAACGGCAGCGGGTCCTGGACTACCTGGGAGGCAGCGGTGAGGTCATCGAGTGGGACCTGATCCGCGCCGCCTACACGTCCGTCGCGGACCTGGCCATCGTCCCGATCCAGGACGTCTTCGGCCTCGGGAGCGAGGCGCGCATGAACACCCCCGGGGAGGCCACGGGGAACTGGGCGTGGCGGGCGCGCGCCGATCAGTTCCGCCCCGACCTGGCGGAGCGGCTCCGGAGGCTCGCGTTGCTGACCGGTCGCTTCGCTCCCCCCCGCGCGTGAGGCCGTCCTCCCGACCCGCCGTGGCCCGCGTGAGGAAGGGTCCGCCGGCGGTGGAGAGGAGCGGGAGCCTCATCAGAGCAGCGACTCGACGAGAACAGCCAGTCCCTGCGTGACCTTCCCGAGGAAAGGCAGCGAGAGCGTCTCCACCGTGTCGGACGACCGGTGGTAGTGGGGGTTTCGGTAGAAGGCCGTGTCGCCGACCATCACGGCGCGGAAGCCGCACCGCCAGAAAGACGAGTGGTCGGACAGCGAGGCGCCGATCAGCATCGCAGCCGCTCCCGGCAGCACCGCCGTCTCCACAGGCAGGGCGCCGTCCAGCCGCAGGGCCGAGGCCACCCTCTGCACGAGCGATCGCGAAGCGGTGTTGCCCACCACGGAGATGAAATCGCCCGTCCGGCGCCGGCCGAAGGCCATGCCGGGGGGATACCTCTGGGACCGCGGGGAAGCGTCGGCGTAGCCGATCATCTCGAGCGCGACCATCCCCGAGACGTCGCGCCCGCCGGCGCGCAGCGCCTCGGCGTGCTCCGAACTCCCCACCATCCCCCACTCCTCGAGGTTGAAGGCCGCCAGCCGCAGGGGTGTCCCTCCCGCCGGCTTGCCGCCCTCGCCGAGCCACTCCGCCAGAGACAGAAGCGCCGCGACGCCGCTCGCGTTGTCGTCGGCCCCGGGGGTGCCCTCCACCGTGTCGACGTGCGCCCCGATGACGAAGAGCGGCGATCGGGAATCGCCTTTCCAGTCGGCCACGACGTTGTGCCAAGCGTTTCCCGAGGAGGCTATCGGCTCGCGGAACGTGTCGAGCCCCGCCTCCCGGAGGGACGCCTCGACGTAGGCTTCGGCCCGCCTCAGGCTGTCCGGGGATCCGAGCGGCGACCGTTCGCCGGCGAGGGACAAGAGATGCTTCCGCAGCGAGGGGCCGGGATCCCAATCCCTCGCGGCCGGACTCACGACTTTCCAGCCGGAGCGAGACACTCGTCCACAGCCCGATGCGTCTGATCTAGCATGACAGGGCCCCCGCGGGCCGCAGAGGCTGATGCCGCGCGCCCGGCGCCGTCATGTTACAACGACCGGGCGTGGCGCTCGCTGCCCGCGGCGGGAGATAGTCCAGCACGGCGCGCCCGGACAAGGACCGTACGCATCGACGCACGTGTGGGGGAGGCCGGACGCGGACTCCCCCATGCCGCCGATGGGAACCTGACGCCGGCGCGAGGCGTATTCAAGGCCGACGTGGCGCGGTGGGGGACGACCGTCCGAGGGGGGTGAGCATGGCGTCACCGGGTTGCAGGAAAGCGGCGCTGGTCCTGGGGATCGGATGCCTCGGCGTTCCCATAGCCCTCGCCCTGGTGATCGCGCTGGTCATGGTGGTCGCGCGCCGGACCTACAAGGATGAGGGCCCACCCACCCCCGAGGCGACCTCGCTCTCCGTCCCGGTCGGAGCGCCGCCTTCCGGCGCCGCCGCGCCGGGCGCGGGAAGAGCGGGCACGCCCTCCACCGAGGCGCCGCGCGCACCCTCTCCCGGTGGGGAAGGATCCGCGCCCACCGGCGGAGCGCCGAGCAAGCCTCCCCCCGTTGCCGGCACGGATCTCCCCGAGCTGTCCCCCGCCGCCTCCGCGACCCCGTCGGCCGCGCCCATCCGGCTCACGCTCGACCTTCAGGAGGGGAGGTTCATCGTCGTGCCCGGTCCGCCAGGATCCGACATCAAGGTGGAAGGGCTCTTCGATCCGCGCGACCACGAGCTGACCCAGAACGTCGAGGAAGGAGGCGATCTGGGCCGGGAGGTCACGATCCGCTTCCGGTCGAAACGATCCTTCCTCATGCGCCTCCTCAGCGGCCGCTTCAACACGGAAGGCGCCACGAAGTTGACCGTGACGATCCCCGAGGGCGTGCCCACCGCGCTGTCGCTGCGGCTGAGCAAGTGCGAGTCGCGCGTGGAGCTTGGAGGGCTTACTCTCACCGAGCTGGACGCCCGTCTGGGGATGGGGGATCAGGAGATCACCTTCGAGCGCCCCCTCGCGGGCGACCTGGCGCGCGCTTCGGTGAAGTTCTCGATGGGCGAGATGACGGTGGAGGGGCTCGGGAACGCTCACCCCAAAGAGGTGTTCGTGGAGGGTTCCATGGGCGAACTCTCGGTGGACTTCCGTGGAGAGTGGCCCGCGGCGGCGCACTCCAAGGCCCGGATCCGGATGTCCATGGGCGAGATCAAGATCAGGGTCCCCCGGGAGGTGCGCGTCAGCTCCTCCGGTACCCGCGTGTTTCTGGGTGACGCGCACACCGGGGCCCTCAAGGAGCCGCAGACCGAGGATCCGAACGCGCCGTCGCTCGATCTGGATCTGAGCACGTCCATGGGAGAGGTCAGCGTACACCGGGACTGACG
>CAYNUH010000097.1:0-10239 GCA_964400605.1 uncultured Acidobacteriota bacterium | reverse complement strand
TCGCCGCGCCCGGCGGGAAGCCCCCGCTCGTGCGCGATCTCGTCGTAGAGGGCGAGCGTCCGGGAGAGCATCGTCTCCATGCTGAATTCACGCTCGGCACGGCGCCGTCCCCCCTCGCCCATCCTGTCGCCGAGCCCGCGGTCCTGCAGCAGCCTTGCCAGCGCCGCGCGGAGAGCCTCCGGATCTGCAGGCGGCACGACGAGACCGGTGACGCCGTGCTCGTTCACGAACGGGACGCCGGAGTCGATGTCGGTGGAAACGACGGGCCGGCCGCAGGCCTGCGCCTCCACCTGCACCTGCCCGAAGGCCTCGCTGCGGTGCGTGGCCGGCAGCGTGAAGACGGCGCACGCCCGGTACATCGCGACTTTCTCCGCGTGAGGCAGTTCGCCCAGGAAGAACGCGCGATGGGCCACGCCCGCCTCACGCGCCTGGTTCTCGAACCGCGCCCGCATCGGTCCATCGCCCACCACGAGAAGCGCGGCGTCCAGGTCCCGGAGCGCCTGCATCAGGATCTCCACACCCTTGTAGTACACCAGCCTTCCCACGAAGAGGATGATCCGGTCGCCGTGCAAGCGGCGGATCTCTGCGGCGCGGGCTTCCACCCCCGGCGTGGGCTCGAACTCGCGCAGGTCCAGTCCGTGAGGGATGATCGCGCACTTGCTCTTGAAGGGCGCGAGCGTCTCGGAACTCTCCATGTACCTGGCCGTGTAAACGATGATCCGATCGGCGCGGCGCAGGACGGCGTCGCGCACCGGCCCGTACAGGAACTTCAGCATCCTCTGGCGGACGACGTCGCTGTGGTGGGTAACGACCAGCGCGCTGCGGCGATGCGACAGCACCGCGCCCAGCTCTCCCAGGGGGTTCGGCGTGTGCAGGTGGACGAGATCGGCGGGCAGGCGGCGCATCCAGGGCACGAACGAAGGCGAGATCTCGGTGGAGAGCACCTTCCCGAACGTCCCGACCCTGATGACCTGGACGTCTTCCCGGACCTCCCGCCGGGTCTCCCGGCTGGTGTTGAAGACCAGGGCCGTGACCTGGTGGCGCTGAGCCAGCCCCCGCGAAAGGAGATGGACGTTGTTCTCGATCCCTCCGCGTACGGGCGGGTAGTACTTGCCGACCTGCAGGACCTTCAACACCGGCCTCCCGCCGGTGGGAGGCGGGCGCCGCGATCACGGAAGACCTGCTGCCACACTTCCAGCATCAGCAGGACCCAGATGTGGTGGCTGAAGTCCCGGCGCCCTTCCTGGTGCTCCTTCAGGATGCGGGCCACGCCCGTCGGGTTGAAGATGCCGCGGCGGCGGACGGTGCTCTCCGACAGCAGGTCGCCGATCATCTCCCTGAGATCCTCCCTCACCCAGATCCCGATGGGGACCATGAAGCCCTGCTTCCGGCGGTGCACGATCTCGGCCGGGAGGATCCGTTCGGCCGCCTTTTTGAGGATGTACTTGCCCGTCATCCGCCGGACCTTGAGGGAGAACGGCAGGCATGCGGCGTACTCGACGAGCTCGTGGTCCAGCAGCGGCACGCGCGCCTCCAGGGAGGCCATCATGCTCATCTTGTCCTGGTACTCGAGGATGTTGAAGGGCAGCCAGGTCTTGATGTCCAGATAGAGCATGGCGTCGGTGAAGGGCTCGGCCGAACGCCGCTCGAGGTAGGCGGCGAAGGCGGCGGCCGCGTCGCAGTGCCGGACGCTGGCGCCGAAGGCCTCCGAATAGAGTCGGCCCTTGTCCGCCCGGTCGAAGATGGACACCCACGAGACGTAGCGCTCCGCCCGGGGCAGCAAGGAGCCGCGCGCGAACAACCTCAGGCGTCTCGGCAGGTGGCGTCCCTCCGAGGACTCGGGCATCCGCTCGAGCGCCTTCGAGGCCGCCGCCCGCAGCGCACGGGGCAAGCGCTCGTACAGGGAGGCCCACCTCACGGCGATGTTGCGAGGGTACCCGGCGAAGATCTCGTCCCCCCCGGCGCCGGAAAGCATGACCTTCACCTTCGAGCGCGCCTCCTGCGAGATGAGATAGGTCGGGATGGCGGAGGAGTTTGCGTAGGGCTCGTCGAGGTGCCAGGCGATGCGCGGCAGGAGATCGGCCACCGCGGGCGTCGCGACCAGCTCGTGATGGTCGGTGGAGAAGGCGCGCGCCACGATGCGCGCGTACTCGAGCTCGTTGAACCTCCGGGCCCTGTCGCCGTAGCCGATGGAGAAGGTCTTCACGGGGCCCCGGCTGTGCCGGCTCATGAGGGCCACGACGAGGCTGCTGTCGAGCCCCCCCGACAGGTAGGCCCCCACCGGGACGTCGCTCACCATCTGCATTTCCACCGAGCGCGAGAGCCTGCCGAGCAGATCCTCCACCACCTCCCCCTCGGGGCGCCGCGGAGGGACGCCGTTCCGCATCGGCACGTCCCAGTACTGCGTCTCTTTCACGCCCTCGCCGGGGCTCCACGTCAGCATCCATCCCGGCAGGAGCTTTCTCACCTGAGGGAATATCGAGCGGGGGGCGGGGACGTACATGTAGGTGAGGTAGTCGTCGAGAGCCTCCCCGCAGATCTCGGTGGAGGCGGTGGCATCTTGCAGGAGCGACTTGATCTCGGAGGCGAACCACAGCCTCCCCGACTCGAACCGGTAGGCCAGCGGCTTGATGCCGAGCCGGTCACGCGCCAGCAAGAGCCGCCGCCGGTTCCGATCCCACAGAGCGAAGGCGAACATCCCGTTGAGCCGCTTCAGGAGCGCCGGCCCCTCGTCCTCGTAGAGGTGGACGATCGTCTCCGTGTCGGAATGGGTCTTGAGAGTGTGGCCCTTCTCGAGGAGGATCCGGCGCAGCTCGCGGTAGTTGTAGATCTCGCCGTTGAAGACCAGGACCACCGAGCCGTCTTCGTTCGTGATCGGCTGGTTGCCGGTGCTGAGATCGATGATGGAAAGCCGCCTCATCGCGAGGGAGGCGAGATCGTCGTGGTAATACCCCTCGTCGTCGGGGCCCCGGTGGGCGATGACACGGTTCATCCTCGAGAGGAGGTCATCGTCCCGAAAGCCCGCGATCCCTGCGATCCCGCACATGCCCCTGTCCCGACCCCGCCGGCGTCCCCCCTACCAGTAAAGCCCTTCATAGCGGCCGGCGAGTCCCTCCCATTCGGGGACGAGCCGCACCAGGTCGAGCACGACCTGCCGGCGTCTTACGGCGTGCAGGGGCTTCACGTAGGACGGGTCCCTGTTCCCGACGACGATGATGTCCGAGGCGGCGATGACCTCCTCGGGCGACTCGGCCATGAGGGAGGCGATGTGAGGGATCTCCCTCTCGATGAAGGCTCGGTTCGCGCCGATGAGTTGGGAAAGGGACACGTTTGGATCGTAGATCCGAACCCGGTAGCCCTTGCCGATCAACCACTCCACCACGCGCACCATCGGGCTTTCCCTCAGATCGTCCGTCCCGCTCTTGAACGAGAGGCCCAGCACCCCCACCTTCTTCGAGGCGAAGCGCGCGATGCGCTCCACCACGGCGCGTATCTGGGCGTCGTTGGAGATCGTGGCCGAACCCAGCAGGGGCGCGTCCACGTGGCGGCTGCGCGCCAGAAAGCCGAGAGCGCGGAGATCCTTGGGGAGGCAGGATCCACCGAAGGCGAAGCCGGGCCTCAGGTAGGCGGCCGAGAGATTCAGCTTCGTGTCGCGGCAGAAGATCTCCATCACCCGGTGGCTGTCTATGCCGGCCGTCCGGCAGAGCATCCCGATCTCGTTCGCGAAGGTGACCTTGACGGCGTGGAACGAGTTGCTGGCGTACTTGATCATCTCGGCCACCTCGACGTCCGTGACGACGAACTCGCCGCGGACGCCCGTGTACAGCGCGCGCAGGATGGAGGCGTCGCGCGGGCGGCTGACGCCGGCGATGGTGTAGGGAGGGGCGTTGAAGTCGGCCACCGCCGTGCCTTCCCTGAGGAACTCGGGATGCGAGCAGACTCCGAAGCCCGCACCTTCCTTCTTCCCGGAGGCGCGCGCGATGATCCGCGCCGCCTTCTCGACCGTGCCCGGCAGCGAGGTGCTCCGGATGGCGACGAGGTGGTAGCCGCGCTTGCGGGAGAGGGCGCGGCCGATCTGGCGGCACACCTTCAGGATGTGATCGAATCCGGGACGGCCGTTGGCGGCGCTGGGCGTCCCCACGCAGACGAAGGAAATGGACGAGGCGGCCACGGCGGCGTCGGGATCCGTCGTGGCCGTGAGGCGCCCCCGCCTCAAGCCCCTCCGGAGGAGATCGGTCAGATGGGGCTCGACGATGGGGGAGCGGCCACGCAGGATCTCGGCGACCTTGTCGGGGTTGACGTCCACCCCGACGACCTTGTGGCCGCGCGCGCTCAGGCAGGCCGCGTTCACGCAGCCGACGTAGCCCATGCCGAAGATGCTGACGCGCGCCCGGGTCATTCGCGGCGCGCTCCCCTGCGGCCACGGGCTTTTCCCGAGCCGGGCCCGCGTGTCGCGGGCGGCGCCTCACGCGATCCGCGCCAGTGCGCGTCGAGATTGAGCGAGCGGAGGTAGGTCAGGAAGGGTTCGCCCAGGTCCTCGCGCTTGAGGGCGAACTCGACGGTGGCCTTCAAGAAACCCAGCTTGCTGCCGGTGTCGTACCGCTTCCCCGAGAAGCGGTAGCCGTAGATGGGCTGAGTCTTGAGCAGGGATCGCAGGCCGTCGGTGAGCTGCCTTTCCCCCTTGCGGTCGGGCTGCACCCTTTCCAGGTGGTCGAACACCTCGGGCGTGAGGATGTAGCGGCCGATGATGGCGAGATTGCTCGGCGCTTCCTCGGGGGCGGGCTTCTCCACGAGGTCGGTGATCCTGTACAGGGAACGGCCGGCCGGTTTGCCCGCGATCACGCCGTAGTCCTTCGTCCGCCCGGGATCGACCTCCTCCACCGCCACGAGGCTGCACCGCCGCCGGTTATAGACCTCGATCATCTGCTTCATGCAAGGGACGGGCGCGTCGATGATGTCGTCGCCCAGCAGGACCGCGAACGGCTCGTCGCCCACGAGGCTCCGGGCGACGAGCACCGCGTGCCCCAGCCCCAGCGCCTCCTTCTGCCGCACGTAGGAGATGCGGATCATGTCGGAGATGTCGCGCACCAGCCGCAGCTGCTCGGTCTGGCCCCTCTCGGCGAGGACCCGTTCCAGCTCGAAGGAGACGTCGAAGTGGTCCTCGATGGCGTTCTTCCCGCGTCCCGTGACGATGATGATGTCGGTGATGCCCGACTCCACCGCCTCCTCGATGACGTACTGGATGACGGGCTTGTCCACGAGCGGGAGCATCTCCTTGGGCTGGGCCTTCGTCGCGGGGAGGAAGCGGGTGCCCAGCCCCGCCGCCGGGAAGACGGCCTTGCGGATGGCGGGAGCGTCCGAACGTCTCGGCATGAGAGGGGCTCCGGGACTGGTGGGGGAGGCCCGGCGCGTCGGCGCCGGCGAATCGCGGAATTATAGCCGTGTTTGACACCCTCCGGAAGGCTGCCCTAGACTCCGCGGGCCTCGCCCGGATGGCCGGGAGTGACGCTTCCCCAGCGCCCGCGCGGCCCGCGCATCGCCGGAGTTGATGGTGCTCGAAATCTCCTTCGTCCGCGAGAAGTTCGAGTTCGTGCGCGAGAGGCTGGCCTCCCGCGGGGGGGCGTACGACCTCGACATGTTCCTGGAGGTCGACGCCGAGAGACGCCGGCTCCTCAGGGAGGCGGAGTCGCTCAAGCAGCGCCGCAACCAGGCGAGCGAAGAGGTCGCGCGGATGAAGCGCGAGGGGAAGGACGCCTCCGCGCTCATCGCCGAGATGCGGCAGGTGGGCGACCGGATCCGCGAGTTTGACGATCAGCTCAAGTCCGTGGACGAGCGTCTCTCGGCCTTCCTGCTGACGCTGCCGAATCTGCCGCACGAGTCGGTCCCCCTGGGGCGCGAGGCGGCCGACAACGCGGTGGTGCGCACGTGGGGCGAGCCGCCGCGCTTCGACTACGAGCCGAGGCCGCACTGGGAGATCGGCACCGGGCTCGGGATCCTGGACTTCGAGCGCGCGGCCCGGATCGCCGGCTCCCGTTTCGCCGTCCTGACAGGCCTGGGGGCGCGGCTCGAGCGCGCGCTCATCAATCTCATGCTCGACGTGCACACGCGGCAGAACGGCTACCGCGAGGTGCTCCCGCCCTTCCTCGTCAACTCCAGGGCGCTCACCGGAACGGGGCAGCTCCCGAAGTTCAAGTCCGACCTGTTCGCCGTGGAGGGGACCGACTACTGGCTCATCCCCACCGCGGAGGTGCCGGTGACGAACCTGCACGCGGGGGAGGTGCTCGACGAGAAGGCGCTGCCGCTGCGCTACGTCGCCTGGACACCGTGCTTCCGCAGCGAGGCGGGCTCGTACGGCAAGGACGTGCGCGGGCTCATCCGCCAGCACCAGTTCAACAAGGTGGAGCTGGTCGCCTTCGCCAAGCCCGAATCTTCCTACGAGGAGCTGGAGCGCCTCACGAGCAACGCCGAGGGTATTCTGGAGCTCCTCGGGCTGCATCACCGCACCGTGACGCTCTGCACGGGCGACATGGGGTTCTCGGCCGCCAAGACGTACGACATCGAGGTGTGGATTCCCTCGGAGCGGGCGTTCCGCGAGATCTCTTCGTGCAGCAACTGCGAGGCGTTCCAGTCGCGCCGGGCGCAGATCCGCTTCAAGCGCGAAGGCAAGGGGAAGACCGAGTACGCGCACACACTGAACGGCTCGGGCCTCGCGGTCGGCCGGACGCTCATCGCGGTTCTGGAAAACCACCAGCAGCGCGACGGCAGCGTCGTGATCCCCGGGGCCCTTCGCCCCTACATGGACGGCGTTGAGAGGATCGACAGGGACGCCGGATGAAGCCCGCCGCCCCGCGCCCGGCGATCGCCCTCGCCGCGCTGCTCGCCCTCGCGGGGTGCTCCGCGGCCTCGCCGGAGCCGCTTCCCCTGGATGCGGCCTCCGGCGTCGAGTTCCGCGAGCACTACCAGAGGGGATTGGAGCTCTACCGGCAGGGGCTCCTGGAAGGGGCGCTGGCGGAGTTCAAGGCGTGCCTCCAGATCGATCCCGAGGTGGCCGACCTGCAGTTCCAGGTGGGGCGCATCATCCTGGAGCGTTCGCTGAAGGCCAGCCAGAGGCTGGATCAGGCCGCCGAACGGCTCGAGCACGCCGTCCGGCTCGACCCGAAGCACGCGCACGCGCGGCTCCTCCTTGCTGACATCTACCGCCACAGGCACCCACCGGGCACCTACCGCCCCGAACGCGCCCGCGCCCTCTACGAGGGCTTGCTCCGCGAGAACCCCGATCGATACGAGATCCGGCTCGACTTCGCCAAGTGGCTGGCCGAGGGGGAGGTGCGGTTCACCATCCCCGGCGATCCCAACCGCGTCTCGATGGATTCGGCCTGGTCGCTGGAGCTCGCGCGCAGCAACCTGGAGACGATCCTGGATCAGGCGCCCCCCGAGTCGGACGCGGCCAGGATGGCGCACGGCCTGATCGGTGAGGCCCTCATGAAGATGGGCGACTTCGAGGGGGCCGCGAAGCGGATCGAGTATGTCCTGTCGCGCTACAAGATCGGCCGGGAGTCCGAGGGAAGGGCGCATCAAGAGATCGGACACTGCCGGTGGCGGATGGGCGACTACCGGGGCGCCGCGGCGTCGTTCCAGAAGGCGTACGCGGCGCATCCACGGCTCATGTACCTGTGGGACCTCAGAACGGCATACGAAGCCCTGGGAGGGTACCCGCCCAACCTGCCGGCTTCGCTGCGCTTCGAGCTGCGCAAGGAGCCCGTCGATCCGGCGAACCCGCCGCTGCTGAGGTTCACCGACAAAGCCGGCGCCCTGGGCGTGGACAAGTGGGCGGGGGCGGGCCCCAGCGGCTGGGCCGACGTGGACGGCGACGGCCGGGAGGACCTCCTGGCCTGCGGCTGCGACACCTTCTGCACGATGTGGCGCAACAACGGCGACTCCTTCACGGACATCACGCTCAAGGCCGGGCTGGGAAAGCTCGAGTCCGGCTTCGGCGCGGTCTTCGCCGACTACGACAACGACGGCGACCTGGACTTCTACGTGGCGCGCAACGGCTGGAACGGACCCGCGCCCAACTCGCTCATGCGCAACAACGGCGACGGCACCTTCACCGACGTGATCCGCTCCTCGGGGGCCGACGCCCGCGGGTCGTCCTTCAACGTCGCGTGGGCCGATTTCAACAAGGACGGCTGGCTTGATCTTCTCGTCACGCAAGGGGTGACCGCAGACGGATCGGTCAACCGCCTCTTCTTCAGCAACGGCGACGGGACCTTCAAGGACGTGACGGAGGCCGCCGGGATCCTCGAGGGTCCTCTGGGACGGACCATCGGGATCGCGGTCGGCGACTACGACGCCGACGGATGGCCGGACATCTTCGTCCATGGCCGCATGTACAAGAACCGCCTCTACCACAACGAGCGCAACGGGACGTTCAAGGATCTGTCGAAGGAGGCCGGGGTGGAGGGCACGTGGGATCAGAACGGCTACGTCGCCTTCTTCTCCGATATCGACGCGGACGGCGACCTCGACATTTTCGCGGCCTCCCTGGCCGACTGGGACCAGACCGTCGCCGGGTTGCGCCAGGGGTACGGGCCGAAGACGGCCGAGGAGATGCGGGACACCCCGCGCTACTGGCGCAACGAGGGCGGCGGGCGCTTCTCGGACCAGACGCGTTCCGCGGGGCTGATGTACCCGCTCGGAGTCATGTCGGGCGGGGTCGCCGACCTCGACAACGACGGCTACCCCGACTTCTACTTCGGCACGGGCGACCCGCAGTTCAACCGGCTCGAGCCGAACGTCCTTCTGCGCAACGTGGAGGGGAAGCGCTTCGACGACGTCTCGCGCTACGCGGGCGTCGGCTCGCTCGGGAAGGGGCACGGCATCGCCTTCAACGACTGGGACCGGGACGGCGACCTGGACATCTACATCGAGCTGGGGGGCTTCTACCACGGCGACTTCTGGCACAGCGCCTTCTACATCAACGAGCTGGGCAACAAGAACAACTGGCTGGAAATCACGCTCGGGCAGGAGGGGCTGAACCGCAACGCCATCGGGACGGGGGTCACGCTGAAGGCCGGGGCCTACCGCTTCTACCAGGAGGTGAAGGCGGGAGAGGGGTTCGGATCGACCAACCCCACCCGGCTGCACTTCGGACTGGGGAAGCGCACGTCCGTGGACGCGCTCGACATCCGGTGGCCGGACGGATCCCGCCGGACGCTCACGTCCCCGCCCGTCAACAAGCGGCTGCGCTTCAAGAAGGGCGACGCCTTGTGGAAGGTGGAGTGAGCCCGGGGGAATCCGGGCGAGTCCCTGCCTACTCCCGTGGGATTGCGGCCATGGCGGGTTCGGCCGTGGCCTTCAGCGTCATGGCGGCGCTCGTCAAGCTCGCGGGGCCGAGCATCCCCAACCAGGAGCTGGTGGCGCTCCGGAGCCTCGCCTCGATCCTCCCCCTCGCCGTGCTCATCCGATGGCGGAAAGTGCCCTTGCGGTTCCACCGGCCGGGCTGGCTCTTCCTGCGCGGGCTCCTTGGCTACTTCGCCATCTCCTGCTGGTTCCTGAGCCTCAACCTCCTGAGCCTCCCCGACGCGGTGATGATCCAGTACACGAGTCCCGTGTTCGTGGCGCTCCTTGCGCCTCTCATCCTGAAGGAGCCTTCGAGGAGGAAGGACCGCTGGGCGCTCGCGGTGGCACTCGCGGGCGTCGTCATCGTGGTGCGCCCCGGGTTCGGGCTGACCTTCTCCGGCGCGCTCGTGGGCCTCGGGGGGGCCCTATGCTCGGCGGGGGCCTACCTCACGGTGCGGTCGCTGAGACACTCGGATCATCCCTTCATGGTCATGCTGGCGTTCCCGGCCGTGGCCTCGATTCTGTCCCTGCTCGCGGTCGCGGCCGCGCCGGCCGCGGGCGCGGTGATCCCCGGCGCGGGCGAGATCGCGGTGTGGATCTGGCCCGATGCGCGCGGATGGGCCCTCATCGGCGGCATCGCCCTCATGACCGCCGCGGGGCAGCTCACGCTCACGTACGGCCTGCACTGGGAGCCCGCGGGCCGGGCCACCGTGGCGACGTACCTCGCCGTGGTTGTGTCGATCCCTCTCGGGATCCTCATCTTCGGGCAGTGGCCTGACGTCTGGATGCTCCTTGGCGGCGCGATCGTGATCGGTTCGGTCGCCACCCTCGCCATCGCCTCCGACCGGCCCTTGCCGCCGCCCGCGGGAGCGGGCGCGAGCCGGGTGATCGACGATG
>CAYNUH010000096.1:0-10257 GCA_964400605.1 uncultured Acidobacteriota bacterium | reverse complement strand
CGGGCGGTCAGGTCCCCTCGGACCAGGAGCGAAGGTACGACTCCTGCTCCGAGGAGAGTGCGTCCACCCGGAAGCCCAGCGTGGCGAGCTTCATACGGGCGATCTCGGAGTCGATGGCCGCCGGGACGTCGTAGACGCGCAGCTCCAGGGTATCCGCGTGCTTGACGAGGTGCTCGGTGGCGAGGGCCTGGTTCGCGAAAGACATGTCCATCACCGCCGCCGGGTGCCCCTCCGCGGCTGTCAGGTTGATGAGGCGCCCCTCCCCCAAGAGGAAGATCCTGCGGCCGTCCTTCAGGGTGTACTCGTCCACGAAGTCCCGGACCCGCCTCTTTCCTGACGCCAGGGCCTCGAGCGCCGGGATGTCAATCTCGACGTTGAAGTGCCCCGAGTTGGACAGCATGGCCCCGTCCTTCAGGACCTCGAAGTGCTCCCGCCTCAGGACGTGCTTGTTCCCCGTGACCGTCACGAAGATGTCGCCCAGCCGCGCCGCCTCCTTCATCGGCATGACGGCCAGGCCGTCCATGACGGCCTCCAGCGCCCGGATCGGCTCGACCTCGGTGACCACGACGTGCGCGCCGTGTCCGCGCGCCCGCTGGGCCACCCCCTTGCCGCACCAGCCGTACCCCGACACGACCACCGTGCGGCCCGCGAGCAGGACGTTGGTGGCGCGGATGATCCCGTCCAGGGTGCTCTGGCCGGTGCCGTAGCGGTTGTCGAAGAGGTGCTTCGTGAGCGCGTTGTTGACCGCGATGATGGGGTACTTCAGGACCCCGTCGGCCGCCATGCTCTTGAGACGGTTGACGCCCGTGGTGGTCTCCTCGGTGCCGCCCGCCACGCCGGGGAGCAAGTCCTTCCGCTCCGAGTGGAGCCGGGTGACCAGGTCGGCCCCGTCGTCCATGGTGAACCTCGGCCGGATGGAAAGGGCGTCGTCGATGTGCCGGTAGTACGTGTCGTTGTCCACTCCCTTGACGGCGAAGGTGGCGATCCCGTCGTCCGCGAACAGCGAGGCGGCGACGTCGTCCTGCGTGCTGAGCGGGTTGCTGGCGCACAGCGCCAGCTCGGCGCCGCCGGCGGCGAGCGTCCGCGCGAGCACGCCGGTCTCGGCCGTGACGTGGAGGCAGGCGGCCAGCCTCACGCCCCTCAGGGGCTTCTCCTTCGTGAACCTGAGGCGCACCTCCGCCAGGACCGGCATCTGTCTGTCGGCCCACTCGATGCGGAGCTTCCCCCTGGGCGCCAGCGCCCGGTCGGCGACGTCCCCGCGGCTCACAGCCCCGCCTCCCGGCGGAGCGTCGCGGTGAGGTCCGTGCGCTCCCACGTGAACTCCGGCTCGGACCGGCCGAAGTGGCCGAAGACGGCCGTCTTCCTGAAGATGGGCCGGAGGAGATCGAGGTGCTTGATGATGTCGCGCGGCCTCAGCGGCACGACCTTCCTCACGATGTCCACGAGCCTCTGTTCCGAGATCCGGCCCGTGCCGTACGTGTCGATCATGAGGGAGACCGGCTCGGAAACGCCGATGGCGTAGGCGATCTGAACTTCACACCTCTCCGCCAGGGAGGCCGCCACCACGTTCTTCGCTATGTAGCGCGCCATGTAGGAGGCCGACCGATCCACCTTGCTGGGGTCCTTGCCCGAGAAGGCGCCGCCCCCGTGGCTGCCCACGCCGCCGTACGTGTCCACGATGATCTTGCGGCCCGTCAGGCCGGTGTCGGCGTGCGGCCCTCCCTTGACGAAGCGGCCCGTGGGATTGATGTGGTACTTGGTGTTGGCGTCGAGAAGGTGGGCCGGGATGATGGGCTTGACGACGGCCTCGCGGATGTCGTCGCGGAGCTTCTCGATGCTCACCTTCTCGTCGTGCTGCGCGGAGACGACCACCGCCTCCACCCTCACGGGTCGGTCGCCGTCGTACTCGACGGTTACCTGCGACTTGCCGTCCGGACGCAGGTACGGAAGGACCTCCTTGCGGCGCGCCTCCGAGAGCCTCCGGACCAGCCCGTGGGCGAGCGTGATCGGCAGCGGCATCAGTTCGGGGGTCTCGTTGCAGGCGTACCCGAACATGAGCCCCTGGTCCCCCGCGCCACCGGTGTCCACGCCCAGAGCGATGTCCGGCGACTGCGGCCGGATGGACGAGAGGACCGAGCAGGTTTCGTAGTCGAACCCGAACTTCGCGCGGGTGTACCCCACGTCCTTGATGGTCTCCCGCACGATGTCGGTGAACTCGACGTACGTGGTCGTGGTGATCTCCCCGGCGATGAGGGCCAGGCCCGTGGTGAGAAGGCACTCGCAGGCCACCCGGCCGCCGGGATCGTCCTTCAGGATGGCGTCCACGATGGCGTCGGAGATCTGGTCGGCGATCTTGTCGGGGTGCCCCTCGGTGACGGACTCCGACGTGAAGAGACGCTTGCCGGTCTTGCCCATGAAGCCTCCTGAAAACGGGTCCGATCGCGGGGTGTGAGGGTGAGAGAGCGGCCAGTATAGAGGCCGTCCCGGAGGGCGTCAACGAGCGCGCGGGGAGCCCGTGCGTCCCTTCAGGCGGACGCTGCCGGGCCCCAGGAGCGCCTCCACCGACGCGACCATCTGCTTCGTCGGCTTCGCCGCGAAGTCCGAGGCGGCCCTGAGCGTGAGGGCGAAGGCCCCGGGGTGGGTCAGCTCGAAGTACACAGGGCAGGATCCCCTGTTCCCCTCGAGGACCCCCTTCAGCCGCTCCAGAAGGTCCTCGGTGAGGCCGGCCATGGGGACGCGCACGTGGACGCTGCCGGTCCGGCTCTGCCTCGCCTCCGAGAGGGCGGCCATGTCCGACGCGATGATACGGACCCGCGCCTCGTCTACCTCGACCCTCCCGGTGACGAGGACGGGGGCCTCCTCCATGAACAGCGCCTGCGAGCGGCCGTACAGCTCGGGAAAGACCACGACCTCCACGCCGCCCTCCAGATCCTCGATCGAGAAGATCGCCATCGTGTCCCCCTTGCGGGTCTTGCGGCGGCTGACGCCGGCCATCATGCCTCCCACCGCCACCTCGGATCCGGCCGCCGCGCCCTGCACCGCGCGGGACGTATGGGTGGCGAGCCCCTCCAGGTCCTCCACGTGCCGCGAGAGCGGGTGTCCGGTCAGGTAGAAGCCCAGGGCCTCGCGTTCGTGGGCGAGCCTCTCACCCTCGGACCACTCCTCCACGCCGGCCGGGTAGGCGTCGCGCGGGACAGAGCCTGACCCTTGGTCGCCGCCGAATAGAGGAACCTGCCCGCTGGCCTTCGCCCGCGCGAGGCGGGAGCCGGCGTCCATGGCGGCGTCGATGGCGGCCAGGAGGCGCTCGCGGGAGACCCCGAATCCGTCGAAGGCGCCCGCCTTGACGAGAGCCTCCACGACGCCTTTGTTGACCAGCCTCGGGTCCACCTCGACGCAAAACTGCGTCAGCGAGACGTATCGGCCCACGCGCATGCGGCCCGCGATGACCGACTCGACCGCCGCCTCCCCCACCTTCTTGATGGCCGCCAGGCCGTAACGCACGGCCTCCCCCTCCACGCAGAAGTCCGACTCGCTCTCGTTGATGTCGGGAGGCAGCACCTGGAGGCTCATCTCCCGGCACTCCTGAACGTACTTGGCGACGTTGTCGGTCGACTCCTTCTCGATGGAGAGCAGCGCCGCCATGAACTGCCGGGGATAGTGGGCCTTGAGGTAGGCCGTTCGGTACGCGATGAGGGCGTACGCGGCGCTGTGGCTCGCGTTGAACCCGTATCCCGCGAAGTGCTCCATGAGATCGAAGACGTCGCCGGCCATCTTCGCGGTGATCTTCTTCCGCCGAGCCCCCTCGACGAACTTCGTCCTCTCCGCCGCCATCGCTTCCTTCTTCTTCTTGCCCATGGCACGACGCAGGATGTCGGCCTCCCCCAGGGTGTACCCGGCCATGGCGGAGGCGAGCTGCATCACCTGCTCCTGGTACACGATGACGCCGTAGGTGTCCTTGAGGATCGGCTCCAGGATCGGGTGCGGGTAGGAGACCTTGACCTTGCCGTGCCGGCGCTTGATGAAGTCGTCGATGAGGCCGCCCTTGATGGGCCCCGGCCGGTAGAGAGCGTTGAGGGCGATGAGATCCTCGAACCGGCTGGGCTTCAATCGGGCCAGGATGTCCTTCATCCCCCCGGACTCGAACTGGAAGACGCCGCTGGTGTGTGCCGCCGAGAAAAGGGCGTAGGTCAGATCGTCGTCCAGGGGCAGGCGCTCCAGGTCCATCCGAGCGCCCTCCTGAAGCTCCACCCGATCCAGCACATCCTCGATGAGGGTGAGGGTCTTGAGCCCGAGAAAGTCCATCTTGAGAAGGCCGATCCGTTCGATCTCGTCCTTCGCGTACTGCGTGGTGATCTCGCCATCCGTGGCCTGGTAGAGGGGCGCGAACTCGGTGATGGGCTTGGGGGCGATGACCACGCCCGCGGCGTGGGTGGAGGCGTGGCGGGTCAGCCCCTCGAGCCGGCGCCCGATGTCGATGAGCCTTCGGATCCTCGGGTCCTTCTCGTAACTCTCCCGGAGCTGAGGCACCGTGGCCAGGGCCTTTTCCAGCGTGGTGTCCAGCTCGGCGGGCACCAGCTTCGCGATCCGGTCCACCTCGCCGTAGGGGATGTCGAGCCCGCGCCCCGCGTCGCGGATGACCGCGCGGGCGGCCATCGTGCCGAACGTGATGATCTGAGCGACCCTGTCCCGGCCGTACTTCCGCGTGACGTAGTCGATCACCTGCCCGCGCTTGCGCATGCAGAAGTCGATGTCGATGTCCGGCAAGGACACGCGCTCGGGGTTGAGGAAACGCTCGAAGATCAGGTTGTACGGGATCGGATCGATGTCGGTGATCCTGAGGCAGTAGGCCACGAGGCTGCCGGCCGCCGATCCGCGTCCCGGCCCGACGGGCACGCCGTTCTCGCGGGCGTACCGGATGAAGTCCCACACGATGAGGAAGTACGCTGGGAACCTCATCCGGCAGATCATCTCGATCTCATCGTGAAGCCGCTTCTCGTAAGCCTCCAGGGGAGCCCGCAGGCGCCCCTCGGATTCCAGCTCCCTCCAGCGGACCTTGCGCCGCTCGAACCCCTGGAGCACCACCTCCTTGAAATACCCCTCCAGGTCGTACCCGGCCGGGACCTCGAAATGGGGCAGATGGTAGGTCTGCTTGTCCAGGTTGAAGTGGCAGCGTTCGGCGATGGCGACGGTGTTCGAGACGGCCTCCGGCAGCTCGCTGAAGACCTGCTCCATCTCTGATGGCGACTTGAAGTAGTGCTCCGCGGTGTAGCGCATCCGCGCCGGATCGTTGACCGTCTTCCCCGTCTGGATGCAGATCAGCACGTCGTGGGCGTCGTGGTCGTCGCGCGTGAGGAAGTGGCAGTCGTTCGTGGCCACGAGGGGGATCCCCTCTCGCTTCGACATCTCGACCAGCGCCGGGGCGATCTTCTTCTGCTCGGGCAGGCCGTGATCCTGAATTTCCAGGAAGAAGTTCCCCTTGCCGAAGATCTCGACGTAGCGGCGCGCCGCGGCCTCCGCCTCGGCGCGCCGGTCGCAGAGCAGCATCTGCGCGACCTCGCCTCCGAGGCAGGCGCTCAACCCGATCAGACCCTCCGCGTGGCTCGCGAGCACCTCGCGATCGATGCGTGGCTTGTAGTAGAAACCCTCGGTGTAGGCGATGGACGCGAGCTTCACCAGGTTGGCGTAGCCGCGGTTGTTCTCGGCGAGCAGGATCAGGTGGTAGTAGGGCTTCTTCTGGCTGCCCTGAGTCCCCTGCGCCGGCGTCGTGCGGTCCCGGCGGCCCGCCGGGGCCAGATAGGCCTCGCACCCGACGATGGGCCGGATCCCCTTCGAGACGGCCAGGTCGAAAAACTTGACGGCGCCGAAAAGATTGCCGTGGTCCGTGACCGCCACCGCCGGCATGCCGAAGGCGGCCGCACGATCCAGGAGATCCTCGAGCTTGCTCGCCCCGTCGAGGAGCGAGAATTGCGAGTGGTTGTGCAGGTGGACGAACGACTGGCGAGCCATGCGAGTCCCCCGAACGCGAAGGGCCCCGGGGCGGACTCCCGCCCGCGGGACGTCACTCCCACTCGATGGTGGAGGGAGGCTTGCTGCTGACGTCGTACACGACGCGGTTGATCCCGCGCACTTCGTTGACGATCCGGCTGCTCACGCGGGCGAGGAGCTCGTGGGGCAGCCGGCTCCACTCGGCCGTCATGAAGTCCGTGCTCTGCACCGCCCGCAGCGCCAGGACGCTCTCGTAGGTCCGGGCGTCTCCCATCACGCCCACGGTACGCACCGGCAGGAGCACCGCGAACGCCTGCGCGACGGTGTCGTAGAGCCCTTCCCGGCGGATCTCCTCGATGAAGACGGCGTCGGCCTCGCGCAGGAGACTGAGGCGATCCCGGGTAACGTCGCCCAGGATGCGCACCGCGAGGCCCGGGCCCGGAAACGGGTGCCGTCCCACCAGCTCCTCGTCCAGCCCCAGCTCGCGGCCCAGCGACCGCGCCTCGTCCTTGAAGAGGTCCCGCAGCGGCTCCACGAGCTTCAGGCTCATCCGCGAAGGCAGCCCCCCGACGTTGTGATGCGTCTTGATGATCGCGGAAGGACCCTTCACCGACTGCGACTCGATCACGTCGGGGTAGAGCGTGCCCTGCCCCAGGAACTCCACGTCGCCGGCCTCTCCCTCCGCGCCGCGGGCTTCCTCCTCGAAGACGCGCACGAAGAGCTCGCCGATGATACGCCGCTTGGCCTCCGGGTCGGTCACCCCCCGCAGCGCCTCCAGGAACCTGTCGCCCGCGTCGCGGTGGCGCACGGGAAGGTGGAACCTCTCCCGGAACCGCCTCAAAACGTCGGCCGCCTCCCCCTTGCGGAGCAGCCCCGTGTCGATGAAGAGGCTGATGAGGCGGTCGCCCACGGCCCGGTGGATCAGAAGCGCGGCCACGGAGGAGTCCACCCCGCCGCTCAGGCCGCACACGACGCGCGCGGCCGGGCCGACAAGGTCGCGGATCCGCCCCACGGTCTCCTCGGCGAACCCCCTCATGGTCCAGTCGCCGCGGCAGCCGCACACATCGAAGAGGAAGTTGCGGAGGATCTCGCCGCCCCGCGGCGTGTGGACGACCTCGGGGTGGAACTGCAATCCGTAGAGGCCGCGCGAGGCGTCCTCGACGGCGGCGATGCCGCCGGAGGCGGTCGTGCCGCACACCGTGAACCCCGAAGGCACCCTCCTCGTCTCGTCGCCGTGGCTCATCCACACGCGCTCGGCGGCCGACAGACCCTTGAGGATCCTCGATCCGGGGCGCACCGCGACCTCCGCATGGCCGTACTCCCGCCGCCCTCCCCCGGCCACCTCTCCCCCGAGACCGGCCACGATGAGCTGCATCCCGTAGCAGATCCCCAGGACCGGGGCGCCCAGGCCGAAGATCCCGCTCTGGAGGCCGGGCGCGCCCGCCTCATAGACGCTGTCGGGGCCGCCCGACAGGATGATCCCCGTCGGGCGGCGCCGCGCCACCTCGGCGATGGGGGCGCTGAAAGGCAGGATCTCGGAGTACACCCGTTGCTCGCGCACGCGGCGGGCGATGAGCTGCGTGTACTGGGAGCCGTAGTCGAGGATGACAATGGTCTGGTGCGCGCCGACCGTCATGATCTCGAGGCCTCCCCTGCGGGCGCGAAAGCGGTCCGTGCCAACGTATCCCAGAGGTACGCCTCCACGGCGCCGTGGCCGTCCATCCCGCGCTTGACGGCGCGGTCCGCGGCGAGGAGACGGCGGAACGCCGACAGGATGCGGGGCTCGCTCCACTCCGCGAGCGCCGAGGCGAAGGCACCCTGGTCCTTCCAGAAGACGCGCACGGCCTTCGCGGCCTCCCGCGGCGAGGCGCCCGCCTCCACGAGGGCCCGAGCCGACAGAAGGCGCCTCAGGTGCATGCCGCACTCGTAGAGCACCCGCAGCTCTCCCCTGTCCTCCGTCTCGAGGAACCGCCTTGCGGCGCGCACCGCCGCCCCCGCGTCAGCGCGGCTCAGCGCCGAGACAACCTTGAAGATGCCGGCGGCCTCTCCTCCTCCGGCGAGATCCCGGATCATCGCCGGCGTGACGGCTCCCCCGGGGCCGGCCGCCCCCGCGACCTTTCCGAGCTCGCCCATGGCGCGGCTCAGATCGCGCCCGCACATCGCGGCGAGCAGCGCTCCCGCCGCCTTCTCGAGCCGCACTCCCAACGACCGGGCCTCCGCTTCCAGGATCTCGGGGACCCGCTCCTCCCACGGTGAGGAACAGTCCACCTCCACCGCGCCCTCGAAGGCCTTCCTGAGCGTCGCGTCGGCCTCGGCGGCGGCGAGGACGAGGCAGGTTGTGGGCGAGGGCGCCGCGGCGTAGGCGCCGAGGGCCTTGAGGTGATCCTTGAGGAGGCCGTCGGCCGGCGCGATCACGATCAGCCTGAGGCCGCCACCCATGGGAAGGACGCGCATCGCCTCGGCGAGAGCGGCCGCATCCAGCCCCGCGGGCTCGATCCGTCTGAAGTTGAAGGCCTCGAACTCACTCTCCACGCAGCGCTCCTTGAGGGCCCTCAACGCCCTATCCACGAGGACCGGCTCCGGCCCCGACAGGAGGTACACCGCCGCGGGAGGCGACGAGAGAAGCGTGCGCTCCAGGTCGGAGGGTTTGAGGGCCTGCGGGGCCGGCTTCAGGCGGGCACCCATGACGGCGTCAGAATCCTTCCAGGATGGAGGTCACGACCGACTCGGCGAAGTCCCGCGCCACCTGGTCGATGGCCTCGATCTCCCTGTCGGAAAACGTCGCCGCGGTGCGCGGCACGTCGTACTGCCTCTTGAACACGAAGTGGTCGCTGCGGAAGTAGACCTTCTCCGAGGCGGCGTCCCTGAGCTCCACCTTCGCGCTCACGACGACCTCGTAGCGGGTGGCCCGGCCGTCGGATCCCACGTTGACCGGATTGACGTCGTATCCGGTCACCTCGCCCTTGAGGATCACGTCGGCGCCCTCCTCTGAGGGCACGGCTCGGTAGCCCCCGCGCGAGACGAACGTCTGCGTGACGCGCTCGGTGATCCGCTGCTCGATCTCCGGACGGCGGGTGGCGTTCACGAAGGGGGGGATCCCGATGGTCCTGACCTCGGGGGGCAGCAGGAGGTTGCGTCCAGCGAGGCGGTAGCCGCACGCCGCCGTGAAGACGCCCGAGGCGACGACGACGGCGGCCGCCAGCGCCCGGCGCGCGAAGGTGGAGGCGGCGGCCACTTTCAGCCTCCCCTGATCACGAGGTTCAGGAGCTTCCCCGGAACGAACACCCTCTTCACGATCTCGCCGGCGACGTGGCTGTTGATGCGCGGATCCGCCTTCACCTTGAGGATGACCTCCTCCTCGCCGGCCCCCGCCGGCACGCACACCTTCCCCCGGAGCCGGCCGTTGACCTGGACGACGATCTCCACCTCCTCGGCTCGCAGCAGCGCCGGATCCGCCGCCGGCCAGGCCTCCTGGGCCGCGAGGCTCTTCCGGCCGAGCAGCGACCAGCACTCCTCGGCCAGGTGCGGCGCGAAGGGCGATAGCAGAAGGCAGGCCGCCTCCAGCCCTTCCCGCACCGCCGGCCGAAGGGGCGCGTCGAGGGCCCGCGCCGGGGCGGGGACTTCAGGAGGAGGGGCGGCGAGGTAGAGCGCGTTCGTGAGCTCCATCAACGCGCTGATGGCGGTGTTGAGGTGGAGCCTCCGGTCGACGTCCTCCGTGACGCGGGCGATGGTCTCGTGGGTCTTCTGCCTCAGGGTCAGCGCGGAGCGCGACTCCCCGTCCGCCCGCGGAGGCTTCCCTTCCCGCCCGAACACCGGCGGGACGGACAAGAGGGCCTTCGCGTGGTGATCGACGAGCCGGTGGAGCCTGCGGGCGAACCGGTCCAGGCCCTCGACACCCGTGTCGCTCCACTCCAGATCTTTCTCGGGTGGCGCGGCGAACAGGATGAAGAGACGGGTCACGTCGGCGCCGTAGCGGCCCACCAGCTCGTCCGGGTCCACGACGTTTCCCTTGGACTTGGACATCGCCGCGCCTCCCTTCAACACCATCCCCTGCGTGAGCAGCCGCTGCACCGGCTCGCCGCCGGCCACGAGCCCGAGGTCCCGGAGCACCATGCTGAAGAAGCGGGCGTACATGAGGTGAAGGATCGCGTGCGTGATGCCGCCGATGTACAAGTCCACGGGAAGCCAGGAGTCCGCCACCTCCCGGTCGAAGGGCCGTGAAGTGTTGCCGGGGTCCAGGTAGCGGTAGAAGTACCAGGAAGAGTCCACGAA
>CAYNUH010000095.1:9857-10311 GCA_964400605.1 uncultured Acidobacteriota bacterium | reverse complement strand
GGGTTGCCCCACCGGATCCTAAGTCCGGCGCGTCTGCCAGTTCCGCCACTTTCGCGACGTGGCCGCCGATCCGGGCGGCGCGATTATATCAGAAGACCTCGCGTGGGGCGGAGACGGGGCTGGTGAGCCGCGGAGGAATCGAACCTCCAACCCGCAGATTAAGAGTCTGCTGCTCTGCCAATTGAGCTAGCGGCCCCCATCCTCAGAAGAACCATTTACGGGAGGCGAATGCTAACCCGCAGCCCTTGGCGCGTCAAGGCTCGTGCGGCGGCCACAGCGGATCAGGTGAGAGCGCCGCCCCGGTCGAACCAGCGGTAGACGGCCGGCAGGACGACCAGCGTGAGCAACGTCGAGGTCACGAGGCCGCCGATGACGACCGTGGCCAGAGGGCGTTGCACCTCCGCGCCCGATCCGGTGCTCAGCGCCATCGGAATGAAGCCGATGCTCGCCACCA
>CAYNUH010000095.1:0-9847 GCA_964400605.1 uncultured Acidobacteriota bacterium | reverse complement strand
GAATGCCATCGGGAGGAACCCCAGCGATGCCACCAGCGCCGTCGTCAGGACGGGGCGCATCCGAGCTTCCGCCGAGCCGCGGGCCGCCTCGTCGGGCGGAATCCCGTCCGCGCGCAGGCGGCGGATCTGCGTCACGAGGACGACGCCGTTGAGAACGGCGACACCGAACAGGGCGATGAAGCCGACGCCGGCGGAGATGCTGAAGGGGAGGCCGCGCAGCGCGAGGGCGAACACGCCTCCCGTCGCGGCCAGCGGAACGTTGGCGTAGATGAATGCGGCGAGGCGCGCTGACCCGAATGCCATGTAGAGAAGAACGAAGATGAGGAAGAGGGCCACGGGCACGGCGATGGCGAGCCTCGCTCCGGCCTCCTTCAAGTGCTCGTACTGCCCGCCCCACTCCAGGAAGTATCCGGGCGGGAGCTTGACGCTCGAAGCGACGGCGCGACGGGCCTCGGCCACGAAGCCGGCGAGATCCCTTCCTCGGACGTTGACGCCGATGGTGATGCGACGCTGGATGTTCTCGCGACTGATCCGCGCCGGCTCCTCCTCCACGGAGAGGTCGGCGAGCTGCGCCAGAGGGACGCTCCTGCCGTCCGCGGAGCGGATCAGCAGGCGGCCGATCTCCTCGGTGGTGCGGCGGTGCCCTTCGCTGATGCGCACCTGGATGGCGAACCGGAGGTTCCCCTCGACGACCTCGCCGGACTTCCTGCCCCCGACCGCCTCGATCGTCTGGAGAACCTGCGACGCGTTGATCCCGTAGCGAGCGATGGCGCCCCGTCGGATCCGGACGCGCAGGACGGGCAGACCTGTCACCTGCTCGACCTTGATGTCCTCCGCCCCCCGGACCCGTGAGACGGCGCGGGCGATCTGGTCGCCTCTCTCCTTGAGAACGCTGAGGTCGTCTCCGAAGAGCTTGATGGCGGCGTCCGCCCGGACGCCCGAGATCAGCTCGTCCACGCGCAGCTCGATCGGCTGGCTGAAGGAGAACGCGAGCCCGGGGAGAGAGGCACGCAGGCGTGCCTGCATCGCCTCGACCAAACCCTCCCGCGTGCGGGCGGTCGTCCAGGTCTCCCGCGGCCGGAGCGTGATGAAGATGTCGGTGCTCTCCACGCCCACCGGATCGAGGGCGATCTCGGATCGGCCCGTCAAGCTCACGGCGTCGGCGACCTCCGGAAACTCGAGGAAGATCTTCTCGATCCGCGTCGTGTCGCGGACCGCCTCGGTCAGCGAGGCCCCCGGGAGGCGGCGGGCCTCCAGCGCCAAGGCGCCCTCATCGAGCCTGGGTATGAACTCCGCCCCGAGAAACAGGGCGATCGATGCGCCCGCCCCCAAGACGAGGAGCGCCGCGCCCACCACGACGGCGCGCCGCTTCATGGCGAAGGCCAGCGCGGGAGCATGCAGGCGCCGCAAAGCCCGCAGCAGGACCGTCTCGCGGTCCTGAGCCTTGCGGGACAAGATCGAGGAGGCCAGCGCGGGGATCAGCGTGAGGGCCAGCAGCAGAGAGCCCGCCAGAGCAAAGACAACGGTGAAGGCCATGGGGCGAAACATCTTCCCCTCGATCCCCTTGAGGCTCATGATGGGAACGTAGACGATCAAGATGATTCCGACGGCGAAGACCACCGGCCGGGCCATCTCGCGCGCGGCGATCGACATCCCCTCCCGCACGCGCTCTCCGTTCTCCCGTGCGCCGCGCCGCATCATCGCCTCCACCATCACGACGGCGCCGTCCACCATGAGGCCGAAATCAATCGCGCCCAGACTCATGAGGTTCCCCGAGATCCCCGAGCGCACCATCCCCGTGAAGGCGCAGAGCATGGAGAGAGGGATCGCGGAGGCGACCAGGACCCCCGCGCGCAGATCGCCGAGCATCAGGAAGAGGACGGCGATGACGAGCAGGCCGCCCTCCGTGAGGTTCGTCGTCACCGTCCGGATCGTCCGGCGGATGAGATCTGTCCGATCATAGAAGGGGGAGATCGTGACCCCGGGAGGGAGCGTCCTCTCGATCTTCGAGATCTTCTCCTTGACGGCGTCCACGACGGTGCGGCTGTTCTCCCCCCAGAGCATGATGGCGACGCCCGCCACGATCTCGCCCCGGCCGTTGCGCGTCACGGCTCCCTGGCGGACCGCGGGCGCGAAGCGGACATCCGCGACGTGCCTCACGCACACGGGCGCACCCGGCGCGTCCGCCTTCAGCACGATGTCGCGCAGGTCGTCGAGCGATCCCACCAACCCTTCGCCGCGCACGAGGATCTGCTCGCGGTCACGCTCGATGTAGGCGCCGCCCGCGTCGGCGTTGTTCCTTTCGATGGCCTCGAACACCTGATCGAGGCTGATGCCGTAGGCGGCGAGCCGGTCCGGATCGAGCGCGACCTCGTAGGTCTTCAGCTCGCCTCCCGCGGTGTTCACCTCGACGACGCCCTTGACGGTGCGGAGCTGATAGGCGACGTAGCGATCGAGGATGCTGCGGAGCGTCATGAGGTCGTACCCCTCTCCACGGACCTCGAACTGGTAGATCTCCCCGAGTCCGGTGGTTGGCGGCCCCATCTCGGGCTCGCCGTATCCCTGGGGGATCTCCTGCCGGGCGTCCGCCAGACGCTCCGAGACGAGCTGGCGCGCGAAGTAGAGATTGACTCCTTCGTCGAACACGACCGTGACCGCCGACAGGCCGAACATGGAAACGCTCCGCAGCTCGGCGACGTTCGGCAGGCCGCTCATCGCCGCCTCCACGGGGACGGTGATGAACCGCTCCACGTCGAGGGGCCCGAGCGCCGGAGAGGGCGTGAGGATCTGCACCTGGACGTTGGTGACGTCCGGCACCGCGTCCACCGTGAGGATCGTGACGCTGTAGAGGCCGGCCGCCGCGATCAGCGCCCACGCGGCGAGAACGAGGAAGGGATTGCGGAGCGCGAAAGAGACCAGCCGCTCCGGCACGGCCTAGTCTTCCTCCACTCGGTCCTTCAGAAGCTCCGCCTTCAAGGTGAAGGCGCCTTCCACGACGACCTGCTGCCGCGGCGAGACGCCCCCCTCGAGCCGGACGGTCTCGCCGTCGCGCCCGGAGACCTGGACAGGGACGGCCCGGTAAGTCCGCTCCGCTTCGCGGACGAATACGTGGGGCCTGCCCTCAAGGTCCACGACAGCCGACGCGGGGACCACCACTTCGGCCGGTCGGGTCCCGGCCGTATCGAGGACGATCTCTCCGGTCACGAACATGCCCGGGCGCAGGGCGCCCTCCGGATTGGGAAGGGTCGCCCGCACCCGCGCGGTGCGGCTCGAGGCGCCAATCTGGGGCCCCACGAAGTCGACCTTCCCTTCGAACGACCTCCCCGGGTAGCTCTGCGAGATGAAGATGACCGCGAGGCCGGTGCGCACCGAGCCCAGGTCCTTCTCGAAGACGTCGAAGAAGACCCAGACCCGGCTCAGGTCGGCCACGGTGAAGAGGCTCGTCTCGGGGGTGATCATCTCGCCCGGCAGCGCGCCGCGCTCCGTCACGCTGCCCGCGATCGGCGAGCGCACGGGGAAGACGGGATTCACGCGCGGATCCGAGCCGCCCTGCGGCGACGGGCCGGCGCTCGCCTGCGCCCCCAGATCTGCGATGGCGCTTTCGTCGAGGCCGAGGAGCCGCAGATGGTTGCCGGAGTACAGGAGATCCGCCCGTGCGGAGACCTCTTGCGCCTCGCGTTGCTGAAGCTCCCCCAGGGAGATAGCCTCACCCTCGCGGAGAGCGCGCGCCCTCTGAAGCGCCTTGAGCGCCGCTTCATGCTCCGCGGAACCCTTGACGTACGCCGCTTCGGCCTCGCCGAGGTCCGGGCTATCCACCAGGGCCAGCACATCACCCTTGCCCACGCGCGAGCCGAGGTCCGCTCTGATCTCGACGAGCCGCCCCGCCGCCCGAGGCTGGACTTTGGCGACGCGGTCCGCGTCGTACGCGACCTCTCCGGTCACCTTGAGGCGCGGCGCCTCGACGGAGGATCCGGCGGGCACCACCACGAGCCGCGCGGCCTCATCCTGCTCCGGCGTCAGCACCAGCAGGAGCCCCTTCGATTCTCTGTGATCTTCCCGGGACGCTTCCGTCCGATCATCGGCATCTCGGCCGCAGGCCATCAATCCCACGAAGAGGGGGAGGAGAAGCGAGGGGAGGACTCTCGGCATCCTCACGGCGCGTTCCTTCCGATCAGGCGCTCGACGCGCAGCCTTTCGCGGACCTCGTCGACCCGCGCCGCTTCGGCGTCCAGCGTGACCGCCAGCCAGCTCCGCCGGCCGTCGAGTGCGTCAAGGAGCGAGGTCTCCCCCTGCTGCAGCGAGTACTCGGCGATCTCCACGGCGCGGCGCGCGGCCGGAAGGATCTCGCTCTCGAACGCGCCCCGCTGCCTGCGCGCCGCCTGCCAGGCTGCATAAGCGTCCACCAGCTCCTGCGATCGGCGCAGCCGTTCAGCGTCACGCTCGGCCGCGGCAAGCCGGATCTCCGCCTCGGCTCGAGCCACGCCGTACCGGTTCCTCCAGAAGATCGGCAGGCCCAGTGTCAGCGTCGCACCCGAGGAGATCTTGTCCACTTCCTCGTTGCGGAAAGCGCCGAGATCCAGATCGGGCCACCATGCCCTCCGCTCGGATTCGAGCTGGAGGCGGGCCGCCTCCCGGGCGGCGGAGGCTTCCGCGAGATCCGGGCTGCGCTGATCGAGAGCGGCTTGCAGATCCTCGAGCGGAAGGGGGGGCGATGCCCCGGGCGGAGGCAGGACGAGGTCGGCTTCAGCCGGAAGGGATCCTCCCGCCGCGAGCTGGAGCTGCGCGTACAGTCCCGTAGCCTCGGCACGCGCGCGCTCCGCCTCCAGCCGGAAACGCCCCGCCTCCACCGCGGCCCGCACCGCGTCGAGGGGCCGCCCCTCGCCGGCGTCGACCCTGCGCTTCAGGAGGGCAGCCAGAGATTCGAGGGCGGAAGCGCTCTCGGCGAGCGTGCCAGCCCTTCTCTGGGCGAGGTACGTGTCCAGGAAGAGCAGAGCCGCCTCCTGCGCGACGTCCGCTTCCGTTCTCGCGATCCGCGCATCCGCCGTCGCGGCGGCCGCCTGCGCCGCCCGGACAGAGGCGCCCCGCCGCCCGGGCCACGGCAGCGGCTGGACCAGGCTCCACGAATGCTCGCTGCCGGCGGGCCCATTGTCGGCCCGGCCGTGCGCGAACGCCGCATCGAGAGTCGGGTTCGGCCACGCTCCGGCCATCCCGGTCTCCGCGCGGGCCACCTCGGACGCGGCCCGGGCTTCGGCCAGCGTGGGATGGGTCCGGAGCGCCGCGGCCACGGCATCATCCAGCGTGAGTGGGGCCCCGGACGCGAAGACCGAAGCGACCACCGCGAGAATCGGTGGGAGCGTCCAGGCGCTGCAGACAGCGGATGCGCGTCGTCTGCACGATTGAAGGCGCTTCATGTGCGCAGTCTACGACAGGCGTCTCAGGGATCAAGGGCCGCCCGGATCCGTGGTTTTCGCATTGCTGCGGGCTTAACCTGAGGACCATGAACGTCAGCGCGCCGGCCCGCCCCGCTGCCGCGGTGGAGGAAGGATTGAAACAAGCGACGGGAATCCGGCCGGGGACCCTTGGCCGAGCCCTCGCCGAGAGTGAGATCGCCGCGGCCCTGGGCGCCTCGCGTATCGACCTTGGAGCTGCGAAGGCGCGCGCGGAGGACCTCGTGCCCGGAGGGGAGCTGGAGATGATCGAAATCGAGCGGGCGTGGCGCGCCCAGGGGGATTTGAACCCCCGACCTACGGATTCGAAGTCCGGCGCTCTATCCGGGCTGAGCTATGGGCGCGCGAGGATGAGTCCGGTGGCGCGCCTGGGGGGAATCGAACCCCCGACCCACGGCTTAGAAGGCCGTTGCTCTATCCCCTGAGCTACAGGCGCGTTTCATACGACCGGCCCGGCGGAACCCTGCGAGAGTAGATCCTGCGGCCCGGCGGGGCAAGCGACGCCCGCTAGAAAACCGGCGTCCAGCCCCGCGATCGCAGCCAATCCATCAGGAATACCGCCGCGACGAAGCCGACCGTCTTCACAGGCTCCATGCAGCGGATCATCGTTCGCCGGTCGAAGCGCCCGGCGGGCCCGCCGGCACCGCCCGCCGGCGGTGCGGCCCGCAGCCCCGGAAAGAACCTGGGAGCCCATGAGGCGTAGCGTCTGAAGCTCTCCGCGAACTCGGCCTCCAGCCTCCTCTCCTCCCACCGGATAATGCAGTAGTGCGAGGCGAGGAAGACGGCTGCGAAGCCGAAGAGGAGCCCGAGCCATCCCGACATCGCCGCGACGCCGCAACCGACGAGGAACGAGCCCAGATAGAGCGGATTGCGGGTAATCCTGTAGGGGCCGGCCGTGATGAGGCGGCGCTTCGACCCCTGCCCGCGCACGCGGCGCCACGTGTGATACCCCATGGCCCACGAACGGAGCGCTCCTCCCGTGAAGACCAGCAGCGCGGAGGTGATGAGGAGAAGCGTCTCCGCGCGCGGCGAACCGAGGGGGCGCGTCACCGCGAGGGAGAGGGCCAGAAGCACGACCTGAGACTGCTGCCGGAAGCGGTAGGACACCCGTCCCACCGCCTCCACCCACCCCGGCGCCCTCTTCAACGCGTCGCTCGCTTCCTCCCCCGTGGTGAAGTCGGGCTCGCCTCCCTCTGTGGCCGATAGACAGGGGGTTCGCCGGGCCTCACCGCGAGCGGGGCCGAAAGACCGCGGGCACCGTGACCTCGCGGAAGGTCCCCGGTGCCCGCGGCGCAGAGTCCTGGTACGCCTGGAGGGATTCGAACCCCCGACCTACAGATCCGGAATCTGCCGCTCTATCCAGCTGAGCTACAGGCGCACGCGTGGCAGCGATGATATCGGCGCGGGGAAGAACCCGTCAACCAAGCCAGATAGGCGGTCGCGATCCGCCCACGCGGTCGGGCTACGGCGGCATGACGCGCAAGGATGAGGCCTCGGCGGCGCCGCGATCCGCCGTCACTCGGGACGAAGTCGAACGACGGTGGCGCCCCACCCGCCGCGCTCCGAGGGCGCATCGGCGAACGTCGCCACACGCGGGTGCCGGCCGCAGACCTTGCGGACCGCCTCCCGCTGCGCGCCGATGCCGCGGCCGTGGATGAGCCTCACCTCGGCGTACCCCGCCCGCGCGGCCTCCTCGAGGTACTCGGTCACCACGGCGGGGATGTCGCGCGGCGCGAACGGGTGAAGATCGATGGCGTCCTCGATGGGGAGCCGGAGTGCGAGATCATCCCCCGCTTCATCTCGCGCCGGCGGGTCGGGAGGCCCGGCAGCCCGGGCACCGCTCCCTGTCCTCACGCGCGTCTCACTGGCAGGGACCGTTGACGCGATCATCGAGGAAGTCGCGCGGGTCCGGGCTCAAGAGGCTGTCGCCGAACGTTCCCGCCGAACAGCCGTTGCGCGCGCGGGCCGCGTAGTAGCTCGCTCGGCCGGGTGGAGGCCCCCCGGAGGGATCCGTGGTGGAGGTGCCGTTCACGCCGCGCTCGAGGCACATGGCAAGGGTGAATGCGCCCGTGTCGGCGAGATCCTGCCCATCCCCGGTCACGACGTCGTAGCGCGTGGAAGGCCCTACCGTGGCGTTCTGCGAGTCCCACGTGAGGGCGATCGTCGGCGCGGCGCTGTCGTCCACCGTGGTATTGCGGATCTGGACCGGTGCGTACCAGGACGCGGCGTCGGCGTCGCCGCAGTCGAGGACGTTGATCAAGCCGTCTCCGTCGGGGTCGCTGTTGGCGTTGGCGCCGTTGTTGGCCACAGGGTGGGGGAAGAGGTTCGTGAACTGGGTGGAGTTCTCTTTGCTCGCGCAGTTGAACGCGGTGCGCGTTAGGGCGTACCCAGGCGCGAGCGCGGCGGCGGGAGCGCCGAAATTGGCGTCGCAGCCGTTGACCGTCGGCATGGGGATGGTGTTGGCGGCGGAGAACGCGCCGTAGGCCACACAGTCGGCCGCGGTCCCGGTGCTGAGCCGGAAGCAGACACGGCCTCCCGACTCAGGCAGCGCGACGCGGCCGGCCTCCGCGTCCACGATCTGGTCGAAGGCGAAGCCTAGGAGGCTCTGAGCCTCCGAGGTGCCGATCAAGATGGCCGGGCAACCGGGATAGACGCAGGCAGCCCCGCCGTTCAAGACGTCGTGGTCGAAACTGCCGAAACGGCCGAGCATGACGCCGCCGGCGTCTTCGACAGAGATGTACTCGAACATCACGAGCGTCTGTCCAGGCGAGGTCATGCGAAGCATGACGTACTGGGCGTTCGGCGCGGCGGGCGTCCCCGGGAAGGCCTCCTGGATCGCCATGAAATGCTCGAGCGCTTCCGCCGCGGAAGCGGAGAGGAGGGCCGTCACGGCCGCCGCCAGGAGCAGGACGGCGGGCTTCGGTGCTGCGTGACAGGGGCGGTTTGGATCCGGCCGGGCGCGGGATCCAGCTTCCATGATCGTCCCTCCGCCGTCGGCCCGCGGGGGACTTTGGCGCCCGGGCGCAGACACCGGGCGCGCGGGGCGGGCCATGAACGAGATGCCCGATCCTACCACCCTCCTCCCCTTCAGAGATAGAGGTGCAGCTCGGCGAGGACCTCCCTGTCGTCCTCGAAGGGGATGCCGCGCACCCGGGGTGGCCGGTCGGTGCGGCGCCAGAGAAGCCGGAGCTGCATGGAGGGCGACGGCGTGTACTCCACTCCCGCTCCGACCCGGTCCACCTCGTCGCCGCTCTGCGACCGGTCGGGGTCGAAGTAATCGTGGGTGGCCTTCACGTTCACGCCGGCGTGGACGAGGAAGTCGGCCTCCACGTAGGTGATGATCTGCCGGACCGTGGTCCGGATGGAGCCGGGCGGCGGCGTTCCCGTGCGCGACTCCACGCGGGCCGCGTCCGCCTCCCCGAGCAGCACGAGCGGCCCCCACCGCACCCCGGCGTGCGCGCCGGCGAGAGCGCGGCCCTCATCGTCCCGCCTGTTGGCGGCGGCCGACACTCCCGCGCGCACAGAATCAAACGTGACGGCCGAGAGGAGCGCGATCTGCTTGTCGTCGTCCTGCTCGACCGCACCGCCGCTGCCGTTCGTGACGGAGAGGCTCGTGGCGGAGACCCCCGCCGCGTGCCCCACCTCCACGCCGTCGTCGGGCGCGGCGAAGTTGAACCCGGTGACGGAGCGGATGAACGCCGTGTCGTCCTGGAGCCGCCATCCGAAGGCCGGGTAGAACCGGCCAGCCTTGACGTACAGCCTCCCCGGCAGGCGATCCAGGAGGGCGAACGTCTCGCGGCCGGCCGCGGCCCCCGGCGCGACGCGCTCGTCGAGGTACAGGTGCAGCCGTCCGCGCACCAACTGGAGGTCGGCGTAGAGGCTGGCCTCCCGCACGTCGAACTCGTTGGCGTCGTCCGAGCGCGCGAACGTGGAGGTGTGCGCGACCCGGAGGTCCGACCCGATGGAGAGGAGATCCGCGATGCGGCCGCGGAAGACAGTGGGATCCTCCCGATCGGCGACTCCCTTTCGGGGCATCGTTTCCAGACCGTAGGCGACGCCGCGATCGTTCCGCATCCCGCCGCCCGTGACGTTCACGTGGCAGGCGGCGCAGGCCTTTCCCGCGCGCAGGCCGAGGTAGGGCTCCGCCCCCGCCGGTGACAGCGACGAGCCGAGGGCCGCGGAGAGCGCGATCGCCCGCCGGCCTCCCGCCGTCCCGCGACTCGCGCGAGCGCCGTAGGATCCAGCCTTCGCACCGAGCGACCCAATCGGCGTCCGGGCCGGCCCGGCGCCTCGTCTCACGTCAGTCGTCAAAGGCGCCCCTCTGGATCCACTCGCGGATCACGTCGATCTCGGCCTGGCTCAGCGGCGGCCCGTTTTTCGGCATCTGGTCTAACGTGATC
>CAYNUH010000094.1:0-11025 GCA_964400605.1 uncultured Acidobacteriota bacterium | reverse complement strand
AGCACCACCTGCGCGTGATCCATGACGGCTACATTCGCTGCTCGGGGCGGGCGCCCGACGGCCTCTTGTGGGAGCTGGGAGTCGAGCCCGGGAAGGAACCGTTCCTCGTATTCCGTGGGGAGACGAGAGTCGCGGGGGCTGCGATGTGATCGGTTGCCGCGTGGGCCAGTGAACGGACCCGTGCGTCAAGTCGGAACGGGCGCTGTCACGGGAGTGGGCACCGCCAGGTGGTGAAAGGGACTCGCTTCAGGCGAGCCGCCGGGCCGAGCGACAGGGGCGGTCCGGAACGGTCATTGACAATTGAGAGCAGGCGGATTGGGTCTCGAAGCGCGAAGGCCCCCGGGGAGGTGTGTGTCCTGCGCCTCTCCCGGGGGCCTTCCGAGGACCGGCCCCTCCGACTCGGGGCCATGAGTGCGTGGCTCCTCAGGTGAGGTCCAATCCTCCAACCCCCGGGTTAACCGCCTTGAGGCCGGCGAGGTCCGGAACCGAGGGTCGTGTGGTTCGGGCCCGGCCGCGCTTCGTCGCGACTCTGCGCGCATCCGGTCGGCCGACCTGAGATCCCGGGACAGGATCGGAGTGGGACCCCGAGGCGGGGTCGCTCTGGTCCTTTGCCCGCCCGTGGGGCCCTGTGGTAGCGTGGCCTCAGCCATGTACGCGGTCACCGAGACCGTCTATTTCTGCTACGGCCACCGCCTCCTCGGGTACCAGGGGAAGTGCGCGCACGCGCACGGGCACAACGGCAGGGCGGAGATCCGGCTGGCGGCCGAACGCCTCGACTCTCTGGGCATGGTGGCCGACTTCACGGCGATCGCCCAGGTCATGAAAGAGTGGATCGACGCCAACCTCGATCACAGGATGCTGTTGCGGCGTGACGACCCTCTGGTGCAGGCCTTCTCCGACCTCGGCGAGCCCTGTTATCTGATGGACGTCAACCCCACCGCCGAGGCGATCGCGAAGGTGATCTTCGAGGCCGCGTCGGAGCGCGGCTTTCCGGTGGCCGAGGTGCGGCTCTGGGAGACCGAGCAGTCGGTCGCCTCCTACAGTCCGCGCCGCTGAGCCGGCACCGTTCCGTGTGATGGGGGGTCAGGCCGTCCCCGGTCCGGCCGTTTCGGAGGCCGTGATCGTGCGGCCCCTTGTTTCGGGGAGAGTCCACACCCAGAGAGCGCCCAGGGCGCTGAAGCCCGCGGCCAGCGCGATCCCTCCCGACAGCCCCCACGCGTGGGAGACCCTCTCGATGATGATCGGCGTGAGGAACTGCACCCCCCGCGCCGCGTTGAAAACTGCCCCGACGGCCGTGTTGCGGAGGTACGTCGGGAACAGCTCCGAGAAGTACGGCCCGAAGTTGGACCAGGTGCCCGTGCCCACGCCCACCACGCCCATGAAGAGCAGGAGCAGCGCGGGACGCGGGGCGATGAGGTCCCACGCGAGCGTGATCATGACGAGTCCCACGGCCATCAAGGAGGCGTACAGCGAGAAGGAGAGCTTGCGGCCGAGCCGGTCGGAGACCAGTCCGAACGTGGCGTAGCCGATAAGCTCCCCCGTCACGATCACCAGGATCCAGAGCCCCGACTTCGCGATCGACATCCCGCGCTCCTCGCGCAGATAGGCGGGGAGCCAGATGCTGGTGAACCAGTATGCCGACATGTTGCACACGGTGAGGATGAACGCCCGCGCCGACGTCCAGGCCAGAGAGCCGGCGGCGACCTCCCGCAGATCGGCCATCGGCTTCCACGCGCGCAGGCGCCGCGACTCCTCCCAGAGGTCCGACTCCGGCATGTGGCGGCGGATGAGGGTCACGAGCAGCGCGGGGCTCGCGGAAAGCACGAAGGTCCATCGCCAGCCGATGAGGGGCGTCACGAACGACCCCACGATGGCGGCGAGGCCCACGCCGAGCGGCGCGCCGGTCTGCATCAAGGCGCCGTAGCGCCCGCGCCGCGCGGGGGGGAACGTCTCCGAGATGAGCGTGTGCCCCGCGGCCCATTCGCCGCCGACGCCGATGCCTGTCAGCGCGCGGCACAGGATGAGCTGCGCCAGACTTTGAACGAAGCCGGTCAGCAGCGCGCCGGCGCAGTAGGTGAGGATCGTCCACTGGAGGACCGCGCGCCTTCCGAACCTGTCGGCGAGCAGCCCGAAGACCATCCCTCCGACGGCCGTGGCCCCCAGCGACACGCCCATGACGACGGCGTGGCCGGCGCGGGAGATGCCGAGTTCGGGCCCCACGAACGAGTAGAGAAACGAGTAGAGGATCAGGTCGTAGAAGTCGAAGAGCCAGCCCGCCCATGCCATGCCGAGGATGACAAAGTGGGTGCGCGTGGGCCGCTCGTGCTCGCAGAGGCGCATGGCTACCGGCGGGGGCGGCCGAGGGGGGACGCGCGAGCCGGAGCGGGCGGTGGGGTCAAGACGGCGATCGCAGGCGGACGCGCGAGCCGCCGGCGATCCCCTCGGAGGGGTTGAGGATGAGCGACTCGCCGCCGGCGAGGCCCGAAAGGATCTCCACGCGCCCCTCCACCTCGGGCCCGAGCTGGATGGGAACGACGGAGGCCTTTCCGTCCCGGACCACGAGCACGGCGGGGCCGCCGCCGCGCGACACGACGGCTCCCTTCGGGGCGAAGATCCTCGCACGCGCCGCGCTCCCCGGAGGCTTCGCGGTCTCGAGGAACGTCACGCGAGCGCTCATCTCCGGCAGCACTTCATCGCCCTTCTGGACGAAGGCCACCTTCCCCTGGATGGTGGCCTTCTGCCGGTTCGCGGTCGGGACGATCTGCCGCAGCACGCCGGGGTAGCGGCGGTCGGGATAGGCATCGAGCACGATCTCCGCCGGCTGGCCCACGCTGAGCCGGGCGATGTGGCTCTCGTTGATGTCCACCTCGGCTTCGAGGCTGTCCATGTCGGCGATGAGCACGACGCTCGTGCCGGAGGCCGGGCCGCCCACCGAGACGGGCGCGACGATCTCGCCGATCTCGGCGTTCTTGGTCGTGACGATCCCCTCGAAGGGCGCCACGATGAGCGTGTTCTCCAGGGTCACCTGGGCCACCGTGACGGAGGCCTCGGCGCGGGGGATCTGCGCGGCGGAGGAATCCACCTGCGCCGCCGCGACCTTGTGGCGCGCCTCGGCGGCGTCGTAGTCGGCCTGGCTCGATACGCCTTCCTTCAGGAGGCGCGACTGCCTCTCGTACTCGCGACGCGCCTCGAACTCCCGGGCTCTCGTCTCCGCGTGGACGGCGCGCGCCACCTCTAACGCTTGCCGCGCCTCCTCGAGCTGCGCTTCGATGTCGCGGCTCTCGATCCGGCCGATCACCTCCCCGGCGCGCACGCGGCTCCCCTCGCGCACGCTGAGGGCGGCAAGGCGCCCGGCGATCTTCGAGGTGACGGCGGCCTGCTTCTGCGCGACGACGTATCCGGCCGCGGTCAGCAGGGCGCTCGATTGGGTGGGGGACTGGACTATGGCCAGTGCGACCTCCACCTCGGGGATCCGGAGCGGCTCGATCCACCGCCGGTAGGCCAGCGCTGCGCCCGCCGCGAGCACGCCGATGATTGCCAGCGCGGCGATCCAACGGATCGCGCGTCCCCCGGCGGGGCGCTCGGCGAGGGCGTCGCGGTCGATGCGCAACGACGCCAGGTCTCTCAGTTTCTCACTGGGTTCGGTGGCCATGTCGTGTCCGGGCGTTGACGCTGGATGAGCCAGTATACCAGCGTCGCATCCCGGTCCGACAGGGCACCCGTGAGAGGCCCAGCCGAGGACCCCGAGGGAAGGCGGCGTGAGTTCAGGTTGGTAGCGCTACGGGGATTCGAACCCCGGTTTGATGGCTGAGAACCACCCGTCCTAGCCCCTAGACGATAGCGCCGGGGCGGATACTAGAGAAGTCTCACCGGGGGTGTCAAGAGCGAGCCCGACGCCGAGATCGCGGCGGGGAGCTGGTGTTTGCCGTGGCTCCCGCAGGCTCAGTTCTTCGCGAATGCGGTCAGGTGCAGGAGGCTGTCGTTCAGGACGAGGGCCGCCCCGATCACGGAGTCGGTCTCGATCCGGAAATCCTTCCCCTCGCCGACGGAGTCGAAGCTCTCCCGGGGCGCGGCCGCGATCGCCTGGAGAAACGTCTCGGGCGACAACTCCGCCGCCGGGCCCGCCGCGGGCTCCACGGCGGTGCGGACGATGGCGTCCATCGCGTAGGAGCGGATCAGCTTCGGGAAGACGCTCTGCCAGGTCATCTTCTTGCCGAAGGTGTCCATCCCCTGGAGCCGGCCGTTGATCAGGACCATCACTCCCACCTGATCCGGATCGGGCCTGAAGCCCGCGAGGTACCCGTCCAGGTCGGCGCGGCGCTGCTCGTGATAGTCCACGAACGAGTCGGTGCTGGACGAAGTGCCTCCCATCCCCAGGTAGCGCTTCACCGTATCCCAGACCTTCACCTGGTCGGAGCGGAACTCCCTCTTCACGCGGAGCTGGGAGGTGGTGTCCTGAAGCTTGGCCTTGCGCCCGAAGGCGGCGTACATCGAGTCGGTGGTGCCGAACGAGCGCGACGAGTAGCGCCAGCGCCCTTGTTCGATGCACGAGACGGGGATGAGCTTCTCGGATTCCTCGGGGATCACGAAGGAAGCGTTCGAGATCCGGTTCTGCTTGGCTCCCACCAACTCCTCGCCGTCGAGGATGAGGACCTTGCTGCGGCTGCGGTTGACGACCTTGAGGTTCTGGACGCTGCCTCCCTCGCTGATCTCGCTGATGTCCACGAGCCCGCTGCGAAGCGCCTCGTCGAGGGTGACGTACTCCACGGCCGCCTCACGGGCGGCGAGCAGGGGGATAAGGGTGAGGTTCTCGTGGGTCTGCGGCGACCCGAGGCGAAGTCCCGTGAGATAGGCAGATACCGCGTCGCTCAATGTCGATCTCCCTCGGCCGGGGCGAGCGTCGGCGAACGGGCCCCATCGTACCACAGGGCGCGACACCCCACAGCCTCCTGCCTGCGATCGGAGCCGGTCGTTCCAAGGTGACTCGTGCTCGCGCTACTCGGGGGCGGGCTAATCTCGATGGGGCGTGGGAGTTACGGCCGCACGCCGCGGGCCGGCCCCGCCGCCTTCGGCGCGGAGAGAGGCGGCCTGCGCCGGCCGCCCCTCGGAGTTCGATGCGGTCCGCTGTCCGCTGCCCTCAGATCGCTTCCCTCGAACGCCTCCTGAGAAGCAGGAGCACGGCCGCGCCCGCCGTCAGCAGCGTGAGGATGATCAGCGCCCACTCGGAGAGCGTAGGGATGGAAGCCGCCGACCCCGGACCGACCTGCACCGTGAGTACCAGGGTGACCCCGCTGACGCTCACGCCGGTGTCGGTGTGCGAGAACTCGGCGCGGCGGAACGTGTCTCCCGGCTTGCTGATATCCCAGGGGCCGTTCGTGAGGCCGATCACGACGAACCCGGCGGCCTGAAGGGACGCCACGAGCGCCTGATTGACCTGTGCGGCCGTCTTGCCCGCGGTCGAGATGATGTGGGTCGAGATCCCGCCCACGGTCAGGGTGAGATCCAGGCGGACGTTGCCGTTCTGATTGACGGCGTCCACGCCGTTGATACGCGCCAGAGTGGCGGCGGTCTGCGGCGGTGAGGAGAGCACTCCGAAGTCGGAGGCCCCGCCGCTGATCAGCAGATCATCCTCGAAGACGCCGAGACTGGCCAGGTCGCCGCTCGGCTGCCTCGTGACTCGAATGGCGTTCCGCAGCGGGTCGTTGGGATCGTTGTAGACCGAAGCGGAGTACATCATGTCGGTGTCGATGGAGAGGCGGATCCTCTCCAGGATGACCTCCGCAGCATCGCCGGGGAGATGGTTGGGATCATCGAAGACGTTCCCCTCGACGATGACCTGGAAGACGCTCCCGCCGGCGTTCTGACCCTTCCTGCCGAGCTCGACGATCCCCCCGCGCACGTATGCCCAGCCGCCCAGCCCGAGGAGGATCATCCCCGCAACGGCACACCGGGTGAAACGGCTTGCCGGACGCGGGGTGTACGAGCGGTGTTCGTCTCGATGGTCCTGGCGCATGAATCCTCCTCCCGGGGTCCACCCCCCTCGAGCGAGCCCGGACGCCGATCACTTCCCTGGGGAAAAGTGCCCTCTGACAGTACGGTGAGGACCCCGAACTGTCAATGAATAAGTCACATCCGCCCGCGCACCGATGCCAGGGCTTGATGTCTGTGTCCTACGGGGATCCGAGGAGCGAGGCCGCCCGAGGGGCGCCGAGGAACTGCCTGCGCGGCCCCGGTTCCGGGATCCCCTCGGCGATCGTGAGAAGGACTTCCCGTGCGTCGGCGCGGCGCCCGGCGTCCTCGAGGATCTTCCATTCCAGTCCGCGCAGGCCGATGTCCCGGGCGCCTTCGAGGGCCGCCGCGAAGGCGCCCTCCGCTTCGCCGGCGCGGCCGGCGCTCATCAGGACCAGAGCCTCGAGGTGGTTCTCGAGCACCTTCCCTTGGGCGAAGGGAGTCTTCGAGCGCGTGTCCTTCAATTCCCGCAGGGCCTCCTCCGCCTCAGCCGCGCGGCCCCGGCCCAGGGCGGCGAGGCCCGAGAGGTGGCGGATCTCCACGAGCATCTCACGCAGCTCGAGAGGTTCCGCTATCCGTGCAGCCTCATGGAGGACGGCTGCCGCTTCCTCGAGCCTTCCCACCGCCAGATGCGCCTCGCCGAGGTTCGTGAGCGACCGGCACTCCTCGGTGCGATCCCCCTGATCCCGGGTGGCCCGCAGCGCCTCCTGGAAGAGCGATTCCGCCTCCTCGACGGCGTTGAAGGCGAGGCGCAGCCGTCCGAGCGAGTTCTGGCAGAAGGGGATGCCGCCCGTCTCGCCGAGGGCCTTCTTGATGGCGAGGCTCTCCTCGCAGTGTTCGAGGGCGCGGCCGTACTCGCCCATCTTTTCCAGGAGGTTGCTCAGGTTGTTGAGGCTGGAGGAAATCCCGGCCTGGTCGCCGAGGTCCCTCTTGAGAGCCAGCGATTCCTGGTGCGCCGCCATGGCGGCGGTGAACTCCCCCCGGACCTCGCGAACCAGGCCCAGGTTGTTGAGGGTCCTGGCGATGGAGCGGCGGTCGCCGATCTCGCGCTTGAGGCTCAGCGAAGCCTCGCAGTGCTCCAGCGCCTTGTCGGACTCGCCCCGCTCGTGGTGGACCACGCCGATGTTGTTGAGCGCCTCCGCCTCGTAGAGGCGGTGGCGGAGCTGGCGGGCCAGCGCGAGCGCGGTGCCGTACACCGCGAGCGCCTCCTCCCAACGCCCCTGCCTCAGGTGGATGTTGCCGACCTTGTTGAGATTGTCGGCGTATCCGGAGAGGTCATCGATGGACTGCTGCAGCGCGATGGAGCGGCTATGGGCCGCGAGCGCCTGGTCGAAGGCGCCGTGGTTGAAGTGGATCACGCCCATGATGGCCAGCGCGCTGGCGAGGCCGTGCCGGTCGCCCACGACCTGCGACAGGTCGTGGGCCCGGCGCGCGTGCTCCATGGCCGTCTTGTAGTCGCCCGTGCGGACGCACAGATCCGCGAGGAGGTTTTCGGCGTGCGCCTCCTTGGCGACGAGGCGGGCGCCCCAGGCGCGCGATCGCATGACCGTGAAGTCCTCCCTCGCCGCCTCGAACTCGCCGAGCCGCACGCGGATTTTCCCCCGGTCCTTGCGCGCCTTGATGAGCCGCACCAGTCGCTCGGTGGTGAGGTCGCCGCCTCCCGCCCTCTCCGAGTCCTCCAGGATCGCGATGGCCCGATCCAGGGCGGATTCCGCCTCCCGGTTCGCGAACAGGTCCGCGGCTCTCTCCGCGCTCATCAGAAGGTAGGGGACGGCCCTCTCCTCCTCGCGCGCCTCGAGGAGCTGGTACGAGATGGCGGCGGCCTCGGTCCACCTTTCGGCCGCGGCGCCCATGGCGATGGAGGCTTCCGCCGGGCCGCCGGACGCCTCGATGATGTGGGCGGCGATCCGACGGTGGTACTCGCGGCGGAGCTCCGGGATGACGGCGTCGTAGAGGGCCTCCCGGATCATCGGGTGATCGAAGAGGTAGCGCTCCTTCTCGTGGCGGATCAGCCGGTGGTCCCGCTCGAGGGCCTGCAGGGCCGAGAGCACCTCGTAGCGTTCCCGCCCCAGGCAGGCGCTCAGGGTGGAGGACCTGAACATCATTCCCTCGCAGGCGGCGACCTCCAGGATCTGCCTCTCGGCGGCCGAGAGCCGCGACAGCCGTCGGGCCAGGACCTCGTGCACCCTCGCCGGGATGGCCGCGCGCTCGGCGCCCGCCTCGATGATCCAGCCTCCGTTCTGCCGGCGCACGTGCCCGTCGGCCCTCAGCAGACGGATCGCCTCGAGGACGAAGAAGGGGTTTCCGGCCGTGTCCCGGTGCAGCCGGTCCACGAAGGCCCTTTCGACCCGCGCGCCGGGCAGCGCCGCGAGGATGATCTGCTCCGTCTCGGACGGGCCGAGCCTGTCGAGCGAGATCTGGACGAAGCTGTCGCCCGCGGATCGGCGCGAGAGGAACCCGCGGGCCTCCTCCGGGCGGTAGGTGCCCACCAGGACGCCCCGCGTCTGATTGAAGCTGCGTGCCAGGTACTCGAAGAGGTCCATCGTGCCCTCGTCCGCCCAGTGCATGTCGTCCACGTGGAGGAGGATGGGGCGTTCGCGGGCCGCCATCACGAAGAAGAGGGCGATGGCGTCGAGGAGGTGCTCCTTGTTGACGGCCTGGACGCCCGCGGACGGCGTGCCCGGCAGGTGGAGGAACGACAGCAGGATCGGAAGCCGCCCCCTCAGGGAGGGCATCCTCTCGCTGACGTAGGCGTCCATCTCCTCGGCGGACTCCACCCCGAGGAGGGCGACGAGCCGCTCGGCCGCCTCGACGAAGGGATGGTAGGGGATGCCTCCCTCCCGGAAGAGGCAGCGGCCCACCACGTAAGCGCCTCCGCGGTTCTCGAAGCGCCAGCCGCACTCGGCCACGAGACGCGTCTTGCCGATCCCCGCCTCGCCGGAGACGAGGGCGACCTGTCCGCGTCCCTCGAGGGCCGTCTCCAGGGCCTCCTCCATCTCGCGCAGCTCGGCCACGCGTCCGACGAGGGGCGACTCCACGCTCCCGGGGCGCGGCGGCACCGGCATCGCGGCCGAGGCGGATGTCACGCCCCCAGGGGCGGCACCGCTGACGTGCACGTGGATCTTCCCCGTGATCTCGAGTGCGGCCTCCGGTCCCGAGGCGCCGCCGCCCGCCTCCGTCCCGGCGGCCAGGGACTGGAGGCAGCGCTGCAGGTCGTCCCGCAGAGGCGTGGCGGTCGGGTAGCGGTCGGCCGGGTCCTTGCGGAGGGCGCGGCGGACCACCGTCTCCACGGCCTGAGGCGTGTCGGGGCGGCGGGCCCTGAGGGCGGCCGGGTTGTCATAGGCGATGGCGTGGAGGGTGGCGATGTCGTCCTCCCCGCGGAAGGGCGGCAGCCCCGCGATCGCTTCGTACAGGACCGCGCCCAGAGAGAAGACGTCGGAGGCCGGGCCCACCGGGCGCGCTCGAGCCTGCTCGGGCGACATGTAGGTCACCGTGCCCAGGATGGCCCCGGCCGTCGTGAGCCGATCCACGTGGGTGGGAAGTTCGCCGCGCTCCCCGGGCGAAGTCGTGGCGGGCTCCGTGATGCAGGCCAGACCGAAGTCGAGGACCTTGGCCCTCCCTTCGGAAGTCACCATGATGTTCTCGGGCTTGAGGTCCCGGTGGACGATCCCCTTATCGTGCGCGGCGGCCACGGCGTCGGCCGTCTGGGCCACGATGTCCACCGCCCGCGCGATGGGCAGGATCTCCCGCGAGAGAATGGCGCGGAGCGTGAGCCCCTCGACGAACTCCATGCAGATGTACGGAAGGCCGTCCGCCTCGCCCGTCTCGTGGATGGCCGTGATGCCGGGATGCGAAAGCATGGAGCAGGCGCGCGCCTCCCGGCGGAAGCGCTCGCGCCTCTCGGAGTCTCCCGCGGCCTCCTCGGAGAGGACCTTGATGACGACCTGGCGGCCCCGCTCGAGGTCCTCGGCGCGGTAGGCCACGCCCATCCCGCCGCGCCCGAGTTCCTCGAGGAGTCGGTATCGTGCGATCCTGGGGCCGGCGATTGGGGGCATCTGTCTTCGCTGCGACCGCCTATCCGGCGGCCGGATAGAAGGATCGGCGGACGGGCGGCCAACGCGCCATGTTGGGGGGATCGGTCGCGGCGTGTCAAGGCGGACCTCCCGCCCCGGCTCCTTGACTCCGCCGTGCGGCCTTCGGATGATCCGGCATCGCCGCAGAGGAGAGGCGGTTCGAGGAGCATCTGCCATGCACCCCCAACGTCACGGCCGAGGCGGAGCCCGCGCGGCGTCACGGATCGCCTCCGGGCTGATCGTGGTTCTGAGCCTGGGGGCGGCGGGCGGCGCCGCGGCGGCCCGCGAGGCGCTGGACAGGATCGTCGAGGCCTGTGAGGGGCGCGCCTTCCGACTCGGCGTCGATCTGCACGAGCCCGAGCCGGGAGGCAATCCGGCGCCGTCGCTGGATGAAAAGGGATGGCACTACAACGACCCCAACAGGCCGATCGTGCTGCGCGCCGGCGAGGAGGTGGAGGTGACGGGGGTCTTCAACTACGGCGACCGCGGGATTTTCCTGGAAGTCACGCGGAAGGACCGCGCGCGGGGGGAGGAGTCCGCGCCGCGGATCCGGGTGCGGTTCACGGCCGAGGCACCGCCGGACACCCCCGACCTCCAGGCGACGCAGATCCGCGCTCTCATCGGCCGGGTGCTCCGCCCCTCCCCCCCGTGAATGGGCGCTGGCCTCCCGCAACTGAAGTAGCCCACCACCCAGCGGCAGGTCGTGTCCTTCGTGACGACGGTGGCGACCCCGTCGGCGGTGAACGATACGTTGACGTTGCGCTGTCCGTCCCGTCGGTCGCGCCCTTCACGACGCCGTCCACGGGGACCTTCTCGCAGGGGCGGATGCGGTGCCTGTCGCCGGGGTTCACGTCCGACTTCGAGACGTCCTCCTCGGAGCCGTCGTCTGTGAGGCGCCGCGACGTGTTCGGAGCGAGGCGGAGCAGGGCGCGGATGGCGTCGC
>CAYNUH010000093.1:5496-11119 GCA_964400605.1 uncultured Acidobacteriota bacterium | reverse complement strand
AAGGCGACGCTGCGGGACCGGGTGATCGAGTTTCGCGAGGCGGTGGAGTATCGGCTCAAGGGGTCGGGCTACGTGCGGGCACTGCCCGACACGCCGCATCCGAACGCCAGCGAGCAGAAGTTTCTTAAGGCACTCGACGACATGGGGAGCTTGTGGGTGCGGATTGACGCCGAGACGGGGGTGCCGAACTTCACGCCGCCGCTCTTGTTGCGGGGCGCCTTGGCGCGGGCCGGCTTTCAGACGGAGTTGACGACGCTACGGACCAACTACAACGCGGTGACCGAGGCGGAGAACAACGCGCGCATCGGCCGCGGCCAGCGCGATGTGCTGTTGCTGCCGCTACGCGACCGGTTCGTGCAGTACCGGCAGGCGATCTTGGTGGAATACGGGCCGGTGCACCCGTTTACCAGTTCCCTGCCCGACGTGTATCCTCAGCCCGGCAGCACGCCCGCCGCGGTCACGCTCTCCGGGGCTTGGAACGCCGCCACGGGACAGGCCGACTTCAGTTGGACGCAATCGTCGAATCCGGCGCTGCTGGAGTTCGAAATCCGCAGGTGCCTGGGCGCGACCTGGAACGACGCCACAGCGATCGTGATCGGCAACATCCCGGCCGGCAGTCCCCTCGCCGCCACTCCCACCAACTTCTCCACCAGCGACGGCCTCGACTCATCGGGCGACAGCGTCACGATTAAAGTCGTCGTCCGCCTCACGACCGGCAACGAAGCGGGCAGTAATGCGGTAACGATCACGCGGCCATAGGTGAAAGCGCATAAAGAAACCCGGATCGGGCGTGATCCGGGCTTCGGAATGATCGCTGAGGTTTTCGGGCGAATCAAATAAGCTCGTGAATGACTTCGCCGTGATCGATCGCCGGCACGGGTCGGCCGGCGTGATTGAGGAAGCTCACGGACGGATCGACTCCGAGCACGTGGTAGATCGTGGCGTGGATGTCGCTCGGCGTGACGGCGCGATCCTTCGGTACTTCGCCCTTTGCATTGGTTGAGCCGACGATCTGACCGCCCTTCACTCCGCCGCCGCCCATGAGACAGAACATGGCGTTGCCCCAGTGGTCTCGGCCGGGCGTGCCCTTGGAAAGTGGCGGGCCGCCGTTGCCGCCGTTGTTCATGCGCGGGGTGCGACTGAATTCACCGCATAGCACCACGAGAACGCGATCGGAGAGACCGCGCAGTGAAAGGTCTTCGAACAGAGCCGCCACGGCCTTGTCTACGATCGGCAGGTATCTCTCCATGCCGCTCTGCAGATCCCAGTGATGGTCCCAGCCGCCGAAGTGCGCGGTGACGAAAGTGCAGCCCGCCTCCACAAGCCGCCGGGCCAGCAACGTGCTCTGGCCCCACGTGTGGCGACCGTAGCGATCGCGGATGCGCGGATCTTCGCTGCCGATGTCAAATGCCTTGCGAGCGGACGCACCGGCGACGAGGTCATAGGCCGCCTGGTCAAATCGGTCCATCGCCGCGAGCGTGCCGGATGCGTCCACGCTTCGGCGCATCTGGTCAATTCGCTGGAGCAGCCCGCGACGGTCTTCGAGCCGATCGATCGTAAGCCCGCTCGCCAAGTTGATGTTGTTGATTTGGAAATTCGCCGCATTCGGATCGCCTTCCGTCTCGAACGGGTTGTGCTCCAGGCCGAGGTAGTTGGCGCCGAAGTAACCCGGCCGCAGTCCGATGCTCATGGCGTACGGCACGCCAATGTAGGCCGGCATTCCGTCGCGCCGCGGCCCGCACACTTTGGCGACGATCGAGCCGATCGACGGGTATCGACCGGTCGTGTCCACCCCGGTGGCCCCACCGCGGCTGGTGAGCATGTAATGACCGCCCGCGAAGTGATCGCCCGTGTCGTGGTGCAGCGATCGCACGATCGAAAACTTGTCGGCGACCTTCGCCTGCAGCGGAAACTGTTCGCTGATCTCGACACCCGGCACGTTGGTCCGGATTGGCATCCAAATACCGCGATACTCCGTCGGCGCGTTCGGTTTGAGATCGTACAGGTCCATGTGACTCGGACCACCGTCCAGCCAGAGTAGGATGACCGCCGTGTCTTTCTTCACCGCACCGTTGGCAACCGATGCCTCCTTGGCTCGCAGCACCTGCGGAAGCGCAACGCTGGCCATGCCGGCAACGCCGATCTGGACGAAACTGCGCCGACTCATGCCGTCGCAGTACCTTCCGGTTCGACCTGCTTCAATCCTGAACATGGGTGTTCCTTCCAAAGCCAAGGAAACTGTGCAAACATATCAACAGACTCCGATGGCAGGATTCTATGAACTTCGGCACCGCTTGGGAAGGCGGAAAACGCGAACGGGCTTGGCCGCACTCTGAATCGATGGCGGATGATCTACTTCCTCCGCAGGAACTCGATCAGGTCGCGAAACTGCACGTCGGTCATGTCCTTGGGCAGGCCCTCCGGCATGACCGAGACGTTCTTAATGGCATGTTCGTCGATCTCATCGCGCGGGATGACGTCGATCTTGTTGTTCTCACCCTGCAGTGTGATTCCGGCCGGAACGTCGCTGATGAGTTTGCCGGATACGATTCGGCCGCTCTTGGTCGCAACGACGTGTGTGTAGTACGGCTGTCCAACCACGCGGTTGGGGTCGAGGATGTTGATGAGCAGGTACTCGACCGAGCGATCCGCGCCGGTAATGTCGGGACCGACGTCAGCGCCCGGGCCGTTGAACTTGTGGCAGGTCGCACATTTCAACTGGAACACCGCTCGGCCAGCCTCGGCGTCTGCCTCGCCCGATGCGACGACCTTCCGCATCCGCTTGATCAAGTTGTCGATCTCGGCGGGCGTCTGCTGGCGCACGCTGCCCCAGGTCTTTTCGAGCTTCGCCGTGAGCTGCGAGTCTTTGAGCGACGCAATCCTTTGCGCGGCCGGGGCCGAAAGATCGTCCCGCGTGAGCTTGCCGTCGGCGATCGCGCCCAACAGCGCCTCGGCCCAGTCACGTCGGCCCGTGAGCAGCGTCAACGCCTCGGTGCGCAGCGATTCACTCAGCGACTTCCACTTACCGATCACGAGAGCTGGAATTTCCGGGCTGTCGTAGCCGCCGAATGCCCGCAACACCTCGCCGCGCAGCTCCGGCGGCCCATCGCCGGCGAGCAACTTTTCGAGCGTGCCGAGCGATTCGGGAAGCTGCGCCACGGCGATCGATCGCACGGCGGCGACTCGCTCCGCAGTCGGTCGCTTCGAGTCACTCGCGATCTCGTGCGCCTCGCGAATCACGCGCGGATCACGGAAGTTGGCGCCGAGCCGACGAATCGCCGCCTGCACCGCGGCGTCCGAGTCCTTCTTGAGCTTGGCATTGGCCTCGGCCCAGCCCTCTGGCGGCTCCACACGCCGGCCCTCGAATGCGGTGACCAGTCCGTCCAGCGCCGCTCGCCGCACGTTGTTGTCCTCAACCGTCGCTACGAAGTTCACGCACGCGGCGAGATCGTCCGGTTTCCCCGTCGCCGCGAGTCTGCGCATGACACGCGGCACGAGGTCGCGTTGCACGATCATGTGGTCAGCCGCATCGGGCGTCATCAGCCACGCGAGTGTCTGATCGCGCTGCTGAACGACAAGCGGCTCGAATGCGAACCAGATCATCAGAGGAATCGCAGGGTCGTTCGCGTCCTCGTCATGCATCGCAAGTCTTCGCAGGACTACCACCGCGTCCAACGGGCTCAGCCGCTGGGCCGTGGCAGCAAACTGGAGTCGGACATCTGCGCTGCGTTCGATGGCCGCAAGAGGGTTCAGAAGCCATCCACGGAGGGCTTGTTCTTGCTTCGTGGCCTGTTCAGCAGACCAACTACCGCGTTCGAGAGATCCTGGCGGGGACTCGTTGATCAGGCGAATCGCCCAGTTCCTAACCCACGGGTTATGGTGGGCCGTCGCGATCCCGGCTAATTCGGCGTCGATTCCCCCGACGGCGTGCAAAACCCATAGCGCACGCAATTCAATCTCATGAGGCTCGTCGCCTTGAAGGAGGTCACGCAATATCGGCGCTACTGACTTCGCCTGCCGCTCATCGAGTAATCTCCGCGCAGTCCGGTACACGTACGGGTTCGGACTTTTGAGTTCCTCGGCGAGCTGCTCGGCCGAGAGCTTGCCCATGTCGCTCGGCGGTGCGGGCCTCGCGCCTTTGCGGACGATCTTGTAAATCCGTCCGCGTTCCTTGTCCCACGCGTCCGGTGGCGTCTGGTGGCACGGCCACTGGTCGTGCCAGTCGGTGATGTAGATGGAGCCGTCGGGGCCGATCGCTTGGTAGACCGGGCGAAAGTTCTTGTCGCCGGATTTGAGGAAGTCGGGCGCATGCGAGGCGATGAAGGTCGAGCCGTTCGGTTTCAGCACGTCGCGTTTGATCGAGTTGCCGTGGATCGAGCCGAAGATGACGGAGCCGCGGAGTTCCTCGGGCCAGAGTTCGGTGTCGAGCACGACGCAGCCGGCGTGGGCCCAGCCGGATTCTTCGTGGTGACGGTGGTCGCTGATTTCCTTGAGCTGGCCGAAGTCGTACGGGTTGCGGTTCTGGCCGGCCTGGCGGATGTAGCGCCCGCCGGGAATGATGTGAAACAGGTGCGGGATCACGCAACAAGTCAGAAACATGTTGCCGCGGTTGTCGAAGTCGATGCCCCACGGGTTCGACGTGCCTTCGGCGAAGATTTCGAACTTGCGCGTACGCGGGTGGTAGCGCCACACGGCCGCGTTCATGTCGATCGCGGGTTCGTCGGCGTCCGGCTGGGGGCTTGCAGACTCGACCCCAGCCACCCGCTTCACTTTCGAGTACGTGAACACACCGTGGCAGCCGTAAAGCCAGCCGTCAGGCCCCCATGTAAATGTGTTTAGAAGCTCGTGCGTGTCGTGGCGGCCGAAGCCGGAAAGCAGCACCTGTGGTGGGCCGGCCGGCTTGTCGCCGCTTTTGTCGATCGGGACGAACAGCAAATCCGGCGCGGCCCCGACGAACACGCCGCCGTGGCCGACCGCGATGCCCGTCGCGAGGTTGAACCCGTCGGCGAACAGCGTGATCTTGTCTGCGCGGTGATCGCCGTCGGTGTCCTCGTAAATCTTGATGCGGTCCTTCGGCTTCTGCCCCGGCGGCGTGCCCTTCGGGTACTCGAACGATTCAATCGCCCACACACGCCCGCGCTCGTCGAAGCACATCGCGATCGGATTGATCAGCTCCGGCTCGGCGGCAAACACCTTTGCCTCGAAGCCGTCGGCGAGCGTGAACCGCTTCACCGTCTCCTCCGGCGACAGGTACGGCTGCCCGGAATTGTGCCGCAAACTATCCTGCGCCTCGGCCACGCCCAGCCAACCGGGCGGCAACAGAGCCAGTGTGCAAGTGCATCCGAGCGTGTAGAGTATTAGGTAGGCGACTCGCGCCAGGGGGTCGCGGATGATTCGTTCCCAAATCGAGCTTGTTGCTTTCATGAGGTTCTCGCCTCGTGGAGGTTCGTGAGGTAGCGAGGCCCAAGTTTATAAGACAACCGAGCGGCTTACCAGCGACGGAAGCACGTGGCGTAGGCGGCCCGCCTGAGATTTCATTGGCTTCCGCACGCGGGACGCGTACGCTACGATCCACTCGAATTACTCGAAAGGGGGAAATCATGATCCGGCTCAAGAAGATCAT
>CAYNUH010000093.1:2405-5486 GCA_964400605.1 uncultured Acidobacteriota bacterium | reverse complement strand
CTCCGAATGGAGCATCCTACGAGAAAGGAGCAATCCTATGATCAAGCTCAAGAAGATCATGGTGCCGACGGATTTTAGCGAACCGTCCGAGTCGGCGCTGAAGTACGCCCGCGCGTTCGCCGAGCAATTTGGGGCAACGCTCCACCTGCTGCACGTGATCGAAGACCCGTTCCTGTACGCAGCGACGTCCGAAGGCTACGTCGTGCCGCCGCACTTGCACGAAGAAATGGAGACCGCCGCCCGCGATCGGCTCAACAACTCGCTCTCGCCGGCCGACCGCGACAAGTTCCAGGCCCAGCTCGTGCTCAAGCACGGCAGCCCATTCGTCGAAGTCGTCCGCTACGCCCGCGACGAAGACATCGACCTCATCGTCATGGGCACCCACGGCCGCGGCCCGATCGCCCACATGCTCATGGGCTCCGTCGCCGAGAAGGTCGTTCGCAAGGCGCCGTGCCCGGTACTGACCGTGCGGCATCCGGAGCACGAGTTTGTGATGCCGTGAGCAAGCGGACGGCGGAGAACTGAGGGCCAAACTTTCCGAAATCGTTTCCACCCATCGCTGCTGGCCCTCCGCTCTCTGCCTTCTTCACCGATACTCGTGAAACGGCACCCCCAGGACGAACCGTTCTCCCGCCGTGATCTCTGCGACACCGTGCTTCACTGGCTGAAGGCCGTAGCCGCCGCCGATCGTGACGATCCGATCGCGAGTGCAAAAGAGGACGGTGTCGCCTTGCCCGGCGGGGACTGAGCGGCGCCGCGACTTCGCGCGTTCCGGCACGTCACAGAGCAGGAAATCGCCGCCGCGAAATCCGTCGGATTCCGGGTCCGCCGGATCGGCGCGGCGGCTGAGAACGGTCGCCATCTGGATCGGGAAGAACACCGCGCCGCGCAGGTCGCGGTGCAGGGCGTTGAATCCGCCGGGGCCGTATTTCAACAGGATCGGCGTCGGCACAGTCTGGCCCGTTTCGTGGCACACGATTCGGAAATCCTCCCACTCGTCCGGAAACCGATCCGTTTCGCCGAGCAGCTCCTGCCACGAGTTCGCGATGCGCGCGGCGTGCGGGTAAACCACACGACGCAGCGCATCGACGCTGTCGGGAATCGGTGCTCGGAAATAGCGATACACCCCTCGGCCGAAGTCGGGCTGGTCCATCACGACGGTCTTTGCGAATCGGGCATCGTCGTCAAACATCGCGGCGATCGCGGTGCAGGTCTCCGGCTCGATCAATTCGGGAAGCAACACGCACGCATCGCGAGTCAGGCGGAAGCCCAACTCGTCCCAATTGAGCGCCGCCAGCCGGTTCTCCCACGTTTCGACTTCGCGCGGCGATGGCGTTGGCGACTGAGTTGGTGCCTCCTTGGCAACCGCGACGGCTTGCGACTGTTCAATTGCTCGTAGCACCGGCGGCTCGACTTGCTGCCCGGCAAGCGCACGATACGACTCCAACTGATCCGCGTAATGCCGCGCACCAGCGCCGTGCTTGACGGCCTGCGCCTGCAGAGCGACCGCCTCATCGACGAGCCCCTGTCGCAGTCGAATTGCCGCGAGTTGCGCGTACGGTTCCGCGAAGTTCGGGGCCAGGCTGATTGCCGTGCGGAACGACTCCTCCGCCTCAGCCCCCTTCTGCCTCATCAGCAGTAACGTCCCCTGATCGTTCCACAGGACCGGGTTGTCCTCCTGCGTCGCGACTGCGCGGCGAAGCAGTTTCTCCGCGAGATCGAGGTTCTGTTCCTCGTTCGCCGCCTCCCACGCCTGCTCGCCGAGATTGCGAGCACGACGACGTTCCTTGTCTTTCTGTCTCTTGGGATTCATTAGATCTTCCTCAATCAAAACGAGGGGGTACCCCTCGCGATTTGTGTTTGGTGACCGGTACCACGATTCTCAGAAAGGACCGCATGGACAGAGCGTCTCTGCCCCGCAGCGGATCGCGCGTTCAAACGAATCCGGCGACAGGCGCTCTAACTCAGGAAGATTTGTCGGAAGTCTCGCATGGAAGGATTCTAGCCGGCAGCCGGGCCGCAGTGAAGATGATTCAAGGGGATGAATTGCCGAACCGCGAACGTTGCTGATACGCTGTGACGGAGTCAACCGCGAGTTGGAGATGCAACAATGATAACCACGATTTGGACAGCCCTCGCCCTGCTAGCCGGGAGCGTCCCGTCGCCACAAGACGAACCAACCGATAAGGCCACCGGCCTGCTGTTCCGCGAGGGCTTCGATGACGATCGGCTGATGGAACGCGGCTGGTACGATGGGGCGAAGTTTGAGATCGCTCGCGAGGGGGCGCACGCTGGCGATGGTTGCGTCGCATATCACTGGAAAGCGGACACGACAACCCCGGACAATTCGTCCGGTGTGCGCCGGCTGTTCGATCCGACCGACACGGTATACTTGCGATGTTACCTGAAGCTGTCGAAGGGCTGGGGCTGGACCAGCCGACCGTATCATCCGCACTTGATGCACTTCATGACCACCGAGAATGGTCGGTATCACGGTCCGGCGGCGAGCCATCTGACCGTGTACTTCGAACCGCAAAACGGCAAGCTGCGTCTGGCGGCCCAGGACATCCAGAACCAGGACAAGCCGCACGGACTGACTCAAGGCCCGCTGCGCGGCGGCTACAACGGCAAGTTCTACGACAGCAAAGCGGAACTTTTTACTAAAGACACCGACGACCAATGGCACTGCGTCGAGGCCCTGTTCAAGCTGAACAGCCTGGACCTTGAGCGAGGCAAGCCGAACGCGGATGGGATCGTTCGCGGGTGGTTCGACGGCAAACTGGTGATCGATCACACGGACGTGATCCTGCGATCAACGGATTTCCCGAAGATGCAGTTCAATCAGTTCCTGCTCACTCCCTACTTCGGCCCCGGCCTGTTGCCTCACGAGCAGACATTGTGGATCGACGAACTGGTCGTCGGAACCAATCGTTTGGAACCAGTCGCACAAGGACTCGGAGGCGATGCACGACAATTGCGTGGTCCTGAGCAGTGATGGCTCGATCCTGGCGGGCGATTGATCGATCCCGATACGCGTTCGGATTGTTCGACTGGTTGATTGTGCCGAGTACTGGCACGACC
>CAYNUH010000093.1:638-2358 GCA_964400605.1 uncultured Acidobacteriota bacterium | reverse complement strand
GGTTGCAATTCGTCAGAATCTCGCCCGGCATGACTACCAACGCACTCGACTTCGCTGTGATCGCGGCGTACCTGGTCGGCGTCGCTGTTCTCGGCATTGCCCTCCGCGGGCGGCAGGAGGGGGTGGGCGACTATTTTCTCGGCAGTCGGCGGATTGCGTGGCCGCTTATTCTGTTGTCGATTGTGGCGACCGAAACGAGCACGGTGACATTCTTGAGCGTGCCCGGCGTGGCGTACGGCGGAGACATGCGGTTCTTGCAACTGCCGATCGGATACATCGTCGGGCGGCTGGGCGTGGCGATCTTTTTGATGCCGCAATTCTTTCGCGGCGAACCGCTCACGTTGTACGAGATTCTCGGGCGACGGTTTGGGCCGGGCGTGCAGCGGCTGACGTCACTGCTGTTCATCTGCACGCGGTCGATCGCCGACGGGCTGCGGCTGTTCCTGACGGCGTTGGTTGTGGAACAACTCACGGACTGGAGTTTCGCGGTCTCGGTCTTGGCGGTCGGTGTGGCGACGATCGTCTACACGTTTTTCGGCGGCATCCGCGCGGTGATTTGGACGGACTTCGTGCAGTTCTTCATTTACATGATCGGTGCGTTTGTCGCCGGCTGGGTGTTGCTCGACAAGGTGCCGGGCGGCTGGTCAGGGTTGGTCGAGGCGGGCGACGCAGTCGGCAAGTTTGCCATCTTCGATTTCAGATTTGAGATTTCAAAGCCGTACACGTTTTGGGCCGGCCTGGTCGGTGGCGGATTCCTCACCGCGGCGACGCACGGGGCCGACCAGATGATGGTGCAGCGATACCTTTGTACGAACTCCGTCGCGCACGCGCGGCTGGCACTGGTGTCGAGCGGGTTCGTCGTGCTGGCACAGTTCGCCGTGTTCCTGCTGCTCGGTGTGGGACTGTTCGTGTTTTACCAGGCCGATCCGCGCGAAGTGAGAAACGATGCGGTGTTTGTGAAGTTCATCGTTGACGAGGTGCCGGCCGGGCTGCGCGGGTTGATCATTGCGGCGGTGTTTTCGGCCGCGATGAGCACGCTCTCTAGTTCGCTGAATTCGGTTGCCTCGGCGGCGGTTGCGGACATCTACCGGCCGCTGGTCCGTCCCGACGCGACCGAAGGCCATTACCTGACGGTCTCGCGCGTGCTGACGGTCGTGGCCGGGGCGGTTCAGATGGCGGTCGCGCTGTACGGCCGGACGATGGCCGAACGTTCCACAGTGGACAACGTGCTCACGGTCGCCGCGTTCACGACCGGTATCACGCTCGGCGTGTTGTTGTTGGGCATCCTCGTGCCCCGCGCACACGGCGCGGCGGCCGTGCTGGGAATGTTTCACGGGGCCGCGATGGTCACGTGCCTTTGGGCTTTGACACCCGTGGCGTGGCCGTGGTATGCCCTGTACGGCTCGATGGTCACGCTCCTGGTAGGTGTGGCGGCGAGCTTTGCACTACGGCCGGGAGAGAAGAGGATCCCAACGAATTGAGGTGAACTGCGAATGGAAGATGAATCGAGGGAGAAGATCATTTACAAGGAGTTGTCGTATGTTGTGAATGGGTGCATTTTCGACGTACACAACGAGCTGGGTCCGGGCTTGCGTGAAGAGTGCTATCAGAAGGCGATGGAACGGCGGCTGGCGGAAGCAAATGTACCGGCTCTCGCCAAGCCAGCGACGCGCCGCGAGTTGCTGCACCATGCAGACGCACTTGCGAGTCAGCGGCTGCC
>CAYNUH010000093.1:0-628 GCA_964400605.1 uncultured Acidobacteriota bacterium | reverse complement strand
GAACCGGACCTCATCGCCGCCGAGTGCATCATCTTGGAACTCAAAGCGCAGCCGGAGCCGTTCGCCCCGGAGAACTTCACGCAGATCCTGTCGTACCTCAAATTCTGGGATTTCCGCCTCGGCCTCTTGGTCAACTTCGGCCAGAGCCAAGTCGTAATCGAGCGCGTGCCATACACGCCGGTCGCGAGCCAGGTAGAAGAGAGTTATGACTTTATCAAGGAGTTGATTACACCGGAATTGCGGCCGACATTGGTCCAGGTCCGCGAGGGGCTGCTCGGCATTCACCACCAATTCGGCGCCGGCTACGCTGACACGACCTATCGCAAGTTGGTCGAAATCGAATTGCGGCATCGTGGGCTTACGTGCCTCGCCGAAGCCGTCGTGACGCCCACGTTTCACGGGTTGAATCTGCCGACCAGTCCTATCAGCCCGCTCGTCGTCGAGGGCAAGATTCTTGTGGAGGTGCAAGCCCTGCAAGAAAGCGTCTCGGAAACCGCCATGCGCACGATGCAGACGCACCTGCGAGTCAGCGGATGTGCGTTCGGCCTGATCGCCGTCGTCGGCAAGACCCACTTCATCATCCGAGGTGTCCGCCCATGATCCCCGTGCGACGTTTCTCTCTTCATTC
>CAYNUH010000092.1:0-11230 GCA_964400605.1 uncultured Acidobacteriota bacterium | reverse complement strand
CGGGTGATATACTCTCGCATCCATGAGCGACATTGCCTCCGTCTCGGCTCAAGAGCCAGCCCCGTCTGGAGAGTCCGCCTCCTCCGGAGAAACTCGCCCGCCCCGGGCGGACCCGCGCCCGGCCGTAGGCGGCTCCGCGCCGATCCCGTTCGTGGGCATGACCCGGGAGGAGATGACCGAAGCCCTCTCCGCACTGGGAGAGCCGGCCTACCGGGCCCGGCAGGTGTACGAATGGATCTACGCGAGGCGGGCGGACTCCTTCGACGGCATGACGAACCTGCCGCGCGCCCTGAGGGCGCGCCTCGCCGCCGCGTGCGCGCCCCTCCGGCCGGAGATCGTGAGGATCCAGGAGTCGGCCGACGGCACACGGAAGTACCTCCTGGAGGTGCCGGGAGGCCGCATCGAGTCGGTCTTCATGCCGGAGCCCTCTCGCGTCACCTTCTGCATCTCCTCCCAGATCGGCTGCGCGCTGGATTGCCGGTTTTGCCTCACGGCGCGGATGAACCTGACGCGCCACCTGAAGGCGGGCGAGATCGTCTCGCAGGCGCTCCTCATGCTGTCCGGGAACGAGATCGGCGCGCGCGCCGTCAACGTGGTCTTCATGGGCATGGGCGAACCGCTCCACAACTACGACGAGGTCCTCAAGGCCTTCAGGGTCCTTTCCGATCCGGAAGGCGTGGGGATCCCGAGACGGCGCATCACGCTCTCCACGGCCGGGCTGGTGCCCGGCATCCGGCGGCTGGCCCAGGAGCCGGTGCGGCCGCGGCTGGCCGTCTCGCTCAACGCCACCACCGACGAGGTCCGCTCGTCGTTGATGCCCATCAACCGGAAGTATCCCCTGGCGGACCTGCTGGACGCCGTCTCCGCGTTCCCTCTGGCGCCGCGCGAGAGGCTGACGTTCGAATACGTGATGCTTGAAGGGATCAACGCCTCCGCCGAGGACGCGCGCAGGCTGCCCGCGCTGCTGCGGCGCCACCGGATCCGCGCCAAGGTGAACCTGATCCCTTTCAACCCGGGAGGTGGGCTGGATTTCGAGGCGCCGACGGCGGACTCCGTCCTGCGCTTTCAACGCGCGCTGATCGCCGCGGGGGTGGCCTGCTCCGTCCGGAAGAACCGCGGGCGCGACATCTCGGCCGCGTGCGGCCAGCTCGCCGTGCCGGCCCCGGAGCCGCGGCCGCTCGAGTAGGCGCGCCGCCCTGCCAGCGTCCCGCCGCTCTCGATGCGGAGGCGGCGCGGACATCGAGGATCAGCAGATGACCGGAGGACTCGCGATGGATCTGGGCGGCCGCGTCGCCCTCGTGACGGGAGGGTCGCGCGGCATCGGCCGCGCCTGCTGCGAGATGCTCGCCGAGGCGGGGGCGCGGGTGGCCGTGAACTACCGCGCCGATGAGAAGGCGGCCTGCGGCGTGGTGGACGCCATCGCGAAGGCGGGCGGCCAGGCGATCGCGATGCGCGCCGACGTGGCGGATGCGGGCGACGCGGGGCGGCTCGTACAGGACACGGCCCGGAGGTTCGGACGGCTCGACATCGTGGTGAGCAACGCGGCCGTGTGGACCGACGGGCCCATCGAGACGCTCACCGACGAGGTCCTCGCGGAGACCATCAACGTCAACCTGTGCGGATCCTTCCACGTGACGCGCGCCGCTGTGCCTCACCTGAAGCGATCTCCGTGCGGGGGGAGGCTCATTTTCATCTCCTCCACGGCGGGCCAGCGCGGGGAGGCGGAGCACTCCCACTACGCCGCCACGAAAGGAGCGCTCATCTCGCTGACCAAGTCGCTGGCCGCGGAGCTGGCCCCGCACCGCATCCTGGTGAACTGCGTGGCGCCGGGTTGGGTGGACACCGACATGAACGAGGGCCCCTTCGCGCGCGGCGGCCGCGCGCGCATCGAAGCCACCATCCCCCTCGGGCGCGTCGGCACCCCCCGCGAGATCGGGGGGGCCGTCGTCTTCCTGGCCTCGGATCTCGCCTCCTTCGTGACCGGGGAGATCCTCAACGTCAACGGCGGCGCGGTCCTGTGCGGGTAGGGACCGACGGTTTCGCCCCCCCCTCTCGGGGAACGCTCGGGCCGCTTTGGGCGGTGGCCCCGGGAGGGACGTGCCGCCTCGTACACAGGAGATCCGGCCCCGCACACCCTGCTCGGCCCTGACATCCCCGCAGACGTTGTGTTACGGTGATCCGCGATCGCCTCTCGGCCACGGGTTCGCGCCTGGAGCGGGAAGCGTTCAGGCTCCCGGACCCGGTGGGCCGTCAACCTGAACATCGCTGGGTAGCCCACAACCCATCACCGGACCTTTTCATGAGCGCGCTCGACGTTTCCCCGATTCGACGCCGCCGGGCGGCCCCCGCGATCGCGGCGGCCGCGGCCCTCCTCTGCGGAGGGACCTTCGCGGCGGGGGCGTCCGGCTACCAGAAGGTCCTCTACAGGGCCCGCGACCGCGTGCTGCCCGCCCTCGTGCACATCCAGCCCATCCTCGAGGTCTACCGGGCCGGCCGACAGGAGAAGATGGCGGTGACGGGCTCCGGCGTCATCATCTCGGCCGACGGCTACGTTCTGACCAACAGCCACGTCATCGAGAACGCGAGAAGGGTCACCTGCACGCTCAGCTCGAGGCAGGAGGTGGAGGCCACGGTCGTCGGCAGCGACCCGCTTTCGGACCTGGCCGTGATCAAGATCGACCCGAACACCGTGACGGGACCCCTTCTCCCGGCCCGCCTCGGAGATTCCGACCGGCTGGAGGTGGGCGAGATCGTGATGGCCATGGGGAGCCCCCTGGGCCTCGCGCGCTCCCTGTCGCTGGGAGTCGTCTCCAGCCTCAACCGCTACTTCCCCGAAGAGCAGCTCCCCTCGGGCGCGCCCACAGGCCGCTACAACACCTGGATCCAGACCGATGCGGCCATCAACCCGGGCAACTCGGGCGGCCCGCTCCTGAACCTGAGGGGCGAGGTCGTCGGGATCAACGCCCGCGCCATTCCCGTCGTGGGGGAGAACCTGGGCTTCGCCATCCCCATCAAGCTGGCCAAGGAGGTCGTCTCAAAGCTCATCGCCGGGGGCGGCATCAGCCGGTCCTGGATCGGCGTGACCTGGCAGGAGCTCCAGCTTCTCTCGGGCTACCTGGACGTCTCGCCGGACCGCGGTGCGGTCGTCGCCAGCGTGGCCGGGGGATCCCCCGCGGCGGAGGCCGGCTTGCAGGCGGGCGACGTGGTCGTTCAGTTCGACGACAAGCCGGTCTCCGCGCGGTTCGAGGAGGATCTGCCCGCGCTGGAGAAGATGATCGCCGACACCCCGGTGGGGAGGATCGTGGACGTCATCTTCCTCCGGGACGGGCGGCACGGCTTGACGCAGATCGCGACGCGGGAGCGCCCGAAGGCCGAGGCGAGCCAGTTGGAGTGCCGCGAGTGGGGCTTCACCGCGCAGGAGATCACCGAGGACGTCGCCCGGGCCATGAAGCTCGAGGACATGAGGGGCGTCCTGGTGTCGGGCGTCCGCGGCGACTCCTTCGCCGACGATGCGGGAATCCGTCATGGCGACGTGCTCCGCTCGCTGGAAGCCAAGCCCGTGGAGAACCTCGACGCTTTCCGCCGCATCTGCCACGATCTCGGCGAAGCGCGCGTGGAGAAGATCCTCGCGGAAGTGCATCGCGGGCGCGTCCTCTCCTTCCACCTCCTGAAGCCGATCTACAAGAAGGATGGGGTGGCCCGCCCCTCCGCGGGCGGGGACGATCCCCGCGGAGGCGGATCATGAGGCGCGCGCGGGGGGCCCGCGCTGTGGTCACCCTCCTGGCCGCCGTGCTCGCGGCGCCGGCTCCGTCGCCCGGCGCCGCGGAGGGGGCGGCGGCGCTCCGGGAGATGCACTCGGAGGCGCGAGGTCGCGTCGTCGGCGTGACCTACACGCTCAAGCAGATGGAGAGCGAAGCAGGCGTGGAGGGTCCGAAGATGGAAGGGGCGCTCTGCGGCGTGGTGGCGGACGCCTCGGGGCTCATTCTGACCGCGGGCGACATCTTCCCGGAGCCGGGGGGCGACCCGCGCGAAACGCTCGCTCCCACCGACTTCAAGGTCCACCTGGGCGAGGACAGGACGGTGTCCGCTGCGGCCGTCGGGATCGACCGCGCCCTCAACCTGGCCTTCCTGAGGGTGGATCCGGAAGCCTCGGCCGGGTTGCGGCCCGTGAGATTCCGCGAATCCCCTCCGCTCGCCGTTGGCGACGCCGTCGTCATCATCGGCGTCCTCGGGCGCAAGTACGGCTTCGCTCCCGCCCTTTACGAGGCCACCATCAACGCGTCGGTGGGCGCCCTGCTCGGCGTGGACGCCATCGTGCAAGACCTTACGATCGGCGGTCTGGTCCTGCGCCGCGACGGCAGCGCGGCCGGAGTCGTCACCAAGGACATCCTCGCGGAGGATCTCGATCAGAGCCGGGCACCCGGCAACCTGCTTTCCATCATCGCCAACATGGGCCAACCTCAAGTGAGGCGCCCCGGCTACGCGATGGTCCTCCCCTATGCCGCCTTCGCCGCGAAGCTGGCCTCCCCGCCCCCTCTCGACCTGAGCGCCGATCTGAAGCGATCCTGGATCGGCATCGTGATGCAGGCGCTGGAGGAGGACCTCCGTGACTACTGGAAGCTCCCGATCGCCGGAGGGATCATCGTGGGCAGCGTCATCGACGGGTCCCCCGCACAGGCCGCGGGGCTGCAGCCGGGGGACATTCTGGCCACGTTCGACGGCGAGCCGCTCCGGATCGCCGAGGACTCCCAGCTCGGGGACTTCCGCCGGCGCGTGGAGGTGATGGGGGTGGGACGTGAGGTGGACGTGGAGGTCTACAGGGGCGGCCGCCCGCTGCCGATCAAGCTGCGGCTGGGCGAGGCGCCGAAGACCGCCGCGCGCGCCGAGGAATACGAGGATCAGGACTTCGGGTTGACCGCGCGGGAGATCACCATCGACGTGCAACAGGCGCTCAACCTCGATCCGAACTTCGAAGGCATCGTCGTGGCGGAGACGGAGGAGTCCGGCTGGGCCGACGTGGCGGGACTCTTCCCGGATGACGTGATCCTCTCGGTGAACGGCGTGAAGGTGACCGACGTCGGCGCGCTGCGAAACGCCCTCAGCGACGTCAAGCAGCGCCGGGACCCGGAGGCGATCCTCTTCGTGATGCGCCCGCCTGACACTCTGTTCGTGCGAATCAAGACGGACTTCCGGCAGCGCGGCCGCGAGTGAGGCCCGGATCGTCCGGCCTCGCGCCGGGGTCTCAGCTCCTGACGAGAAGATTTCTGAGGACCAGGGCCGCCATCTCGGGGTTGTGCTCCAGCCGCCGCAGGCAGTAGTTGTACCAGTGGCGGCCGTAGGGGACATAGAGCCTCACCTTGATCCCCGACCGCATCAGCTCCTCCTGAAGGGAGGCGCGCGGCACGCCGAGGAGCATCTGCACCTCGAACGACTCCGCCCCCTTCCCCCGCGCCCGCGCCAGATCCAGGGCCTGCCGGATGACGCGCTCGTCGTGGGTGGCCAGTCCCACGTACTGCCCGTTGTCCCACATCCTGTCCAGCAGCTCCACCAGACGGCGCTTCATCGAGGCCTTGTCCTGGAAGGCGATCTCGGCTCCCTCGCGGTAGATGCCGATGCACAGCCGCACGTTGGGCCTGAGCGGCGCGAGGGCCTCCACGTCGCGGGGGGTGCGGAACAGCCGGGACTGGAGCACCACGCCGATGCGAGGAAACCTCCCCACGAACTCGCGGTAGAAGCCCAGAGTGGAATCCACCGCCTTGTGATCTTCCATGTCGAACCGAACGAACTGATCGTACGCGGCGGCACGCTTCAGGAGCGTCTCGAGGTTCCCGGCGCACAGGGCGTCGTCGAGGCCCTGCCCCAGGGCCGAGAGCTTGATCGAGATGTTCGCGAAGGGGCAGCGGCCGAGATCATCCAGCACGCCCAGGTATTCCTGGAGCATGAGGCGCGCCTCGCGCGCCTCGGTGATCGCCTCCCCCAGGACATCCACCGTGCTGTGGATCGCCTTCTCTGCGTGCAGCCGCCGGACCAGAGCCAGCGCTTCGGATCGGGTCTCGCCGGCGATGTAGGGGCGCGCCAGGATCCGCACGACGGGCTTCGGTGCGAGCCGCATCAGCCGCCCCCGCACACGCTGGAGGAACGAACGCTCTTCGTCCCCCCGCGCCTCCCCCGGCGGCAGGCTGTCCCATCCGCGCGCGGGACGGGATGCCGGCGCCGGCGCGAGAGGTCGTTCCTCGGTGGCCGTCCGGGGCATGCTGGCCGTCTCCGACCGGGTGATCAGGCCGTGCTCGGCAAGTGCTGCAGCGGCCCGTCCCCCTTGCCGATCTTATAGGGATGGTTCATGGCGCGCGCGACGTAGCGCTTGGCTTCGTCCACGGCCTCCGGCAAGGAGACGTTGCGCGCCAGCAGGCACGCGATCGCCGTGGCGAAGGTGCAGCCGGCGCCGTGCGTGTTGGTGGTGGCGAGCTTGGTGGAATCGTACACCGAGAAGCGCTGACCGTCGAAAAGAACGTCGATGGCGCGAGCGCCCAGATGGCCGCCGGTGACGACGGCGGCCCTGGCGCCGCCCTTCACCAGCGCGCGCGCCGCCTCCTTCATGCTGCGCACGTCCGTGACGCGGATCCCCGTCAGAGCCGAGGCCTCATCCATGTTGGGCGTGACCACGGAGGCCAGGGGAAGCAGACGCTCCTTCAGAACCGCCATGGCCTTGCGTTCCAGCAGGGCCGTTCCCGACGTGGACTTCATGACCGGGTCCACCACCACGTTGCCCAGGCGGAAGGAGGGGATCAGGCTCGCGACGATGGTGGCGGCGCGGGCCGTGCCCAGCATCCCCACCTTGACGGCGTGGATCTCGATGTCCGACGTCAGCGACTCAATCTGCTGCGCGATGAACTCCATCGGCAGATCGTACAGGGCCTGGATCCCCTGCGTATTCTGGGCGGTGACGGAAGTGATGACCCCCACCCCGTAGTGATGGAAGGCGGCAATGGTCTTGAGATCGGCCGCCACCCCGGCGCCGGCCGAGGGGTCCCACCCCGCGATGCTGAGGACCGTGCGGTTCATGCCTCTCCTCCGCGGGCGCGGCGCGCCGCCGCCCGGAACGCCGCAACCGCCTCGCCTCTGTCCGGCGCCAGGGCGATGGCCGAGATCATGGCGACGCCTGTGACCGGAAGCTCGAGGAGCTGCTCGACGTTGTCCAGGGTAATGCCTCCGAGAGCGTAGACCGGCACGGAGACGGCGGCGAGCACCCCGTGCAGCGCGCGCAGACCCGCCGGCGGACCGTACGCGGACTTTGATCGGGTCTCGTAGATCGGCCCGAAGGTGATGAAGTCGGCCCCATTCTCATCGGCGTCCAGGGCCTCGGCCATCGAGTGCGTGGACACCCCCACCTTCAACCGCGCGGGCGCGGCGCGTCTCGTGTCGCGGGCGCTCAATCCCAGGGCCGGGAGATGGACGCCGGCGGCGCCGGCCGCGGCCGCAATGTCGAAGCGTGAGTTCACGTACACTTCGGCCGTCCTCCCGGAGGCCGCGGTCACAATCCCGCGCGTGATGTCGAGGACATCCCGCGCCGCCAGATCCTTCTCCCGCACCTGCACCATGTCCACGCCGGCCTCGATCGCCTCGATGAGTGGGCGCTCTCGAGGCAGCGACGGCGTGAGCGTCCTGTCCGAGATGAAGTAGAGTCTGATCACGGGACCGCGGCGTCCGAACGTGCGGTGCGGGCGGCAGGATACCACCCCGTCGCGGCCGTTTCCGGCCGCCGCGGCCGGCGGGTAGTATCATCCGTCCCTTCATGCCCGCGACCTTCTCCTGCGTCTCATTCCTCAACGCCCTCCCCTTCGTGGAGGGGCTGCGGCGGCTGCCGCGGCCGTCGAGGCCGCGGCTCCTGCTCGATCCGCCCTACCGCTGCGCGGAAAGGCTGCGGGAAGGCGGGGTGGACGCCGCCCTCGTCCCCTCCATCGAGTTCGCGCGCCTGCGCGGCGCCGCGGAAGCCGGTGGGTTCGGCATCTCCTCGCGGCACGAGGTGCGCTCGGTCATCCTCCTGAGCCGGCGTCCGCTGGCCGGGATCCGCGAGGTGGCCGTGGACGAGAACTCCCGGACGAGCGTCGCCCTGCTCGGCGTCCTTCTGTCACGGTGCCATGGGGTCCGGCCGCGGATGACGCCGATGCCGCCCGACCCCGCGGCCATGCTCGCACGATGCGAGGCGGCGCTGCTCATCGGCGACGCCGCGCTGCGGGCCCCGCGATCCGGCCTCGAGACCTGGGATCTGGCCTCCATGTGGCACCGCTTCACAGGATGGCCCTTCGTCTTCGCCCTGTGGGCGGCCCGCGACGGCGAGACGGCGGCGCGTGTAGCCCCGATCCTCGGGCAGGCGCTCGAGCGGGGGTTCGAGGTCCTGCCGCAGGCGGCCGCCGCCGCGGCCGCCGAGGTGGGGCTCCGGCCGGAGGAGGTCCTCGACTACCTCACGCGCAACATCCACTTCCGGATAGGTGATGAGGAGCGGCGCAGCATGGAGAGGTTCCTCACGCTCTGCCGCGAGGAGGGGATCCTCAGCGAACCGACGGTGGGGAGCCGTGCGATCTAGCCGAGGAGCTTCTTGATGTCCCGCTCGACATGGGGGCTCGCCAGGAGATCGTGGATCTGCTCCCGGCTGATGTACCGCCCCATGAGCCGGAGGATGTCGGGAAGGGCCACGCGCTTTTCGAAGAGGCGTTCCAGATCGGGCCTGTCCGTCATGGCCCCCAGGAGGTCCTGGATCTCGTCGGGAGCGCCGCCTGACTTTGCGGGGCCGGAAGACGCCCGCCGGCCGCCGGAGACGGGCGGGATTGGGGGGCGGCGTCTGGCCTGTCTGAGGACGGGTGATTGGACCATCGCGACCTCCGTGCCGGCGTGGCCCTCCCGGGGCCTCGGCCGGCGGACACGAGGCGTTCGAGGGGGCCCATTCTAGCCGGATTCCGGCCCGCCATCAAGACCCGCCCTGGAGGGGCGCGCCGGCGCCGGACGGGCCGAAAATCGCCGCGCGGCTCAATTTTTCGCGCGGCAGGTTGACATCGCAGGGGCTGCTCGCTTAGGATTCACACCGCCAATTCTATCAGGATGCCAGCACTCCATAAGCGTCCCGCGCAGCGAGGGGATCATGAAGAGAGCACCCGCCAACGACAACGAGAAACGCGAGACAGGCGCCCGTATTAAGAAGCTCCGCAAGGAGGCTGGCCTGCGGCAGTGGCAGCTGGCCGAACTGATCGGGGCGACCCAGCCGGCCATCCACATGTATGAGCGGGGCGTCCTTCCGGAGCCCAAGAGGCTTCTGGAGCTCGCCAAGATCGGCAGCACCACCGTCGAGTGGATCCTCACAGGGAGGCACTGGGAGAACGGATCCCTCGACATGCCCCGGGTGCCGCGCGAGATCTACGACCTCGCCTTCAAGTTCCGCGAGTACACCGAGGAGGACCGCGAGGCGCTGGGCTCGGCCCTCGAGGTCATCAACCACGCCGTGGACACGATCCAGAAGGCCGAGAAGGAGGACTTCGAGAAGCTGAGCGTCGAAGAGATCGCGGCGCGGCTCAAGGACTTCTCCCGCGAGACCCGGCGCGCCCTCAGCGCCGCCCTCGAGATCCACTACGCCGTGTACAAGGCCCTGCTCGATCAGGGCGTGGACCGGATGAAGACCTCGAGCCTCCACGACCAGGGCAAGGAGATCGCGGACGATGCCTCCGAGAAAGCTGAAAAGGGGAAGGGGCGTAAGGTCGTCTTCATGCGATCGAACAGCCTCGAGGCGATCCGGGGCCACATCTTCAAGCTCGACTCATCCCTCCTGGTCATCAACGACATCTTGAAGGACAAGGATCTCCGCAAGGAGCTGGAGGAGAGCCTCACCCGGCTGACCGCCAAGCTGGAGAGCCGGCAGAAGAAGGTCCAGCGGCTCCGCAAGCGCGCCGCCCGCTGAGGGCGCCCGCCGCCCTTGGGCGTCCCAGGGCTGCGGATGGGCTAGACTGAACTGGGCCGTCACCGGCCCCCCACGCCGGGGGACCGGCGGCGGCTCTTTCATTTTTGTTCACTTGACACGCGGGACGTTCGGGGCCATCTTGCGGCCCCGCGGCCGGAAAGGTCGCCGGACACGGCGCTCGGACGCTCTTCTTCCGCCGGAGACCCCGTTGATGGGCACGGTCCTGATCGTGACGCTGATCCTCTCCTCCCTCCTCCTCAGCGTGGGCCTCGGCGCCCTCCTCATAGCGGGATTTCTGAACCTCCTCTCCAGGTTCCTGGCCAAATAGCACGCCGGCCGCCTGCGGCGGCGCCCCCGGGGCACCCTACCTCGCTTATTCCTTGACACATCTCCCGCATCCGGGGATATTTAGCGCGACTTCCTAGCCGGCCGAGAGGTGCATGGCGGAAACAAACCCCGGTTCGAGCACCGTGGCCGATTCCCGCCTTCACGACGTGAGGGCGGCGGCGCACGATCTGCGCAACCTCGTCCACCGGCTGACCTTCCTCGCCGAGAACCTCCAGCGCGACATGCCCGCATCCGCGGCGCGCGACGAGGCTCGGGACCTCCTGGAGGACACCTCCCGGCGCCTGACCGGCATCGCCGACCGGCTCCGGCGCCTCTCCGGCCCCGAGAACTGATCTCCCCATGACCCCCCACCGGGACTGCATCCTCGTCATAGAGGATGACCCGCACCTGAGGCGGCAGATCGTCCGCTTCTTCTCGGACATGTACGAGGTGCTGGAGGCGGAAGGCCGGGAGGCGGGTATCGCCGCGCTGGGGACGCGGGAAGTGGACGTCGTTCTGGCGGACATGCACCTGCCGCCCGACACCGGCAGCATCGAGCAGGGGCTCCGGACCATCGAGGCCGTGAAGCGGGCCGCGCCGCACGCACTCGTGCTGGCCATGAGCGGCGACGGCGAGCGCGCGACGTGCTTGAAGGCGGCGGAGGCGGGCGCCTACGACTTCTTCACGAAGCCCATCGACACCCGCGAACTCCTGATCATCGTCCGGCGGGCGCTCGAGCGCCGGGCCATGGACCGAGACATCGCCCGGCTGCAGAGCGAGCTGGAGAGGCGGTACGACTTCAGCGCCCTCATGGGCGTGAGCCCGCAACTGGAGGGTCTGAAGGCCGCCATCCGGAAGGTCGCCGACAGCACCGCGACCGTGATGATCCGCGGCGAGAGCGGCACGGGAAAGGAGCTCGTGGCCCGCGCCATCCACTTCAACTCGGCGCGCCGCCGC
>CAYNUH010000091.1:0-11460 GCA_964400605.1 uncultured Acidobacteriota bacterium | reverse complement strand
GCCGGAGCGGCGCGCCTGGGCCTGGTTCGGCGTGGCGGCGGCGTGCCTCTACTTCCCGCTGTTCTATGGCCTGATGGCCGGGCAGGCCAACGACCTGCCGCTGCTCGCCGTCGCGCTCGCGCTGTGGCTGCTGCGCCGCGACCGGCCTGCCCTCGCCGGGCTGGCGCTGGCGCCCGCGGCGATGTGGAAGCTGTTCCCTGGGCTCCTTGCGCTGTTCCTGATCGCGCGCCGCGAGTGGCGCGCGCTCGCCGGCCTCGCGGCGGGTTGCGTGGCGATCGCGCTGCTCTCGCTGCCGTTCACCGGGGCGCAGGTGTGGCTCGACTGGATCGAGTACCTGCGCAGCGCCAAGGGCCCGGCGGCGGCGCTGCGCAACCACTCGATCGCCGGCAACGTGATGCTGCTGCTGTCGGCGAACCCTGTGGCCCCGCCGCTGCTGGACCGGCCCGGATGGGTCCGCCCGGTGACGCTGGCGCTCGAGGCGCTTGGGGCGGGGGTGGCGCTCGCCGCCCTGCTCGCGCCTTCCCGGCGCGGCGATCCGCGCTACGCGGCCCAGTTCGGCGCCGTGCTGACGCTCGGCGTGCTGCTCGCGCCGCTCTCGTGGGAGCACTACGGCGTGTTCCTGCTGCCGGCGTTCTTCGCAGCCTTCGCCGCGGCCGCGGCTGAGGATCGCCGCGGGGCGCTCGCGCTCCTGGGAGCGGCGTTCGCGGTCTGGGCGACCGCGCTGCAGATGAAGGAGGAGTACGCGGCGCTCGCGCGTGGCGCGCTCGTGCTGCTGATACCCGCCAAGCTCTACGCTTCGCTGGCGCTGCTGTGCACCTGCGCCTGGCTGGCCCGCGCCGCGGCGCCGGACCCGCTCCGGGGGCGGGAACCCCCGGAGGGCGCCGGGGACGATGGCCGGGGCCAGGATCGCCCTCCCGGGGACGGCATCGAGGCATGAGTCGATCGAAAGCCCTTCCGGCACCGGCCCTTTCCCTGCTGCGATCCGCCCCTAGGGTCGCCCTCGGCGTCTGTTTCCTCCTCTTCGTCCCGGGGCTCACCGAGCAGTTCGAGGCCCCGAAGGCGGCCGCGCTCTTGGTGGCCGCCGCGGGGGTGCTCGGGGCGGCGGTCGCCTCCGGACCGGCCCTGTGGCGCATCCGGTGGCACCCGCTCGACGCCGCGGTCCTCTCGTGGCTGGCCGCTGAGTTCCTCGCCACCGCCTTCTCGGCCCTTCCCCGCCTCAGCCTGATCGGTGAGCCGGCGCAGCGCGATTCCCTGCTCACCTCCGTGTCCCTCGCGGGCATCTATCTGGCCGCGCGCCTCTCGACGCGAGGCGCCGGGGACGCCCTGGGCACGCTCATCGTTGCCCTCGCCGCCGCTGCGGCGGCCTCCCTCTACGCGATCGCCCAGGCCCTGGGCCTGGACCCGCTGGCGTGGACGCAGACGTCTGGATTCGTCGGGCTGGCCGTGCGCCCCTTCGGGACGTTCGGGCACCCGAACCTGCTCGGTGTGGCGGCCTCCGCGGGCCTCGCCACGGCCGCGCCGCTGGCGCTGCTCCTGTCCGGACGGCGGCGCGCCATCTCCGCCCTCGCCGCGCTCCCCCTGGCCGCCGCCACCGTGCTGACGCTTTCCCGCGCCGCCTGGCTGGGCGCCCTGTGCGGGATCGTCCTCGCCGGATCCCTGGCCTGGCTCTCCGGAGCGTCCGCGGGACCGACGCGGCGCGCGCTCCTGATCGGCGGCGCAGTCCTTCTGGCCGGAGCGGGCCTCCTCTGGGCCGGGGGATGGGAGGCGATCCTGCACCAGCGTCTCCAGGATCTTCTCGCTCCGGCGGGCGGGACGGGCAGGACGCGCCTCGAGATATGGAAGGCGGCGCTCGCCGCTTGGGCCGCTCGCCCGTGGCTCGGCCACGGCCCCGACTGCTTCGCGCTGGTGTTCCCCTCCTACCAGACCCCGGAGTACTGGTCCTACGAGTGGGGGGGCCTTCCGCTCCATGCCCACTCCGTCTATCTCCAAACGCTCGCGACACGCGGCCTTCTCGGCGCGGCGGCCGCCTCGGCGTGCGCCGTCGCGGCCGTTCTGGCCGCGAGATCCGCCTGGCTCGCGGGGGGCGATTCCCGGCGAACCGTCCCGGCGCTGGCCGGCATCCTCGGCGCGCTCGGCGTGACGGGCGCGTTCAACACCATCGGCGTGGGAGGAGCCCTCCTGCTCGTCACCGCGGCCGCCATCCTCGCGGCGCTCGCGGCGGGCGGATCGGCCCCCTCGCCCCGCGCCCCGGTGGCCGCCGTTTCCGCGCAGAGAGCCGTCTCCGGGCGGCGCTGGGCGGCGGCGCCCGTGCTCGCGGGGGGTGCCCTCTCACTCGTGGCCTTCGCGTGGTGCGCCATCGACGTTTCGGCGTCCCGCTCCGACCGCCGGGGGCAGGACCTCGTGGTCTCGGCCTCCGCCCTGGGAGGGGAAGCGAGGCGCCTCACCCTGGAGCACGCGGCGCAGTCCTATGCGTCGGCCGCCTCCCGCGCCCCACGGGATGACGGGATCGCGCGGCGGCATGCGGTCGCGCTCTTCCATCTGTCCGCGTTCGCCCGTGAGCCGCTGGCCGTTCTCGACGAAGCGGAGCGCGAGGCGCGGCGGGCCTCGCTCCTGGCCCCGCTTCGGTCCGTCAATCACCAGTGCCTCGGTGCGGTCCTGATGGCGAGGGCGAGGTTGGGCGACGCCGGCCGCCTCGCGGAGGCGGAGGCTGCCTACGCCCGATCTCTCGAACTGGCGCCTCGGAACGGGATCGCGATGGCGGAACTGGCCCGGGCCGAGATGGATCTCGGAAGGCCCGAGGCCGCCCTCCAGGCCGCCGCGCGGGCGACGGCGCTCTATCCGGCGGAGGGCGTGGCGCTGTATCAGACGGCGCGGGCGCAGCACGCTCTCGGTGAGAGGGACCGGGCGAGGGATACCCTCGAGAGGGCGGCCGCCGCCGACTGGCACGGGCAGGAATCCGACCGCCGTGACGCCCTCCGTCTGCTGGAGGCGCTGCGGGCCGACCCTACCGCGCGCTCACGTCGCGGAACACCCTGAGCAGCGTGAGGAGCAGGATCCGGAGGTCGAACGCCAACGACCAGTTCCGGATGTAGTGGAGATCGTACTCGACGCGCCTGTCGAGGGGCGTGTCGCCCCGCAGGCCGTTCACCTGGGCCCATCCCGTCATGCCGGCCCTGACATGGTGGCGGAGCATGTAGCGGGGGATGGACGCGCGGAACTGCTCGACGAAGACCGGCCGCTCGGGTCGCGGGCCGACGAGGCTCATGTCGCCCGCGATCACGTTCCAGAGCTGCGGGAACTCGTCGAGCGACAGCCGCCTGAGGAGCCGCCCCGCGCGGGTGCGCCGCGAATCCTCGCGCGCAGGCCAGGCGGGGCCCGAGGCCTCCTCGGCGTCGAAGCGCATCGTCCGGAACTTGAACATCCTGAAGCGCCTGCCGTTCATCCCCACCCGCTCCTGGGCGTAAAGGACGGGCCCAGGGGAGTCCAGCCTGATCCAGCACGCGACGACGAGCAGCAGGGGCGACAGAACGATGAGCGCCGCAGAGGCGACCACGAGGTCGAACGCGCGCTTGACGACGCCGCCCCAGCCGGCGACCGGCACCGCGGTCAGGAGCACGATGGGCGTCCCGTGGAAATCCTCGGCCCTCGCGCCGAAGTCGAAAGCCCGCCCCAGATCGGGAATGAGCCGAACTTCGGCGGTCGTGTCGCACAGCCGTTCGAGGGCCACCCGCTCGATCTCGTGATCGGAGCGCGCGAGCGCCACGTAAACGAGGTCGGCGCGGACGCGCTCGACGATCTCGGGAAGAGCCTCGATCGTCCCCGCGACGGGCGCGCCTTCGATCAGGACGCCGACACCCATGTCGCCGGCCGACACCAGCCCCGCGACCACGAGGCCGCTGTCGGGCCTGCAGGCGATCTTTCGGAGGAGCGCCCGGGCGGGCTCCCCCGCCCCCACGACCAGCACGCGGCGGAGGTCGCGCCCGCGCCGCCGCATCCAGCGTAGGGCCAGCCGAACCGCGACGCGGCTCGCGGAGAGGGACACGAGGGCGAGGGTCGAGAAGGTCAGGAGCACCAACCGCGACAGCTCACCCCGGATGAAGTACGACGCCAGCGCCGCGAAGGCCGCCGTGATGAGCACACCGCGAAGCAGCGTGCGAATCTCCCCCGAGAGCGTGGCGGTCCGGTCCGGCAGGTACACGCCGAGCGAGCGCATCACGAGCAGGGCCATCGGCGCGAGAAGCACCCCGAACCTCAAGTAGAGTTCAGGGGAGGGAACCCCCCTCGGCGCCTGAAGCCCGAGAGCGTGGAAGCGCAGCCAGTATCCTCCGATCCACGAGGCGTACACGAGCGCCCCGTCCAGAAGGAAGACGGCGGCGATCACGGCCTTCCGGTGTGTGGGGATCATGAGAAACGCTCGAGCCCTCGGCGACTCCGCCCGCGGTCACCCCGGCCGCGCCGGCCCGCCGCCGGCCGCCTCCCTGCGCGGCGGCGCGCCCGGCCCCGGGTGGTCGGCGGTATACTGTCGCCCCATCCACGCAGCGCGGTTCCGATCGGCACCCGGCAGATCATGGTACGCCAGATCCCGCTCCCTTTGATCCTCGTCTTCCTGCTTGCGGCGATCCGGCGCGAGGCGCCCGGCGGCGAGCCACGCTCTCGAGTGGGCGTTCCCGAACGATCTCTGGAACGCGCGTGAGGAACTCAGGAACACGCCGCAGATCCTCCTGCACCTGGCCTACGCGCGCAGCCGTCTGGGCTTCTGATCCAGTCCTGGACCTCGCGCTCGAAGGTCTCGGGCGCGAACCGGGCGACGCTCGCCCTGATGGCGTCATGGTCCCATGGCTGTGCCAGGAGGCGCCGGATCCCGTCGATCACGGATTCCACCCGAGGCTCGTCGAAGAACAGCCCGCCGATCCCTTCGCGGACCGTCTCCACCGCGCCGCCGGCCCGGTACGCGAGCACGGGACACCCTTCCCACATCGCTTCCACCGGAACCAGACCGAAGTCCTCCAGGCCGCAGAAGAGGAGCCCCGTCGCGCTCCGGTAAAGTCCGCGCAGCGCGCGCTCGTCCACGCGGCCCACGAACCGCACGCCCGCGGCCGCCACCGCTTCGAGCCGGCGACGCTCGGGTCCGGCCCCGACGACGGTCAGCGGCTCCCCGAGGCGGGATGCGGCCAGCACGGCGAGATCGTCGCGTTTGTAGGGGACCAGCGGCGACACGACGAGGAGCCCCCGCCGCCGCCCGCCGCCCCCCGAGGCCGTCTCTTCGGTCGCATGGGCCCACGGCACCGCGGGATGGATGACCCGGATTCTCTCGGGCGCGATCCCGTAGATCCGCGCGATCCGCTCCCGGGTGGTCGCCGAGTTCGCCGCCCACGAGTCCACCGTCCGCGCCGCCTCGAGGTCGCGCTCGCGAAGCCGCCGGGCCGCACGCTCCACGAGCGCGCCGAGCGTCGAGGGGAACCCGCGACGCACCCCTCCCTCCTCGAGCCACAGACGTCTCATGGGCGTGTGGATGTACACCAGCTTGCGGGTCCCCTCGGGAACCGGGATGCACTTGGCGACTCCCGCGTCGGAGATGATCAGCGTGTCGAAGCCACGTAAGTGCCTTGTGACCGTCCGGCCGGCGGCCGGCATCAGCGGGGCGAGCAGCGGCAGAGCACGGCGGTCCAAGCGGTAGATCCACTGCAGCGGTGTCGGCCGGATCCTCTCGCGGGCACGTCCCGACAGCTCCGGAGGCCAGTCGGCGTGCGTGTTGAAGACGCTCGTGAAGATCGGGGCCTCTGGGAAGATCCTCGCGAGTTGCGCCAGCACACGCTCCCCTCCGCGGGGGCGGTTGAGCCAGTGGTGCGCGAGCGCGACTCTCACGGGCGTGAGGCGTGCCTCCTGCCGGGTTCCTCCATCCGGTCCCCGGAGAACCGGGACCTGACCGGCGGGCGCCGTCCCGAAGGTGGAGCCGCCGGCAGCACGCGCCTATGATACGGCTTCGGCGGCGCGGCGCGTCCGGCCCCCTCCCGGTGCACCCTCCGGCGCGGCCGGGCCAGGTCCGCGGGTGGGGAGGCTGAATGGCCGTGCGGCGAGACCTCTCGCGGATCTTCCTTCTCGCCGCGCTCGCCTACGGGTGGTCCCTCTTCTATCCGATCGCCGACGCCCACTCCTTCCGGCAGACCTGGACGGCCTCCACCGTCCGCCTGTTCGCGCGCGAGGGGACCGATCTCCTCCAGCCCAGGGTGGACTACGTGGATCTGGCCGGGCCGCAGATCGTGGCGCTCGAACTTCCGGTGTACCAGGCGATCGTGGCGCACCTGTACCGCCTCCTCGGCGAACACGAGGCGCTGGGCCGTCTGGTGTCGGCCGCGTGCGGGCTCGGCGCCGCCGTGACGCAGTACCCTGGCGCTAGGGAGGTGGGGCGGACGGCCCGGCTGTCGGTGTTCGAGATACCACCGCCGTCGCCGGAGCCGGCGCGATGAGAGTCTCGGTCCTCGTCGTCAGCTTCGAGACACGGGAACTCCTGGGCCGCTGCCTGTCCTCGCTCGGTGAGGCCGACGAAATTGTGGTCGTGGACAACGGGTCCTCGGACGGGAGCGCCGCCATGGTCCGTGAACGGCACCCGGAGGTCCGTCTCGTCGCTTGGCCGGAGAACCGCGGCTTCTCGGCGGCCGCCAACCAGGCGGCGCGGGAGGCGACCGGTGACGCGTTCCTGCTCCTGAACCCCGACGCGGCGCTTCCTCCCGGAGCCCTTCCCCGGATGATCGCCTCGCTCCAGAGGCGTCCCGACGCCTGGGCGATCGGCTTCAGACAGCAGGACCACGCCGGCCGCTTCCAGCTCGCGGTGGGCCCGAGGCCTTCATTCGCCCTTGAGCTCCTCCGCAAGTGGGTCCAGAGGGACCTGGACCGAGGCGGCGGCCGCCTCGCGCGCGCGCTCGACCGGGCTGTATCCCGTCCCGTCCGCGTGCCCTGGGTGTCGGGATCCTCGATGCTCGTGAGGCGCTCCGCCTTCGAACGCGTCGGCGGGTTCGACGAGCGTTTCTTCCTGTACTTCGAGGACGCGGATTTTTGCTTGAGACTGAGGTCGGCCGGGGGCCGCGTCTACTACGATCCCTCGATCACCGTCGTGCACGAGCGCGGCGCGAGCGCCTCGAGGGATCCGGAGCGCGCGCGGCGCGCCTATCGCGAGAGCCAGGCCCTCTACTGGGAGATCCATCGCGGCGCCTGGGCGCGGCGGCTCGTCCGCGCCTACCTCCGCCTCCGAGGCGAGACGCGGTAGCCCGCGATGCGCGTCCTTCACGTCATGGCGTCGGCCGCCCGAGGGGGCGGCGCGGAGCACCTGGCGGGGCTGCTTCCCCATCTCTCCCGCCTCGGGATCGAGTGCGCCGCCGCTGTCGGCGCCGACGGCCCGCTCCGTGAGCGGCTGCGCGGCGCCGGGATCGAGGCAGCAACGATTGACCTGATGCGCTCCCGGGTTGATCCCGCGGCGGCCGCGCGGCTCCGCCGCGCCGTCCGGAGCGCCCCCCCCGACCTGGTGCACTACCACGGCACCCGAGCCGCGTTCTTCGGCGCGGCGGCCCGGCTGCTGCCGGGGATGCCGCCGGCGATCTACACCGTCCACGGGCTCTCCTACCGCAAGGAGATGCCGCGGTGGCGGCGCCCCATCTTCGTCGCCGTAGAGGCGCTGGCGTGCCGCGGGCTCGCAGGGATCGTCTCCGTATCGGCCGCCGACCTCGAGGATCTCATCCGCCGTGGCTTCGCCCCCGCCGAGCGCACGCTGCACCTGCCGAACGCCGTGGACTCGAAGCGGTTCTCTGCGGGCGGCCGGCCCGAGGCGAGGCGGCGGCTCGGACTACCGGAGGATGCGTTCATCGTCGGCACCGCCTCCCGCCTCGTGCCTCAGAAGTCGGTGGGCGATCTCATCGCGGCCGTGGCGGCCTGTCCGGAGGCCCTCCTCGTCGTGGCCGGCGACGGCCCCGAGAGGCCTGTTCTCGAGCGGCGGGCCCGCCCTCTCGGTGATCGCGTGAGGCTCCTCGGCGAGCGCGACGACGTGCCGGAGATCCTCAGGGCCCTGGACGTCTTCGCCCTCGCGTCCCGGTGGGAAGGGGAGGCGATCGCGCTGCTGGAGGCGATGGCGACGTCGCTTCCCTGCGTGGCGACCGCCACGACGGGCGCCCGTGAGGTCCTCGAGACGACCGGCGCGGGGCTGCTCGTGGAGATCGGCTCGCCCGCCGCTCTGGCGGCGGCGTTGAGGAGCCTGCGGGAGCAGCCCGGAGTGCGCCTCTCGATGGGCCTCGCGGGGCGGGAGGCGGTGAGGGAGCGCACCTGGGGCGCGGCCGCCGCACGCCTGGCCGCGTTTTACGGGCGCTGCGCTACGCGCTGCCCGCCGCCCCCATGAGACGGCGGAGCTCCGACACCGCCTCCGCCGGGCGGTCGAATGGGGTCACCCGGGGCGGGTCGAGGAGCGCGACCCTGTCGCAGAGCGCCTCGACGGCGCCGAGGTCGTGGGAGACAAGCACCGTCGTCTGCCGGCGCGAACGGATGCGCGCTTCGATGACGGCCCGGGACTTCCGCTGGAAGGCGTCGTCCCCCACCGAGAGGATCTCGTCGATGAGCAGGATGTCGGGCTCGACGTGGATCGCGAGGCTGAAGGCAAGCCGCATGAACATGCCGGCCGAGTACGTCCTCACCGGGGCGTCGATGAACTCGCCGATCCCGGAGAACTCGACGATCCGGTCGAAACGATCCCGCACCTCGCGCTTCGAAAGGCCGTGCACGATCCCGCTCAGCATCACGTTCTCCCGCCCCGTGAAGTCGGGGTGGAAGCCCGCGCCGAGCTCCAGCAGGGCCGCCACTCGCCCGCTCACGGTCAGGCGTCCCTCGTCGGGCCTGTAAATGCCTGCGATCAGCTTGAGGAGGGTCGTCTTGCCGGCGCCGTTCCGGCCGATGAGCCCCACCGTCTCCCCACGCTCGATCACGAGCGAGGCGTTCCGGATGACGTCGAAGCGCTCGGGGCCCCGGGCGCGGCCGGAGTGGCGGCTCCATCCGCGGACCCACTCCACGAGCGCCGTCTTGAACGTGGTGTGCGGGGCATGGGGGCGGTACCTGCGGAACCGCTTGGTGACTCCATCGAGCCGGACGGCGCATTCCATGGACAGCTCAGATCTCCTCGGCGAGACCGTCGCGCATCGACTCGAAGACGGTCACGGCCGCCAGGAGGAGCGCCAGCGCCCATCCGGTCCCGAGGACGAGGTGCAGGGGATCCGGCAGCCGCCCCTCGAACAGGATCTCCTGGAACGGCCTGAGCAGGACCGTGGCGGGGTTGGCGTACATGAGCGGGCGGTAGCGTTCGGGAACCATGGCCATCGGATAGGCAATCGGCGTGAGGAAGAACCACACGAGGAGGAGGTTCTGGGCGAGGAACTGCACGTCGCGGAACCGCACCGTGAGCGTGGCCGAGAGTAGCGAGGCGCCGTAGAGGAAAATCATCTCGACCGCAATGGCGGCCGGCAGCGCCGCGAGCGCCGCGCCGGGCCACACGCCCCCCAGCGCCACCGCGGCGACTGCGACCGGCAGGCTCAGGAGGAAGTTCACGAGGTTCGACAGCACCGCCACGGCGGGGAGCACCTGCGGGGGCATGCAGACGCGGGTGATGAGGCCGCCGCCCTGGACGAGGCACGTGGTCCCGTTCGTGATGGCGGTGTTCAGCCAGAGCCAGGGCAGGATCCCCACGAAGAGAAACAGGGCGTACCCCGGCATGTTGACCGCGCGCGTGAAGCGCGTGAAGACCATGAGGTACACGAGGAGAAGGAGGAGCGGGTTGAGAAGGGTCCACAGGTACCCGAGCACCGATCGCCGGTACCTCGCCTTCACCTCGCGGCGGACCAGGCTGTCTATGAGCGCGCGGTACCGGTAGAGCTCGTGGAAGTGTTCGATGAGCAGGGGCCGAGCCACGGGTATAAGATAGCGCAGGTCGCGCGGAGATCCCGGCCGCGGTGACGAAGGGGGCGCGTCGTGCTGGGAGACGGGCGGATGAGCGGCGAGGAGACATCCGGCGGGCCGCTCCTCTTCCTCGGCTGCATGGCGTTTGGACCGATCCGCGAGCGCTCGCAGCACCTCGCCGCGGAGCTGTCCCGCCACGCGGAGACCCTCTACGTCGAGCCGCATCGATCCTGGCTGCGCGCGGCCATCGCCGGGGGCGGCCTCCCCCGGGCGGAGCCGCCGGCCTCCCCGGTGGAGGGGCTGGAGATCCTCACGCCGCGCCCGGCGCTGCCTTTCAGCGGCTACCTTCCCGGCGTCAACCGCCTGAACTACGCCCGGACGGCCAGGCTGATAAGACGGCGGCTCGAAGGCCGCGGCCATCCAGGGCCTCGTGCGATCGTCGCAAGCTTTCCCAAGCAGGTGGATCTCCTGCGCTTCTTCCCCGGCTGCCCGGTCTGCTACGACGTCATGGACGACTACCCCCTCTTCTTCGACGCCTGGCAGGGCGCGGTGATCGCTCGGCTCCACGAGCGGCTTCTGCGGCACGCGGACGTGGTCGTCGTCACCTCCGAGGCCCTCGCGGAGCGCTGCCGTGGCGCGGCGCGCCGGATCGTGCGCGTGGCCAACGGCGTCTCTCCGGCCTTCCACGAGGCCTGCGGGCGCGCCGATGCGGATCGATCCGTCCTGGCGCTGCCCGCCCCCCGGTTCGGCTACGTGGGGACGATCCAGCGGTGGATCGACTTCGAGATCCTCCGCCACATCGCGCGCGCGTTCCCGGACGGGACCGTCATCGTGGTCGGCCCGGTGGAGTGCGCCCCTCCGGATCTGCCGGACAACGTCCGCTTCCTCGGCGAGAGGCCGCACGACGCGATCCCGCCGATCCTGCGCGCCTTCGATGCCGGCTTGGTTCCCTTCAAGAGGTCGCGCTTGACGGACGCCGTGAACCCGCTGAAGGTCTACGAGTACCTCTCGGCGGGCCTACCCGTTCTCTCGTCGGATTTCGCCGGGATCCACGAGTTCGGACCGATGGTGAGCGTCTGCTCGACGCCGGACGACTGGGCCGCGGCGGCCCGGCAGGCGCTCGATCGCAAGGCCGGGCCGGGCCACGGCGCGCGGCGCTCCTTCGCCTCGAACCACCTCTGGCCGGACAGGGCCCGCGAGATGCTCCGCGCCATCGAGGAGGCGGAGGCGGGCCGTGGGTGAGGGGGGGATGCCGGCCCTCGAGCGGGCGCCGCTCGTGGGGATCGCCTTCCGCGCCGCGCGCGTGTGCAGACAGGAAGGGTGGCGAGGCGTCGCCGCACGCCTGCGGCGGATCGAGCGCCGGTGGACCCGGCCGATCCGCGGCCGCCCCAGCACCCTCGCCCTGATCCAGCGGCTCGGCCGGTCGCCGCAGGTCCCGGTGGTGCTGGCGTCCACCGTGGACTGGAACATCCCTTTGTTCCAGCGGCCCCAGCAGATCGCGCGCGCGATCGCGGGGCTCGGCCGGCCATGCGT
>CAYNUH010000090.1:8062-11489 GCA_964400605.1 uncultured Acidobacteriota bacterium | reverse complement strand
CCAGGCGAGCTCACGCTCGTCTGCGACGAGGGGTGCGGTGCGAGCGCGCCGTCCGCGCAGTTCTACCTGAACGTCCACGGCGGCGTCTGGCAGTTCGACGGCGGAACGCCGGACGGCATCATGCGGCGGATTTGGAGAGACCTCCAGGAGCGGATGAAGATCACGGCCCTCGCGCCGCGGGATCAGATCGGGCCCCTTCGGGAGGCGGGCGTGGACCTCCTGATCCTGATCCGGCCGTCGGCGCGCGCCCTGCAGTCCTACCTCGCGGCGGGGTTCCGTCCCCGCTCCCGGGGGGCGGACGTGGCCGTCTTCGAGGTGCCGGGGCGAGGAGAGGGCGTCGCCCGGGTTTCCGGTGGAGGCGCCGCCGCCCTGCGCGAGTTCCGTCCGGATCGACTGGTGGTCGCGATCGCCGGAGCGACCTCGGCCACGGAGGTCCGCCTCCAGACGCACGCGGATCGGCACTGGGAGGTTCGCGTTGCAGGGGACCCGGCGGTCCCGCTGCTCGAGCGCGCCGGGTTCGTCGCCGTCCGGCCGGGGCTCGAGGGGGACTACGACCTGACGTTCACCTACCGGAACCCCTTCAAGGCCTGGGGGCTGGCGATCACGCTCGCGACGCTGACGGCCGGGATCGCGATCTTCCGGATGGGTTCTTCAGACGGGACGGCGGCGAGAAACGAGAGGGCGTGAGGCCCGGGGCCGACCGGGGTCCCGGTCGTGGCGCGGGAGCCCCGTGCTGCGCGCCGGTTGGGAGCGGCCATCACGCCCCGCCTCCCGGGCCCAGCGCCCATGCGACGGGCACGGCGATGACGCCTCCGGCGAGCAGCCGCGCGTCGGGATCCATCGAGAGGAGGACGCAGCCGAGCAACGGCCGATCCAGAAACTCGCCGAGGCCGCGCAGGTGGCGCGCGTCGGCGTCGGCGACCCGCGAGGCGTGCTTGATCTCGAAGGCGACGAACCCTCCGCCCGTCTCCAGCAGCAGGTCCACCTCGCGTCCGTCGTAGGTGCGCAGGCAGAAGAAGTCGGCCTGAAGCGAAGCGTTGCGGGCCTGCTTGTAGATCTCCGCCACGATGGCCGACTCGAACTCCTCGCCGCTCGGCTCGCCGCGACGGCCGAGCACGGTGCGAAGCACGCCGGGATCGACGAAGTGGATCTTCGGCATCTTCGTCAGCCGCTTCTCGCGGTTGCGGAAGTACGGCGGCAGCGCGATCACCTGGTAGCTCAGCTCCAGGTATCGCAGGAACCGGCGAGCGGTCGCGGGGGCGACGCCCGCCGCGCGCGCCAGGTCGCTCCAGTTGATGGGGCGGCCGCTGCGCGCCGCGAGGGCCTTCTGCGCCACGACGAACGGCTCGAGATCGCGCAGCGCCGCGAGATCCGCGACATCGCGTTCGAGGTACGTGCGCTGGTAGTCGCGCAGCCAGTCGTGGCGCTCGTCGTCGTCGAGCGCAGGGTCGTGGACCACCGGCATGCCGCCGAAGCGGACGTAGCGATCGAGCAGCGCGACGGTGCGGGCGTAGCCTCGGTCGGACGCCGGGACGCCGAGGAGCGCCTTCGGCGCGCGGGCTCCCTCCCGAAGCCAAGCGATCAGGCGCGACTCGCGGACGGGGTCGTCCCACGACGACGTGGCCATCTCAGGCAGGCTGAGCGGCCAGAGCTCCTCGATGGCGGCGCGGCCGGCCAGCGTCTCGCGAACCCGCGACAGAAGCAAGATCTGGCTGCTCCCCAGCAGGAGGTAGCGCACGTGTCCCGACGCGTCGTGCGCGGCCTTGATCGACTCGACGATCGAGGGCGCCTTCTGGACCTCGTCGATGATCGCCCGCGGGTAGCGCTCGATCCACTCGGCCGCCGACAGGCGCGAGTAGGTGGGCCGGAGCGTCGGGTCCTCGACCGAGATGTAGGGGATCTTCGGGAATGCCTCACGCACGAGCGTCGTCTTGCCGGTCTGGCGGGCGCCCGTAAGCACCACGATGCGCCCGCGGCGTGAGGCCGCACGCCGTTCCAGCCGTAACCTGAGCGTGCGATCGTACATAGACGACCGATTATGGCGTAAAATCGTTAGTCTTGCAACAGATTCTCGCCATCCGGCCCCCCTTGGGTCTGCGCAATGTCGGCGAAAGCACCGTCCGCCGCACATCGAGATGGCCGCGCCGGACGATCCGATCTAGGCTCCTGCCCGCATGGCCCTGGCGCTCGGCCAGTCCGTCCTGAGGCCGCTCGCCTCGGACGAGGTTCGGCGCCTCCTCGAAGCCCTCCGGGCGCACCCCCCCGGAGACGAGAGGGGGAGGGGGAGATCCGTCTCCGTGACGGGCCTACCCGCCTCCGCGAAGGCCCTCCTGATCCTGGGCGTCCACGCGGCGCTCGGCTCTCCGGTCACGATCATCGTCCGGTCCGACGCCGAGGCGGAGGCGCTGCGCGACGACCTGCGCGCTTTCGCCTCTGCCTTCGCGCTCGCCGACCCGGCCGCCGTCCATCTCTTCCCGTCGCTGGATGCCGATCCGTATCAAGGGATCGCGCCGCACCTCTCCCGCGTGAGCGCCCGAGTCAGGAGCCTCGCGGCGCTGAAGTCGGGCGCGTGCGCCGTGCTGGTGGCGCCCGTGGAGGCGCTCTTCACGCCGCTCGCGCCCCCGGCGGCGTTCGCCTCCCGGTGCTTGGCGCTGCGGGTCGGGTCCGAGTGGCTGGAGGCGGACGATCCGGGTTGGTTCATCGATTCGGGGTACGAGAGGGTGGACATGGTGAGCGCGCCGGGGGAGTTCTCGCGTCGCGGCGGCGTCGTGGATCTCTTCCCGCCCGCCCTCGACGCGCCCGTCCGCGTGGAGCTGGACGGCGGCACGATCGCCTCCATCAGGAAGTTCGACCCGGAGGGACAGCGATCCACGGAGCGGATTGACGCGTGCTCCGTCACGCCGGCCCGCGAGCTGCCGCTCGGCGCCGCCGAGCGCGCGGCCCTCTCCCGCGCCCTCTTCGCGGCCGGCGGCGAGAGCGCCGCGAGACTCATCGGGCTTCTGGAGAGGCAGGGGAGGTTCCCCGGTGCGGAGACCTGCGCCCGCCTCGCGCTTCCCGCAACCGCCACGATCCTCGATCACGCCGGGTCTCACCTCGTGGCCCTCGACGAGCCGGAGATGACGCGCGAGGAGGCGCGCAACCTCTGGGCCGATCTCCTGCGCTCGCACGCGGCCTCACCCGGAGCGCCGCTGCCGGCCCCTCCCGCCCTCTTCGTCCCGGAACAGGAGATCGAGCGGATCCTCGATGAGCGCGCGATGGTGACGTTGCGGCACCTGCGCGTGGCGGGGGAGGGGGACGGGGAGAAAGGCGCGACCATCGAGATGCCGAGCGCGGGCGCGCCGTCCTATCGCGGCCGTCCGGCGGCCCTGGTGGAGGACCTGAAGCGCCGCGCGCGCGACGGCGATGTCACCTGCATCCTCATGAACAC
>CAYNUH010000090.1:0-7962 GCA_964400605.1 uncultured Acidobacteriota bacterium | reverse complement strand
GAGGCGTGGCACCTGCTCGGCGAGCGGGAGATCTTCGGCACGGAGCCGCGGCCGCGCGCCCGCTCGCCCATCCCAGCGTTCCTCTCGGACTTCCGCGACCTCCGCCCCGGCGGCCTCATGGTGCACGTGGATCACGGGATCGGCCGGTACGACGGCCTCACGCGGGTGCAGACCGGCGGCGCCTCCGGAGCGGAGCCGGCGCGCGCGACGGCGCCGGGGAGCGCGGCGGGCGCGGGTGCGATCGAGGCGATGATCCTCACGTACCAGAACAACGACCGCCTCTACGTCCCGGTGGATCGCCTCGACCTCGTGCAGAAGTACGTCGGCGCCGGAGGAGGTCCTCCCGCGTTGGACCGCCTGGGCGGGCTGGGCTGGACGCGCGCGAAGAAGAAGGTGCGCCGGGCGATGGAGGAGATGGCGGTGGAGCTGCTGAATCTCTACGCCGCCCGCAAGGCGCTCATCGGGCACACCTTCTCGCCCGACACCGAGTGGCAGAGTGAGTTCGAGGCGGCGTTCCCGTTCCAACCCACGCCCGATCAATCGCGCGCGTTCGATGACGTCAAGCGCGACATGGAGAAGCCGGCTCCCATGGACCGGCTCCTGTGCGGTGACGTCGGCTTCGGCAAGACGGAGGTGGCGATGCGCGCCGCCTTCAAGGCGGTCATGGACGGCAAACAGGTGGCGCTGCTGGCCCCCACGACCGTGCTGGCCTTCCAGCACTACAACAACTTCACCGCCCGGTTCGCCCCGTTCCCCGTGAAGGTGGAGATGCTCAGCCGCTTCCGCACGCCGCGCGAGCAGTCGGAGATCGTGGAGCGGGCGGCTGCGGGGGACGTGGACATCGTCATCGGGACGCACCGGCTCCTCTCCTCGGACCTGGTCTTCCGCAACCTGGGGCTCCTGGTGGTGGACGAGGAGCAGCGCTTCGGCGTCTCACACAAGGAGAAGATCAAGAGGCTGAAGCGCTCGGTGGACGTTCTCACGCTGACCGCCACGCCCATCCCGCGCACGCTGCAGATGGCGATGATGGGGGTGCTGGACCTGAGCCTGGTGGAGACGCCTCCGGAGAACCGCCTCGCCATCCAGACTCACCTGCTCCCCTTCAAGGAGTCGATCCTAGCCCCCGCCATCCGCCACGAGCTGCAGCGCGGCGGCCAGGTGTACTTCGTGCACAACCGCGTGGAGAGCATTCATTCGGCGGCGGCGCTGGTGCACCGGCTGGTCCCGGAAGCGCGCCTCGCCGTGGCGCACGGACAGATGGGGAAGGATCAGCTCGAGGACGCGATGCTGAGACTGGTGGACGGCGGCATCGACGTGCTGGTGAGCACCACGATCATCGAGAACGGGCTTGACATCCCCCGGGTGAACACCCTCATCGTGAACCGCGCCGACCGGTTCGGATTGTCGCAGCTCTACCAGCTCCGCGGCCGCATCGGCCGATCCGACCGGCAGGCGTACGCATATCTGCTCGTGCCGCCCGAGCGCACGCTCACCGAGACGGCGCGGCGCCGGCTCCAGGTCCTGCAAGACTTCACCGAGCTGGGATCCGGGTTCCGGATCGCCGCGATGGATCTCGAGATCCGGGGCGCGGGAGAGCTCCTCGGCAGCCGCCAGCACGGCCAGATCGCGGCCGTGGGGTTCGAGATGTACTGCCGGATGCTCGAGCGCACGATCGAGGAGATGAAAGGGGGGGTGGCGCTGCCGGAGTTCCGGGCGCAGATCAACCTGGGCGTCGATCTCAAGATCCCGGAGACGTACATCCCTGAAGAGGGCCTCCGGCTCGTGTTGTACAAGAAGATCGCCTCGGCCCGCACGGAAGAGGAGGTCTCCGCGGCGAAAGAGGAGATGGAGGACCGCTTCGGCCGCGCCCCGGAGGCGGGGCTGCGCCTGCTGGAGGCGGCCCGGCTGCGGCTTCTGGCCGAAAAGCTGCACGTGCAGCAGATCGACTACCGGGGCGGCGCGCTGCGGATCAAGTTCGCGGAGACCACGCCGGTTGACCCTTCGAGGATCCTCGCCTGCGTCCGAGCCTGTCAGGGTGCGAGCCTCGCGCCGTCCGGCCTTCTCAAACTCCCCGCCGACTGGGATCCGACGGAGCGCGTGGCGGCCACCCTCGCCGCCTTGCGGGACCTGGGGTGACTTGGTAGATTGCGGCGCAGGATGTCATCCACGCCCCGGCGCGCCCCTGCGCGCGCTCGCCCCGTCCTCCTCGTTCTCGGAGCGGTGGCGCCGTTTTTCCTCGCATCGCCCGCCTGCCGATCTACGGCGGAGAACGGCAAGGCAGAGGCTCCCGAGGGCGTCATCGCGGAGGTCGCGGGAGCGCCCGTGACGCTGGCGCAGTTCGAGGCGTACGCCGCGGGGCTCACCCGCGGCGAGGAGGAGGATGAGTCCCCCGAAGCGCCCTCGGAGGAGCTGATGAGCCGCCTCCTCGACCGCTTCCTCGACGAGGAGCTGGTCATCCGGGACGCCGCCAAGCACGGCATCGTGGTGACGGAGCGGGAAGTCACGGAGGCCCTGAGGAGGCTCCAGCGCCCCGAGGGACCCGAGACGGCGAGGCCCCCGGAGAGCCTCGAGCACGCGCGCGAGAGGATGCGGCGATCCCTTCTTGTCAGGAAGGTCCGTGAGGACCACGTCTTGAAGAATATCTCGGTGAGCCCCGAGGAGATCTCGGGCTACTACGACGAGCACCACGACGAGTTCCGCCAGGCGGCGCGCGTGGTCCTGCGCCAGATCCTGCTCGACGACGCGGACGAGGCGAAGAAGGTGCGCGAGGAGATCGCGCGCGATCCGAACCGCTTCCAGGAGATCGCGGAAGGGAGGTCTCTGGCCCCCGACGCCGGCAGGCCCCGCGCCTACGAGGAGGCGGACCTTCCGCCCGACATCCTCGCCGCGGCGGGGTCCGCCCCGGAGGGCGGCGTCAGTGACGTGGTGACCGACGCGATGGGCAGCCGCATCTTCAAGGTGGAGAGGCGGCAGCCGGAGAGGATCATCGGGCTCGAGGAGGCGTCGGGCCGGATCCGCGTGGCGCTGCTCCAGGAGAAAGGCCGGCGCGCCTACGGCGAGTTCATGCGGACGCTCAGGGAGGAATCGGGGTTGAAGGTCCACGAGGAGCGGATCCCGTTCACGTACAGGAGGAGATCGGGGTGAGGGCGGTGCCGGCTCGCGGCCTGCTTTCCTCCGCGGGGACGCCTCCGCGCGCGCCACGAGTGGCCCCTGGCCGGGCGGTGCTGGCGGCGTTGTTCCTGGCCGCCGCCGTGGGCGCCCCCCGCGCCGAGATCATCGAAGAGGTGGCCGCCTACGTGAACGGGCAGATCCTCACCCGCTCGGACCTGCTCGGGCGCGAGGCGCAGATGCGCGCCCAGATGTCGCGGCAGTTCTCCGGGGAGGACCTCGACCACAGGCTCGACGAGGCGCGCGGGGAGCTGCTCACCGACATGGTGCGGGAGGTCCTGCTCCTGCAGCGCGCCGAGATCCTCGGGCTGGACCTGGACAAGGTGTACCAGTCGGCCGTGGAGAACCTCAAGCAGCAGCAGGGGATCAAGACCAACGACGAGATGAAGGACCTGCTCAAGCAGGAGGGGATCGCGCAGGAGGAACTCCGGAAGATCCTCCTCACCTACAACGTCCCGGACATCATGGTCAACCTGGAGGTCCGCCAGAAGCTGGTCGTCCCCGAGGAGGAGATCCAGGCTTACTTCGACAAGCACCGGGAGGATTTCCGCGTCGAGGAGACCTACAAGATCCGCGAGATCGTCCTGCTAGCGGAGGGGCACACGGAGGATGAACTTTCGGAGATCTCGGGCAAGATCCAGGCGGCGCTCGCCGCCGGCCTTGCTTTCAACGAGGCCGTCCTCAAGTACTCGGAGGCCCCCTCGCGATTCCAGGAGGGCATCATCGGCCCCCTGCGCGCGCCCGACATGACCGCCGACCTGCGCGCGGCCGTCGAGAAACTGAAGGAAGGGGAGAGGGCCGGCCCCATCCGGCTGCGCCACGGCATCCACTTCGTGGAGCAGGTTGCGAAGACCGAGGCGAAGGAGCCCGAGTTGGCGCCGGTGAAGACCGGCATCGAGGCGAAGCTCAAGCAGGAGAAGTTCGTCGAGGCGCTCGACGCCTACTGGCAGCGTCTCTACCGCGAGAACCGGATTATCATACAAGAACGCTACCGTTCCTACGCCGCCGGCATCCCGGCCCCGACCGGCGCGGGCGGGTGAGCCTGCCCCTCAAGGAAGCCGCGGCGCGCGGGAGAGGATCTCCACCAGGTCGGCCTCCACCGTCGTCTGCGGCGTCTCGACGATGCGGCCGATCTCGGCGCCCTTGATCCTCACGATGAACGTCGGCACCCGCTGGATGTCCTTGCCGGCGACCGCCTCGGCGGGTTCTTTCTTGGTGCGGTCCACACCGAGGAAGGTCGCTGGCAGCCGGTTGCGGCCGATGGCGCGCTGGATCCTGAGGAACTTGGGGACTTGCTCGCGGCTGTCGCCGCACCACGAGCCGAGCACGACCTCGATGCGCAGGTCGGTCTTGAGATCGGACGCGAGCGTTCGGAGACGATCCACCATGGCCGCGTTGGGTTCGTAGGCGTCGAGGTTCGACTGCCACTGGGGGGAGATCTCGAGGATCTCCTTCGCCCGGATCAACCCCATGAGCACGGGCGGTGCGGCCGCGGGCGCCGGCGCGCTGGCGGGTCCGGCGGCAGGCTCGGCTGCCTTCTCGCGCGCGCGGTCGGATGTGCGGGTCTCCACGGCCGCAAGGCTCTGTACCGTCCCCGCTGGGGGCAGCATCCAAAGGGCCCCGAAGGCGAGGATCGCCGCACCGCAGAGCGGCCGACGGCCCGATGGGCGCGTGCGTTGACCCTCGTGGGGGGCTCTGCTAGCATCCATCGTCTTTATCGTCGAATTCTACGCGGACTTGGAGTCATCCTCTGATCGACCGCAGCCGTACACCCTTCTCCCGCCGCCAGACGCTGGTCTCGGCGGCGGCGGGGTGCGCGCTCGCGTTCGCGGCCCTGCTGGCGGCTGCGTCGGCGGCCTCGACCCCCTCCCCGCAGCCCGCGATGGATCCCGATCTGGCGGCGGCCGTCGAGCGCTTCGACGCCGCGCAGAAAGATATCCACAGGATCTCGGCTCACTTCGAAGAGGTGAAGACGCTCGCGCTGCTGAGGGATCCGGTGATCCAGAGCGGCGAATTCTATCACACGAAACCCGACAAGTTCCTCTGGGAATACACGGATCCCGAGCCGAAGCTGCTGATGCTCAACGCCACGGGCATCATCGCCTACTACCCGCAGCAGAAGCGCGCGGAGGAGATCCGCACGCGGTTCGGCAAGAGGATCGTCAAGTACCTCGGGCTGGGCTCGGTCCTGAAGGACCTCTCTGGCGAGTACGAGATGGCGCTCTCGCGCGACAACACGGTGGCCGGGACCGACCTCGTCGTGTTGAAGCCGAAGGGCCGGAGGGTGCAGAAGAGGCTGTCCGAGATCCGCATCTGGCTCGACCGGGATCTTAATCAGCCCCGGCAGATCGAGTACCTGGAGGCGGACGGCGACCGCACCCACTACTCGTTCGACCGCATCGCCATCAACCCGGAGATCAGCCTCTCGAAGTACGACATCAAGCTCCCCGAGGGCGTGACTGTCACGAACTCGCTGGCATTCCTCGGCGGCGGCAGCGGCCGCTGAGGGCGGCGGCCGAAAGCAGGACCAGAGCCTGGCCGCTCCGCCCGAGCGGCCCCCCATGGTTTGTGCCGCGGGCGGGTGGGGGCGGAGCGCTTCCCGCAGGGCTTCCCTGGGCGGGCCCTTTCACTCCGGCCGTTCGGTGGCGCCCGGGGCGGGGGGCTGGTCCACGACTTGGGGCACGAACGATGCGCTCCGTCGGCTACGTCACCGATCCCCGCTACCGGAAGCACCTGACCGGCTTCGGCCATCCCGAGCGCCCCGAACGCCTCGAAGCCATCTCATCCCGTGTCGAGAAGTCGGGTCTGGCGAAGGACCTCAGGGTGGTCGAAGCGCGCCCCGCCCCCCTCGAGTGGATCCGCGAGATCCACGACGCCGCCTACATTGATCGCGTCCGCCAGACCTGCCAGCGCGGCAGCGCCATCATCGACTCGATGGACACGGCCATCTCGGCGTCCTCGTACGACATCGCGCTTCTGGCCGCCGGTGCAGGACTGGCCGCGGCCGACGCCGTCGCCACGGGCGGCTTGACGGCGGCCTTTGCTGCGGTGCGGCCGCCCGGCCACCACGCGCTGCGCGACACCGCTATGGGGTTCTGCCTCTTCAACAACGCCGCCGTCGCCGCCCGGTACCTTCAGAAGCACCACCGCCTCGCGAAGATCTTCATCATTGATTGGGACGTCCACCACGGCAACGGAACCCAGGACGCTTTCTACGAGGACCCGACCGTCTTCTACTTCAGCGTCCACCAGTGGCCGTTCTACCCGGGGACCGGATCCGTGAAGGAGACGGGCTCCGGGGCGGGGGATGGGTTCACGCTGAACGCCCCCATGCCCGCCGGCTGCGGCGACGACGACTACAGGAAAGTCTTCGACGAGAAGGTGGTGCCCGCGCTCCAGCGCTTCCGCCCTGACGCTGTCGTGATCTCGGCCGGCTTCGACGCCCACCGCGACGACCCCCTCGCCGGGATGAACGTCACCGAAGCCGGCTTCGCCTCGCTCACCCGCACCGTGCTCGACGCGAGCGCCGCGGCGGCCGCCGGCCCCCCCCGCGTCGTCTCCATCCTCGAAGGCGGCTACGACCTCGACGCCCTCGCGGCTTCCGTCGAGACCCACCTCGGGACGCTGCTGAGGGACTGAGCCGCCCGGATACGGGCCTGACGTCCGCGACACCCGGCGTCCCGACGCTCTACAACATCCGTGCGAATGAAAAACTGTTGCCACGAACCCTCGATCAGGCGTATAGTCGCCGACGGAGATCTTCCTCACAAACAACAGCGAACCACGGGCGCTGCCCACCGACGCGCCGGCCCGAAGAGGGGGGGATGAGATCCGGACCCGAACGCCAGAGCGCCGCCGTGGACGCGCCAAGAAGCGCCCGGCGCAACGGGAACCATCCTCCGGCGCCACACCAGCGCCCTCGCCGCTCTTATCGCGCTACCCCGCGGCCGTCCGCAGGCTATCCCACCGGCCGCAATGATCGTTCGGAGCCAAGGCATCGGAGGACTTGCAAGATGCACGGGTTGACGTCGGAGCGCCGTCTGGATTACACGGCGTTCCTCGCTGCACGAACCACACTATCGTTCCCGTCTACTCGGCGTTAGGCAGCCACTAGAATCTTTTGATGCGTCTCCTCATCTTCTTTGCTGGCCCCATCGCGGTTGGCGTCGGCCCAATGACAGCGGTCGGCCCACAATCGTCCGGCAGCCGTATTTCTGGCGGCGCCCTACACCCACCTCATCCCGGGAGGCCCTATGAAGCACAACGTCGTGTTGACCGTCGCGTCCTTGCTCTCGCTTCTCTTCATGACCTTTCACCTGACGCACGACGTCATCCGCCAGGCCGAGGGAGCGGTCGCTTACCCTATCCCGGTCCTCGTCTTTGCCCTGTGGCTGTACGGAACCCTTATGCTTTCCGATCGGGTTTGGGGGTACGTCATCATGCTGGTCGGAGGGCTGTTCGGGGCGGGCATGATCATCGTCCACTCCAATGGAATCGTGGTCGGCAAGTCCGGCGGCTTCTTCTTCGTCTGGACGCTGTTTGCGCTCAGCACGACAGGATGGGTCACGATGATCCTGTCGGCCCGCGGCCTCTGGACGACGTTTCGCTCTCGCCGTGCAGCCCAACTCGCCTCCGCATCAGGGATGCCCGCCACCGATCATTGACGGGTGAGCAGCAGCGGATCTCGTGACAAGGTGACGTACTAGAGCGCGCACAGGGCTCTGGGCAGGGCACGCTGGTCTCTTAGGCCAGGGCGCTGCCTAACTACGGTTTGAAGCAGACGGCGCGGCCCGC
>CAYNUH010000089.1:0-11614 GCA_964400605.1 uncultured Acidobacteriota bacterium | reverse complement strand
AGCGGGGGCAGGATTTGAACCTGCGACCTTTGGGTTATGAGCCCAACGAGCTACCAGGCTGCTCCACCCCGCGTCAGGTATGGCGGCAGACTATCTCGCCTCGCCGGGCGAGTCAACTTGAGGGCGAGTCAACCGGGGGGCAGGGCGCCCGGTGCGCGTGCTGACAAGCCTGGGCCAGGCCAACAGGAACGGGGCCGGAACTCTCCTATCCCCCGGCGCCATTCCCGGCTAGAATGGGGCTTCCGCAGACTCCCCTCTCAGCCCGCCGTCTGCCTCAGGAGGGACGTGATGTTCGGCTCCAACGACAAGGAGTTCTTCGACACCTTCGCCTCCCTGGCCGAGAAAATCCATGCCGCCTCCGGCCTTCTCCTGGAGATGGCCCAGCGCTACGAGCGGCCGCAGGAGTCCGCCCGCCGGATCAAGGCTCTCGAGCACGAGTGCGACCAGCTCGTCCACGACCTGGTGCGCAAGCTGAACCGGACCTTCATCACGCCGTTCGACCGGGAGGACATCCATGACCTCGCGACCAAGCTCGACGACGTCATGGATTTCATCGACACGACGGCCAACCGGATGATCTCCTACAAGCTCGCCAGCGTCTCCCCCGTCATCGCCGCTCTGGCGGACGTGTTGAACCGCCAGGCGGCCGTGCTGAAGGACGCGGTCCAGAACATGCGCAAGTCGGACCACATCCTCGACAAGTGCATCGAGATCCACTCCCTGGAGAACGAGGGCGACCGGGTCTTCCACGAGGGGATCGCTCGGATGTTCGACGGCTCCCCCGACGCCATCGACATCATCAAGGAGAAGGACGTCCTGGAGACGCTGGAGACGGCCACCGACAAGTGCGAGGACGCCGCCAATGTCCTCGAGGGGATCGTGCTGAAGAACGCCTGAGGCCCGAGCCGGCGGTTCGTCCGGCGGCTCAGAACAAGTGCTTGAAGGCTAGCGCCACGAGGAACCCCACGGCGCCGCACACGGGGAAGGTCAGGATCCAGGCCGCGACCACCTCCCCCACCACCCCCCACCGCACGGCCGAGAGCCGGCGCGAGGCCCCCACCCCCATGATGGCCGTGTTGATCGTGTGCGTGGTGCTGAGCGGGATTGCCAGCCAGGAGGCCAGCAGGATCGCCCCGCCCGCCCCCGTCTCCGCCGCGAAACCGTGGTGCGGCTCCAGCTTCACCATCCGGATCCCCATCGTGCGGATGATCCGGTAGCCGCCGACTGAAGTCCCGAGGCCCATGACGACGGAGCACAGGAGGATCGTCTCCCAGGACACGCTGAACTTGTCCGTCAGGCCGCCGAGCAGCATCGCGAGGCTGAACACGCCGATGAACTTCTGGCCGTCGTTGCTGCCGTGGGCGAACGCCATGAAGGCGGCGGACACCACCTGGAGCCGGCCGAAGACGGAGCGGACCCGCCCGGGCGTCGAGCTCCTGAACAGCCTGAAGATCCCCATCACCAGCAGGTAGCCGGCGCCGAACCCCACGAAGGTCGAGATGAGCAACCCGATGAGGATCTTCTTCCACCCCACCCACAACAGCACGCCGGGGCCGGCCGTCGCGAGGCCGGCCCCCGCCAGCCCTGCCATCAGCGCGTGAGACTCGCTGGTGGGGAGCCCGAACCGCCAGGCCAGCGTGCTCCAGAAGATGATCCCGACCATCGCCGCGCCCACGGTCGTGAGATTGATCACCTCCGGGCGGACGATCTCCTTGCCGATCGTGGCGGCGACGGCCTTGCCGGACATCGCCCCCGCGATGTTCAACACGGTGGCCATCAGCACGGCCTGGCCGGGGCGCATCACGCGCGTGGAGACGACCGTGGCGATGGCGTTGGGGGCGTCGGTCCAGCCGTTGACGAACTCGGCCCCTAGGATGAGGGCGAAGACCAGGATCAGCCCGGGCGACAGATCGAACACGTGCGCGTCCTCTCACAGTTCGCAGGCCGCGACAATCTACTACGGGCGCGGCGCCGGGGCTTCCTTCACGGGAGGGTTCTCGGGCGGGAACTGGAAGACGATCTCCCCCGGGCGGGCGTACCCCAGCTTCTCACGGGCGATCTTCTCGATGACGTACGGGTCCGAGCGCAACGCCCTCACCTCGGCCAACGAGGCGGCGTTCTCCTCGCGCAGTGAGGCCGACTCCGCCCGCAGCTTCGAGAGCGTGGCCTTCTGCCTCCTCACGTCGAGGTAGCCGCGGTCGCCGGTGACGGCCGCCACCAGGATCACTGCGGCGGCCACCAGCACGAACGAGATGAGGATCTGGCGGCCGAACCGAGGCGCTGGTCGGGCGGAGCCCGCGCCTCCCGCGGGCGGCTGCGATGCGCCCGGCGCGTGGGGGATCACCGGGCCGCGATCACCGCCGGGCGGCATCCGTCGAGCGGCGCTGCCGGAGGACGGTCCTTCCGGCGTAGACGGCGGCATCGCCGAGGTCCTCCTCGATGCGTAACAGCTGGTTGTACTTGGCCACGCGCTCGCTGCGGCACGGGGCGCCCGTCTTGATCTGGCCCAGGTTCAGCGCCACCGCGAGGTCGGCGATGAATGTGTCCTCCGTCTCGCCGGATCGGTGCGAGACCACGCACGTGTAGCCGTTCTCCATGGCGAGCCTCACCGTATCGAGCGTCTCGGTGAGCGTTCCGATCTGGTTCAGCTTGATCAGGACGGAGTTGGCCACGTGCTGCTCGATCCCCCTTTTCAGGATCGCCGCGTTGGTCACGAAGATGTCGTCGCCCACGATCTGGAGCCGATCTCCCAGCGACTCCGTCATCTTCCGCCAGCCTTCCCAGTCCCCCTCGGCCAGCCCGTCCTCGACGGAGACGATGGGGTAATCCGCCGCGAAGGCGCGGTAAAGCTCGATCATCTCGGCGCTGCTGCGCTGGGGAGGCGTTTCGGCCTCGAGGGTGTACCGACCGTTCTCGAAGAACGTGGAGGCCGCAGCATCCAGCGCGATGGCGGCGTCCTCGCCGGGGCGGTAGCCCGCCTTGCGGATGGCCTCCACGATGGCCTGCAGCGCCTCCTCATGCGATCTCAGGTTCGGCGCGAAGCCCCCCTCGTCCCCCACCGACGTGCTCAAGGAGCGCGCCTTCAAGACGACCTTCAGGCTGTGATAGATCTCGGAACCCATCCGGAGCGCCTCCTTGAAGGAGGGCGCCCCCACGGGCATCACCATGAACTCCTGGATGTCGAGGTTGTTGTCCGCGTGCACGCCGCCGTTGAGGATGTTGAAGAGCGGCACCGGCAGCACGCGCGAGCCGGGCCCTCCAAGATACCGGTAGAGGGGCAGGTCCAGCTCGTCCGCGGCCGCGCGGGCGACGGCGAGACTCACCGACAGCAGCGCGTTGGCGCCGAGGCGGGACTTGTTGGGCGTGCCGTCGAGATCCAGGAGCGTCCGGTCCACGAAGGCCTGGTCGAACGGGTCGAGGCCCTCGAGCGCCGGGGCGATTACGCCATCGACGTGAGAGACCGCCTTCGTCACGCCCTTGCCGAGAAACCGCGCCTTGTCGCCGTCCCGGAGTTCGATCGCCTCTCTCTCGCCCGTGGAGGCGCCCGACGGGACGGCCGCCCTCCCCACGGCGCCGCTCTCGAGGAGGACCTCCGCCTCGACCGTGGGATGCCCCCGGGAGTCGAGGATCTCCCTCCCCACGACGCTCTCTATCGCGCTCATCGACGATCCCCCGTGAACCCGCCGCCGCGCGTTACAGCAGCGCCGCCCGGCCGTCCTCCATCAGTTTCGCGAGGTCGGCGGGCGTGCGGGCCTCGACATAGTAGCGCACCACGGGCTCCGTCCCGGAGGGCCGCATCAGGAGCCACGAGCCGTCCTTGAAGTCGAGCCGGATGCCGTCCAGCACCGTCACGGCCGCCACTCGACGCGGACCCACCGTGTCAGGGGGGCGCTTCATGCGCGCTTTCAGCGTGGCGAGCTGACCCGGCGTGACCGGCGTGTCCTCGCGGGCGCTGTGGTAGGCGCCCACCTTGCGGAAGAGCTCCTCCCGCAGCGCCGCGAGGCCGCGGCCCCTCACCGCCACCATCTCGGCGGTCAGGAGCCCGGCGATGAGGCCGTCTTTCTCGGGCACATGCCCCAGCACCGACATCCCCGCGCTCTCCTCCCCGGCGAGGTACGCCTTCCCGTCCAGGATCAGCTCCCCGAGGAACTTGAACCCCACCGGCGTCTGGTGCAGAGGCATTCCGAAGTGGGAGGCCACCGCGTCGATGAGGCGCGTGGTGGCGTACGTGCGCGCCAGCCCGTGCCTCCACCCCCTCGACTCGGCCAGGTAGTCGGCCAGGAGCGCCAGGACCGTGTTGGCCGGGACGACGGCGCCGTCCTCGTCCACCACGCCGAACCGGTCGGCGTCCCCGTCGGTGGCGATGCCGATCCGCGCCTCGCCGCGCGAGACGACCCCGCGAAGCTCGGCCAGGTTCCTCTCGGCGACGTCCGGCCCGACTCCGCCGAAGGTCACGTCGCGCTCGTCGTGCAGGACCACCACCGGGATGCCGTGCCGCCTCAGCGCCTCGGGAAGGTACCCCCGCGCCGCGCCCCAGAGCGGATCGACGGCGACGGTGATCCCGGAGCGTCGGATCTCCTCGAACCGGACGATCCCGGCAATCGCCTCCAGATACGGCTCCCGGTAGACGGGGTCGGTCCAGCCGGGCTTCCCCGCTTCGGCGCCGCCATGTCCCTCGCCCGGCTCGGGATGGTGCACGTCCACGCGATCCCTGGCGAAGAAGGCCTCCCCGGGGTCGGCCAGGAGCGCTTCGATGCGCGCTTCGAGATCCTCCGTGGTCTCGGGCGGAGCGGGGGCGCCCCGCTCGTTGTTGAACTTGAGGCCGCTCCACGAGGCCGGGTTGTGGCTGGCCGTGATGTTGATCGCCCCCGCGAGAGAGCGCGCCCGGATCAGATGGGAGATGGCCGGCGTGGGGACGTGCGAGCGGGAGAGCGTGACCGGGATCCCCTCGGCCGCCACCGTGCGGGCCGCCTCCGAGGCGAAACGCTCTGAGAGGAATCTCGGGTCGTAGCCGACGCCGATCCCCTTGGGGGCAAGCCCTCTGGCTTTCAGGTGATCCGCCACCGCCTTGGCCACGAGGCGCACCCTCGGGAAGGTGAACGTGTCGGCGATGACGCCACGCCACCCCGACGTCCCGAAGGCGATGACCCGGTTCGAGGCGCCCATCTCAGGGCATCCCGGGGTGAGTTCCTTGACGCTGGCGGACGGCGGCCCTTATAATCCCGGCAGCCTCACGCGTATGACCTCGCAACGGACCCCCCACAAGTGACGGACAAAATCGTAATCCTGACGACCGTCGACAGCGAAGATCTGGCCCTCAAGCTGGCCTCCGGCCTCATCGAGGGACGGCTCGCCGCCTGCGTCAACCTCATCTCGCCCGTCCGTTCGATCTACCGTTGGAAGGACAAGGTCTGCGACGACAAGGAGATGGTGCTCATGATCAAGACCGTCGCCCACCTGTTCAACGAGGTGCGCGACTTCATCCGCGATCAGCACACGTACGAGCTGCCGGAGATCATCGCACTGCCGGTGGCCGCCGGCGAGGAGAAGGCGCTCGACTGGATCACGTCGTCCGTGAAGGCACGGATCCCGTAGCCGTCTGGACCCGCGCAACCGCCTCGAGCCCCCGGTCCAGATCCTCGATCAGGTCCTCCACGTCCTCGAGCCCCACCGAGATCCTCACCAGCCCATCCGTCACGCCGATCCGCCGCCGCTCCTCCGGGGGAACGGAAGCGTGCGTCATGCTGGCCGAGTGCGAGATAAGGGTCTCCACGCCGCCAAGGCTTTCCGCCAGGGCGCACAGGCGCAGATTGTCGAGGAACGTCTTGGCCTCGGAGTACCCTCCCAGGTCGAAGGAGATCATCCCGCCGAAGCCGCCGGATTGCCTCTTCGCCAGGGCGTGCTGCGGGTGATCGGGGAAACCGGGGTAGTTGACCTTCCTCACCTGCCGCTTCCCCCTGAGGTGATCGGCGATCCGACCGGCGCTCAGCTCGTGCCGCTCCATGCGAACGGCCAGGGTCTTGACGCCTCGCAGCACCAGCCACGAGTCGAAGGGCGACAGGATGGCCCCGGCCGACTTCTGGATGAAGTGCAGCCTCTCGGCGTGATCCTCGCGCGCCGCCACCACCGCGCCGCCCACGCTGTCGCTGTGGCCGTTGAGGAACTTGGTCGTGCTGTGCACGACCAGGTCGGCCCCCAAGCTGAGGGGCTTCTGCCAGTAGGGGGTCATGAAGGTGTTGTCCACTACGAGGAGGGCGCCGCGGGCGAGCGCGGCGCAGCCGGCGATGTCGGTGAGGGTCAGGACCGGATTCGTGGGCGTCTCGATGAAGAGCATGCGCGTGGAGGGCCTCAGCGCGGCTTCCAGGTTGCGCAGGTCCGTGGTGTCCACGAACGAGAACTCGAGCCCGAAGTGCTTGAGGATCCCGTCCACGAGGCGGAAGGTGCCGCCGTACACGTTCTGGGAGACGACGATGTGGTCGCCGGCCTTCAGCATCGAGAAGACGGCGTTGATGGCCGCCATGCCCGAGGCGAACGCCAGCGCGCGCTTCCCCCCTTCCAGCGCCGCGAGGTTTTTCTCGAGCGCGGTGCGCGTGGGGTTGATGGTGCGGGCGTAGTTGAAGCCCTTGCTGACCCCGAGCCCTTCCATCTGGTAGGTCGAGGTCTGGTAGATGGGCATGGAGACGGATCCCGTGGTCGGATCCGGCTCCTGCCCGGCGTGGATGGCGTCGGTCGAGAATCCCATGCTTGGCTCCTGCAAGTCACTCAATCAGGGCACGATACAGGAGCCTCGCGGGCGGATCAAGGACGCTGCTGGGATCTCAGCGCCAGCGGCCCTTTCCCTTCCCCTTGGAGTGGCCGGGGTGATCCTTCTCCCCCGAGTCGTCGGAGCCGGCCTTCTCGAGCTTCCTGTCCTTGTCCGGCTTGCCCTTCTTCTCACGGAACTCGGAGGCGGCCACCGCCTTCCAGGTCTTCCCCGATTCACGCCACTGCACCACGACGGCCGGTTCGACGCCGAAGTACTTCGCCTGCGTCCGGATGTTGACCCAGTAGAAGACGTCGTCGTCGGTGAGGCTCACCTTCTCCTTGGGGTGCTTCTTCCAGTGGCCGTACGCCTTCCCGTACGGCGGGCCCGGATCCCTGGGCAGCTCCACGAAGACCCGCTCCGGAGGGATGTTCAGCCGGGCCATGACCTGGAACCACGTCAGGCCCTTGGCCTTCAGATCCCACACCACCGCCAGGCCGACCCGCGCCTCCGAGGCGAGGAACAGCAGCACGGGAAAGTCGCTTTCGGGGTTCGGCAGGCGCGGGTAGACGGCGCGGACCTGCTCCCTCGGCGGCTGGTAGGCCATGTTGGAGACGTGGAGGTACACCTGCGTGTCGTCGCCTTGGTCGGGGCTCCACAGGAAATCGAGGCTCACGCCCAGTGCAAGCGGCACGGTGGACGCGGGCGCCCCGGCGGGGGCGGCGCCGGCGGCCGTGACGGCTATCAGGCACGCCGTGGCCGCAGCGGCGGCGCGCCACGCCGTCGAGTGGCGGGGGAGGCGAGATACGGTCGAATGGTGTGACATGGTCGAACCTCCTGATAGAAGGACGCTTTCCGGTGACGGAGTGTTCCCGCGGGGCGCGGCCGTCAATATAGGCCCGGGAGGCCCCTCCCGGCCATCCGTTACGGATGTCGGGTCTGTCCGCCCGGGCGCCGGATGCCGCCGATTACGGCTCGGCGCCAGGCGCGGCAGGGCCGCACCCGGGTGGAGCGGGGAGCCCACCGACTAGAAGTCGATCCCCTTCTGCGCCAGCAGCCCCTTCTGGTACGGGTGCTTGATCTCGCGCATCTCGGTGACCAGGTGGGCGCGCTCGACGAGTTTCTCGTGCGCGTTACGTCCCGTGAGGATCAGGTGCATCTCCTCGGGCTTGCGATCCACGAGCGAGAGGACCTGATCGATGGAGAGCAACCCGTCGCTCACGGCGTTGTTGATCTCGTCGAGGATCACGACGTCGTAGGCGCCCGAGAGGATCTTCTGCTCGGCCAGGCGGAACCCCTCCTCGGCGGCCTTGCGGTGGACCTCCTCGGGGATCCTGTCCCCCATGATCTTGTAGAACCCTTTGCCCGCCTTGATCAGCTCGAACTCCGGAGCGAGCCGGCCGGCCGAGATCTGCTCGCCCGACTTCCAGGGGCCCTTGATGAACTGGATCATGAGCACTCTGAGCCCGTACCCGCAGGCGCGGAGCGCCGTGCCCAGGGCGGCCGTGGTCTTCCCCTTGCCGTTTCCCGTGTTGACGATCACGAGCCCCGCGCGCTTCGGGGGCTGGCGCGAATCATTCGTCTCGGTCATGAGCCTGCCCCCGTGGGCTGCCCGTGGCTTCCACCCGTCGCTCTCGCCGGTCCCCGCCGCGACGCCCCTCCGATCCGCGGCGCCGTGCGGTCGCCCGCCGCGTCGTGGGAGGGAGTGGTCTCATTGGCGCTCGGGGCGCACGATCCTTATAATGTCACAAGTCGCGGAATCGCACGGCTCTCCGGGCTCCCCCGGGGAGCCTGATGAGGATAACAGAAATGCTCGCCATCACCGACAAGGCCGCCGTCCAGATCCGCCGGATGATGTCCGACCAGAAGCTCACCCCTGAGATGATCGGCGTGAGGGTCGGCGTCAAGCCCAGCGGCTGCTCGGGGCTCTCCTACACGCTCGACTTCGATGACTCCGTGAAAGAGGGCGACCAGGTCGTCGAGTCGCACGGCATCAGAATCTACCTCGACCCCGGCGCCGCCCCGTACCTGGAGGGCACCCAGATCGACTGGAAGGACGGACTGCTCGGCAGCGGCTTCCAGTTCATCAACCCGCAGGCGCGCCGGACCTGCGGCTGCGGCGAGTCCTTCAGCGTCTGAGGGCGCCCCCCCGCGCCTCCACGGCCACCCCGTCCACCGGTGCGAAAACCCGTGAGCCGGCCGCGGGGCAGTCCTCCCCCCCCGCGAGTGCGGACACGCCGGGCAGGCAGACCGCGGGGAGGGCCTACAGGGGCACGCGGGGCTGAGATTAGGGTTCCCGCCGCTCGTCGTCCCCCAGGGTCCTCCCTCAAGGACACGGGTTCGGAATCGGCCTCGGACTGCCATCCGACATGAAGCCCAAGAGGCCCTCGCCGCAATCGTTGACTCCGGCCACCAGGTAGTAGAACGCGGTGCCGGGGGGTGGGACCTCCGTGTCTATCGCGCCGGGTGCGACGAGCATCGGCAGCAGACACACGTGGTCGAAAAACCACGTGCTTCCCTGGATCGTCCCGCTGTAGACGTTATAGGTCGTCACCACCGCCGAGCCGGTCCAGGCCAACATCTGGCTGTCGACGAACTCCATGTCGTTCGCCACCTCCGGCGCGTTGTTGTCCACGGTGCCGTCGCAGTCGTTGTCGAGGCCGTCGCCGCAGATCTCGGGGCTCGGTGTCCCAGGACTGCAGGTGTCGGTGACGACGCCGCCGACGCACCGCGTCTCGCCCGTCGAGGAGCAGGCCTCGGCGCCGCAGGCCGTGGGGGTCGGGACGAAGTCTTCATCGACCGGGCCGTCGCAGTCATCGTCGATGCCGTTGCAGACCGAGTCGTCCGAGGCCGCTGTTCCCGGCGTGCAGGTGTCGGTGAGGGTGCCTGCGACGCACTGGGTCATTCCGTTCGAGGCGCAGGCCCCCACGCCGCAGCTGGTCGGCGTCGGGACAAAGTCTTCATCGACCGGGGCGTCGCAGTCGTCGTCGATGCCGTTGCAGACCGAGTCGTCGGCCGCGGGAGTTCCAGGCTGGCAGGTATCGCTGACCGTCCCCGTCACGCACTGGGTGGTGCCTGTTGAAGCGCAGGCCCCCACCCCGCAGGTGGTTGAGACAGAGGCGTACTCCTCGTCCGTCACGCTGTCGCAGTCGTCGTCGATCCCGTTGCACAGGCTGTCGTCCGCGGCGGGTGTGCCTGCCGCGCAGCTGTCCGCGACCGACCCGTTCACGCAGGAGGTCGTCCCCGTCGAGGCGCACGCCCCCACGCCGCAGATCGTGGGCAGGGAGACGTACTCCTCGTCCGTCAGGCTGTCGCAGTCGTCGTCGATGCCGTTGCACAGCCCCTCAGAGATGCCGGTTGGGGTTCCCGTCTGGCAGGCCGTCTCGATGCCGCCCACACAGGTTGAGGCGACGTTCCCCGATGAGCAGGCTCCAGGCAGGAAGCACGACGTGATGGCGACGTAATCTTCATCTGTCGCCGCATCGCAGTCGTCGTCGACGCCGTTGCAGAGGGCCTCTGAGGTCCCGGTTGGGGTTCCCGTCTGGCAGGCCGTCTCGATGCCGCCCACACACGTTGAGGCGGCGTTCCCCGCAGAACAGGCTCCAGGCAGGAAGCACGAGGTGACGGGCGCGTAGTCCTCGTCGGCTGAGCCGTCGCAGTCGTCGTCGGCGCCGTTGCAGACGGACTCAGAGATCCCGCTCGGAGAGCCGGTCTGGCAGGCTGTCTCGACACCGGCCACACAGGTCGACGCGGCGTTGCCGGCCGCGCACACTCCCGGCAGGAAGCAGGAGGTGACGGGGGCATAGTCTTCGTCCGCCGTCCCGTCGCAGTCGTCGTCCACTCCGTTGCACACGGAGTCGCTGATCCCCGATGGGCTGCCGGTCTGGCAGGCCGTCTCCACCCCGGCCACACAAGTTGAGGCGGCGTTCCCCGCAGAGCAGGCTCCAGGCAGGAAGCACGAGGTGACGGGCGCATAGTCTTCGTCCGTTGCGCTGTCGCAGTCGTCGTCGGCGCCGTTGCAGACGGACTCGCTGATCCCGGACGGGCTGCCGGTCTGACACGCCGTCTCCACCCCACCCACGCATGTCGACGCGGCGTCGCCGGCCGCGCACACCCCGGGCAGGAAGCACGACGTGACGGGCGCGTAGTCTTCGTCCGCCGTCCCTTCGCAGTCGTCGTCGGCGCCGTTGCAGACGGATTCAGAGATCCCGCTCGGAGACCCGGTCTGGCACGCCGTCTCCACCCCGCCCACGCATGTCGACGCGGCGTTGCCCACGGCACACACCCCCGGCAGGAAGCAGGAGGTGACGGGCGCGTAGTCCTCGTCCGTTGCGCTGTCGCAGTCGTCATCCGCGCCGTTGCACAGCCCCTCAGAGATGCCGGTTGAGGTTCCCGTCTGGCAGGCCGTCTCGATGCCGCCCACACAGGTTGAGGCGACGTTGCCCGCAGCGCACACCCCCGGCTGGAAGCAGGAGGTGACGGGGGCATAGTCCTCGTCCGTTGCGCTATCGCAGTCATCGTCGACGCCGTTGCAGACGGACTCGCTGATCCCGGACGGGCTACCGGTCTGGCACGCCGTCTCGATGCCGCCCACACAGGTTGAGGCGGCGTTCCCCGATGAGCAGGCTCCAGGCAGGAAGCACGACGTGATGGCGACGTAATCTTCATCTGTCGCCGCATCGCAGTCGTCGTCGACGCCGTTGCAGAGGGCCTCCGAAATCCCCGACGGCGTTCCCGTCTGGCACGAGGTCTCGACTCCGCCCACACAAGTTGAGGCGACGTTCCCCGATGAGCAAGCTCCGGGCAGGTAGCACGACGTGACGGGCGCGTAGTCCTCGTCCGTTGCGCTGTCGCAGTCGTCATCCGCGCCGT
>CAYNUH010000088.1:0-11743 GCA_964400605.1 uncultured Acidobacteriota bacterium | reverse complement strand
TCGAGCCCCGTAAAGTCCACGTTCGTGAGCCCCTCCCGATAAAACTTCGCCGGGGCTTCCTGCCCGCCGCCGGTGACAGCCGGGCTCTTCTGGGCGGCCTGACCCGTCGCCTGGCCTGCGGAGCAGGCCGCGAGGGCCAACGGTAGGAGGAGCAACGCTTTGAATCGCTTCATCTGACTTCCCTGAGGCGGTACCCGGACCCGGAGGCGCCCGCAGTGGGGGGGCCTGCCCCGGAGTGTGGTGAGAGGGGACCCGTATCATACCGCCAGCCCGATCCTTGTCAAGGAAAGTCGAGGGAGTCAGTCCCAGCAAAAGGCCCTCAATCAATGATCGCCTGAGTGTCAGCATCCTGACGCGGTATCCACTCACTCCCATCACACCGGCGATTTAGTTTGTCGGGTTTGTCTACTCAGGCAAGGCATCTCGATAGTCAAGCACAGAGAGTCATACATATGACAGTCGTCCGAGTTGACAGTGCAATGGACCGGCCTATACATAGTCATCGCTAAGAAAGAAAACGGGGAAACCGACGACCCGGACTGTGTCTGCGGTCATGGCTCGCCCAACCGCGGACCGATGGAGGAAAGGCTATGAACCGCCGTAAAATCCTGGCCCTGACCCTCACTCTCGTCGCGGCCAACCTGATCATCCTCAACGAGCCCGTCCAGGCCCAGGCCAACATCACCGGGATCATTCGCGGGTACCTCGCCGACGACTCGGGCAACTTCCTGCCCGGGGCGAGCGTGATGCTCTCCGGGGAGACGCTGGGCCCGTCCGGGCGCACGGCCATCACCGACCTGGAGGGCGCCTTTTCCTTCGATGCCCTCCCCGTGGGGATCTATTCGATGCAGGTGATGATGATCGGATACCGCCCCCACGAGATCGTCCAGATCGTGGTGAATCCGGACGAGACCCGGAGTTTCAACCTCGTCCTCGCGGAGGGGCTGTCGGAACGCGTGGTCGTGGTCGCGGAGCGCACCGCCGTGGACACCACGGACACCTCCACCCACGAGGTCCTCGACGCCGTCTACGTCAACAAGCTTCCGCTCATCTCCCGGCGGTACCAGCAGATCCTCACGCTCTTCCCCGGCGTGAGCAACGCCGCGGGGTTCACGACGGCGCAGTACCACATCAACGGCGGGCGGATCACCCAGAACGGCTTCCGCCTCGACGGCGCCGCCATCAACGATTCCGTCACCGGGACATTCGGGCTGAACATCAACCAGAACGCCATCGAGCGCTTCGAGCTGAACACGTCCGGCTATCAGGCGGAGTACGGCGAGCAGTCGGGCGGGATCGCCAACATCGTCACCAAGTCGGGGACCAACAACTTCGAGTTCCTCTACTCCGGCTTCTACCGCAACGACTCCTTCTCCGCAGACACGCCCGGCGCGAGGGACCTGTGGGCGGCGTCGGATGGCGACGGCACCTTCTCCAACAACCACACCGCGCGCCCCGAGACCCAGCAGTGGCAGGAGCTGGCCATCGGGGGACCCGTGGTCAAGAACAAGCTCTTCTTTTTCACCTCGTTCCAGTACTGGCAGGAGGACATCGGATCCCTCTTCAACGACTCCGTGCGCCAGGGAGACCGCTACCACGGCCAGTTCAAGCTGACGTGGCAGGCGAGCCCCACGAACACGCTCGTCATGAACGTGGCCACCGATCCTTCCATGTTCCGGAACCTGATCACCGACGCTCGGTTCGCGGAGGGGACGAACTTCGACCAGACGCAGGGCGGATACTTCTTCCAGCTCCGCGACACGAAGAACCTCTCGCCCACCACGTTTCTGGAGTCGCAGCTCTTTGTACATCACCAGTACCTGACCGCGAGGCCCTCCGAGGAAGGGCTCGGGCCGTACACGATGACGCTCGTCCCCAACATCCCGCTGACGTTCACAGGCACCTATTTCAACAACCAGGACAGGAGCACGTACCGCTACAGGCTGGGCAGCGCCGTGACGAGCCAGGCCGGAGCGCACCGGCTCAAGGCCGGCTTCGACTACTCCTGGATGGATTTCGACGGAGTGAGCCGCACGGATGATCTCGTGGTCAATCTCGACGCCTACGTGGCCGGTTACGGTCCGGGCGCCCAGTACACGCTGACGTACGACTACCTGAGCCCCGAGAAGACGGATCGGCGCGACAGCGAAACCGCTCTCTTCGCCCAGGACAGCTGGATCGTGAACGAGCACTGGGCGATCGAGACCGGGATCAGGCTCGATCGGCAGAGCATCATCGGGCAGACGAACCTGGCGCCCAGGGCCGGCGTCGCCTTCGACCCCGCCGCCGACGGGAAGTCGAAGGTCTACGCCAACTGGGGCCGGTTCTACGACAACGTCTTCACAGACTTCGTCGACTTCCAGCGCACCGACGGCGTGGTGGGGCGATATACGCTGGTCGAGCCCCCCTATACCTACTCCTACAACGTCCCGTTCGCGGTCACCGACTACGCCGCGGACGGGGACATGGAGTCGCCGTTCAAGGATTCCTGGACGGTGGGCTACGAGAGGCAGATGCCCTGGGATCTCCGGGTGGGCGTCAGCTCGACGCACTGGAAGGGCCATCACCAGATGCGCACCACCTTCACCCAGGACCTCTCCACGGTCCCCTCGAGCGTGAAGCTGGATCCGGCCGCCACCGCCGCGGTGATCTTCGACACGAAAGGCCGGAGCGAATACGACGACTGGAAGCTGATGGTGAGAAAGGCGTTCAGCCACCGCTTCGAGATGCTGGCCTCCTACACCCGCTCGCGGGTGCTGGGGGACACGGGTGACGATTTCGGCTTCGAGAACAGGGCGGACCAGCGGTCCCTGGATTACACGCGGCTCGACTTCGACCGGCCCGACCTGGTGAACCTCTCCGCCTTCGGCCTCCTGCCCTGGGGGATGGAGGTGACGGGGATCTACCGGTACCAGTCCGGAAGACTTTACAGCCCCACCGTCTTCAACCCGACGCTGGGCTCCTTCGTGGACACGAGCGTGGGAGGGAAGAACTCGCAGCGCATGCCGTCGGTGCGATCGCTGGACCTCTCGGTGTCCAAGCGCTTCGAGATGTCCAGGGCCCAGTTGAAGTTCACCGGTCAGGTCTTCAACCTCACCAATGAGCTCAACGTGGTCAACGTGGAGAACTTCACTTCGACGGGGTCGGCCTTCGGCAAGCCCGTCGAGACGGACTTCGGAAGGATCCTCCAGCTCGGCGTCGAGATGAGGTTCTAGCGCATCCACCGCGGCCCGCGGCCGCGGGGAGGAGGGGACACGGATCCCGGCGGCGCAGGCGACTGCGCCGCCGGAGCCGGACGGAACGCCGCAGGGGGACGGTGGGAACCATGAAGCGAACGAGACCGCTCCTTCACGCGCTGGTCCTCTGTGTGGTCGTCGTTACGGAACTGGTGCCGGCCTTCTCCAACGGGCCGGCCATGATCGCGGTGGTGATGAGCCGCGACATCGCCCCCTACCGCGAGGCGCTCAAGGGGTTCGAGGGGGAGCTCAAGGGGGCGCGCCAGCAGTTCCGCATCGTCGAGTTCAACCTCGAGGCGGCCGCGCACGATTCGGAGGGATTGATCGAGCGGATCCGCTCGAGGCGCCCCGCCCTGATACTCACGCTGGGAAGCGCAGCAACCAACCTCGTCACGGCCGCCGTGAAGGAGATCCCGGTGGTGTTCTCGCTGGTGCTGCCGTCCACGGGGCCCGATTCGTTGGAGGATCTCAGGTCCGCTCACGGGAACGTGGCCGGCGCCTCCATGGAGATCCCCATGGCGACCCAGTTCTCGAAGATACGCGAGATCCTTCCCGGAGCGAAACGGGTGGGCGTCCTGTACGACCCGGCGGTTTCGGGGCACCTCGTGGAGGCGGCGAAGAAGGTGGCCTCCAGCATGAATCTCGAGCTCCTGACACTTCCGGTCTCTTCCGAAAAGGACGTGGTGACGAGAATGGAAGAGGTCGAAGGGCGCGTCGACATCCTCTGGTCGGTGGCTGATCCGACGGTCTTCACGCCGCAGGGGCTCCGCCACATCCTGCTCTCGACGTTGCGAAGCCGCATCCCCTTCGTCGGTCTCAGTCCATCCTTCGTGAAGGCCGGCGCCCTGCTCGCTCTCTCCTGCGACTACCAGGACGTGGGGCGCCAGTCAGGGGAAGTGGCGGTACGGATTCTGGCGGGGGAGGTGCCCTCCCGGATACCGACCGCCGTCCCTCGCGAGGTCTCGCTCAGCGTCAACATGAACACGGCCCGGCAGATCCAGGTCGCGATCAGTGAGGAGGTCGCGCGCAGGGCCGAGGTCTTTTTCTAAGACGCCCATGAGGCGATCCAGCCTGGCGCTCAGATTCATCGGCCTGACATCCCTGCTCATCCTGGCCACCTCGGCCCTCATCGGCCTCTTCGTCCTCTGGAAGTACCAGGTGGCCGGGGCGACCGAGATGAGGCAGCGCGGCATCACGCTCGCGCGGAACCTGGCCTACAACAGCGAGCTGGGCGTGCTGACCCGCAACCAGGGCCTCCTCCGCGAGCTCGTGGCCGGGATCTTCCAGGAGAACGACATCCTCCAGGTCGTCGTGAGGGACGTCGCGGGCGGTGTCCTTCTCGACGAGCACCGCGACGACTACCGGCATCAGGAAATGATCCCACTGCGGGACCCGGACCGCGTCGAGGTGGGCGCGGGCACTGCGCTCATCGGCTCGCTGGCCCGTTCCGCCGGCGGGCGTGCCGAGGTCCTGGAGGTTTCCTATCCCGTCTTTACGCGCCGCGGGAACCGCGCGAACGAGGAGATCGGCTTTCTCCTGGAGGAAGAGGAATCTTCCAACCACCGGCTGGAGACGGTGGGGGAGGTCGCCGTCGTCCTCAGCCTCGCGGAGAAGCAGGCGGAGCTGGCGAAGTTGCAGTGGGCGTTCGGGATGCTGACCCTCGCCGTCATCGCCGTGGGTATCCTTCTCACGGTTCTGCTGGTGCGGATCGTGGTCCGCCCGATCCACTCGCTCGTAGAGGCGACGCGCCGGATCGCCTCGGGGAATCTCGACGAGGTCGTGGAGGAACGATCCGGCGACGAGATCGGGGAGCTGGCGAGATCCTTCAACCGAATGACCACCCAGCTCAGGCGGTCGCGACACGAGCTGGAGAACTACTCGGCCGACCTCGAGAAGCAGGTGAGGCTGCGCACCCGGGAGCTCGAAGAGGCCCAGAGTCAGCTCATCCAGGCGGAGAAGATGTCGGCCGTAGGTCTCCTGGTGTCGGGTGTGGCCCACGAGCTGAACAACCCCCTCGCCGGCGTGGTCGGCTACTCCCAGCTCCTGCTCAAGGAGGATGTCGGCGAGAGGATCCGGCGGGGCCTGGAGAAGATCAACAAGGAGGCCGAACGTTGCAAGAAGATCGTGCAGAACCTCCAGACGTTCGCGCGAAAGCGTAAACCCCAGAAGGACTACATCGGCATCAACGGCATCATCGAATCCACCCTGGAGCTGAGATCCTACCAGCTCCGGGTGGACAACATCGCCGTGGAGCTGGACCTTGATCCGGACCTCCCCAAGACCATGGCCGATTTTCACCAACTGCAGCAGGTCTTCATCAACATCCTGGTGAACGCGCACCAGGCCATGGTGGAGAAGGGAGGAGGCGGCCGGCTGGCGATCCGGTCGCGCGACAGGGAGGACTTCATCCGCGTCGAGATCCGCGACTCCGGCCCGGGGATACCGGAGGAGAACCTGCCGCGGATCTTCGATCCGTTCTTCACAACCAAGGAGGTCGGCCAGGGGACCGGGTTGGGTCTATCCCTCTGCTACGGCATCCTCGAGGAACACCACGGGCGGATCGCGGCCCGGAACGACCCCGGCGGCGGCGCGGTGTTCACCGTGGAGATCCCGATCCTGCCGTGCGATGTTCCCGAGCAGACACTCGCCCGGCCTGCCGCCGCGTCGGCGAAGACCATGGACGCCGCGGTGCGGAACATACTCGTCGTCGACGACGAGGTCACCATCGTGGACATCCTCTACGAGGTCCTGAAGTCGGACGGCTACCGTGTGGACACCGCGCTCAGCGGCACAGTCGCCCTGAAAAAGCTCGAGAAGGAGCGCTACGACCTCATCATCAGCGATCTGAAGATGCCCGGGATGAGCGGGCAGGAGCTCTACGACAGGATCCGCGTCCTCGATCGGACGCTGGCCCGCAAGATCATCTTCTCCACCGGCGACGTCGTGAGCGACGAGACGCGGACGTTCCTCGAGGCGTGCGGCAACGCCTACCTCCAAAAGCCGTTCGAGATCGAGACGATACGGCAGGTGGTCATGGCCGCGATCCGCGCGGACATGCTAGAGTCGGTGCCGGCGCTCCCGTGAGGCGATCGCGGGACGCGCCCTCCTCGGGGGCCGCCCGGCGCAGCATGATCGCATCCGAACCCTCGCCCGAGCCGAGCCAGAGGCTCCGTCGCCGCGCTGCGGTCGCCGCCCTTCTCTTTCTCGTTCTCGCCCCCGCCTTCGTCATCGCCTCGCGCGCACACGTGCCGGAGGGATGCCACGCCTACAGACGGATCCGCGGAGCCGCGGCATGGGAGGCGGTCGGGCCCGGTGCCCGCCTTCGAATCCCGTTCCTCCACGAGTTCATCGTCGTTCCGGACAGGTTCAGCGCGAACGACCGCCTGAGAGTGGCCACGCGGGAAGGCGCCGGCGTCGAGGTCGCGTATGAGGTCAGGGGGTCGGTGGCTCCCGCCGGCCGCGAGGCCGCGGCGCGGGCGCCGGCTCCGGACGCCCTCATCACGCACAGCGCGTCGGCCGCGCTCCGGGAGGCGGCCGCGGGACTCCCCGGCGACGAGGTCCTGGGGGGAAGGGCCGACGGCCTCCTCGGCGAGGCCGTCAAGACGGCGCTCGAAAAGCAAGGGTTCGAGATCGCCGCCGTCTCCGTCTCGGCACGCCCCCCGGCCGGGTTCCTCGATGCAGCCCTGCTGCACCACACCCTGGAACACCCCGTCGTCCTCATCGGTCTCGACGGCGCCGACTGGCAGGTGGCCGAGCCGCTCATCGATTCCGGACGTCTGCCGGTCCTGGCCCGCCTTCGAGCATCGGGGGCCTGGGGGCACCTCCGATCCTCTTCCCCCATGCTGTCGCCCCTGCTGTGGACGACCGCGGCCACGGGGAAGCCGCCGGACCAGCACGGCATCATCGACTTCCTCGTGCCGGACCCCGCAACCGGGAAGAAGGCGCCCATCAGCTCCACGTACCGTAAGGTGAAGGCGCTGTGGAACATCTTCGGCGGGCGCGGTCTCACGTCGGCCGTCGTCGCCTGGTGGGCCACCTACCCGGCCGAACCGGTGCGGGGCGTCATGATCTCGGATCGCGTGGCCTATTCTCTCTTCGACGTGGGCTCGGCGGACGCATCTGGACGGGGTCTGGTCCACCCGCCGGCCCTGTGGGAGAGCGTGCGTTCGAGGGTCGTCGATGCCGCCTCCATCACCGACGCCGAGGTGACCCGCCTCGCGCACGTCTCCGGAGCCGAGGTTGCGCGGGCGCGTGAGGCTTCGCGCCGCCGGGGCGAAGAGGCTTCCCGCGACCGCCTCGTTCACCTCCTCAAGATCATGGCGAGCGCCAGGACGTACCACGCCGTCGCCCTGGACATCCTCAAGCGGGGACAGCCGGACCTGTTCGCCCTCTATTACCAGGGGATCGACGAAGTTTCCCATCGCTTCGCCCACTGCGCGGCGCCTGCCCTGCCCCTCTGCGGCGCCGAGGACGCCGCGCGCTACGGCGACACGGTGGCCGCCTACTACGCCTACCAGGACGTGCTGCTAGGAGAGATCCTCTCGAGGGTGAATCCGGCCTCCTACGTCATCGTTCTCTCCGATCACGGCTTCCGCAGCGGTGGGGACCGCCCGCGAGAGGACGCTCCCGACATCGAGGGGAAGCCCGCGAAGTGGCATCGCCTCTACGGCATCGCCCTGGTGAGCGGCCCCGGCATCGCCACGGGAAGGCTCGACAACGTCACGCTTCTCGACATCGCTCCTACCGTGCTGCGGCTCGCGGGCCTCCCTCAGGCCGCCGACATGACGGGCCGGCCCATGGTCGCGCCGCGAGGCTCGGCAGATCCGCCGCGGGCCGTGGCGTCGTACGAGGCGGAGGGAGACGGTCTCGCAGTGGCCTCGGCTTCCGCGGCGGCACCGCCGGACGCAGCGGAGGCGGAGATGCTCGAGAACCTCCGCTCCCTCGGGTACATCGGTGGAGCCGACTCCTCGCGGTCGGCCACGAAGACCCCCCCGCCCGAGGCCGCGGCCGGAACGCCGGCGACGCTCACGGCGCACACCAACGTCGGCGCGATTCATCTCCAGAATGGGGAGACGGCGGAGGCCGCTCGGGAGTTCACGGCGGCGCTCCATCTGGCGCCCGACTACTTCCCGGCCCTCATGGGCCTCGCGGAGGTGCGGATCCAGGAAGGGCGGCTGGACGAGGCTCTCGCGCTCTCGCGGCGCGCCATGGAGTCCTCCCCCGATCCGGAGCCGGGTGTGTACCTTCGCTACGCGACGCTCTCCATCAGGACCGGCGCGGCCTCGGAGGCCGCGGACAGACTCGGGCGTCTCAGACCCTCCCGCCCGGCCATCGCCGAGATCCCCGTGGCGCTGGCCGTTCTCGCGCAGGAGTCGGGGAGATCCGCTGAGTCGGAGTCATTCCTGCACGCGGCCCTTGATCTGGATCCCGCGGGGACCGAGGCGATGTCCCGCCTCTTCCAGATGAAAAGCCGCGAAGGCGATGAGGCGGATCTCGAGCCGGCCATCCGCCGGGCCCTCGTCATGAACCCGGGAAGCGTCCTGCACCGCAACTGGCTCGGGCTCATTCTCGGAAGGCGCGGCGACGCGGCCGGCGCCGAGAAGGAGTTCAAATCGGCCCTCGCCACGGCCCCCGACTTCGGCGGCACGATGGCGAACCTGGGCTCCCTTTACGGGAGGATCGGGCGGCTCGAGGAGGCCGTGGCGATCCTGGAGCGGGCGCTCCGGATAGAGCCTGAAAACCTGGAATGCCGGGTGAACCTCGGCGCGGCGCTCGGGAAGCTCGGGCGCTCGGAGCAGGCGCTCGTTGTCCTGAAGGCGGGACTCTCCGGGGGAAGGCCCGGCCCACCTGAGCTCCTCAACGCGCTGGCGGTGGCCTACGCGCAGAAGGGAGAGGCGCGCCGGGCCGGCGATCTTCTGCGCGAGTCCCTCGCCCTCAGCCCCGATCAGCCCAAGATCAGGGCGATGCTGCGCGAGATCGGCCGCGATCGCTGACGCTCCGGCGCGCCATGGGCAGCATGAACCGCCGATAGTGGGTCCATGCCGCAGGCTGTCGATCGAGAATGAAAGCCCTGATGGCTTCAAAGTGTCTCTTGTAGCTCGCGCGGACCTCACGGATATCGGCCTCGTGAAGATCTCCGAAGATCCCGAGGTGGGCCCGCTCCAGCACGTACCCCCACGCCGTCGCCTCGTAGTAGTCGCGGTTCACGGCGGGGTCGCCGAAATCCACCAGGGGCGCGGCCCCGGCGCGGGCGAGGTGCCGTGCATGGAAGTACTCGTGGTCCAGGATCAGCCGGCTCCATCCCCCTCCGCGGCGCGGGTCGAAAGTGGAGTCGAAGAGGATGACGTCGTTGCGGACGCCCCGGCCGGCGACCGGAGCATCCTCCCGGAGACGCGGATCCGACCCCCCGATCCGGACCAGTCCCGAGTAGATTCCTTCCCGGGAGACGACCGAGGATGATCCCGGCATTAGCCGGACCGCGTGGATGTAGAGGTCGGAGTCTGGATGGAGAGACTTCAAGGCCTGCGAGGCGTCCCGGGGTTCAAGCGAGGTGGCTGCGGCAGGACAGGCCGTCGTCTCCGGGGGGCGTCCCATTTCCGGCGCCGCGAGAGCCGGAGCGGCCAGCGACACACATCCCGCGAGAAGCCATCCGCATGGCGCCGGCCCGTTCCGCACGAGAGTGCTGCCCCACCTCGGCGGGCGCTCGTGCAGGGGACGGCGCCCGCAACCCCCCGTCAATTCATTGAAGTGTACGGCGAAATGGGCCAGGGGCAACTTCGATCCGCGTTCCGACCCTCGCGCGCACCGATCCGTCCTCGTTGAACTGTCACAGAAGCAACCTGATTCTCGTTCGCGGACCCAGAGGGGCCCCGGGGGTAGCGGGGGGCGCGGCGGCCTTACGCTCCGCCGCGTGGCGGAGCCAGGAAAGAGGCCCCGAGGATGAACCCCCAGCGCGGCGAGTCGGCGTTGAGGCCCCGAAGCACGGAGATGTATGCCGCGAGGCGGCCGCCGCCTCGCTGCCTTCGGATCAGCCGGGTCCCGGCGCGTGCCGCCGCCGAGGCGTTGGAAAAGCGCGAGAAGGCCCTTCCTTCCGCCTCCAACGTGAGGTCCCAATCCTCACGACCGCGGAACCAGATCCCCGCCCCGTAGGTCGCGACGTCGTCCTGAGATCCGTTCCGGCGCGGGTTGCCGAGGAGATCCAGTCCGACGGCTCCGAAGAGGCCGGAGCGTTCGGAACGCGTTCCGGCCAGGAGGGCAATCCCCAGGTCGGCCTCGTCGGTCCCCAGACCGTCCCGGTCCGGCGCGGTGGGCGCCTTGGCGGCCAGCCGCGCCGTGAGGGCGCGACGCGAATCGAAGCGGCCCCGGAGGGCATAGCCGACCCCCACCCGGACATCGGCGGCCGAGAGGCCCGAGGGCTCCTCCCCGTTCCACGTCTCTTGAAGCCCGAACCGGATCGAGCCCTCCACCCGATCCCCCAGTCCGGCGTCGATCCCGCAAGCCAGCGCTCCCCGGCTGCGGTCGAGGCGCCCGGCGGCGCCGCCGCCGAAGGGAGGAGCCTCATCGAAGGTCACGGCCCCCTCGAGGAGGATTTCGCTGGCCTCCTCCGGCAGGAGCCAGGGCAGCGGGGTGGCGAACGGAGCCTGAAGGGGACCCTCCCGCTGGGTAGACCCTTCCGGCCGGGACCAGGCGGGGGGCGACGCCATGAGCACCAGGCCGAGGATCAGGGCGGGCATCAGACCGGTCGCCGCCACGCGGATCAGAACCGCTCTTGAAGCGCGCGCTCGCTGGGTGATCGACAAGCCCACAGTCTAGCCCTCCTCCCGCCGGGCCTGTTCAACGATCCGTGCCATCGGACAGGCCCGCCGTTCGCCTGGAGGGGCGGCGGGCCGGTGCGCCGGCCGGCCTGATATACTCGGCCACGCTTCCGGTCCCGCCCTCGCGCCCGGAGAGGCAGGCTCATGATCGACCTCAGGGGTCAGTTCCCGCCCATCCCGACCATCTTCGAAGGCGGCCGGGTCTCCGCCGCCTACATCGCCGAAAACATCAGCCGGTGGAACGAGGAGCCCCTCGAGGGATATGTCGTCCTCGGATCCAACGGCGAGGCCCCTCTCCTCGAAGACGACGAAAAGCGTGACGTGATCCGCGCCGCCCGCCGGGCCATCCTCCAGGGGCGGCGCCTGATGATCGTGGGGACCGGGCGCGAGTCCACGGCCGCGGCCGTGCGCGCCACGCGCGAAGCCTTCGATCTCGGCGCCGACGCCGTGCTCCTCGGCGTCCCCAGCTACTACAAGCCCGAACTCAAGGACGCCATCCTGGAAGCGCACCTGCGCTCGGTGGCCGACGCCTCTCCGGGTCCGGTGATCCTCTACTCCGTCCCGCAGTTCACGGGGGTGCCCCTCTCGAGGGCGCTGGTGGCCTCCCTCGCGCCGCACCCGCGCATCGTCGGCATCAAGGACAGCGGCGGCGACATCGACAACGTGCGCGCCCTGGTGGAGGCCGCCGGCCGC
>CAYNUH010000087.1:0-12187 GCA_964400605.1 uncultured Acidobacteriota bacterium | reverse complement strand
ACTCGATGGACGAGATGTGGCCTTCACCCACGGCCCGGAGGCTCATCACGAACCGGCGCTGGCCGGGACGGAGATGGGTCTGGTCCGGCGCGAGCACCATCGACGGGTTGCACAGTGCGGCTCCCTCGACCGAGTACTCGTGCGTAAAGTAGGCGCCGATCAGCAGGCGCCGCTCGTGACTGAGATGGGTCCCCGGGGCGATGTAGTGCGCGACCCCCTCGAAATGCTGCTCCAGGATCTGCTCGAACCCTTTGTGGCGCGACGAGAAGCCCGCGATCACGCCCGCGAGCACCGTGGCGACCTCCGGCTCCGGGATCTCGAGGAGGCGAGCCATGAGCGGCGGCGTCCGGGAGTTGCCGCCGGGCGCTATGTCTTCGCCCGGCAGGTACAGCTTGGCGATCACGCGGCGGGGATTGGGCATTACGATGTGCGTGGTCCGTCTGACAGCCAGCGGGGAACTCATGCCTCGGCCCCTTCGAAGGGGCCGGCGTGCTCGAGACCTTCGCCCGCAAGATCGAGCATCTCCAGAAGCGATAGAAGAAAGCAGATTGTGCTCTCGGCGCCTTGATTCTGGTTGGCCTGGGTGGCCCCGAGCCCATCCCGGCAGCCCGCCGTGACGGAGTCGTAGAGCGACGTTCCGAGACGGTTGACGCCGAGGAACCAGGCGAACGATTCGCGCATGCGACGGAGGTAATGATGATCTCCGGTCGCGAGGTAGGCGCCCCGGAAGGCGAGCACGAAGGCCGCAGCGTCGATCGCCTGCTCATCGGCGTGTGGCTTCGTGCCGCCGCGGCAGTGCCAGCCCGCGTTCCCCACCAACACCAGGTGCCCGTCACCGAAGCAGATGTCCTCGAGGAACTCGAGCGACTCGCGCGCCACACGCAAGCTCGCCCGCTCGCCCGTCACGGAGTAGACCTTGAAGAGCGCGAGCGGGATGGTTGCGTTGTCGTAGGTGAGCGTCGGCTCGAACCAGCGCCAGTCGTCGGTGGCCTCCTGCTGGTAGCGCTTGACCAGCTTGTCAGCCATGACGTTCAGCCTCTTGCGAACGGCTTCGGCGGACGGCTCCGCGGCTGTCAAGTTCGCCAGGCCGAGGATGGTCGACGCGGTCCCGCGCGGGCCGAGCTCCATCGCTCTCGGCAAGGCCCGGTCGAGCATCTCCCTTGCCAGTAGCTTGCAACCGTCGTCGGTCGCAAGCTGAACCGTGGTGCCAAGTGCCCAGATCGCGCGGCCCAGGCAGTCTTCCGAGCCGGGGCCCGACTCGAGCGTGCGATCGTAGGTCATAAGGTTCTTGAAGTCGCCGGCGTCGCTCTGGGCGTAGTGGAGGTAGCTGAGGTACGTGGTGACGAGGCGCTTCGTCTGTGGGTCGCTGCTCACCCGGTCCGCCTGGAGCGCGACGATCAAAGCTCGCGCGTTGTCGTCGACACAGTACCCGGTGCTCCTCGTGGGAACGCTGTAGTTGGCGTGCTGGATCACTCCGGTGTCGTCGGTCATCCGGATCAGGTGATCGAGGCGCAGCTCGGGGAGGCTGCTGGCGCGAGTCGGCATCATGGGCGCCAATCTGGTGGGCGCCTCGGCCATCACTTTGGTCCCGAGCTCGAGGTACGTCTTTCCGATCCGCGGCCACACCATGGACCGGGTGAATTCGAAGGCGGAACATCGGACGCGCTCGAGCTCCTTCGGAGAGCCGAGGAGAGAGATCAGGACAGTGCTCAAGGTGCCGTGATCTCCGAACGGGAACAGGTGCCCACGTCGGTCCGAGAGGAGCTCGTCGGCGTGCCAGTATGGCGTCGATACGACGGCCGCACCCGCCCCCATCGCATAGGACAACGCGCCGCTCGTGACCTGCGCCTCGTTCTGGTATGGGCTGACGTAGAGGTCGGCGGCCTGCAGATAGCTGCGGAGCTCTTCGTCGGAGACGAACTGGTCGCGGAAGACTACGTTCTCGCGGACGCCGAGGCGCTCGGCCTCGCGTTCGAGGGACGTCCGGTACGCCTCTCCGTGGCGGCGCACGATCATGGGGTGGGTCGCGCCCACGACGAAGTAAACGACATCGGGGAACGTCGCGACCACCGCCGGCAGCGCGCGGATGACCGTCTCGATCCCCTTGTTGGGGCCCAGGAGCCCGAACGTCAACAACATCCTCTGGCCCGAGACGCCGAACTTTGCTTTCATCCGCTGCTGGTCCCGAGGCGCCATGTCCGGGATCCCGTGCGGGATGAGTTGAATCTTTTTCTCGTTCACCCCGTACGATGTGCGGAGCAAATCTGCCGCTACCTTGCTCATCACGACGAGCCGCGCGCACTGGCGGGACATCTTCCGGATGATCGCCTTTTGAGAGTCTGACGGCAGCTTGAGGACGGTGTGCAGTGTCGCTATGGCTGGCACGCGCAGCGCCGTTAGAAGGTCGAGGATGTACGCGCCGTCATCACCGCCGAAGATGCCGTGTTCGTGCTGGATGGAGACGAGCCGCACGTCCGAATAGTTGACGAACTCGGCCGCGCGAGCGTAGTCGCCCTTGCCCCCCTGCCGGATCTCGTACTTGACCTCACGCGGGTACTCGTACTGACCTCCCGGATCGCTCACCGCGATGATCATCGGGAGCACGCGATCGCTGGTGGCGCCGATCGTCGCGGAGAGGTCGCGTGTGAAGGTGGCAATGCCGCATCGACGCGGCGGATAGGTCCCGACGAACGCGATCGGCAGGTCGGCGTCCGTTGGCTTCAGGAGGGTGGCGACTTCCTGCCGCAATTCGCCGTGCTCTGAGTCTTCAAGCCTATTGCCAGCAGGCACGTGATCGGATCCTTGGCTCATCCGGCCCCCAATTCCTTCAACCGGGTCGTCTCGACGGCGAAATACCTCGCGTCGCGGAGCCCGGCGCCCTTAGCGCGGAAGATGACGGCGCTGGTCCGCAGGCTCATCGCCGGCGCCTCCGCGTTTTCGTTCTGGAGCCCTGTGACGTCCCTTCCGCCTGGGACTGTTCGGCTGCACTCGCCGGGTACTGGGGAGCCCGGCTACTCGTCTCGATCCACGAGTCGATAGCAGCCCGGCTGAACCGCCACTGCCCGCCGACCTTGAATCCCGGGACCTCGCGGCGCTGCGCCAAGACGTAGACGGTCTTCTCAGCGATCTTGAGGAGCTCAGCGACCTCGGAAATGGTGAGGATCTCGTCGTTCGTCACCGTCTTCCACCTGTCTGGCCCGGAGAGAGAAAAGTAAGTAACCTTTGCCAGCGGACGGCAATGTACAGGAAGGAACGGAGTCGGTCAACCCCCTTCGAATCCGTCGCATGGCCTCAAGGTCGCGCCGCAACGCTGGCGAGGGATATCCAGGTTCGTACCGTTGATCGCCTGGTGCCCACGCGATCGCCAGTACGAACCAGAGAGAGTTCGTGCTCCGCGACCACGTAGGGAGCCACGCACTCATGGCCCCGAGTCGAAGGGGCGCATCATCTAGATAGCCCCGGCCGGGCAGACCCGGTCGGGGCTTTTTCGCGTGGGGCGTGGGGTTCGGGCGATCCACCCTCGGCGGGCCTCGACTCTCTCGCTGTTAACCCGAGCCGTGCCGGCCGCCTCCGGGGCTGCGCATCCGACCCAGAAAACTCTCTCCGTTCTCTCCGGGCTGTTAACCCGGAGGTTGCTGGGTCAACAGCGCCTCCGGCGCCGGATGCACTCCCTGGCTGTTAACCTGGAGGTTGCCTTGAACGGAGGTGTTCGTGGAGGCTGCGGAAAAGTGGGATGAGCCCGCCTTCGGCCCCGGCCGCTACATGGGCCGGAGGCAGTCGGTGGCGGCCCTTGCGCGCTCGCTCCTTACGGGCTCCAGCGTGACGGTGCTGGGCGGCGCGAAGATCGGCAAGACGTCGCTCTTGAGGCAGGCGGCTTTGGAGATGGGGGAGGGTGCGGCCGTCCTGAGCGGGACCGATCTCCTTGGGAACCCCGAGGCGCTGTCCGATGCCGTCAAACGCCTGAAGGAGGCTCCGCGCCTCAGCCCTCTCGTAGATGACGCAGACGCTCTCGCCACTCCGGAGGGGCGCGGCGTCCTCGCGGCCCTGGCCTCCCTCGCGCGCGAAGGCGCGGCCGGGCGCCAGGTGGCGCTCTGCTTCGCGGGATCGAGACGGTGGCACGAGGCCACGGCGAACCCGGGCTGCCCGCTGCTGCGGGGCGGCGTTCACCTCAAGCCGTTCCCCATGGCCGTATGGGATCGCAGGCTCGCGGGCGCTCTCATCGCGCAGGCGGCCCCCGGCGCCCCGGTCTCCGCTGTCGGACGCCTCATCCGTTTGGGCGGCAATCACCCGTTCCTGCTCAGGGGGCTCCTCTCGCGCTGGCCCGACATCGACGCCGCCCTCGAGGCGTGCCGCGGCCCCTTCGAGCGCGCCTTCGCCTCGTGGTTCGATCAGATGGGGCCGGGAGCCTCCTCCGACGATGGCGGCCTCGACGCCCGCCCTCTCATGCGCCTCCTCGTTGAGCGCGCGGGGTACGTCGCCTTCGACTACGCCCGGCGACGGCTCGGGCGGCCTGATCTGAAGGCCGAGGCCGATCTGCTCTGCTGGCTCGGCGTGATCGATCGGAGGCTCCGGGGGGAAGAGGCCACGGCGACGCTGCGCGCGGGGTGCGGCCTCTTCAACGAGTGGTACCGCGCGCGGGCTTGATCCACGCCTCCAGCGCGAGACGGTCTTCCTCGGCCGGCAAGAGAGACACCATGGCGAGGAGGATGAAGCGAGGGAGGATGTGACCCGTGATCGAAAAGAGGGGCTCCTTGAGTAGGTGCCCGTAAGTAACGAGCAGCAGGATCATCCCCAGGGCGACGCCGGCGTCCCGGACGCGATACCCCAGCAGGAACAGCGCGCCGGCGAGAAGCTCCACCACGGGGACGGTCACGCCGGTCGCGAGGAGGAGCCAGTGCGGGATCCACGTGTCGGCGTAGGGGCCGGTGAAGTACTGCTCGGCGTGGCCTAGGGGCGTCATCGTGAAGCACTTGTACCAACCGGCCATGCCGAAGATCATGCCGAGCATGAAGCGCGCGAAGAATCGGGTCCAGCCCCGGTACGTCATGGGGCGCTATGCTACACGCTGCGGATTGACGGCTCCAGCATGTCCGCCCCGGGCGACCAGCGCGCGGGGCCTCGATGAGCCCATGAAAACCGAAACCCCCCGCAGCATCGTGTCGCTGATCGCCAGCGCGACGGAGATCGTCTGCGCGCTGGGGCTGCGTGAACGCCTTGCCGGCGTCTCCCACGAGTGCGACTACCCCGAAGACGTCTGCGGCCTGCCGGTCCTCTCCGAGCCCAAGGTGGAGCCACGCCTGCCGGGCCGCGACATCGACCGCGCGGTGCGTGATCTCGTGCGCGAGGGGTTGAGCGTTTACCGGGTGCGCGTCGAGGTGCTGGAGAAGCTGCGGCCCGACCTGATCGTCACGCAGGATCAGTGCCAGGTTTGCGCCGTGTCGCTGAAGGAAGTCGAGGCGGCCTGCTCGGCGCTCACCCTGAAGGAGACCCGCATCTGCTCCCTGCACCCCGAGAGCCTCTCCGACATCCTGGCCGACTTCCGCCGCGTGGGGGAGGCGGCGGGCGTCCCCGACCGCGCCGCGGCTCTCGCCCGCGCCTTCGAGGCGAGGCTCGACGCGCTCAGCCGGGCGGTGGGCGGGCTGGCCAGGCCGCGCGTCGCCTGCGTGGAGTGGCTGGATCCGCCGATGGTGGCCGGGGGCTGGATCCCCGAGATCGCCGAGATCGCGGGGGGCGAGCCGGTCATCGTCACCAAGCCCGCCCAATTCCGCGCTGTCACGTGGGAGGAGATCGATGCGGCCGACGCCGACGTCGTGGTCCTGATGCCCTGCGGCTTCACCATTCGGAAGACGCTGGAAGACCTGCGCGACGAGAGGATCGCCGCCCCCGTCCGGCGGCTGCGGGCCGCGAAGGAGGGGCGGTGCTTCATCGCCGACGGCAACGCCCACTTCAACCGCCCGGGGCCGCGAATCGCCGACAGCGCCGAGATCCTCGGCTCGCTGCTCCACCCGGACCATTGCCCCCGCCGCCAAGGCGCGGTCGTCCGGTGGTCCTGAACCCAACCCGGAGGGAACGTCAACGACTCGCGCGGATGGAAAACCCTATCCCCCTGGAACCGACGTCTTGATCTGGAGCGCGTGGATCTCCTGGCTGACCGGGGCCATCTTGTGTTTCAGGGCGGCGTAGATCATCTGGTGCTGGTCGATGAGTCCCTTGCCGGCGAACTGGGAGGCGGCCACGGCGACGGCGAGATGATCACCGCCGCCCGTGAGGTCGTTCACGGTCACCTCGGAGCCGGGGAGGGCCTGCTCGATGAGGGACTTGACCTCCGCCAGGTTCGCCATCTACTTGATCGCCTCCGCGACCACCTTGTCGAGCTCGCCGGACGCCTTCATCTCGCGGACGATGTCGCAGCCGCCGATGAGCTTGCCGCCCACGAACACCTGGGGAAGCGTGGGCCAATTGGTGTGGCCCGAGAGCACCTGCCGGAACCTGGGGTGCTCGATGGCGTTGACGCCCACGTACGGGACGTTCAGCTGGTTGAGGATGTCCACCACCGCGGCCGAGAAGCCGCACATCGGCTGGGCAGGCGTGCCCTTCATGAAGACCGCGATCTTGTTCTTCTCGATGGCATCCTTGATGGTCGCGAGCATCTGCTCCTCGGAGGGCTCGGGCTTCGAGACCTCGCGCTCCTCCGTCTTCTTTCCCAACAGCATACGAAAACTCCTTTGAATCCAGCGTCGGTGACGCTCGAATGGACTATCGCCAGATCGTTTTTCAGCAACCTGTCAGAGATGACGACGAGCTCGACGCGTGGCCGAGCGCGTGCCGCCCTTGAACCGGCAGCATCGTAGCACAAGGCTCAGCACGGCAGCCCTCTCGCCTTCTCCCTGGCGGTTCACCGAAACCGCTTCGCGTTGCTGCCTGCCTGGTTTCTTGATGCAAGAAACCTGGCTCAGCCTCTGGATCGATCCAGGGAGACGACGTCACGGTCGGGCGACGGGTATACTACTCTTCTGTTCTCGATTAACTGCCCGCGCGGGATCGCTCGAGGCAAGGAGGGTTGATCGTGTCCGAGAGCTGGGATCAATTCAAAACCGACATTCGTCGCCACTGGATAGAGCTGCCCCCGGGTGTGCGCCCCTGGGGGGCGATCATCCTGCAAGGGGCGATCGCTGCCCTTGTCCTGGCTCTCGCGTGGGGCAGCTACTACCAGGTCGAGCCCGAAGAGGTGGGCGCCGTCCAGCGGTTCGGCAAGCTCGTCCGGACGACGGACCCCGGCCCGCATCTCAAATTCCCGCTGGGGATCGAGACAGTGACGAAGGTGCCGGTTCAGCGGCAGCTCAAGATGGAGTTCGGCTTCCGGACGCAGCAGGCAGGGACGCGCTCCATCTACGCCCCGGAGTCCCAGGACACAAAGAGCGAGTCGCTCATGCTCACCGGCGATCTGAACGTGGCCGTGGTGGAATGGATCGTGCAGTTCAGGATCAAGGACCCCCGCGCTTACCTGTTCAACGTGCGGGATGTCCCCGCGACCCTCCGCTACATGTCGGAGGCCGCCATGCGCCAGGTGGTGGGAGACCACAGCGTGGACGAGGTGATCACCATCGGGCGCGAGGCGATAGCCTTCCAGGCCAAGGAGGAGCTCAATCGGCTCTGCGATCTGTATGAGATCGGCATCGAGATCCAGCAACTGGTCCTGCAGGACGTGAATCCACCGGACCCGGTCAAACCCGCGTTCAACGAGGTCAATCAGGCGATCCAGGAAAAGGAGCGGTCGATCAACGAAGCCTGGGCCGATTTCAACCTGGCCGTCCCGCGAGCCAGTGGCGTGGCTGAGCAGGCCATCCGCGCGGCGGAAGGGTATGCCCTGGAGCGCGAGAACAACGCCCTGGGCGATGCCAGCCGCTTTAGTGCCTTCCACGAGGAATACCGCAAGGCGCCCGCGGTGACACGCAAGCGGATCTACCTGGAGACCATGAACCGGATCCTGCCGAAGCTGGGGCGCAAGGTGATCATCGACGAGAAGGCCCGGGGGATACTTCCCTTGCTCCAACTCGATGGCGCCAACAAGGAGGTCAAGCCATGAAGCCCGCTGTCGCGCTCCCGGTGGCTGTCGCGGCCCTGGCCCTCCTCGTCCTCTCCTTCTCCGTCTACACCGTTTCCGAGACGGAGCAGGCCATCATCGTCCAGTTCGGCCGCCCCGTGGGCGGCGTCATCAAGGATGCAGGCCTGAAGATGAAGATCCCCTTCATCCAGGTTGTCCATCGCTTCGACAAGCGCTGGCTCGAATTCGACGGTGATGTCAACGAGATACCCACCAAGGACAAGAAGTACATCTGGGTGGACACCTACGCCCGCTGGCGCATCGCGGACCCGCTGCGCTTTTTCCAGGCCGTGCGCGACGAGATCGGAGCGCAGAGCCGCCTCGACGACATCGTTGACGGTGAGACCCGCAACGCCGTGGCCTCCTTCGATCTGATTGAGCTGGTGCGCTCGACGAACCGCGGGTTCCAGGTCACCGAGGATCTCGAAGGAATCGGCTCGGCCGAGGCCCTGACCAAGATCACCACCGGCCGCCAGAAGATTGCGGAGATGATCCTCAAGAAGGCGTCCCAGATCACCCCCGAGTTCGGAATCGAGCTCGTGGACGTCCGCTTCAAGCGCATCAATTATGTCGAGACGGTTCAGCAGAAAGTCTACGAGCGGATGATCTCGGAACGAAAAAGAATCGCCGAGCGGAGCCGCTCCGAGGGCCTGGGGCGAGCCGCCGAGATCCGCGGGCAGAAGGAGCGGGACATACTGGAGGCCTCGTCCAGGGGGTACAAGACCGCCCAGGAGCTGAAAGGCGCCGCTGACGCGAAGGCCACGACCATCTACGCGAAGGCCTACGGGAAGGACCCCGAGCTGTACCAGTTCATCAAGGCCATGGAGACCCTCGAGAGCAGTCTCGACGCGCAGACCACGCTCATACTCTCGACGGACTCGGATCTGGTGCGCTACCTCAAGGGTTCCGGGCCGCAGTAGTCACGGGCGGATCCTTTTCCTGATCGGACGCCTTCAGGTCGGAAGTCCCGATGGCAGGCGCACCGCGGCGAGTTCGAAGCGCGATCCGCCTGATCCGCCAGCCGTACTTGTGCGTCAGTGATCTGTTTTCAATGAGTTGCTGAGGTCCTACCCATGAGCCGACATTGGCGCACCGGGAGACGATGCGTGCGCTCGGAGATCGCCCGCGTCCCTCCAGCCGCGCCGCAGCGACCGTTAGCGCTTCGATCGCGGGTTCGGCTCCTCTGGGCTTCGGCGACCGTCGTTGCGCTGATCGTCCTCTCTGCCGCCGCCGCGATCCCGAATCCCGCCCCGGATCCGAACACACTCCCGTCAGGATCGACTTCACCTTCAGCGGAAGCCAGCGGCCCGCCGGAAGCGCCGCGGGTAGGAATTCCTTGCGATTTCTGCAAGACACCTCAGCCGGACGAAGTCTTCTTCTGCACGCACTGCGGCCGGCTCTTCAAGCTCAGGCGCCTCGAGGCCAAGGGCCGCTTCTGGGGTGATGCCTTTTACGTTCTCACGTATCCGCCGGCGGAGAACAGCGCCTCCCTCGCCGCCGACTTCGGCGCATCCGGGCTGGTGCGCGAGTCGACGAGTCTCTACTCGGGGGAACGCTATACCCTTGATCCGTTGGCGAAGAAGGGCGTGGTCGTCGCCGGTGAGGCGATGGGGTGGGGGACCTCGAAAGCCGTCGCCTTCCGCGCGATCGTACGGGACGCCTTCGACCCGGAGAGCCACCTCATCCTCCGCGAGGTGCTCGGCATCGTGAAGGCCCAGCCGGCCCGGCACCTGTATCGAAAGATCGAGTATCAGTACGACGGGAGGCTTCTGAGCCGGATCGGAATCGGCACCTGGCTCTATCGCGGCGAGGACGACTGGGAGAAGCGGCCGTCGGAGTGGGTCCGCCACGATCGGGCTCAGGTCAGTATCGTCTACAGCGGCGGCATCCCGACCCGGATCGAAACGACGCGCCGGGACGGCCGCAAGGGCCTCCGCGGGAATCTCGAGTACGTGGACCTGCCATCCGTGATGGACGAGATCCAGGTCGAGGGCGGAGCCGTCACCGGCATCCGGCGCACGAGCCCATAGGAGGGTGGCACTTTGAGCAATGAGGTCGTTTTCCAATTGACCCGCCGTCATCTCTACGTCGCAGCGCTCGCGGGCATCTCGCTCGGGACTTTCCTCTTCTTCTCAACCCCGGCCCGAGCTCAAAAGGTCCAGGAGAGGTACGATGACGCCTTCAAGATCGCGGACGATCTCGGGAGCGTGTCGATCACGACGAGCAGCGACGGGAAATACGTCTTCGTCGCGGGCAAGAAGGGAATCCTGGTTTCGGACGATCACGGCAAGACCGGCAGCTGGGTCCAGACGGTCAGGATGAAATAAGTGAAGAAGATCTGGCCAATCCTCGCGTTGCTCCTCTCAGGGTTGACGTCGACGAGCGCCCCGGCGCAGGAGTGGCCCATCTACGGGACCCGTGCCCTGGCGATGGGAGGGACGGCCGTGGCGGTGTCGAGCGACGCCTCGGCGTCTTTCGCGAATCCGGCCGCCTTCGCGTTCGAGCCCTTTTGGGATCTGACCTTCCCCCTGGTCACGCTCACCGGCGATATCCACGGGGCGATCCTGGCGAGCGCGGACGCGATCCAGATCGACTTCGATCGCTCCAGCCTCTCGGCGACGCAGTCGGCCCTGGACGATGGAACTGTTTCGCAGAAGCAGCGGGCCGACGCCCTCGACGCCTTCCTGTTCAGGATCCCCCGTCTCGGCGAGCCCGGACAGGGCGTGGCCGTGAGGGCCACCACCGGACCGGCCTTCCGGTATAAGAACTGGGGAATCTCGATCTCCGCTTTCGGCTACGGAGGGATCAGCCCCGTGTTCGACTACTCGAGCGGGCTATCCCTCGGTGCGGGAGGGTTCGCCGCCGCCGTGCCCGCGACCCCGAACGGCTGCGGCAGCGACGTCGTATGCCAGAATTTCGCCGCGACCCTGGTCACCGCTTCGGGAGGTGCGCTCACCTCGGCCCAGGCGGAGCAGCTCGTCTTCGACGCCGGCATCCCCCGCATCGAAAAGGACGGGCGCGCTCGGAAGATCCTTGAGGAGATGGTCAGGCAGACGGCGGCCGGGGGGACGACGCTGGCGGCAAACCGCTCCGGGGTCTCGACGCGAGCGATCCTCGTCGAGCAAATCGCGTTCACGTATTCCCGCAGGGTCGTGGGGGACACGCTCGCCGCGGGCGTGAGCCTGAAGGAGATGCAGGGTGAAACCTACCAGACTTCCTTCACCGCCCATGACCTCGAGGGCGGGAACGAACTCCTCGACCAGGTGACCGGCCGTGACAGCCGGAAGGCCTCCACCCGCCTCGGACTGGACGCCGGACTGCTTTACCGGCCCGTGCACGGTCTGCGGATTGGACTGGAGGGCATGAACCTGAACGCGCCCGAGTTCGACTTCTCAGGGGGGCAGGGCACCCTCAGACTCGACCCGCGCGTCCGGGCGGGCGTCGGATGGAATCCCAATCGGTGGGTGACCATCGGGGCCGACCTCGACCTTTCCGAAGTCGACTCCCACGTCGTGCAAGGGCTCAAGTACCGCTACGGAAACGCCGGCGCCGAGTTCCTCGTCTGGAAGATTCTGGCTCTGAGAGGCGGCCTCTACAAAAACCTTGCCGCAAACGGCGGCGCGCTCGTCTACACGGGAGGCGTGGGGTTCCTGATCGGATCCTTCGAGATCGCCCTCTCCGGGGCGATCTCGACCGAGGAGCAGGCGCTGAAGTCGAACAGATCCGGCGGCGAGACGTCGACGATTCCTTCGGGCGGAGGATTCGCCATCGCCTTCAATTGGAAGAGCCGAAGGTGAAGGCGGGAGCCGTGAGCCTTGAGCCCGGCTCCGGTCTGAGCCCTATTGTACGGCTCTGAAGGAGTCTAGTAGAATCGGGGGGCAGGCACCCTGGAGCTATCCTCTCAGCAATCCGGCGGAGGAAGGCCGGCTTCCCTGGGGGTTTCATGAGAGTTTTCTTGGTCCACGTCCGCGACCCGCAGTTTTACGCCATCCCGGGACGGAAAAGAGCGAAGAACGGCCGCATCCAAGTCATGGGCTTCCCGCCCATCGGCATCATGTCTCTCTGCTCGGTCCTCAAGCGGGC
>CAYNUH010000086.1:0-12225 GCA_964400605.1 uncultured Acidobacteriota bacterium | reverse complement strand
CCCCGGAAGGCGGCGCCCGCAAGCGCGCCGCGCGCCGGCCCGCTGCTGCGGCGCCGCCGACGGGGCCTGCGGCCGCCGGCGGGGATCTCGTGCGCCCCGACACGCTGGCGGAGGACTTCGGCTACGAGCAGTCCTTGAGGCCCAGGACGCTCTCGGAGTACATCGGACAGCGGCAGGTGAAGGAGAACCTGTCGGTGTTCCTGCGCGCGGCTCGTGAGCGGAGGGAGGCCCTCGATCACGTCCTGCTCTACGGCCCTCCGGGCCTGGGCAAGACCACCTTGGCCCACATCATCGCCGGCGAGCAGCAAACGACGCTTCACACCACCTCCGGCCCCGCCATCGAGAAGGCGGGCGATCTGGCCGCCATCCTCACGAACCTCGAGGAGGGCGACGTCCTCTTCATCGATGAGATCCACCGCCTCAGTCCGACCCTGGAGGAAATCCTCTATCCCGCGATGGAGGACTACAAGCTCGACATCATCATCGGCGGAGGTCCGTCGGCGCGTTCGGTCCGGCTGGATCTGCCCCGCTTCACGCTGGTGGGCGCCTCCACGCGGATCGGGCTGCTTACGTCTCCCCTGCGCGACCGCTTCGGGATCGTGCACCATCTCGGCTTCTATTCGGAGACCGATCTCACCGAGATCGTCCGCCGGTCGTCGGGAATCCTCGGCGTGGGTGTCGACGGCGGCGGCTGCGCCGAGATCGCGCGCCGTGCGCGCGGCACGCCGCGCGTCGCAAACCGTCTGCTGCGGCGCGTCCGGGACTTCGCGCAAGTGGCCGGCCACGACCTGATCTCGCAAGCCGTCGCCTCTGCGGCGCTGGAGAAGCTGAACGTGGACAGCTACGGTCTCGACGAGACCGACCAGCGGGTGCTGCGTTTGATCCTCGACAAGTTCGGCGGAGGCCCGGTGGGGCTCGCCACCATCGCGGCCGCGATCGGGGAGGAGCCCGACACCATCGAGGAAGTCGTGGAGCCCTACCTGATGCAGATCGGGTTCCTGGACCGCACCTCTCGCGGAAGGCAGGCCACCGCGCACGCTGCGAAGCACCTGGGCGCGCCGCGGCCGGCTGGGAGGGGACAGAACTCCCTCTGGTAGCTTGACACCCTCGCCGGGGCTCCCTACGCTGCCGGCCGGGGCGCAAGGAGTGCACGAGATGCGAAACCAGCACGTGACGGCGGCGCTTCCGGAGGCGGGCGCGGAGCGCTCCGCCGGCGTCCGCTGGATCTCGCAGGACGCCGCGCTGGTCGCCGCCTTCGGCCTCCTCACGGCGCTGGCGGGGCAGGTGCGCATCCCTCTGCCGTTCACGCCCGTGCCCCTGACGCTGCAGATGGTCCCCGTTCTCCTCGCGGGAGCCGCCCTCGGGCCATTACGGGGCGCCGCCAGCCAGGTCGTCCTCCTCGCGGCCGGCGCGATGGGCTTTCCGGTCTTCGCCGGAGCCGCCTTCGGCCCCGCGCACATTCTCGGCGCGACGGGCGGCTACCTCATCGGCTTCGTGGGTGCGGCGTGGTTCGTCGGTCGCCTCCTTCACGCCGACGGCAGGCCTGGCCCCGCCGCCACTTTCCTCGCCATGCTCTCGGGCGCCGCGCTCATCCACGTCTTCGGGATGCTCCACCTCGCCATTTTCCTCGGAGGCGACCTGAGCGCCGCCTTCCAGCTGGGAAGTCTCCCGTTCCTGGCCGGGGACCTCCTCAAGACCGTGCTCGCGGCCGCAATCGCCTCTGCATGGCCGCGCCGCACCAGAGCCGCTCGTGCGTGACATCGCCGCGGCGGCGACCCCTCCCGCTCTCCTCTCGGACCGCGCGGCGGCGACCTACGCCCGGCTCGGGAGGATCATCGCGGAATCGGGACCGATGGTCGTCGGTTACTCCGGCGGGGCGGACAGCACTCTGCTGCTGAAGGTCGCGGCCGACGTCCTCGGCGGCCGGGTCCTTGCCGTGACGGCGGTGTCGCCGTCGCTGGCCGCTCGCGAGCTGGCGGAGGCGAGGGTCCTCGCCGACGAGATAGGCGTCGCGCACCGTCTCGTGGAATCGCACGAGATGGACGAGGAGGGGTACGCCGGGAATTCGCCGCGCCGCTGCTACTTCTGCAAGTCGGAGCTGTTCCGGATCCTCAGGGCCGAGGCGGATCGCGCGGGCTACGGCGCCATCGCGTACGGCGCCATTACTGACGATCTCGGGGAGTTTCGCCCCGGCATGGAGGCCGCGACGGAGGCCGGCGCTGTCGCCCCGCTGGTGGCCGCTGGGATCGGGAAAGCCGACGTCCGGGAGATCAGCCGCCACCTGGGGCTGCGCACCTGGGACAAGCCCGCGGCCGCATGCCTTTCGTCGCGCGTCCCCTTCGGCAGGCGGATCGACCCGGCCGTGCTGGCCCGCATCGACAGGGCGGAGGCGTTCCTGCACGCGGAGGGGATGCGGCAGGTCCGTGTCCGCGATCACGGCGATGTGGCGCGCATCGAGTGCCCCCCCGAGGAGTTCGCACGTCTCATGGAGCCGGAGAGGAGATTGCGCGTGGTGGGAGCATTGCGCGCCGCGGGATACCGGTTCGTAAGCCTCGATCTCGCCGGCTACCGGTCCGGCAGCCTCAACCCGGAAAGAATCTGAGCCGCCCTTCCGCCGTCCTCGAGGATCCGTCGCGCAGGCGGAACCCCTCGGCCGCCAGGTTGAACCCCAGCACCAACGAGGCGATGGCCATCCCCGGCGCCAGCAGGAGCCACCACGCCCCGGGCTCGCGCGCCGCCTCGGCCACCATCTTCCCCCACGAGGGCCAGGGCGGCTGCGTGCCAAGCCCGAGGAAGCTGAGTGCCGACTCCGTGAGCACGGCGCTTCCGGCTCCAAACGCGGCCGAGACCAGCGCGGGGGTCAGCGCACCGGGGAGCAGGTGGCGGATTATCAGGCGGGCCGTCGAGGAGCCGAGAGCCCTGGCCGCCACGACGTAATCTTCTACCTGAAGTTTCCAGATCCCCCCTCTGACGTAGCGCGCGATGGTAGCCCAGCGCGTGACGCCGATCGCGGCGGCGAGGAGGATGAGCGTCGGGAAGCCGGCCCCGCCGCCGGCATCCCCGAGTGTCATCGAGACGATGAGGAGGATCAGGGGCAGGGACGGCAGGGCGGCCGTCGCCTCCATGAGCCGCGTCAAGGTCAGATCCCAGAAGCCTCCCCGCAGCCCAGCCAGCGCGCCCGCCGGAACACCCAGGGCGAGGGCCACGGCCGTGGCTACGAGCGCCACGGCGAGTGAGGGGCGTGCGCCGTGCAGGAGCCGGGAAAAGACGTCGCGACCCAGATCGTCCGTCCCCAGCCAATGAGCGGAAGAGGGCGGCCGCAGCCGGATGGCAAGATCGATCTCGAGGGGCGGGGAGATTATCCCCGCGGAGGCGAGCGCGGGCGCCGCGAGGGAGACGATACAGAGAGCTCCGATCAACGCCGCTCCCGCGATGAGCGACCGGTTCACGCGGCGATCTCGGGGGCGCCGCGCAGGCGCGGTTCTACGGCCGCGTACAGGATGTCGGCCAGGGCGCTCCCCACGATCGAGGCCACGGCCATCAGGAGGCCCACACCCATGACGACGGGGTAGTCGCGGGCGCCGACGGCCGTGAAGAACAGCCGCCCGAGGCCCGGCAGGCCGAAGATGCTCTCGATGATTACGCTGCCGCCGATGATGGAGGGGGTCAGCAGTCCCGCCAGCGTCACAAGGTGAATGCGCGCGCCCGCGAAGGCATGCCGCCCCAGCACCAGGATTTCGGGAAGCCCACGGGCGCGGGCGGACAGGACGTACGCGCTGCCGGCCGCGTCGAGCAACGTGGCCCTCGTAAACCGAAAGAGGAACGCCAGGCTTCCGAGGGCGAGGCAGGCAGGAGGCAGGATCCAGAAGGGGATCCGCGCCGCCGCCGCGGTGAGCACGCCCTCCGGCACGCCCCCGGCGGGACCGGCTCCGAACGGCGGGAGAACTCCGAAGCGCAGGGCGAGGAGATCCTGCAGGAGCATGGCAATCCAGAACGAGGGAGCGGCGCTGAGGAGGTAGAGAAGGCCCGACCACGTCCGGTCCCAGGGTCCACCCGGCCTTCGCGCGGAGGCGAACCCCGCCGCGACCGACACGACGACCGCCGCGCCGAAGCCCAGGACTCCGAGCGCCAGGCTGTAGGGCAGCGCGCGCAGGATCAGCGCGCCGACTCCCTCGCCGGCGGCCACGACGTAGGACGTCCCAAGGTCGCCGCTCGCGACATCCCGGAGCCAGAGCAGGTAGCCGGCCGCCGGAGGGCGATCCAGGTGGTGGCGTGTGGCCCATTCTTGGATTCGGTCCTGGGGGGTCGAAGGGTCGTCGGCCCAGGGCGTCCCGGGCACGAGTCGGATCGCGACGTAGAGGAGAGCGGTGGCGAGGAGGATCGTGACGACTCCGAGGGCGGCCCGCCATGACAACCTGACGATCATGGCGGCTGTGGCGGTGCGTCGGCCGCGACCCACCATCGGAGGAAGGACGGGTACCACGCCCACAGACCGGTCGGGGCGACCTCCACGTCGCGCAAGCGGCGGGTCAGCCCGACCGTCGCCGAAGGATGGGAGATGAACGTGTGGGGCTGTTCGTCCTGCAGAATCCGTTCGAGGCGGCGGTAGAGGGCGGCGCGAGCTTTGATGTCCAGTGTCCTGCGGCCCTGCTCCGCCAGGCGGTCCACCTCCGGGTTCGAGTACCCCCCGTAGTTCTGCCCCGTCGGGTACTGCGACGAGTGGAAGAAATCGTATGGGTCGGGATCGGCATCCAGCCCCCACCGGTAGATTACGGCGTCGAAAGCGTGCCCGCGAGCCTTCTCCAGGAGGACGGGCCACTCGAGGCCCTGCAAGGACACGTCGACCCCGAGCCGCTTCACGGCGGACTGGAAGAGGGACGCCAGCCTCTCGTGCTCCGGGTTGCCGGCGCGGAACAGCAGCGTGAACGAGGCTCGCCCGGAAGCCGTGTCCAGGACGCCATCGCCGTCGCGGTCGCGCCAGCCGGCGGAAGCGAGGAGTCCGGCCGCCGCGTTGGGGTCGTAGGGGAGGGGTTTGAGGTCCGGATCGTGCGCCCACGACACGGGGTGGAATGACGACACGGCGGGGAGGTCGTTGCCCTGCGTGATCTCGCGAATGTAGCCGTCCCGGTCCAGGGCCAGGGACATCGCACGCCGGACGCGCGCGTCGGTGAACAGCCCTCGGGGGGAGCGCACGTTCCAGAGGATCAGATCCAGCGACAGCGTCGGATACCGGAGGATCCGGTAGGCGAGGGAGGCGTCGTCCCTCGGCGCCTCGGCGGGCGGCATCGACGCGATGTCCACCTCTCCCACTTTCAGCGCGAGCGCGAGGGTGTGCAGATCCGGAACGTAACGGTTGATCAGCCGATCCAGATGCGGCCGTTCCGCAAAGTAGTCGCGGTTCGCCTCCAGCACGATCTGTTGCTGGGGATCCCAGCGCACGAACCGGAAGGGGCCCGTGCCGACCGGGGCCCTGTCCGTGGGGCTCGCCTCCCCGGGAGCGAACCTCAGGTGCGAAGGCATGATGAACGCCTTGGCCCAGGCCTGGTACGCCAGGGCGTAGGGCTCCCGGAAGCGGCTCACCACCGTGAACTCGTCGGGCGCCTCAATCGACTCGAGCGGTTGGAACAGCGCGGCACGGTTGCCCGCCACCCGGCCGCCCGGAGCGCGGATCTGTTCGACCGTGTAGAGGACGTCCTTCGCCGTAAAGGGCCTGCCGTCGTGCCAGGCGATCCCCTTGCGCAGGTGGAAGGTCAGGACCTTGCCATCCGCCGAAGCCTCGTAGGATTCTGCCAGACGCGGCACGACGTTGAGGTTCCTGTCGTAGTCCAGCAGAGTGTCGGCAACCAGGCGGCAGATCCTGATGGCCGGCACGTCTCCGGCGCGGATGCAGTTGAGCTCGCGCGGCTCGACGGGCTCGCCGAAGACGATGGTGCCGCCGTCCTTCGAGGAAGCGGCGCTCGGCGCCGGCGCGGGCGCGGCCATGCAGGCGGGAAGGACCGCGAGGAGCGCCAGGATGTGTGCGGCGGCGGGGCGCGCCGCGCGGAGCCCAGGCATGTCGAACCCCCGTCGAGAGTCAGCGCGACCTGGAGAGCGTCACTTCCACGGTGGCGGAATTGCCGGCGGCGTCGCCGGCCCGCAGGAATATACGGCGCTGCGCAGCGCCCGCGGGCACACGCGCCTGAAAAGTTTCCACGGGCGTGTCGGCGATCCCGTCCCGAGGCGGCACGCTCGTCCAGGGCCCGTCCGGCTCGGCGGCCCACTCCGCTCGGGCCACGCAGCTTGACGCGTCGCGCACCAGGAACGTCACCCTGATCATCCCCTCGGCCTCCTCGGGCAGGGAGGGCTCGATCACCGGCGGCGTCCGGTCGATCTCGAAGAGATCCGATCGCCCCTCGCCGGAGAGCCCTCTGTCGGCGCCGTTCGCCTCCGCGTCGTCCGCCTCCACGCGGGCGGCGTAGCGGCCCCCCGGGAGGGCGGAAGGATCGATCTCGAACGGGGGCTCCTTCACGCCTCGGGCCAGTACTCGCCACTCGGTCTCCTCGCTGCGGCGTACGGAGACCGTGTGCTCGAGCGGATCCCCGTTGGCATCCGACGAGGTCCAGGTGAGCCAGAGGGAGTTCGGGATCCGAGCCGGGGTTTCCTTCGGCTCCGCGGGGCGATCCTTGCCGGCCTTTTCGGTGGGGACGGCCGCCGGCACCTCCGGCCGCGGCGCGCCCGGCTCGCTCACGGCGACGCGGCGCACGGCGGGGGGGAGGTTCTCCGGCAGGTATGTGAGCGTCACGTTCTTGAGGATCGGCGTGGCCTCGGTTTTGAGCCGCGAGAGGTCGGCGCGCCACTGCACGTACCGCGCGGCGGGGAGCGTCAGGGCGCTGCCCCTTGGCTCGCGGCACGGATCCGACCACGCGCTCCAGGTCTCGTCGGGCACGGGGCTGTTGCCGGACCGGGCCACGATCTCCACCTTGGTCCCCGGCGGGAGGTCGCCGTTCCATAGGAGACTGCCCCACGAGGAGACGACCTTGGCGTCGTGGACGGGAGAGAAGTAGCGGCCGGATCCCGAGGGCGCGGTATCGAGGGTGTGGGCCCGCCCCGGGTTGCTGGTGAGGACGTAGGTCTTGCCTTCGCCGCCTGCGACGAGCGCCGTGATCTGCGAGGCAGGATACCGGCGAAGCAGCGTGACCGAGGCGTCGGGCTCGACCCGATACACGCGGCCTGAGGGGCCTGTGCCCATGAGGAGATGCCCGCCCGCGTCGAGGGTCAGCGAGTAAACTCGTTCCACCGGCGACGACCACAGCACCTCGGGCGTGCGGCCCGGAGTGACGCGGTACACCACCGAGGCGGGGGGGGCGGTTCCTCCTTCGGCCACCGCGGGGAGCAGCTCGCCGAGATCGAGCACGAGCTTCCTTTTCTGCTCGGCCGCTTCTTCGAGGAGGTCGTCGCCGCCCGCGGGCGTGACCTCGATCGTGTACTCGTCGGCGCGGTCACCGGGACGGCGTATTCTCGGAGGCCCGGGCCCACTGATGGCCGCGGCGAAGACGGTCCCGTCCGACGCTACGGTCACGGCGCTGATCTCCTCCAGGCTGGAGTCGAGGATCACCTCCGGGCGTCCTTCCAGGTCGAGCCGGTAGAGGAGGCCGCGGCCCGAGCTGCCCGCCAGGAGGCGCCCGGACGGGTCGGACGCCAGCGAGGTGATGTGGGGCTCGTCGCTGTCGAAAAAGGCGCGTCCCTCGCCCCGCCCCGTGACCTGATACACGATGCCTCTCTCCCCCGAGGCCACGTAGAGGCGATCGAAGGCGTCCACGGCCATCGCCCACAGGTACCTTTCCTCGGGCTCGAAGTACACCTCCGTGCTCCCTTCGGCGCCGACGCGGTAGACGCGGCCGTTGGGGAACGTCGCCACGTAGAGGTTCCCCGCCACGTCGGACACCAGCGCGCGGACGCCCAGAGCCTCGCTGTCGAAGAAGGGCTCGGCCTTCCCCTTCTTCTCGATGCGGAGGACGCGCGCCCCCGCGCCGCCCACGTAAAGACTTCCCTTGATGTCCACCGTCGCCGCCCACAGGAGGGGGGGGGAGCCGGTCTTCGCCTCGCCCGGCAGGATCTCCCGCGACGCGGGTGCGAGGAGGATCCATCCGTTCTCGGCGAGCGAGATGTTCTCCTCGCCCTCGTCCTGACCGCGCCCCTCCGGATGGCGCCATGGGACCGGAGCGGCCGCCACGAGGAAGACCGATGCCGCCGCGACGAGGAGGGCCTCCGCGCGGCTCATCTCTTGATCTCGAGCAAGGCTTTCTGGTAGCCGCGCACGGCGTACTCCGTGTCGCGGTCGGCCTCGAGCAATCCGCGCAGCCGCACACGGATCGCACCGGCCTCCTCGCTCTGGTGTGAGAGCAGGACGGAGGCGATGGAAGGCGGCAGATTCGGCAGCCTCTCGCCGGCCATGAAGGCCCCCGTGTCGGGGCGGATCAGCGTGACGTAGATCTTGTTGTTGGTGCGTATCCGGTTGAGGAGGAGAACGAGCTGCTCCAACCGCGTGGGCTGGAACGACACGCCTCCCGCCTCGAACTCCAGCCGGCTCAGCGTGAGAGCGTCCCCCACCTGGAGAATGGCCCGGCCCTCCGGCGCCTCCTCCGGGATCTCGATGGGGATGTCTTCCGTGAAAGACTCGCCCCGGAAGGGGGTGACCGCCACGTGCAGGGGCAGCGTCTCGCCGGGCGCCACGGTGTAGCGGTCGCACCAGATCCGATCGATCCGGGCCACTCGCCGGGCGTCGGCGTACTCGAAGTCCAATTCGATCCCCTCCACGCGGGACGGCCTGTCGGGGTTGTTCATCAGGAGGTAGGTCATGTAGGCGACGGTGCCGGAAGCGATGAGCTCGGACTGCTCGCCCGAGTACAGGTTCTCGATCTGCACGTTGAGGCCTCCCTCAATCCGGATCTGGGAGCCTTTGCGGACCCTGAGCGTGACGTCGCCCACCTCCTTCTCGGCGGAGGCAAGGATCTCCAGGAGCGACAGGTGGAGGAAGACGGGCGTGAGGAGGGGGTCCTCGACGATCTCGAAACTGTAGGTGCTGCTGCGATCGCCGCCGGATGCGAGGGTGACCTTCACCGGGACCACGGGCGGCGCGCCCGCGGTCACGGCCGCCAGTCCGGCGAACCGATCCTGCGTCACCACACCGATGGGAGATAAGGCGCTGGCCAGCTTGAACGATTGCTGCAGCGAGGGGAAGACGCCGTGCACCACGGCGCGCGTCAGCGGCAGGGCCGTGGGGCCCAGCGAGAGGAAGGGGTGACCGAAGGCCAGGATCTCGTCGCGGCGCACGTAGGTGACGGTGCCGATGGCGGCCACTTCGACGTCGCCGCGGACGAGCTGCACGCCGACCGCCGATCCGGCCTCCAGAGGCGCCTGGGCGGCGGATTCGGCGCCCGCCCCGCCCGCGCGGAGCGGAGTGAGCCCCAGGGACCTGAATGTCTCCTCCCACTCGGCGAGGGCCCATCCCGCAGCGCCCGTCCGCCCCGCGGAGCCGAAGAGCAGCGGGATCCGGGCCGGCGCGAGACCCGGAGGCCAGGGAGCCCCCACGGCGAGGCGGAGGCGGTCGCGCAGGAAAGCCGGCGTCCTCTCCGGATAGGCCAGCGCCGTGAGGCCCGCCGGAATGCCGCGCCGCGGCGAGGCGGCTGCCGACTTCTCCTTCTCCGGCTCGCGCGTAAGGAGATCCAGCATCTCCTCGATGGGGGTGACTCCGCAAATGGACTCCTTCGCGAACCCCCACGAGTAGGCCACGGCCCCCGCGAGCTTGCCATCGAGGTAGACGGGGCTGCCGCTCATCCCGTCGAGGATCCCGGTCTGCGCCAGCGGCCCCCCGGTCAGCCGCGCCAGGATGAGGTTCCTCTTCGGGGCGATGTTGGTCATCGTCCCGATCACCTCGACGTCGAAAGTCTCGACCTTCATCCCCGCGAAGACGGTCTTGCCGTACCCGCGCATGCCGGCGCGAACCTCGCCGAAGGGGAGCGTGCCCCGCGAATCCTCGGCCCTCGGCGCGGGTGACGCCATCAGGGAGGCCGCCGCAACAGACACGGCGCAGACGACGGTGCGGCCGATCGAGCGCTCGACACCCCGACGCGCCGGCGAAGATCCCCTGAGCTCGCCGGCGCGGCAGGAGAGGCTTCCTTGCGTCGTCGTCCTGAAGGCTCTCATGAGGCGCTCAGGCGAGGAGGGCCGGGGGCGTGCGGGCGTTGCGGACCCTGCTCAGGCACGCTTCGGCGGCGGCGACGAGGGCGCCCCTGCCGCGGATCTTCTCGTCGGGCAGGCAGGCCTGGCCGAAGATCACGTTTATCTTTACGAGCGGGGAGGGGCCGGTTCCCGAGGGCTCGCCCCGGAAGATGAGGCTCGAGACGAGCGTCCTCAGCCGGGCGATGACCTTCGAGGTGGCCTCCTCCGTCGATTCGGGCAGAAGGATCGCGAAGGCGTCGCCTTCGTAGCGCGCCACCATGTCCACCTCCCGCACCGCGCGGTGAAGTGTCTCTCCCGCCTCGCGCAGGACGCGATCGCCCGTCGCGTAGCCGTAGTGTTCGTTCAGCGTGCGCATCCCCTCGATGTCGGCGAGCACCAATCCTAGCGGTGTGGCGTACCGCTCGCTCCGCTTCATCTCCACCTCGAGCCGCTCCTGGAAGGCCCGGTGTCCCGGCAGGCCCGTCAACGCGTCGGCGGATTGCGCCTCCCTCACGCGGGATTCGAGAATCCGAAGCGTCCTCGCGCGGCGACCCCAGCGAGCCCACACGCGGATCCGTCCTTCGATCAGGGGATCCGGAGCGTCGGCGGGGATGAACTCGTCCACCTCGGACGCCCCCGAGGGGGAGCCGATCGGGGCTGGCCCCACGACGACGAGTGGCAGGTCCTCGAGCGGCGTACCACGGCGCTTCCCAAGCACGGCGCTGACAACGCTCGAGTACCCGCCCGGCTCCAGGACTAGGAGGACGTCTCCGTCGGCCCCGCGCCACGTTCGAGGCGACCCCTGGGCCTCGACCAATTCGCAGCGGAACCCCAGTGCGGTCAGCCTGTTGCGGAGCGCCGCGCCGCTTCCGGCTTCCGGCGCGACGACGACGACGGCGGGATCGGCCACGGCCAAGCATTCTTGTGGACGGCCGCGATCAAGTCAAGGAAGGTTCGCGGCGCCGGCCGCCTACATCCTCTGTGGGACCTCGAAGCCGAGCAGGCCGCAGCCGCGCGCGATGTACTCGCGGAAGAGCCAGGTGAGCGCGGCGCGCGCGGCGCGGCGGCCCGGATCGCTCTCCTGGATGACGGGGAACTGGTGGTAGAAGTGGTTGAACTTCTGGGCCAGGAGGAAGAGGTACCGGGCGAACGTGGCGGGCTCCTGCCCGCGCAGAGTCTGGATCACCGTGTCGTCGAAGCGCGCCAGAAGCGCCAGCAGCTCCCAGTGATCGTCCACGGGGACGGCCTGAAGTAAATCCCAGCCCGCGTCCCGGAAGGCCGGCTCCGGATCGGAGAGAAGATCCATCCCGATCCGCTCGCGCAGCTTGTTGAGGATGTTCCCGGCGCGCACCGCCGAGTACAGGATGTACGGTCCCGTCTCCCCCTCGAAGGACAGCACCTCCTCGAAGTCGAAGGCGATGACCCGGTTGCGGGTGAACCGGATCATGAAGTAGCGCAGCGCCGCCAGCGCCACGCGCCGCGCGATGGAGGCGATCTCCCCGGGTGGCAGGTCCACGGACCGTCTCTCCACCTCGGCGCGAGCCGCCTTCTCGAGCGCGTCGAGAAGGTCGTCCGCCTTGACTCCGTACCCGCGACGGCCGGACATCTCGACCGCCCGCGCATCGCTCCCCTCCTCGACCGCGTAGCCCAACGTCCGCGCGCACGCCGGCGACAGCGCCACCATCTCGTAGGCGAAGTGCACCGATCGGCCGGCCTCGGCCGTGTGCCCGAGCGCCCGGAGCCCCTGGGTCACGACGCGCTGCAGGTAGGCCTGTCGGACGTCGATGACGTTGTAGACCTCCTGTCCGGCTCCAAAGAGAGGATGCGAGGCCGCGCCCCCCTCGGCGGCTGTGGCCCACAGCACCAATCCGCCGGGATACGTGTGGAACGGGCGGTACTGGAAGTCCGAACCGAGCAGGCCGAACTTCCAGAGCTGGTAGGCGATGTCCTTGCCGACGTACGTCACCGTTCCGTTGCTGCGCACGATGATCTTTGCCTCTTCGCCCTGCCCGTCGTCGGCGCCCG
>CAYNUH010000085.1:0-12431 GCA_964400605.1 uncultured Acidobacteriota bacterium | reverse complement strand
TCGCCCTCTACGACGAGATCGCGCACGAGCGGGGGCTTCCCGCCGGGCGCGGCGAGGGGCCCCCTTGAAGGTCCTGTACCTCAACCCGACGGTGGAGATCGGCGGGGCGGAGAGGAGCCTGGTGGAACTCGTCTCGGGCGTGGACCGTGCCCTGGTGGAGCCGCTCGCCGCCTGCGTCGGCGAGGGGCCCCTCCCCCGGGCCCTTCGGGATGCTGGGCTCAGGGTCGAGATGAACCCGTGGCCGGCCTTCGCCCTCCGGATCGGCCGTGGCTCCCTCCTCTCGAAGATCCTCCTCCCCCTCGCCGTCGTTGCGCTCGTGCCGCACCTGCTTCGCATGGCCCGCCTCGTCCGCCGGGAAGGCGTGGACATCGTGCATACCAACGGATTGAAGTCGCACGTCGTCGGTTCGGTGGTGCGGCTGCTCACGGGCCGCGAGCTGGTGTGGCACGTCCGCGACGTGCTGCGTCCCGGGTTCACGCGCCGGCTTTACGGCCTCCTGGCGCGGTGGACCGTGAATTGCCTCGTCGCCAACTCCTGCGCCGTCGCGGAGACCTTCCCGGACGTGCCCCCCCGAAGGATCCGGGTCGTGTACAACGGCCTCGATACGTCGAGGTACTCCCCGGCGCCTGCATCGCCATCGGCCCGCGAGGCTCTGGGGCTCTCCGGCAACGATTTCGTCGTCGGGGCGATAGGAGCCCTGGCGCCGCTGAAGGGACACATCCATCTCATCCGGGCGGCCCCCCGGGTGCTCGAGCGCTGCCCTCGGGCGAAGTTCCTCATCGTCGGAGAGGAGATGTACCTGACGCACGGTCACAAGGGGTACCGGACCTTGCTCGAAGAGGAGGCGCGGCGTCTCGGCGTCGTGGAGCGGGTCATCTTCACCGGATACCGCGACGACGCGGTGGCCGTCCTGCGCTGCCTCCACGTGCTGGTCCACGCCTCCGTCTATCCGGAGTCGTTCGGCAGAGTCCTCGTTGAGGCCATGGCGTGCGGGGTCCCGGTGGTGGCGACGGCCCTGGGAGGGCCGAAGGAGATCATCGTCTCCGAGGATCAGGGGATCCTGATCCCCCCTGGCGACCCCGGGGCCATCGCTTCCGCTGTGCTGGCGCTCGAATCGGAGCCGGCCCGGCGGGAAAGGCTGAGCCGCGGAGGGAGGGAGAGGGTCGTGAAGGCCTTCAGCGTCGAGAGGTACGTGCGCGAGGTGGAAGGGATCTACCGCGGCCTCGCGGTCGGGCGCGGGACGCCCACGTGAGCCCCTTGCCCCTCGACCTCACCGCGCCGCTCGCCATGCGGCGCGAGGACGTCGTCGTGCTGGCCGCCACGCTGGGGCTCGCGGCTCTGGCCTTGCTGGTCCTTCTCGGGGTGAGCGTGCCGAAGCTTGCGCTGTGGGTCATCCTTGCCGGCGGCGCGGCGCTGGCCTTCATCCGGCCCGAGATCGGGCTCTTCGCTCTCATCCTCAACGCCCTGATCGGGCTCACACACCTCGCCAACCTCCCCCGTATCGGCCCCCTGTCGGTGCCCATCGCCTTCGAGGCTGTGCTCGTGGCCGCGATCCTCTTCCGGGCCGTCTTCCTCCGCCAGAGGCTCTTCATCGCCTCGCCGCAGCACCTGCTCATCCTCGCGCTGGCCGCCTGGATGATCGTCTCCCTGCTCGCAGCGGGCGGCGTCGAGCCTCGCAACCTCGAGGCGATCCGAAACCTGTTCCTGGTGCGGATGCTCATCTTCTTCCTCCTCACCAACATCCTCATGACGGGCGACGCCCTCAAGCGGTTCGTGGTGGTCGTCATGGCGGCCAACGCCGGGCTCGTGGCAGTCTCGTTCCTCGTCCGCAGCGGCTACTTCGGGATCGGCATGCTGTCGGTCTCTGACAAGATGCTCAGGACCCGGGGCCTCATCCACAACCCGAACACCCTCGCGTTCGATCTGATCACGATGCTGATCTTCTGCGCGGCGGCCTTCTACTACGTCAGGGGGCCGATCTTCAAGACGGTCCTGGCCGTGCTCGCCGCCTGCGACGTCCTCACGATCCTCACCACCCTTTCCCGGTCGGGGTTCGTCTCGCTGTGCGTCGTCCTCCTGTACGTGTTCCTGAGGCAGATCCGCAGCCTCAAAGCGGGGCTGGCGCTGGCCGCTTTAGCAGTCCTCGTCGTGGTCCTCATGCCGGCGGAGCTGACATCTCGCTTTTCGCAAATAGAGGAGATCCAGGACATCGACCGGGTGAAGTTCTTTCAGGTGGCCGCCAACGCCGCCTTGCAAAATCCCGTCTTCGGCGTGGGCTTCGGGAACTACTTCCCCAACTTCCACCGGTTCAACAACACCGATCTCCAGAAGTCGTACCACACCTACAACCTGTACATGAACCTCTGGGCGGAGATGGGTCTGCCGGCGCTGATCCTGTACGTCGCCGCGGTGGTGATCCTGTGGAGGCGGCTGTGGGCGATGCGAGTCCACCTCAAATCGCACGGCATGAGGGGCTCTTTCCTCTACGTCTTTGGTGTGGCGGTGGAGATCTTCTTCGTCAACCTGGCGGTGTTCGGTCTGTCGGGAGACGTGCAGTTCGAGTACAGCGTCTTCATCGTGATGGGCTTCGGTATCCTCCTGTACCGGGAGCACATGAGGAGACTGGAAGGGGCCGGCAGGATGCCTGCTTCGGTCTGACGGGGCGTCAGGACCTGCGCTTGGGTTTCTTCTCGGATCCGCCGGCGTCGCTTGTGGCGCTCTTCGATTCGGAACCGGCTTCGGCCGAGCCGGACTCGGAGCCGGAGGCCCCCTTCACATCGCCCTTGCCGTTCCCATTCGTGGGGGCCGTGTTCTTCTTCCTGGCGTAGTCAGTCACGTACCACCCGCTCCCCTTGAAGGCGATGGAGGAAGCGGACACGAGCTTCCTGACCTTTCCCCTGCAGTGGATGCACGTCTGCACCGGCGGATCGGCGAACTTGCGAATCAACTCGAAGCGGTGCCCGTTCTTGAGGCACTCGTACTCGTACAGAGGCAATATCGGAACTCCTCTGAGCCCTAGCGGCCGGCGAGACCAACCGCGTGAAAGATGCTGCCGGCCCAGGTTTTTAGGCCAGTGAGCTTGCAATTCAAGGTATGGGCCGGCGCGGGCCTTGTCAAGGCGGCCCGCCTCCCGAGGGGGTTCCCCGACCGGCGTGTTTCACTGCGCTCCGAGGTACGACAGGATCGCTCCGGCCGCCCTCGCGCCGGAGGTTACGCCGTCGGGGATGCCGACGCCGCGGAAGGCGCTGCCCGTGACGAACAGCCCCGGCAGGCCACCCAGCCGGCGGTCGATCTCCTCGACGACGAGCCGGTGCCCGACTTCGTACTGGGGGTTGGCCTTCGGCCAGCGGCAGATCCGCGTCACGACGGGCTCCCCTCTAAGGCCGATCAGGTCGCGAAGCTCCGCCCGGACCATGGCCGCCATCTGGGCCTCCGGAAGATCGGCGGAAGCTTCATCGATGGCGCCTCCCACAAAAGCCCGGATCAATACGTGTCCATCCGGCGCCCTCCCCTCGAACTTGTTCGAGACGAACGTGCAGCCGAAGATCCGCCGCCTTTCGGAGAACGGGATGAGGAACCCCGTGCTGGCGGGAAGCGGTCCTGTCTCCGACGCCCGGTACCCGAGAAATACAGTCGCCGACGAGGCATAGCGCACCTTCCGCAGGGCCGCCGCGACCGGAGACGCCGTCGCATCGAGAAGCGCCGCCGCCCGGCCGGCAGGCAGAGCCACCAGGCATGCGTCCGCCTCCCACGGATCGCGCCCGGCGAGGTGGACCCGGTACTTCCCCTGGACGCGCTCGAGGCCCGCGACGCCGCAGCCGGTCTCGAGGCTCACCGCGCCGACGGAAGCCGCCAGCCCCTCCACCATTCTGACGATGCCGCCCTTGAAAGAGACAAAGGGCGGCGCGACCTTGCCGTGCGCGCCCGTGGGGCCTGCAGAGTCGATGGGCGCCCGCTTCCTCCGCATCGCCACGGCAAGGCTGCCGTGATCGCGCTCCATCTCTGCCAGCCGGGGGAAGGTGCTCCAGATGCTCAGCCGCTCCGGATCGCCCGCGTGGATCCCGGCCAGCAGCGGCCCGGCGATCTTACGGGTCGCCTCGTCGCCGAAGCGGCGGCGCACGAACGCGGCCACCGACTCGTCCCCGCCGTCCCGCCTGGTCTTTACGAACGGCTCCATCATCATGCGCGTCTTGCCCAAGGGCGAGATCAATCCGCTGGCGAGGAAGGGAAGGACCCGGGCCGGTGCCAGCATCTCCAACCCGGGGGGCAGAGGCCGGAGCCTTCCGCGGGAGTAGATGAGGGTCGGCCGCTCCTGCGTCCGGGCGTCGAGCAGCTCGGGGCCGAGGCCAATCTCCCTGGCCAGATCGATCGCCGCGGGCTTCCCCCGGAACAACGAGTCGGGGCCGGTGTCGAGAAGGAACCCTTCGACGCGCTCGGTCCGGATCACGCCTCCCAGCCTGTCCGCCTCCTCCAGCAGGCGGCACTCGAAGGCGAGGCCGGTCCCGCGCAGGCGCCGGTCGATGTGGTAGGCGGCCGATAGCCCCGCGATCCCGCCCCCGATGATGGCGATGCGCTTCGCGCCGTTCACCGACCGCCGCCGCGCCCGAGGGCAAAACCTTCCCGCCCTCCGGCGAGCCTCTCGCGCACGATGGCGGCAAGGGCCGCGACGAAGGCGGGCCGCGCGTTGAGCGACGCCGTCCGGCGCAGGTGGGCCCCGCCTTCCCTCGCCGTCTGACGGCAGAGGATGTCGATGTCGTAGAGGATCTCCAGATGATCGGCCACGAAACCGATGGGCGCGACGAGGATCTCCTTCCTTCCCTCCCGAGTGAGGCGGCGGATCACTTCGAGGATCTCCGGCCCCAGCCACGGCTCCCCCGTGAAGCTCGCGCTCTGGAAGGCCATCTCCCAGTCGGTCTCGCCGGCTGCCTCGGCCACGAGCCGCGCGGTCGTCAAGAGCTGCTCGCGGTAGGGCTCCCCTGCCGCCACGATCCGTTCCGGCAGGCTGTGCGCGGTGAAGACGATCCGGATGGGCTCGCCGGTCTCCTGCCGGCACGACGCGAGGGCCTGCGTCAAGGTCTCGGCGAGCGCCGCGATGAAAGCGGCGTGGTCATGGTAGGAGTCCACGAGCAGGAGCTCCGGCCGCGGATCGAGCGTCTCCGCGGCCTCCCGCAGCGCCCTGTGGTAGGCGCCGACGCTCAGCGTGGAGAAATGGGGCGCCAGCGGAAGGCCGACCAGCCGCGAGACGCCGGCCGCCTTCACTTCCGCCATGCGCTCGTGGATGAAGGGACGCGAGTGCCTCATCCCGAAGAAGACGCGCACAGTCTCGCCGCCGTCCGCGTCGAGCGCCGATTGAAGCGCCCGGGCCTGCTCGGCCGTGATCCGGAGAAGGGACTCGCCCCCGCCGACCTCCCGGTAGCGGATCTTCAGATCCTCGATCCGCTCTTCGGGGGGGCGGCGGCCCCCGCGAATGTGCGTGAAGAAATCACCGACGTCGTCGAGAGACGACGGCGCGCCGTAGGCCATGAGCATCACACCGGCCGAGCCGCCCGCTTCTCGCATCCGGATCCCCCCCCCCGCGGGCGTCAGGGCCGCGCTCGCCCGGCCGTGGTTTCGTGGACGAAGTCCACGAGACGGCGGACGTTGTCGACGGGGGTCCCGGGGAGGACCCCGTGACCCAGGTTGAAGATGTGCCCCGGCCGTCCGGCCGCGGCGTCGAGGATCGCGGCGGCCTTCACCTTCACCACGTCGAAGCCGGCGAAGAGGACCACCGGGTCGAGGTTTCCCTGCACGGCGCGGCCGGGCCCCACCAGATCCCAGCCGGCGTCCAGAGGGATCCTCCAGTCCAGCCCGATGACGTCGCCTCCCGCCTCGGCCATCATCGGGAGGAGGGTGGCCGTGCCGGTGCCGAAGTGGATCACGGGGACGCCCGCGCCGGCCAGGCCGGCGAGAAGCCTCCTCGTGTGAGGCAGGACGTGCTCGCGGTAGTCCGCGGGGGCGAGGCAGCCCACCCACGAATCGAAGACCTGCACGGCCTGCGCGCCCGATTCGATCTGGGCCTTCAAGTAGTCCGTGAGCGCCTGGACGAGGCGATCCATCAGCGCGCGCCACAGATCGCTCCTCGAGAACATGAGCGTCTTGGTCTGCCGGTAGTCGCGGCTCCCCTTCCCCTCGATGAGGTAGGCGGCGATCGTGAAGGGGGCGCCGGCGAAGCCGATGAGGGGGACGCGCCCTTCCAGCTCGCGGCGCACGATGGAGATGGCCTCGAGCAGGTAGGGCACGTCGCGCCGCGCGTCGAAGGGGCGCAGAGCGCGGACCTGCTCTTCGCTGCGGATGGGCCGCGCGATGACCGGGCCGACGTTCTCGCGCAGCTCGTACTCCACCCCGAGCCCCTCGAGCGGCAGCATCAGGTCGCCGAAGATGATGGCCGCGTCGAAGTCGGTCTGGCGGAGAGGCATCAGCGTCACCTCCGCCGCCAGCTCCGGCGTCTTGCAGATCTCGATAAGGGAGTGCTTCTCCCTCAGCGCCCGGTACTCGCTCTGATAGCGTCCCGCCTGCCGCATGAACCAGACGGGCGTGCACTCCGCCGGCTCACGCCGGCAGGCGCTGAGGAAGCGAAGGTTCTGCTCTGGACCCATATCGCAGGCTTGATCGTCCGGCCACTGGAAGGGCTGCGATTCTAGCATCCAGGCCGCAGCCTCTGGTCGGAGCCGGCGTCCCGGATCGCGCTTCTTCGACCAGTGCGGTCGCGTGAGGGGTCGTTGCTATAATCCTTCGATACGCTTCGGTCGCAGGACGCGGCGGCTGGCTCACGCCGCGCTCCTTCTCGGCGGGATCCTGGCCGGGGCGGCTGCGGCCGAGGGGGTGCTCCGGATCCGCGGAGCCGTATACGCCTTCCTCGCCGCGCGTGGCTCGTGGCTTTCCCCTCGGCTCCTCTTGAGCCGGCGCCTCGTCTGGTCGCCGTCACGCCGCCGAACGAACGCTGGACAATGAAGTAGGTGACCCCCGTGCGGCCGTTCCTCCCTCCCGACACCCATGAGCTGATCCCCCGCATCCTCGCCCGCAACGCGCGCCGGGCGCGGCGCGTGCGCGCCGATCTCGAGGCGCTGGCCGTCTCGGCCGAGCAACGGGAGGCCTGCCGCGCGCTGGCCGCCACGCTCCGGGCTCGCCGAGGCGCATCACGGAGAGAGTTCCTCCTCAGGCCCGAGGTGCGCGCCTGGCTGTGCGCCGCCGAGGAGGCGTTGGCGCTGGTTCGGCCCGGGACGGACGACCTCGCGCTCTTCGATCGCGTCTCGCGCGGGCCACATCTCGTAGCGCTGCTGCCCCGCGGGAGGATCGACGCGGCCTTCCGCCGGCGCGCGGCGACGCTGGGCCGCTCTCTCCTCTCGCGCGCGTACCGCGTGCTGCCGCCGCTCCTCGCCTTCCTCACTCCGCCGGGAAGGCGCTTCGGGTCCTTCGCGCCGGACCTCGAGGCCGACGGAGAGGAGGCCCGTGCCGGCGGGGAGGTGCACCTGTGCTTCCCGGCGCCGGGGGTGCTGCGACTGCGACCGGGCGCCCGCATGGACCTGATCGGCGGCGCAGCGATCCGGCGACGGGGCCCCGCGCCGGCGGGCCGCTCGCGAATGGGGGCGCCAGCCGGCGTCATCCGCATCACCCGGGGAGGGGCCGTCCGGGGCTGGTTCCCGCGGGAGGTCATCGAGGGCTCGGACATCGTCCTCGCCCGCCGCGTCGTCTCCACGCGCCGGGGGCTTCGAACCGGGTCGCACGTGGCCGGGCTGTCCGCCCGGCTGGGCGGGGCGCTGGCGCTGGTACGGGAGGCGTGGGAGGAAGCGTACGACGAGGTCATCGCCCACACGCGGGTCGTGGTGCCTCTCGCCGAGCGCGGCACCGTGAGCTTCTCGCTGAGCGATCGCCCGGGGACGTCCTACATCAACGTGTGGGGGAAGTCCCTCGTGGATCTGGCCGACGATCTCGTTCACGAGACGGCGCACCACAGGCTTCACGGCCTCGAGGAGATCGAAGGTCCTTTGGACCTTGACGACGGCGAGCCTCGCTACGAATCGCCCTGGCGCCGGAGCGTGAGGCCGATCCACGGGATCCTTCACGCCGCGTACACATTCACGTACCGGGCGGAGCTGTTCAGGCGGATGCTCGCCATGCCCCGCCGCGCGCCGAGCCACGGCTCCGGGGCGCCCTCGCCCGGACACCTTCCGCACGCCCGGCTGCGCCGGGAACTATCGTGGGAGATTTCGGCGCTCCGGCGCTCTCTGAGCGATCTCCGCGACGCCGAACGGCTGGGCCTGCTCACCGCCGCCGGCATCCGCCTGAGGCGTGCGATCGTCTCTCGGGTCTCCAGAATGGCTCCGAGGTAGTCGGGGGGGGCCTGCCGTACATTCGGGGCAGCCTTTCGACGGACCTGGCCTTGACGAACTGCTTAGGAATCAGTAGATTACAGGCTCTCCGCCAACGATGACACCTTGCTGCAGGGCAAGGTTTTTGGGCTTGCGTGGGGACCTTGGCCAGCTACATCCTCGGTGTCTCCGCCTTCTATCACGACAGCGCCGCTGCGCTCCTGCGTGACGGCGAGATCCTCGCCGCCGCGCAGGAGGAGCGCTTCTCGCGCAAGAAGCACGATCACCGCTTCCCCGCGCAGGCGATCGCCTACTGCCTTCGTGAGGCCGGCATCTCGGCCGCCGACATCGCCTACGTCGGGTTCTACGACAAGCCCGTCACGAAGTTCATGCGCCTCCTGGACACGTACCTCGCGTACGCCCCCGCCGGCTACGCCTCCTTCCGGAAGGCCATGCCGCTGTGGCTCAAAGAAAAGCTCCACATCCCCCGCCACATCCGCAACGCCATGGGGAAGCGATCCACACGAGCCCTCGTCTTCACCGAACACCACGAGTCGCACGCGGCCAGCGCCTTCTTCCCCTCCCCGTTCGAGAGGGCCGCGATTCTGACGCTGGACGGGGTCGGGGAGTGGGCCACGGGGACTCTCGGCTACGGCGAAGGCAACCGGATCACGCTCACGCATGAGATGCGGTTCCCGCACTCGCTGGGACTGCTGTACTCCGCCTTCACCTACTACACGGGCTTCAAGGTCAACGAGGGGGAGTACAAGGTCATGGGCCTCGCCCCCTACGGCAAGCCCGCCTACTACGACCTGATCCTCGATCGGCTCATGGACCTCAAGGAGGACGGTTCGCTGCGGATGGACATGAGCTACTTCAACTACTGCCAGGGCCTGACGATGACCTCCGAGAAGTTCCACGAGGCGTTCGGTGGTCCCCCGCGCCGGCCCGAGGCACGCGTCACGCAGCGCGACATGGATCTCGCCGCAAGCATCCAGAAGGTCACCGAAGAGGTCATGCTGAGGAGCGCGCGGCACCTGCACCGCCTGACAGGGATGAAAAATCTCGTCCTGGCCGGGGGTGTGGCGCTGAACTGCGTCGGCAACGGCCGGCTTCTGCGCGAGGGGCCCTACGAGCATCTCTGGATCCAGCCCGCCGCGGGCGACGCGGGTGGAGCGCTCGGAGCCGCCCTCTTCATCTGGCATCAGCTCCTCGGAAAGCCCCGCCGACCGTCACCGGCGGACTCCCAGCGGGGATCCCTTCTCGGGCCCCGCTACTCCGACGTAGAGATCCGAGCGTTCCTGGACAGGACCGGGGCGCCGTACCGTTACCACGCCGACGAGGGCGAACTCCTCGATCTCGTTGCCGATCTGATGACCCAGGAGAAGGTGATCGGGTGGTTCCACGGCCGCGCCGAGTTCGGCCCGCGCGCCCTCGGCTGCCGCAGCATCATCGGCGATGCGCGCAGCGCCCGGATGCAGTCGATCATGAACCTCAAGGTGAAGTACCGGGAATCGTTCCGCCCCTTCGCTCCCTGCGTTCTGAAGGAGCATGCCACGGAGTGGTTCGGGATGCGCGACGGGGAGGACAGCCCCTACATGCTGCTCGTGGCCCCGGTGCGCGACGAGATGCGCGTCGCCGTAAAGATGGACGGCCCGGCGCCCACGGGGATCGACCTGCTCCAGGTGAGGCGCTCCACGATACCGGCGGTCACGCACGTGGACTACTCGGCCCGGGTCCAGACCGTGGACCGCGAGCGCCACGGCAGGTTCCGCCGCCTGATGGAGAAGTTCCACGAGAAGACCGGCTGCCCGGTCATCGTCAACACCAGCTTCAATCTCGGGTGGGACCCCATCGTGGGCAGCCCGGAGGACGCGTACCAGACCTTCATGTCCTCCGACATCGACGTGCTCGTCCTGGAGAACTGCGTCCTGACCAAGGACGATCAGCCCGCCGCGCGCCGGCAGGCCCCGGCGGTGGACGCGGGCGTGAAGAGTGACCCGCTCCTCGAGGAGGTCCTGCGCTGCCCGGGCTGCGGCGGCCGGCTGGCGCCCGGGAGCGGAGGGGCCCTTCTCTGCGGCGCGTGCCGCCGGGAGTTCCCCGTCACCGACGGGATCCCGCAGCTCTTCTGGCCCCACGACGGCTCCGCCGCCGATGGGGACGTCACCGAGATGGTGAAGGCGTTCTATGAAGAGAACCCCTTTCCCAACTACGACGAGACGGACTCCGTCCGCGCCCTCATCGAGAAGTCGCGCCGGCATATCTACCCGCGGCTCCTCAACGAGCAGATCCCCTTCAACAGCCTGGTGCTCGAGGTGGGGTGCGGCACGGGCCAGCTCGCGAACTTCCTGGGGATCGGCCAGCGGAACGTGATCGGCACCGACCTCTGCTTGAACTCCCTGCGGCTCGCCGAGAACTTCCGTCGCACCCAGGGGCTGAGGCGCGCCCGGTTCCTCCAGATGAACCTTTTCAGGCCCTGCCTCGAGCCCGAGAGGTTCGACGTTGTTCTGTGCAACGGCGTCCTGCACCACACGGCGGACCCGTACGGCGGCTTCCGCTCGATCCTGCGGCTCCTGCGCCCCGGCGGCCACGTGGTCGTCGGCCTCTACAACACCTTTGGCCGCCTGATGATGAACGCGCGGCAGGCGCTGCTGGCCGCCACGAACGGCCACATGCAATGGATCGACACCCACCTGCGCACCGGAGGCCTCGGGGAGGCGAAAAGAAACGCCTGGTTCATGGACCAGTACCGGCATCCGCACGAGTCGAAGCACACGATGGATGAGGTCCTTGGCTGGTTCGACCGCAACGGCGTGGAGTTCGTCAACGCCGTGCCCAAGGTGAGGTGGCAGGACCGCTTTTCGACCGAGGAGCGCCTCTTCGAGCCGGCCGAGCGCGGTCGCCACATCGACAGGCTGCTGGCGCAGATCAAGATGATCGGCAGCGGGAGCCGAGAGGGAGGGTTCTTCATCATGATCGGCCGGAAGAAGGAGGGCGCCGCCCCGTGATCCAGATCAACTGGTACCCTTCCGCGCGCGAGCTGCGGACCTTCGCGGGACTGTGGCTCGTATTCTTCGGCGTCCTCGGAGGGCTGGCCGCCGCCTCCGATTCGCCGCGCGCAGCTATGATCCTTATGGCCGTGGGGGCCGCGGCCGGCCTGGCGGGCCTCGCGCGCCCCTCTTCGGTGCGGCTCCTCTACGTGCTCTGGATGGCCGCGACCTTCCCCATCGGACTTCTCATCTCGAACCTCATGCTCCTGGCCGTGTTCTACCTCGTCCTGACGCCCGTGGGCCTCATCCAGCGCCTGCGGGGCTGGGACCCGCTGGCAAGAAGGCTCGACGCCGCCCGGGCATCCTACTGGGAGCCGCGCAGCCGGCACGCCGGGATCGTCAGGTATTTCCGCCAGTATTGATCGCTTCGGCAGCAGGCCTGTCATGGAGGAATGGATGTCATCTGAAAGCGAACGGACGGAAGGCGGAGCGGGCGAGCCGCGCGCCGCCGGCGAGGATTTCGAGGCTCTCGCGAAACGGCAGCGCCGGCGCGGGGGGGGCTCGGCCCTGCTTCAGATCCTTCTGTACGTCCAGGAGTCGAAGCGCTGGTGGCTCCTGCCCGTGGTCATCGCGCTGCTGCTCATGGGCCTCCTGATCGTGCTCGGGACGACGAGCGCGGCGCCCTTCATCTACACGCTGTTCTAGAGGTGCGAGTGGAGGCGAAGCCGACCGCTGGGGTCCCCCGGACACTCAACCTGCGCCGGCTGGCGGGGCGATTGGCGGCCTCGGCGGCTCTGTTCGCGCTCATCCTGGGCGGATCCCTGGAGATCACCCTGCGTCTCGGGGGATGGTATGCCGACAAGCTGCTGATCAACACGGAGCCCGGCCCGGACGGCAAGACGGTGTTTGATCCCGAGGTCGGGCACGTCCTCGCACCGAACGTGTCGGGGATCTGCCGCCGGACGGAGTTCACCTACCCCGTTCAAAGCAACTCGCTCGGCTTCCGGGACGATGAGCTCCCGCCCGTGAAGGATTCGGAAGAGCTGCGCCTCTGGGTCCTCGGCGACTCGGTGGCTGTCGGCAACGGTGTCCG
>CAYNUH010000084.1:0-13598 GCA_964400605.1 uncultured Acidobacteriota bacterium | reverse complement strand
CACCCACGGTTCGGTGACGGGGGAGCAGGGGTTCGATAGATCCGGCTCGGTCTTCCTCCTCAAGGAGCCGACGTGGACGCGCACCGCGTCGCTCGTCGTGCCGGGCGCCCCTTTCCAGATCCGGGCGACGATCTGGCGCAGGGTCAGCGGCCTTCCCGCATTGGTTGCGAACAGCTCCAGGAGGGCGAACTCCGTCGGTGTCAGGCGCACCTCGCGGCCACCCTGGACGACCCTCCGGCGGTCCAGATCGATCGTCAGGTCGGGGAACTCCAGAACGCCCACGTTCGCCCGGCCCATCGAACGGCGCATCTGAGCGCGCACGCGCGCGAGGAGCTCCGGGACGGAGAACGGCTTGGTGACGTAGTCATCGGCGCCCAGGTCGAGTGCGCGCACTTTGTCCTGGTCGCGCTCCCGGACGGAGATCACGATGATCGGCGTGTCGGAGCGGGCCCGGAGCGCCGAGATGAGCGCGAAGCCGTCCGCACGGGGCATCGCCAGGTCCGTCAGCACGACGTCTGGCTTTCCATCCAAGGCCGCCTCCTCGCCCTCGCGGCCGTCGGCAGCCGTCACGACGTCGTAGCCGACTGCCTGGAGCTCGGTGGCAAGCGATTCCCGGATCGCCGGGTCGTCGTCGACGACCAGGATGCGCGGCAGGCTCACGGCGGCTCCGGGACCGGAGAGGCGACGATCGCGGCCGCCGGCAGGTCGATCCGGGCGCACACGCCTCCCCCGTCGCGCGGAAGAAGATCGAGGGTGCCGCCGTGCGCCGCGGCGAAGCTCCGCGCAATCTCCAATCCCACCCCCTTCCCGGGAAGGTCGCCGGTCGGGGTTTCCGCGAGAGAGGGCACGGGACCACTGCGGAGGAGAGCCGCATCGGGGAGGCCCCGGCCTCTGTCCCGGACCTCCAGGCGGACCCTGAACGGGTCCTCAGGGTGTGCGGCGGCGACCAGCTCGATGGGCGCCGCGGGGGGCGAGGCGCGATGGGCGTTCTCGATGAGGTTGACGAGGATCTCCAGCGCGAAGGAAGGATCGACGTCGAGGTCCGGACACCCCGGCGCGACGTGCGCCTCGATCCGCCGTGACGATGCCACCGGCCTGAGGTTCTCGCGTGCCGCCCGGAAGAGGTCGGCCGCGGGAGTCGGCTCGCGCCTGGGCTCGAAACCGCCGGACTCGAGGCGCGCCATGACCAGAAGGTTCTGGATGCGGCGGTTCAGGCGCGACGTCTCCTCGACCAGGAGATTCACCGTCGCCGAGCCGCCGGGCCTGTCCGCGACCTCCCGCCTGAGGGACTCGAGGGAGACGAGGATCGCCGTGAGGGGCGTCGTGAGATCGTGCGAGACGGCGCGGAGCAGCGAGGACTTGAGGGAGTCGCTCGCCTTGAGCGCCTCGAGCCTCGCCTGCTCTTCGAGGAGGCGCTCCCGCTCGAGCGCGAGTCCGATGAGCCTCGCCACCGACTCGAGCGTCTCGTGGTTCGCCCGGGTTCCGTACGCCACCAGGTGCCCCGCGGCTCGACCTCCGATGACGACCGGTATCTTCACATTCCGCCATCCCTTCGACGATCGATCGTCGCGGGTCCCCACCGCCGAGGCCTGATCGAGCAGCCTGTGAACTTCCAGGTCTTTCGCGCCGCCCACCCAGGCTCCCGCTTCCCCTCCCGGCTCCCCTTCCGGGAGGAGGATCAGCCCGCCCCCCTCTGCGCCTATCGTCCGCAGAGCCCGGCTCGTCGCGGCATCGAGCCCACCGGGCCTCGCGCTCGCCGTGAAAAGGTCCACGCACAGGTCGTAGAGCGCCGAGATCTCGCGTTGCCGGCTCTCGGCTTCGACGGCCCGCCGGCGCTCTCGAACCACCAGCCGGCTCGCGACCGTCGTCGCGATGAGGAAGCAGCTCAATGCGATCCAGTTCTGCGGATCGTCGATGTGGAACGTCCCGATGGGTGGGAAGAAGAAAAAGTTGAAGCACGCGGTCGCGAGGAGCGAGCCGATTGTTCCGGCGAGGAAGCCCTGCCATACGGCGAGCGCCAGGATGGTGACGAGGTAGATGAACCCGCCGGTGACGGCATTCGCTGCGATCGCCTGGCTGAACAAGGTCGCCGCGACGACCACCCCGACCGCGGCGAGACCCTGCCTCAGGACGATCAGGAACTTCATCGCCGTGTCACCGGAATCGCTCCCAACGGAGGCCGCGAGGGCGCGCCGAAAATCCGACTGAGAGTCAGTCGCCGCGCAGGTGCGGCAGCGCGCCGCGGATCCGACCCTGGTGAAACCTCACGGCACCCGCCGTGAGCGCGGCGCGCAGCTGCAGGGTGTCGCCCGCGAACAGTTCACCGCGGACATCCAGCACGCATTTTCCGGTCTCCGCCGACGGCAGGGCGGCGACGATCTCACGCGCTTCCTGCAAGATCGCGTGCCATCGGCGCGACAGTCCGGCCGCGTCCGGCGGAGCACCGGCGAACGCCAGGGCCCCGATCTCCTCCGCGGAGTATCGGGCCGACCTTCCGGCCTGCTCCAGGATGGCGGCCGGTCCGAACCCGGGGTCCTTCCCGCTGGCGGCCCAGGCGAGGTAACCCAGCCGCTGGATGCGCTCGTGGCTCGTGATGACGTCCACCCAGTCGCGCGCTTCGAGGCGCCCCACCAAGGCCAGCACCTTGTTGGTCGCGAGGTCGAAAGGGTGCAAGGTCAGGCCGAAATCCTCGTGCTCGACAAGGGGGAAAAACCGGTAGGCGCTGTCCGCCGCCCATTGCATCACGACGCTCTCTCCGCCCCGGCTTACCAGCGCCTCGACGAATGATGCTCGCTCGCGTCGCGCGTGGACTTGATACCCCTCCCCCTCCAGCAGCTTGCGGTCCGCTTCCCAGCTCGACGCCACCGCCTCGGTGGTGTCGTGGAAAAGATCGATGTCACGGGAGATTCGTGCGGCGCCGGTCACCGCATTCAGTGCCGCGCCGCCGGCCACGTAGCTTTCGCCGCTCTGCACGCGCTGACGCGCGATCAACCGGCAGATGACGCGTTGGTATTCCGTGAGAGCCATTGTCGCAGGGCCGCCGCCTTCCGAAACGCCACCGCGTCGCCATTCCGCTCTATCTGTTCGAGAACGCGACAAGCCTCTGCCGGCGTCAGCGGATAGTAGTCCTCACGCAAGAACCACAGACAGCGCGCCCGGTACTCGTCCACCAGCGCGTTGATGCTCCGCATCACCGAAGTCATGTCCTCGCTCATGGTCAACGCAGTCTATCCCAGCCTCTCCCACATCACAAAGAGCACGGCCGACGGAGCGCCACCGGCCGCCATGTCACAACGGCCTTCCGGCACGGCCTTGAGACGATGTCCAGGTGGCGCGCCTCGGGCAAGACCGGCACCGTGTTGGGCCTGCCGCGGAGAGCCTCGGCGAACGCGAGGGCCGTCCTGAGCGGCAGCCGCGAGCGGTTGGAGCGCGGGCTGACCGTTCCTCATGGGCACGACCCTCCGGCTCAGAAATCGAATCGGAGGTTTGCGAACACGTTGTCGCTACTCCCGAACTGCCCGAAATAGGTCGTCTCCTCCTGCCCGCCGAAGACGTTCGCGCCGACGATTGCGCTAAGGCTGTCCGTTGCCTTGTAGGAGACCTCAGGCCGGATGAAGTAGTCCCCGTCGGTCGGGCTATGGGCCACGAAGAGGACCAGCCGCCAGGTCTGGTAGCTCAGAAGCTGCGTCAGCCGCAGCGAGATGACCCCCCGGAACTGGTCCTGACGCGGGCTTCCTGCAAGTAGCGAGTCCCGGTAGGCACGGCAGTTCCCCATGATCTCCCCATAACCCTGGACGCCGACCGTGAAGTCCTGCCAAAGCTGGCGCTGGTACCCGGCAAGAAACCGCCACTGGGAGTTCGGGACCGTGGGGTCACCCCCATAGGGATCTTCCCTCGAGCCGTAGTACCCCGCCTCGAAGCTCAGGACACCGCTCAAGAGGCTCCGCTGCACGCTCGCACCGTAGACGGAGAGCTTCGGAAAGAATTGTGTCGCCCTCGTCGGCACGACAGGGTCATCCAGCCGCACCCCGGGCGTGCGCCAGAAGCCCCGATAGACATACAGCGACGCGTCGACGCCGCCGAGCTGGCGGTAAAGCCGGAGAGCTAGCTCCGGGTTGATGTAGTTCACCTCCGGTTTCTCCTCCCGCTGGTCGGACACCCCGGAAGCCGGGTCAAAAAGGAAGAACCGCTCGGGCGAGGGCAGGCGGTCCCCCTTGAAGAAGGGGATGGCCCAGGCCTCGGCGTTCACAACCTTCGTTGAAAGCTGCGTCCGGACACCATCGACTCCCAGCTTCAAATAATCCATCGGCCTGCCGGAGAAGAACGACTCCCAGTCTTTCGGGAAGACGTCGTTGATGAACAACAAGTCCCCGACACCCCAGGTGGCGATCTGCCGGCCGAGGCGGAGGTCGAGGGGGCCGCGGGTGAACCCGGCATAGCCCTCGCGGAGATCGACGTCGAGCCGGTTCTCAACGGCGTCATGGAGGAGGTCGCCCTTGGCGAGGAAGAATCCCTCACTCGAGCCGGTTGCCCCGCTCAGCTCAAGCCGCAGGCGTTCCTCCCCCAGGACGATGTCGCCGCCCTCTCCGCCCGGCGGCCGGAGCCCCGTCGTCCGGCGCGACAACACTCCCAGGAGGAACCCGTGAAACTCGACCGGGAGCCTCTCCTCCTCAGGTGGTGTCGAGGCGCCGGTTGCAGCGGGCCACTCCTCGGCCCAAGATGGCGCTGCCAGCCGGGCGACGGCCACAAACCCAAGCAGCGCCGTGAGAGCCCGCATTCACCGGATCCATTGTTGCGGCGGCCTCTGAAGGGAACTCTCGGTGAAGACGGCGTCGTCCAGCCCCAAATCGTAGGCGACGCTCTGGAAGCTGACCTCCGTCCTGTGGCCGCTCTTCACGTTCTTCATCGTCCGTTTCGTCACTGTGGGGTAGGTCTTGCGCGAGGCCCCCTCCCCCGCCGTCACGTCCATGACCGATTCGGCCGTGAACACGCGGGCGAGCTCGTTCTGGGTGTCGTAGTACTCCTCCCGTAGCGGCAGAAAGTTGGACTTGTCGATCCAACTCACTTGTCGGACATAGTCGGTCGGGGCCTTGGGGATCCTTTCGATGACGTAGCACTCCGCCTGCCCCTGCCTCTCCTCGCGGAGGAGCGTGTGCGTGTCGGCGGCCAAGTCCCGGCCGGAGATGTCCTCGTAGGTGAAGTCCGAGCCGACGAAGCTCGAGCGACTGTCGCTGGCGGCGACCCGGCGGACCGCGTTGACAGCCGGGATGAAGATCCAGCGGTCGTCGTCCTTCTCCGGATACTTCCACACCAGGAAGGCGGTGCGTCTCACATCGCCGGGTTCGTGAAAGTAGAGGAAGTACTCTTGATTCTTGCCATGGGAATCGTTCTTCCGGAGCATGGTGAGAACCCGAATCCGTCTCCTGCCGCTCTCCGTGACTAGCTCCATCCTGACATCGGACTTCATGTCAGCCCCCGCGTAGTAGAACGCCTGCTGCGAGCGCTCGAGAATCTCAGTTGTCGTGAGCGAGCCGGCTGGGTCTCTGGGGGGTCCCTGCCCCCGCGCAAGGCCGGCGAGAAGAAGTGCGGAGCCGAGCGCAAGTCGCAGCGGCCCCCGAAGGCGCTTCATGTCCCCGCCTTGTCGGTCAGGACCTTGAGGTGCACGGTTCGCTTGAAGTAGCTGCCGAGCATGCCCTCCTCGGCCTTTCGCTTCACGGCCTCCCCTCTGGTGAGCATGACCTGAAACTCGAGGTCCGCCTCCCTTGCGTCGTCGCCCGGGCGAACCGTCATGGGGAGCACCGTGACGTCCGCTTCCGGGTGGGCCGCCGAGAGGTCCCCCACCAAACGGCAGGACATGGGGAGGTCGACCAACCAGCCCGGGGCGAACTTGCTCAGGGAGGAGGGGTCGCTGATCCGATCCGGAGCGATGTACAGCCACGCGTTGCGGTGGGAAGGCACGACGCCACCCCCCCTGCGCGTCCCGATCACGGTCAGGACCGTCCTGGCCTCGCCGCGGCGGGCCGCGATCAGGAACCCGCCGTCCTCCTGCTTCAGGGACCTGCCGGTCGGTTTATCAAGGATGTCGATGATCAGGTTCCCATCGTCCTTCCAAGGACCGTTGTCCGCGTGACAGGTCAGGCAGTTCCTCGCCTGCCCGAGGATCCCCACGCTGGGGGGATAGGCCCGGGCCGGCGCTGGACAGAACATCGCCACCGCCCCAAGAAGAGATGCTCCGCAGAGCATCCGGATCCAGATCGCCCTTCGCTTCACGTCTTGCCTCCCATCAGTAGAACCGGGCTGAGAAGCCGGATGAGACCCGGCAGGTAGACTACGCTCGTGAGAGCCGAGACGAGCATGATGGCGGCCATCAGCACCCCCACGGTGATGTAGGGGGTGAGCTCGGCAAAGAGCATGACGGCGAAGCCCAGCGCAAAGAGGACCGCGTTGAGGAAGATCCCCTTCCCCGGGCGGGCGACCGTCCAGATGAGGGCCTCCTCCAGCTGCGGTGCCGCCCGATAGCGCTGCTGGAAACGGCCGACGAAGTGGATAGCGAAATCGATGGCCATCCCTAGGGACAGGGTCGAAAGCACGGCCACAGGCATGTCAAAGTCCTTTCCCACGAGCCCTACGACGCCGTAGATGAGCACGATGGTGAAGAGGAGCGGCACGAACGCCACGACGCCCCAAAGGAGTGAACGGAGCTGCGCCACGAGGAGAACCAACACCAGCACAAGGCCCGCCAGGAAGCTCTTCAGCATCCCCCAGAGGACCTCGTCGCTCCAGACGAGGTTGAAGTAGGCGATGCCGGCCGGCCGCACTGTGGCCGCGCCCGGCAGAGGGTGCACCGCGAGGTACGCGTCTGCCCGCCGGATAACGTCCGCCATCACACCGGCGTCCCAGCTCTTGAGCTGCAGGAAGATGTTCGCCATCTGGAACGGGTAGTCCACGACGTTATCCAGGTCGCTCGGCTTGGCGGCGGTGCCGAAGACGAAGAGGTACTGCCCCACCTCCTCCGCGGAATCGGGGATGCGGTCGAAGGCTGGGCTGTCCTCGTGGAGAACCCGGTTGATCCGCTTCACCAAGTCGACAACCGAGAAGGTCTTGCCCACGCGGGGATCCTGCTCCAGCTCCCGCTGGAGCCCTTCGATGCCTCGGAGCATGGCCGGATCTTTCACGGCATCCTCGACCGGGCCTCGAACCACCAGGTAGGCGGTGGACGTGCCACCCAAGCGCTCGTTGAGGATCCGGTCGGCGGTGCGCACCGGGCTTCCGCGCTTGAACCAGTGGACCATGTTGTTGTTGACCCGGATGCTCAAGAGGCCGATGATGGCCACCACAAGCATCAGCCCACCCGCAACGGCGATCGGCCCGGCACGCCGGACGCAGAACGCGCCAAGAAGGGAAAGCCCGCCCCGGCGCTCCCCGCTTCCATCCAAGGCCTCCTTGACCCGTGGGATGCGGTCTTCCCGGAGCAATGCGAGGACCGCCGGGACCAGCGTGAAGCTCATGAGGAGTATGACGAGAGTTCCAAAGCCCACCAGAAGCCCGAAGACCCTGACCGGCACGATGGTCGCGGTTCCCAGTGACGCGAACCCGGCGGCCGTGGTCGCATCGGAGTAGAAGACAGGCGCCGCCACGACCGCCATCGTCTCAAAGATCGCGCGTCTCTTCTCCCGCACCTCACCGAATCGGAAGGCGAACTCGTTGAAGATGTGCACACTGTCCGTCGCGATGGCCATGAGGAATATCGGACTCATCGAGCTCATGATGTGGACCGGGAACCCCAGACCGACGAAGAGCCCCATGGACCAGAGGATGCTGACCATGGCCACGGCCATGTTCAGCGCCACCAGGGCGACGCTGCGAAACATGAACCAGAGGGCCAGAGCCATCACCGCGCCCGCGATCGGGGAGTAGAGGCCCATTTGGCGGAACATCTCCGCGCCGAACGTATCGCGGGCCACCGGATCACCCGCCAGGAGAAACCGATCGCGTCCGGTGTCCAGCGGGAGAATCCGCCGTATCTTCTCGGCGGTTTCCCTGCCGTTGGCCGTGGGCTCGATGGGAACGTAGATCGCCGTTGCCGTGCCGTCTGCAGAGATGATTCGGTTCACGAAAAGCGGGTTGCCGACGAGATTCCTACGGAACGCCTCGAGTTCCGCATCGGACTGGGGGATGCGATCTAGTACCGGCCGGACATCGAGGCCTCTTCCTTCCGCCACGACGTTGTCGACGGTCGAAAGACTCGCCACGTCGCGCACAATCACCCCCGGAATCTTCTGGATTTCCCGAGTGAGCTCCGCGATCCGCGCAAGGGTCTGTTGGTTGACGACTCCTCCGTCGTTGACGACGCCGACGGCTATCACATCGGCGTGCAGGGCGAACTCCCGCTCCACCTGGTCGTTGTACTGCCGCACGGGCGAGTTCACCGGCAGCATGTGCTTCGGATCGGTGTCGATCGTGATCTTGGCAAGTGGGGCGGCAAAGGCCAGCGTGGCGATGGCCACGACCCCGATCACCCACCAGGGGTGCCTCACCGACATCGCCGCCAAGTGCTGAAGCGGTCTTTCAATCACGGCTGCCCCTCCGCTTCCCCCCTCGACCCTCTTTCAATTCGTTCACGAGACGACCCTCCTGCTTCAGTTGCTCGCAGAGGATCTCCCGAATCAGGTCGAGGGCGCTGAGCATCCTCGGGTTGGCCAGACGATAGTAAACCTGATTGCCCTGCTTTCGGGACCGCAGCACCCGCCGCCGCTTCATCAAGAGGAGGTGCGGCGACACGGTGCCGAGTGCCATCCCCAGCACCTCGGCGATCGTTGCCACCGCAAGCTCGCGCTTGCGGAGGATGTTCAGGATCTTGAGGCGGGTCGGGTGGGAGAAAACCTTGCACATCTCCGCATGGTGCTCGTAGAGAGATTCCATCACCTCCCCGTCAGCCTGACCGCGATCTTGCATGGGTGCTCCCGTAGAAATCTATAACTCTACAAAACTCTAGAATATTACCTCGCGTCCTCGCGAGTCAACAGCGGGCTCGAAGGACTTCACGTTTCGCCGCGGATCTACGCGGCGCGCCAGGACGGCGGCGCCCGAGCCTCATGGCACGACCACCGGGACGAACCCGACAGACCGGTCAAGGCATCGGTACTGGATCGCCTCGGCGATGTGAACGGAGCGGACGTTCGCGACACCCTCGAGATCGGCGATCGTGCGGGCTACGCGGAGGATCCGATCGTGGACCCGGGCGGAAAGGACGAATCTCACCATCGCCGCTTCGAGGAGCCGCCTGCCCTGGGCGTCCGGCACGGCGACGGCTCGGATCAGCCCGGCCGGCGCCCGGGCGTTCGTGAGATGCGCCGGATGGAGTCGTCCGGCTCCGCCCTCCGCGGAACCTTGCAGCCTCCCGGCGTCTAGACCAGCCTCGCGGCCGTCAGGCGACGCTTCCACATCAGCATGACAGCCGGCGCCAGCGTACCTCCGGTTCTGTACCTCCCGGGGTGGCCCGACCCCGTCGTATCGCGCCGCCTGCCTCTCCCGCGCCGCGAGCACGCGCGCGGCCACGGCGGCGCCAGTCTCCCCCGGTGCTGCCGCCGCGAGATCCCTGAACGGCACTGCCGGCACCTCCACGTGAAGATCAATGCGGTCCAGCAGCGGTCCGGAGAGCCGCGCCCTGTAGCGCGCTATCGCCCGGGGGGTGCACCGGCACTCCGAACTGCCGCCTGTCTATCGAAGGGTGCCCGGGGCGGAATTTGAACCCGCACGGTTCTTGCGTCCGAGATCGAGGCGCGCGAGGCGCCGATCCAGGCCGGCGAGCGTGGTCCCTGCGAATTCCGACCCGCGCGCCTCGTAGCGCTCCGGGGCATCGCGGAATGAGGCCAACACCTCCCGCTCCGGCCCGCTGGGCGAGGCGTCGGCCAACTCGCGGTCCGTCGCGAGCGAGGTAAGGACGCGGTTCACGCGTCGGCGAGGTTCGCGCGGGGGCTTGCAAAGTCGGCCGCCGCACTGGAGCTGCGGCTCACGGCGGGGCCGTCACCACCTCCACCGCCCTGTCGAGGCACCTGTACTGAAGCGCCTCCGCCACGTGCGCCAGACTCACGCGCGCGGCTCCTTCCAGATCGGCGATCGTGCGCGCCACCCTCAGGATCCGATCGTGGGCGCGGGCCGAGAGCGCCCACCGCGACATCGCCGCCTCCAGCCCATGAACGACAGTCGTGCGAAGGAGCGCCGCCAGCCGACGCGACCCGGCCTGGATCCAGCGTTCATGACGGGGCCGTCACCACCTCCACCGTCCGATCGAGACATCGGTACTGGATCGCCTCGGCGACGTGAACCGATCGCACGAACTCCGCCCCTTCGAGATCGGCGATCGTCCGCGCGACCCGGAGGATTCGATCGTGCGCGCGGGCGGAGAGGACGAGCCGGGACATCGCCATCTCGAGGATCCTCTTCCCCGCGGCGTCGGGGGCGGCGCACTCCCTCAGCGCGGCCGGGGTGAGGCGCGCGTTCGTCAGCGCGGTGACGGACGACCCCACGCCTCGCTCCTCACCCGTGCCGACCTCTCGGCCGCTCGCGCCAAGCGTTCGCGCGAAGCGGCCCTCCTGGAGTCCCCTCGCCGCGAGAATCCTCGCGGCCACAACCGCCGACGCCTCGCCGGGCGCGGCCGCCGCGAGGTCCCTGTACGTCACGCCCGGCACTTCGACGTGGAGATCGATCCGATCGAGAAGAGGCCCCGAGATCCGTCCCCGGTAGCGCTGGACCGACCGCGGCGTGCAGCGGCACTCCTTTCGTGGATCGCCGAGATGCCCGCAGCGGCAGGGGTTCATGGCGCCCACGAGCATGAAGGCCGCGGGGTACCGGAGCGTCCTCGCCGATCGCGCCACGCTCACGAACCCCTCCTCCAGCGGCTGGCGCATCGCCTCGAGCGCCTCCGGGCGGAACTCGGGAAGCTCGTCCAGGAACAGGACGCCGTGGTGCGCCAGGCTGACCTCTCCGGGGCGGGCCAGGTGCCCGCCGCCCACGAGCGCCGCCGTGGAGGCCGTGTGGTGCGGCGAGCGGAACGGCCGCTGGCGCATGAGCCCCGTCCTGAGCCCAGTGCCGATGGCGCCATGCACGCGCGTGACCTCGATCGCCTCCTCGCGGGAGAGCGGCGGGAGGATCCCGGGAAGGCACCGCGCCAGCATCGTCTTGCCTGATCCGGGCGGTCCGATCAGCAGGATGTTGTGGGCGCCGGCCGCGGCGATCTCCAGCGCGCGCCGCGGCAGCGAGTGCCCCCTCACGTCGGCGAGGTCGATCCCCGCCCGCTGGGCGGGGGCGCCGGACCCCCCCGCCGTGGGCGCCGGGGGCGTGAAGGGCACGAGCGGCTTCTCCCCTCTGAGATGCGCGACCACGTCGGCGAGGGCACGTGCTGGGAGGATCTCCGCTCCGCCGACGGCCGCCGCCTCGGCGGCGTTGTCGGGCGGGACGATGATGCCGCGAAGCCCCGCCTCGCGCGCCGCCATGGCGGCCGCCAGCGCTCCCGGAACGGGACGGATGCGCCCGTCGAGGCCCAGCTCGCCGTAGAGGAGAACGTCGTCGAGCGCCGCGGTGTCGGTCCCGGCCGTCGCGGCCACGATCGCCACGGCCACGGCGAGGTCGAGGGTGGAACCCTTCTTGCGGACGTCGGCCGGCGCGAGATTGACGATGATCCGCTTGCAGGGAAAGTTCAGGCCCGAGTTCTGGATGGCGGCGCGGACGCGCTCGTTCCCTTCGCGCGCCGCCGCCTCCGGCAGGCCGACGGTGCGAGTGGTGGGCAGCCCCGACGAGATGTCCACCTCGACCTGCACGAGGTGGACATCGATGCCGTTGAGGGCGCCGCCGAGGACGCGGGCGTGCAACGCATCCCTCCCGCCTCCCCCGGCGCGCCTCGGCGAAAAACACGAAGAGCCAGCGGCCCCCCAGGATCGCCAGCTCTCCGGGAACGGAGCCTAGCGAAACGGCCGTCCTCTGTCAAAGGGCGGCGGCCACCTGATCGGGGGTCACCCCGATGGTCGTGGTCACCGTTATCACCTCTCCTTCGACCACGACGATCTGCACCGATCCTCCCTGGCCGAGACCGGAGAGGCTGAGGTACGCCGCAATGAGCGAGACTCACCTCGCCGGGGCGCTAGGAGGTCGGCCTCCTGTACACGTTCCGACGGACCGAACGGTTGCCCGACCGGGGCTCCGACCGTACATTCAGGAAAGCCGATTCATGAGCCCTGGGCCCGGGTCCGCGGCCGTCGAGGGGGGAAGAGCATGCGCGCCACCATCGTCTTGATGACCGTGCTGCTGGGCGCGTCGCCCTGCGGCGTGGCGGCGACAATGAACCTCGAGGCGACCCGGGATGCCACTCTCATCGAGCACCCGGAGGGCGCGCTGGCCAACGGCGCCGGCCCGGTGATGTTCGTCGGCCGCACGGCGCAGCAATCGAACGGTCTCCGGCGCGCCCTCGTTACCTTCGACGTGACCGGGGCGCTGCCCGACCGCGCCATCATCGAGGGCGTCTCGCTGACGCTCTTCATGACTCCGAGCAACCCCGAGTCGCGCGTCATCCGTCTGCACCGTGTGCTGGCCGACTGGGGGGAGGGCTCCACATCGAGCTCCGGGGGTGGGGGTGCGCCTTCCGGACCCGGCGACGCCACATGGATCCATACCTTCTGGGACTCCGATTTCTGGGCCCACGATGGGGGCCAGTTCATCGGCAGGGCCAGCGCCGAACTGGAGGTCAGCGGCTCCGGCTTCTACACGTGGAAGAGCACCGTGCATCTGGAGGCCGACGCCCGCCTGTGGAGCGCGGGCCCCGCGCAGAACTTCGGCTGGATCCTGATCGGGGACGAACAGACGCCGCAGACCGTCAAGAGCTTCGCCAGCAGGGATCATCCCGATCCGCTGCTGCGGCCAGTCCTGGAGATCACGTACCGGCTGCCGGGCGGGCCGGAGAGCCCCTGACGACGCGCCGACCCGACCCTATGGGCACACCACCGTGATCCGCTCCGTCGTCGGGACTCCGTTGGCGGCCCCGTATCCGTATGTTCCCGCTCCGCAGCCGTGCCGCCCCCTCACCAGGTACCAGAGGGCATGCCCCACGGCCGGCGTGGCGCTGTCCGAGGCCGGTCCGGCGGCCGCTCCGCTCACGAAGCACGTCTCCGAGGCGCCGGCGCCCACGGGGAGCTCGCCCGCGATCCCTCGAGCGATATCGTAGACCGTTCCCGCGGGCATGCCTGGGATGGGGTCCCAGCTGATGGTCGTCCCGTCCGCCGCGAACTGAGCGTTCGACACTTCGGCCGGCGGCGCCGCGGGCGTGCCGGCGACGCAGATCCCGGCCTGGCACTCATCGTTCAGCGTGCAGGCGTCGCCGTCCTCGCAGGCCGTCCCTGCGGCGAGCGGCGTGCACGAGGCGGAGCAGCAGGAGCCGGCCGTCCCGTTGGCGGCGCCGTCGTCGCACGCTTCGGCGGGCGCGTCGATCTCCGCGTCCCCGCACAACACCGTCTGGAACTGCCGCATCATCTCGTGATCTTCATGTTCGAGAATGTGGCAGTGGTACGGATACTTGCCCTTGTACCCCTCGAACCGCGCGATGACGC
>CAYNUH010000083.1:0-13943 GCA_964400605.1 uncultured Acidobacteriota bacterium | reverse complement strand
ATAAGCAAAACTTTCTGACGGCCCACACGCTCTGGATCGACGACTACGGCTTCCTATACGCCTGCGGGACCTCCACGAACTCGGGCCAGGACGCGGGAATGCGCATCCTCTACCTGGCCGATCCGATCAGCCCGGTGGAGTTGGGCGTTTACACCGAGCGCTACGTCCACGACATCTATGTGCGCGGGAACCTGGGCTACGCGGCCGAGATCTTCGACGGCCTGGTGAGCATCCTCGACCTCTCGGATAGGACCGCGCCCGCGGTCCTCGCGTCGTTCGCCACGCCGAAGAGGATGACGCACAACACGTGGCTCACCGCCGACTCACGCTACCTCGCAACAACTGACGAAACCGCCGGCGGCTTCCTCACGATGTACGACCTGGCCGACATCGCGTCGCCGGTGAAGGTCGCCGAGTTCAACGGCCCGAACGCGCGGGCGCCCGCCGCCCTCATCCATAACGTTCGGATCCGGGGAGACCTGGCCGTGGCCTCCTGGTACACGGAAGGTTTCCGGATCATCGACATCTCGGATCCCACGCTGCCCGTGGAGGTGGGGTACTACGACACCTACCCGGGGCCGAGCGGAGGGTTCGATGGGGACTGGGACGTCTATCCCTTCCTCCCGTCGGGGAGGATCATGGCCAGCGACATCTCCGGCGGGCTCTTCCTGGCCTCCTTCACGGGGCAGTACGGGATCTTCACCGGCACCGTGCGCGACTCGGTGACGCTCGCCCCGATTCCGGGCGCCTCGATCCAGGTGGTCGGGACGCCCGTCTCCGTGACGGCCGGCGCCGACGGCCGCTACGCCGTGGACGCGGACCCGGGGCCGGCCACGCTGGCCTCCATCGCCTTCGGCTACCACGCCTCCTTTCTGCCGGTGACAGCAGTGGTCGGCCCGCGCGCCGGGGTGGACATCCTGCTGGCGCCCCTGCCCACGGGATCGATATCCGGGACCACGAGGGTCCCGGGAGGGGCCCCCCTTCCCGGCGTCACGGTCTCACTGGCGGGCACACCGCTCACGGCAACGTCCGGCTCGCTCGGTGAGTACTCCTTCCCGGCCGTTCCGCGCGGAGGCTACGCCATCATCGCCTCCCAACCAGGCCGCGTCCCCATGAGTGCGGCAGCCTCGCCCGGCGAGGGAGAGACCGTGCTCCTCGATCTTACGCTGCCGCCCGCGGCGGTGGCGGCCGACATGGAGAGCAATCCCGGCTGGACGGTGGGCGCCACCGGCGACACGGCCTCGACCGGGATCTGGACGCGGGTGAACCCGGTGGGATCGGGCGGCGGCGCCGTTCAGCCGGAGGACGACCACACGCCGGCCCCCGGGACCATGGCCTTCGTGACGGGCCAGGGATCGCCCCTGGGAAGCATCGGCGCCAACGATGTGGACGGCGGGCGCACGACGCTCCTGACCGCCGACTACAACGTGAGCGCTCTCGCGCACCCCGTCGTCTCGTACTTCCGCTGGTACGTGAACGACGCGGGAGCCAACCCAGGCACCGACACCTGGCGCGTCGACGGCTCCGCGGACGGAGGGGGATCGTGGAACTCGATTGAGAGCACCACCGCCGCCGCGGCGGCGTGGACGGCCATCAACCGCCCGGCCGGATCCTTCCTACCGGCCCCCTCCCCCACGCTGCGCCTGCGGTTTATCGCCGCAGACGAGGGCGGCGGCTCCATCGTGGAGGCGGGGGTGGACGACTTCCAGATCGTGGACTCCTGCGACGCCCGGGCGCTGCCGGGCCTGCCCGATGACGACGCGGACGCCGTGGAGAACTCCTGCGACGTGTGCCCCGCCGACGCTCTCGACGACGCCGACGGCGACGGCAGGTGCGGCGACGCGGACAATGCGCCTTTCGTCCCCAACCCGTCACAGGACGATGCCGACGGCGACGGAGTCGGAGACGCCTCGGACAACTGTCCCGCCGCCTTCAACCCCTCCCAGAGCGACATCGACGGGGATAGCGATGGGGATGCCTGCGACACCGATGACGACCAGGACGGCGCCCCCGACGTCTCCGATCCCGACGCGGACGGCGACGGAGTTCTCGACGCCGCGGACAACTGTCCCGCGGCCCCCAATCCGGACCAGGGCGATCGCGACGTCGATCTCGCCGGAGACGCCTGCGACGCCGCCGACGCGCTCGTCACGGGGCTGCGGCTGGCGGGCGGGGCCGGCGATCGCGTGGAGCTGCGCTGGGACGCCGAGGCCGGCGCCTCGGCCTACAACGTCTATCGGGGCGTCTTCGACGGAGCCGGATCGTTCGCCGAGGCTTCGTGCCTGATCGCTGCCGTCGCGAGCTCGCGCGCCGGCGACGTCGTCCCTCCCCCTATCGGTCAGGCTTTCATCTACTTCGCCACGCCGGTGGTGGGCGGAGTCGAGGGATCGCCCGGCTACTCCTTCTCGGGAATCGAGCGCGTGATCCTCATCCCCTGCCGCTGAGGGCGGGCGCGGGCGATTCCATCGCTCCCCCGGCACTGGCGCGGAGCGGGCCGGGGAGCCTTCAGACATCACAGGCACAGGGCGTTGGCCAGCGATTCGCCGTATTGCGTACTGGCCCCCATGCTGGTAATCTTCCCGCATGCGAACGATTAGAAAGCTGACGGTCGAGGTATCCGAGGGACTGCTACGGAGAGCTCAGCGTTCCACGGGTGAAGGCGTCACCGCGACGGTCCGGAGAGGTCTCGAGCTGGTCGCCGCCGCGCGGGCGTACCGGCGGTTGCGCCGTTTGAGAGGCCGGGTCGCCTTCTCCATAGACTGGAAGAGATTGCGTGAAGACCGTCGATGATCGCCATCGATACCAGCTCGTTCATCGCCTACCTCTCCGGCCACCACGGTCGCGACGTTGAAGCTGTAGACGCCGCGCTGGAAACGGGCCAAGCTTGCCTCCCGCCGGTCGTCCTCACCGAACTGTTGAGCGATCCGAAGCTTCCCCGGCGGACGCTCGGCACGTTCAAGGAGTTGCCGCTGCTGCCGATTACGGGAGGCTACTGGGAACGTGCGGGAGCTCTGCGAGCCGCGATCCTCGCCACGGGCCGGAAGGCGCGCCTCGCGGACGCTCTGATCGCGCAGTGCTGCGTGGACAGCGGTGTTCCCCTCATCACGAGAGATGCCGACTTCGGGCGGTTCGCGAGGGCGTCCCCCCTGAAACTCGTCACCTGAGAGAAAGCCGCTTGGCTTGAGACCCTTCGTCTCAGAGAGGCCGACCTGCAGGAAGGCCGCCTCGTTGAGAGACGTTTCCTCCGACCGCGAGGACCCGCGGCCGGGAGGTTCATGAGGTCTTGGTAGCGGGGGCCCGATCTGATGGCGCCCAGACATCCGAGACAGGGGGTACCAACGCCCTCCTTCTCTTGCAGGAAATCTACGACGTGACCCTCCGAATGTGTCCGCCGACGGACAGGTGTTGACCCGATTCGACCGCCGGCTGAGATCAAATCACTCCAGATCGGCGAATCCACAGTCTGGGGGCCACATCGCACTCCTCGCCTTGACCGGTGAGGCTCAGTGCTGCCCCGTAGCGACGCGGGTCAGCAGCACGTCGACAGTCTGCCGGGCCCGCAGCGGCGCGACGGCCTGGACCTGCGTCGTCTGGTACCCCGACGCGCTCACCAGGAGCTCGACGGCGCCCGGATCGGCGTCGATCCCGTACCGTCCATCAGCATCCGAGACAACGGCGGATCCGTTGGCCGTTTCCTTGATGCTCGCGCCGGCGATCGGCGCCAGGGTCTCCGCGTCGCGAACCGTTCCGGTGAGGACGCCGTACTGCCCGGAGAACGAGAGGAGAAAGAGACCGCCCGTGATGTCGCTCGCCATCACGGTTCCCGATGCGAAGAACGGATAAACGTCCCACGCACCGTCGAAACCGATCGCGCTCCCAGGCGAGCCCGGGAAGGTGTCGTAGTACCCGACCTCAACCGGAAGCGTCGGATCGGAGATGTCCACGAAGCGCACGCCTTCCGTGTACCACGAGACGACGGCGAGATCCTCCTTGATACGAACGTTGTGCGCGGTGGAATTCTGGTGCTGCCTGATGGGACCGAAGAACTTCGAGAGGAGAATCGGCGCCGCGGGGTTCGTGACGTCGTAGAACACGACCGGGGCCCCGGTCGCTTCATCCGTTACCCCGAGCACGCGGCCGTTGTCCGCGAGCCATGTGTTATGGGTCAAGGGATCGGGGGTCGGGAACGAGCCAATCACGACGGGGTTGCTTCTATCGGCCAGGTCGAGGATCTCGACCTTCTGCCGGAACATGATCGCGGCGTAGCCGATCGCGTCGCGAACGTAAATGTCGTGAACGAGATCGCTGAAGTTCCCGACGTTGTGCCGGCCGACCTGGACCGGATTCACGGGATCGGCGAGCGAGAAGATCCGCATGCCCGTGACTGGCTCGGTGAACGACTGGGTGGCGTTCGCGTAGAGGAAGCCGTCCTCGTCGATCCAGAGCGTGTGTGTCGTGGCGAAAGGCGCCGTGATGGTGTTCACCAGCTGGACGGAGAACGGCAGGCCGGAGAGATCCACGATCTGGATAGGAGCCGGACTGACGGCGCCATTCGGATCGCGATACCCATCGGTGCTGATGTACGCGTAGTTCCGCCAGGTCTTCATCTCTCTGACCTCGGATTCGTTGCCCGGGACGAAAGCGACCTCCACGGGATGTGTCGGGTCGGTCACGTCCACGAACAAGGTCCCCATTCTCTCGCCGACCAGGGCGTACTCCCGGCCGCCGGCCGAGTATCCCCAGGAGGCCGAGTACTTGGATCGGGTGTCGAGCCTGGCGAGCAGCGACACCCGTTTTCCGGCTTGCGCCTGCTGCGCGGCCGCCGGAATGGCCGCGAGGCAGAGGGACAGAGACACGATAGCACTGCGGACTCTCATAATGATCTCCCCTTCCTTCCCTGCAGAACTCGCGACATTGTCCGCGCTGCCGGGATCCACCGCCCCGGCGTGTTCGTCAGGGGGACAGTTGTGGCCGGTTTTCGAGCCTTCCTTGCGCGGCTCGCTTCGGATGGAAGACTTGAAGAAACACCAGCTTCCTATACGCCCAATCGTGGCGGGGGTCAAGGAGGGATTGACTGGACAGGCCCCCTGGCGCTTGCCCCTCCTTCCGGTTTCGTCCCACGGTGTGGGGCTTGTGGTAGCGGGGGCTCGATCTGAACCCGCGACCTCCGGGTCGCCCTCAGGCTGTCTCGAGGACCAATCGGCGCCGGCGGGTGTCGAGCGTGGCCGGCACGCCCAGGAGGAGCGTCCTCTTGTGCGGTATGTGACCGGCGGGGAAGTCGGTCACGATCGGGTAGCGCGTCCCGGCCGTGGCGTCCGCGATGATCTCCGCAAGCGGCAGCCCCGGTGTGGGTGGCTTGGCGTCGCAGCCTATGAGGCGGCCCACGATCATGCCGGCGAGGTTCCGGAGCTTCCCCGCGAGCCGTAGCTGCGTGAGCATCCTGTCCAGCCTGTAGGGCGGCTCGTTGAGGTCCTCCCAGAAAAGCACGCATCCGTCCCACGGAGTGTCGTAGCGCGTGCCGAGCAGGCCGACGAGGAGCGTCAGGCACCCGCCGATGAGCGTCCCCCGCCCCCGGCCCGGGCGCAGCACGCGGCAGCCCCGGAGAGGGTGCTCGATCCGGGGGGAAGGCAGGTAGAGGGCCTCTCGCAGCGAGGCGGCGTTGTAGGCGCCGCGATCACCGAGCTCCGCCACGAAGGGGCCGTAGCGCACGGGGTACGGCCGCCGCGGCCTCTGCAGCGCCATGAAGAGGGATGTGAGGTCGCTGTATCCCAGGAGCACCCGGGGCCTCGCACGCAGCGCCGCCAGATCGATCCGGTCGAGGATCCGCGCGGCGCCCCACCCGCCCCGCGCGAAAAAGATGGCGCTTCCGTCGCGGCGCCGGATCGCGGCGTTCAACCCGGCGGCGCGATGGCCGTCGTTCCCCGCCAGGAAGCCTCGCCGCGCCAGGATCCCTGCGTGGTGGTCGTTCCCCGCGAGGAAGCCCCGCCGCGCCAGGATTCCCGGGGCCTTCTCCACCGGATGGCCGGCGCTCCGGAGGAAGCGGATCCCCTTCTCGAGCCGCTCGCGCGAGACGGGTCCGGACACGGCCACGACGGCGATCGGCTCGCCGGGCTTCAGGGGCCTCGCCGTCAAGAGGGGCGCCTCCGGTCGATCTCCGACTCGAACTCCTCCCGCGCCGACCTGAGGAGAACGGGATCGCGGAGGACGTCGAGCGCCGTGAGCGCCAGCGCCTTCACCGCCGTCATCAACGCCTCCTCCCCGCGCGTCGAGATCGATGCGGCGGCGAAGCCGGCGGAGTGAGAGGGAATGTCGGCGTCGGCAATGGCGACGAAGGGATGGATGGAGGGGACGAGGCGGCTGACGTTGCCCATGTCCAGGGATCCCTTGTTCTGGCGGGGCCCGTCCACGATCCTGACGCCCATCATCGCAAGGTGCTCCGCGAACCGGCCGGCCAGCGCCCGGTTCGTCGCCATCTCGTCGTAGGGGCGGTCGGTCTGGCGGATCTCCACGCCGCAGCCGGACGCCTCTCCGATGGCGCGGGCGGCCTTCTCGAACTCGGCGCGGACCTCGTCGCGGCGGGCCGCCGTCGCGGCGCGCAAGGAGAAGGCCCCCACCGCGCGCGCCGGAACGATGTTGGGCCGCACGCCGCCCTCCAGGATGACGCCCGGGATCACGACCTCCCTGCCGAGGCGCTTCTTCATCATGTCGAGGGAGACGAAGAGCAGAATCAGGGCGTCGAGGGCGTTGATGCCCTTCTCAGGCCAGGCCGCCGCGTGCGACTCACGTCCGAGGTAGGTCACCTGGAGCGACGCGCAGGCCAGCGAGTCGGCGAAGGCGCGCCATTCGGATCCGGCATGGACCATCATGGCGGCGTCGAGGCCGTCGAAGACCCCGTTCTCCGCCAGGATCACCTTGCCCCCGACAGTCTCTTCGGCGGGAGTGCCGATGACGAGGATCTCCCCCGGCAGGTCCGGACCGCCCCCCTGCCCGGCCGCGGCGCGGGCCAGGGTGAGGCCGGCTCCCACCCCCGCCGCTGCGATGAGGTTGTGGGCGCAGCCGTGCCCGATGCCGGGCAGCGCGTCGTACTCGGCAAGGATCGCGACGCGCGGCCGGGATCCCGCGCCCCGCAGGCGCGCCACGAACGCGGTGGGAAGGCCCGCGACCCCCGATACCACCTCGAACCCCCCCTCCGCCAGGGTTTTCACCAGGAGCGCGGAGGATCGGTGCTCCTCGAGGCTGAGCTCGGGATGGTCGTGCAGGTCGCGGCTGATGGCGAGGATGTCGCCGCGGAGGTCGTCCGCCGCCCGCAGGATCCTTTCTTTCAGACGCCCTCCCCGTCCGCCGCCGCACCGGTTCCGGCCTTGGACGCATGAAATGGTCGGGGGAGAAGGTAAGCCGAATTCTGTTCCCGGGGCTCGCGCCCCGGGCGACGGTCATTCCTCTAGCCCGGCGGTTGCCCGACGGGTCCAGCGAGCTACCCGGGAGCGTCAGGGCGGGCCACCCCTTGGCATCTCCCCTATTTGCTCTTGCTCCGCGTGGGGTTTACCGAGCCACCCCCGTCACCGGGGGCGCGGTGCGCTCTTACCGCACCTTTTCACCCTTGCCGTCGCCATCGGACCCGGAGGCCCGGGGCGCTTGGGCGGTGTGTTTTCTGTGGCACTTTCCTTCGGCTTGCGCCGACTGGGCGTTACCCAGCACGCTGCCCTGCGGAGTTCGGACTTTCCTCCCCGGGGTTTCCCCCGCGGCGACCGTCTCTTCTCCTCCGACCTGTCGAGACTGTATCATGCGGGCGCCGCGGGAGAAACGCCCATGGAAGAGCCGAGAGTTCTCGCGAAGCCGGACCTCGTCAAGAGGTTCGTCGCCGTCATCATCGACGTGGTGGTCGGGGTTCTTCTCGCCCTCATCCCGTTCGTGGGCGCCCTCCTCGCCGCGGTTTACTGGCTCGTGCGGGACGGGCTGGACATCGACTTCATGGACCATCGCTCCGTGGGGAAAAAACTGGTCAAGCTGCGGCCGGTCATGCTGGACGGATCGCCCGTGGACCTCCTCGCATCGGTGAAGCGCAACTTCCCGCTGGTGGTCTCCGCGATCCTGTGGCCGCTGCTTCTGATCCCGGTGCTGGGCTGGATCCTGATCCTGATCCTGGTGGTCCCCGTGGCGCTGGTATCCGTGGCTCTGCTCATCATCGAGCTCGTGCTGATCCTCACCGACGACAAGGGGCGCCGCTGGGGCGACCGGCTCGCCAACACGCAGGTGATCGAGTCGCCGTAGGAGCGCCCGCCGCCCACTCGCCGCCGGCGCCATCGGCGCCTGATACCTTCGAGCCGCGCCGGCGCCCCGCTGTGCTATAGTTCGCGTCCGTCCGAGGATGACCTCGGGCGGAAGAAGTCCCTGCCTGTTGTCCTGCAACCCCGTGTGACCGCTGGCGCCGCCGAGACGATGGGCGACATCACCCTCGAACGCACGCTCCCCCACAACCTCGAGGCGGAGCGATCCGTCCTGGGGGCCATCCTCATCGAGAACCGCGCGCTGAACCAGGCGCAGGAGATCCTCACCGAGGACGATTTCTACCGGGAGGGCCACAGGACCATCTTCCGCGTGATGTCCGCCCTCAGCGACAGCAGCGGCGCCATCGACGCGGTCACCCTGAAGGACGAGCTGGCGCGGGAGGGGAAGCTGGAGACCGTGGGCGGCGCCCCGTACATCTCCTCCCTGCTGGACGGCGTGCCGCGCAGCGCGAACGTGGAGCACTACGCGCGCATCGTGAAGGAGAAGGCCGTCCTCCGGAACCTGATCGGGTCGGCCAACAAGATCCTCAACCGCTGCTTCGAGGGGCAGGACGAAGCGGCGGCGCTCCTGGACGAGGCGGAGAAGGAGATCTTCTCGCTGGCCGAAGGACAGCTTCGCTCGAGCTTCGTCCACCTCCGGGAGGTGGCGAAGCCGACGATGGAGTACCTCGATCGGGTCCAGAAGCACCAGGAGCTGGTCACGGGCCTCGCCACGGGCTTCGAGCGGCTCGACGAGCTGACGTCGGGGCTTCAGAACGCCGACCTCGTCATCGTGGCCGGGCGCCCCTCGATGGGAAAGACGGCCTTCGCCCTCAACGTCGCGCAGCACGCGGGCGTCCGGCTGGGGCGGCACGCCGGCATCTTCTCCCTGGAGATGTCCCGCGAGCAGGTTTTCTTGAGGATGCTGTGCGGCCAGGCGCGCGTGGACGCCCACCAGCTTCGCACCGGCCGGCTGGGCCGCGAGGAGTGGACGAAGCTGAACCTCGCCTTCGGCGAGCTGGTGGAATCGCCCATCTACGTGGACGACACGGCGGGCATGACCGCCTTCGAGATGCGCGCCAAGGCGCGCCGGCTGAAGGCGGAGAAGGGACTGGACCTCCTCGTGGTGGACTACCTGCAGCTCATGCGAGGGCGGGACCGCTACGAGAACCGGAACCAGGAGATCTCCGAGATATCCCGATCCCTCAAGGGCCTCGCCAAGGAACTGGGCATCCCCATCATCGCCGTCTCGCAGCTCTCCCGCGCCCCCGAGCAGCGGGGGGGCGACCACCGCCCGCAGCTCTCCGATCTGCGCGAGTCCGGCGCCATCGAGCAGGACGCTGACGTGGTCTTGCTCATCTACAGGGAGGAGTACTACAAGCCCGACAAGATCGAGGCTCAGGGCCTGGCCGAGATCAACATCGCCAAGCAGCGCAACGGGCCCACGGGCAAGATCGACCTGATCTTCATCCGCGACTACACCCGCTTCGAGAACCCCGACTTCAACATCGTCCCCCTCTGAGAGGAGGCACCCATTCCCTCATCGCGCGACCTGGAAGCCCACCTCTCGGGCCGCCGGCCCGTCTGGGCCGAGGTGGACCTGGACGCCGTCGCGTCCAACCTGCGCGCCGTTCGGGCCCGTACGGGCGCCTCGCGGAAGATCCTCGCGGTGGTGAAGGCTGACGCTTACGGCCACGGCGCCGTCGCGGTGGCGCGCCGGCTCCAGAAAGAGGGCGTGGATCACTTCGGCGTGGCCATGGTCGAGGAGGGCCTGGAGCTGCGCCGCGCCGGCATCGAAAGGCCCATCCTCGTCCTCGGCGCTTTCGGGGCCGGCCAGATCTCGATGATGGTCGAGGGCCGGCTGACGCCCGCCGTATACTCCCCCGCCACCCTCTCGACCATCCTCGAGGCCCGGCGCCGCCTCTCGCAGCCCATCCCTTTCCATCTGAAGCTCGACACCGGCATGGGGAGGCTCGGCATCCTTCCGCAGGATCTCGGCCCGGCGCTCGACCGGATCGCCGCCCTGCCGGAGCCGGCGCTTCAAGGTGTCTTCACCACCCTGGCCACCGGCGACCTGGAGTCCAGCCCTGAAGTGGCCGATCAGCTCAGAGTGTTCTCCTCGGCCCTCGAGGAGATCCGGCGCCGCGGGCTCTCGCCGCACATGGTCCACATCGCCAACAGCGGCGGGATCTTCCACCACCCCCCCACGTGGCTCGACATGGTGCGCCCCGGGCTGGCCCTGTACGGCCTCCGGCCGTCCGACGGGTCGCCGCCGGGCGAGCTCGCGCCCGCGCTCTCGCTGCGCACGCGCGTCGTGATGCTCAAGGAGGTCTCCGCGGGGACGCCCCTCGGCTACGGCGCCGCCTTCCGCGCTCCGCGCGACAGCCGCATCGCCACCATCGCGGCCGGTTACGACGACGGCGTCAACCGCCTCCTGCACGACGGCGGCGTGGTCCTGGTCCGGGGCCGCCGCGCCCCGTTCGCCGGGGCGATCAGCATGGACCTCGCCATGGTGGACGTGACGGATGTCCCCCAGGCGGAGGAGGGCGACGAGGTGACGATCCTCGGGGAGCAAGGCGGCGAAACGATCACCGCGTGGGACCTGGCCCGCTTGTGCAGGACGATCCCCTACGAGATCCTCTGCCGCATCGGCGCCCGCGTGCCCCGGATCTACCTCGGCGAAGGCGCCCCGCGTCCCGTGCGATCCCGCTTCGACTGACGTCCTGAACAACGCGCGGGCGATGCGGCGCCCCGAGAAAGGGCGGTCTCCACTCCCGCCGTCACGGCACAAGCTTGAAATAATCCGAACAATCTGGAAAGATCACGGTTTCTTCGGCCGGCCTCATGAGCGACTGCCGGGCGGAGCGAGAGGGAGTGTGCGCGACGGGCTCGGCGTTTGCACCGGCCGTGCGCGTCCCCTAGATTTCGATCGGTTTTCGATCGCGGGTCCGGGCGCCCCCGCCCGGAGCGAGGGGGACGAAAGGTGGTCTTGAACCTGCTGAGGGTCGCCTTCATCCTGGTGACCGGCGTCACGGGCGGCGCACTCTCCCCGATCATCCTCGCCTCGCTTCCCGGATGGGCGAACTTCGTGGTCAACGCCGCCACCGGGCTCGCCGTCGGATCGCTGGCCGTGCTGGCGGAGTGGCGCCTGAGGCGGGTCCCCTTCGGCGTCCTGATGGGGGGGATCGCGGGGCTGCTGGTGGGCAGCTCGGTCGGCATCGTGCTGCTGAGCTTCGCGGGGCCCGGCGCCCTGGGGAGGTTGCCGGGGGTCTCGCTGGATCTGATGCGCCCCTTGGTTCTTCTGATCCTGGCCTACGCGGGGTGCGTCATCGGCGCGGTCAAGGCCCAGGGTTTCCGGCCGGAGCAGCTCCTGTCCCTGTTCCGCGAGAAGGCCCCGGACGAGACGATCAACAAGATCCTCGACACGAGCGTGATCATCGACGGACGGATCGCCGACGTGGCGGAGACGGGGTTCCTCGACGGCACCCTCGTGGTGCCGCAGTTCGTGCTGCGGGAGCTGCAGTACGTGGCCGACTCGTCGGATCCTCTCAAGCGCAACCGGGGCCGCAAAGGACTCGACATTCTCCAGCGCATCAAGAAGAACCCCCACATCAAGGTGAGGGTCACCGACGCGGACTTCCCCGACGTGAGGGAGGTGGACCAGAAGCTCATCGAGCTGGCCCGCGCCATCCGCGCCAAGATCGTCACCAACGACTTCAACCTCAACAAGGTCGCGCAGCTCAGCGGCATCGAGGTGCTGAACATCAACGAGCTGGCCAACTCCCTCAAGCCGGTCGTCCTCCCCGGTGAGACCATGAAGGTCTTCCTGGTCAAGGAGGGGAAGGAGCCGGATCAGGGGGTGGCCTACCTCGATGACGGGACCATGGTGGTGGTCAACGCGGCCTCCAAGCAGGTGGGCAAGACCGTGGACGTGACCATCACCAGCGTGGTGCAGACCGCCGCGGGAAAGATGTTCTTCGGCCGCTGCCACGCCGAGAATGACCGGAGCGTCGTGCGGCGCCCCCAGAGGGAGAGGGCGGCGGAGTGACGCTGCGGCACGGGAGAGGCGCGCCGTCCTGCGTCACGCTCACCGCCGCGCTGCTGCTCGCCGCCGCGGAGTCCTCCGCTGCCGCCCCGCGCCGCTACCTGGTGATGCCGTTCGAAAACCTCTCCGCCGAGCGGAGCCTCAACTGGCTCAGCGAGGCGCTCGCCTCGAGCCTGGCCGACCGCTTCGAGCTGCTCGGCATGAGGACGGTCACGCGGGAGGAGAGGGTCCAGGCGCTCGACTCCCTCGCCTTCCCCCCGGGGACACAACCGACCCTGGCCTCCACGCTCCGGCTGGCCGCCGCCGTGAGGGCAAGCCGCTTCGTCACCGGCTCGTACACGTACGATCCCAAAGACGGCGTGGTGGTGAGCGCCCGGCTTCTCGACGTGGACGCCGCGCGGCAGATCTGGGGAGGGAAGCGGCCCGGGACCCTGGCCGGGATCTTCAGCCTCATGGATCCCCTGGCGCTGGAGGGGGCCGTGCAGGACGACTCCCGCGTCTCGGTCCCGGCCCCGAGCACGCTCGGCTCCATCAGCGATCCACCGCTCCCGCTCTACGAGATCCTCGTGCGGGGGATCCAGGAGCCGGACCCCGATAGACGGGTGGCCACCCTGGAGAAGGGACTGGTGATGAACCGCCTATCTCCCGCCCTGCTGAAGGCCCTGGCGTTCGAGATGTTCGATGCGGGGCGGCTGGACGAGGCCCTGTCCCGCCTCGATCAGATCCCGGAGGCATCCTGCCCGGACGGGTGGAGGCTCCAGTTGCTGCGCGGCCGCATCCTGGCCGCGCAGGGGAACCCGGCCGGGGCGGTGGCCGCGCTGTCCCGATCCATCGCAGCCGCCGAAAGCCCGGACGCCCACCTTCTCCTCGCGCGCCTCCACGCCGCGGCGGGAGAGAAGGCGAGCGCCGGCACCGAGATCGACCTCGCCGCCGGGCTCGATCCCGAGCATCCGGAACTCGCCGAGGTGAGGGCCCTCCTGCAGCCTCCTCCAGGTCCGTGATGAGGACAGGGGACGGATGACGAAGACCACGCGCGACACGTTCGGCACCCGAGCCAGTCTGGCCGCCGCGGGCATCGCCTATTCCTTCTTCAGCCTGGAGCCCCTCGAGAAGCGGGGCTTCGGCGTCCAGCGACTGCCCTACTCCGTCAAGATCTTGCTGGAAAACCTCCTTCGCACCGAGAACGGCAGGTCCGTGCACGCCGGCGACATCGAGGCCCTCGCCCGCTGGGCTCCCGGCTCCGGGCCGGAGCGGGAGATCGCCTTCACGCCCGCCCGGGTGCTTCTCCAGGATTTCACAGGCGTGCCCGTCCTCGTGGACCTCGCCGCGATGCGCGACGCGCTGGCCGCCCTGGGCGCCGACCCCGCCCGGATCAACCCGCTGCTGCCCTCCGAGCTGGTCATCGATCACTCGGTGCAGGTGGACTACTTCGGCACCGCCGACTCGTTCCAGATCAACGCCCGCAAGGAGTTCGATCGCAACCGGGAGCGCTACGCCTTCCTCCGTTGGGGCCAGTCGGCCTTCAGCAACTTCAGGGTCGTCCCGCCCGACACAGGCATCGTGCACCAGGTCAACCTCGAGCACCTCGGCCGCGTCGTGTTCGACGTGGAAGACGCGGGAGGGCGCCTCGC
>CAYNUH010000082.1:0-13989 GCA_964400605.1 uncultured Acidobacteriota bacterium | reverse complement strand
AGCATCGAGACCACGGCCGCCGGAAACGTCGCCGCGATCGTCTGGCCCGCCTTCATGCCCAGGTACGCGTTCGCCGCACCCAGGATGACGGCCTGGACGATCCCGAGGACGACGGCGCGGAGGGTGAATTCGGGGAGCCGTGCTTCCGCGGCAATGAAGGGCTGGTGCTTCATGACGATGGGTTCCGGGCCGAAGTCGCGAAAAACGCGCGGCAGGATAACACAGCGTGGAATGGCCCCGTGGGTCGAAGCTCGCGGCCGCCGTCGCGGCCAGGCACCTCGTTCCTACCGGGCGAGGCCGTCCATGGGGAGCTTGAGCACCTGGCCGTCCCGCGTCTTGAGGGTGCCTCCGAGAATGTACCACAGGCCCCTGCGCCGGCCGTCAACGTTCTCGAGCACGGCGAACCCTTCGTGCGGGACGATCCGGATGACGAGGCCCGTGAACTCGATCTCCTTCGTGTCCAGCCCGATAGTCACGGGCTCACCGAGGAGCTTCTTCTCCTCGAGAAGCGAAAGGATCAGAGACCGCTGCGTCGCGACGTCCTCGGCCGCGACAGGGGCCTGCGAGGCCTTCGGGGCCGCCGCGGCGGCGGCTGCCGGTGCGGCCCCAGGTGCGACCCTCGCGCCAGCCACGGGCGCAGGCCTCGATCCCGTCACGGGAGCGGGTCTGACGGGTGGCGCCGGCCTGCCTGGAGCGGAGCCGGCGACCGGTGGTGGCTTCACGGGCGGGGCGGGACGAGGCGCGGCGTCACCCCCGGCAAGAGCCACCGTGGTGGGCGGAGGGACGACGGGCCGCGGCGGCTTCGGCTTCTCACCGGTCGGAGCCGGCGGCGCCGGGGCTGGTGCGGCGGCGTGGGCCGCGGCCGGCTCGGACGGAGGCGGAGCGGCTCCGGAGGCCTCCGGCTCCGAGAGCGCCGGCCCGGATTCGCCGGGCGCATCGCCTCCCGTGGCGGGCGCCGGGGCGGCCGGGCGCACGGCCTTCCCGCCGATGATCGGCGGAGGAACCACGGGGCGTGGAGGCTTGGGTCGGGTCGGGTCAGTCATTTCGGTCCGGCGGCGCGATGGACGGCGCCCGTCGGGCGCACCGTGAAGGCGCGCGACTATACGATGCCGGCGAGGCCGAGGTCAACGCAGCCGCGCCCATCCGTCGCCTTGATTCCGCATCCGGCCGGCCTCTATACTTATCCCATTCCCGGGCCCACAGGCGGCAGGCGCGTCGCGCGCCGCCGCCATCGCGCGGCCTGGACCTCAGGACTGGAGGTACCCCACCATGGCCACGATGATCACCGAGGAGTGCATCAGCTGCGGCGCATGCGAGCCGGAGTGTCCCAACCAGGCCATCAGCGAGCAGGAAGATATCTACGTCATCGACCCCGAGCTGTGCACGGAGTGCGTCGGATTCCACGACGCCGAGCAGTGCGCGGCCGTCTGTCCGGTGGACTGCTGCGTTCCCGATCCGAACAACGTCGAGGACGAGACGCTCCTCATCGAGAGAGCCAAGGCCATCCACACCGACAAGGAGTTCCCGGAGGAGTTCCCGTCCCGTTTCCGCAAGTAGTCTCCGCGTGATAGGCCCCGGCGTGCTTCGCCCTCGCGCCGGGGTTCGTCTTTGATGGCCCTTCTCCAGAAGATCACGCGCCCCCGCGTCCGCATCCTCGGGACCGAGTATTCGGCCCGCGTCGTCGGGCTGCACAACCGCCTGCGCGCGCACGCCCATCGCCTCCTGGTCTACAAGGACATCCGCCGCCTCGCCCGTGCGGCGGACCCGCTGACACGCGGCGTCTTCGTCCCGGGCCGGAGACGATTGGTCATCTATCTCAGGTCCGGCGCTCCCGAGATCACCGTGGCGCACGAGATCGTCCATGCCCTCCTGTACACGGAAGGCTTCCTGCCCCTGCGCTGCCGCAAGGACGATCTCCGGGACTATCCCGAGATCGGGGAGGTGGCGCAGAGCCTCAACGACCTCCTCGTCCATCCGGTCCTCTTCGACAGACTGCGCCGCGCCGGCTACGACGCCGGGGACGGCCGCATCCCACGGGGCGCTCAGGCCCTGCCGGATGCCCACCGCGCCGGCTCCGCAGACGCCTGCATCCAACCTCCTCACGGCGACCGCCGGGCCGCGGCGGCGGAGAGTCCGGCGGACGCTTCCCTCGAGGCGCGCGCGCTCGCCACGCTGGCTCGAGCGGTCCGCGCCGCCCAGACGCTGCTGCGCTTCGGCCCCGCGCGCGCCGCGGTTGTGAAGGGGGACATCGATCACGTTGAGCGCGGAGCGTGGGACGTGGCGGTGGCGGCGTCCAGCGCGGCCCCCTGGGACCCAAGACGGAGCCCCCTCGACGCGCGTGTGCGCGCGGCCCGGCTGGTCTCCCTCCTGGAGGACGCCGCCCGCGACCGCTTCGGGATCAGCCTCGGATTGAAGGAAAGAATTCTGATGCCCGCGCCTCTCACCCGGCGCCGCCTGGCCGCCGCGGCCGCACGGATCTTCGACGTGAGGACGGCCGTCACCGACGCAAGAGTGGTCCTCGTCGCCTTCCTCCCCGACGCGTCCGTGTGCTCAGCCCGGGTGTACGCGGACGCGGAGCGCGCGGGGCGCGTGGCCGCGGCCGTCCGCCGTGAGATGCAGGAGATGAACGCCGCGGCGTTCGTCGAGCGGCACCGCCTCGAGTATCTCCTTATCGCGGGCGGCCGCCGCTACCAGCCGCGCACCGGAGGCGTGGCCGTCCCCGGAGCGCCCTGAGCGACGCACGGGGCGGCGGGAGGCGATGCTGTATAATGCGCGCGTGATGCCTTCGAAGGGCGCCGAGTGGGAGGTCCCCGAGACGGCGCCGGTGTTTCCGCTTCCGAACGTCGTGCTCTTCCCGCGGACGGTCCTCCCCCTCCACATCTTCGAGGAGCGCTACAAGGCCATGGCTGCCGACGCCGTGCGGGGCGATGGCTGCATCGCCATGGCGCTGCTGCTGCCGGGCTGGGAGCGCGACTACGACGGCAACCCCGCCTATCATCCCGTGGGCTGCCTGGGTCGGATGACCGATGTGGTGAAGACGGAAGACGGGCGCTACGGCCTTGAGCTGATCGGCGTGCGGAAGGTCTCTCTCGGCGACATCGTGAGCGATCACCCTTACCGGACCGCGCGGATCCGTTCCATCGAGGAAACGATGCCCGGGGATCTCGATCCCACCAACCGGGACGAACTCGTCCGCCTCATCGGGGCGTGCGCCGTGCTGGTGCACGAGCTGTCCGAGAAGTCGTTCTCGATGGCGGCGGTGAAGGAGGGGCTTCCCTACGAAGCCGTCGTGAACTCCATATGCTTTCACGCGGGGCTGCCGCCGGCGCTGAGGCAGTCCCTTCTGGAAGTGGACGATGTGAGGCAACGCTGCCTCAAGCTGACGGACATGATGGAAACCAAGCTCCAGCAGCTGGTCCTCTCGCGCGAAGCGCAGCCCGGGAGGCCCGAGGCGGGCTGGGTGAACTGAGAGCGAGGCTCATGGGCAAGGGAACCAGACAGACCGAGATCAACCAGCGCCGGCACCGCCGCGCCAAGAGGGCGAAGCTGCGCAGGAAGGGGCTGCTGCCACCGGCGCCCGCGAAGGGCAAGGCCGGCTAGAGGCGCTCTCCCGCGGCGGCGCGATCACTCCCCCGCCAGCTCGAGCACGGAGACGCCTCCCTTCTCGAAGACGGTGCGCACGCCGGCGCCCGAGACGAGCGAGCGGGCGGCACCGGCCACGGCGGGATCCGCGCCGGCGAAGTAGTCGTCCCGGTCGAGCATCCGGGCGATTCTGCCCATCTCCCGCCGGCTCACGAGAAGGTGCGTGAATCCGTGATCCCTCAAGATCGCGGAGAGTCTCCGCGCTTCCCTCACCGACTCGGCCGCGTACGCCTCCAGCAGGATCGGATCGAACGGCGTGTTCGCGGCGTGATCCCGCTGCAAGTAGTACGTCCTCCCCTCCCCGACCAGCAGGACCCGGGCCGTGGCGGGCAGCGCCGTGTTGATGAAGTCGGCGGCCGGGTAGTACTCGACCTTCCTGGCCAGGTAGTCCTGGGGTGATTCCACGCCGAAGACCACGCCGAAGGGGCTGATGGCGGCGACGAAGACGCCGAAGAGATAGAGGTTGTGGAGGAGAAGCCACGCGAGGGCGCACGCGAGCCCCTCCCACGTGGAGGGGGCCACGCGCACGAGAGTGGCCGCGCCCTGTGCCGCCAGGAGCGCGACCGCGGGCAGGGCCGGGAAAAGGTAGCGCGTGAGCTGGACGCCGGCGCTCCAGCCGGCCAGGGCGGCTCCCGCGAGGACGGCCAGCGCGGCCACGGCCGGAGGATGGCCGCGGCGCATCAGGATGAATGGAGTGAGCAGCGCGAACGCCACGCCGAGGTAGCCCCCCGCGCCCAGCCTCTCCACACCCACCCGCCAGGGCGCCCCGAGGTAGTGCCCAATCTTCGCGCCGGCGCCCGCCTCATCTGGAAACCGGCGGGCGAGCTCCTCTCCGAGCGTGGGCCCCGAGGACGCCGCGCCGGTGAATCCGGCGAGGTAAGGCGCCACGGGATTCCCCGCCACGACGGTGTTCCTCACGGCCCAGGGAGAGAAAACCACCACGGCCGCGAGGGCGAAGACACCGAGATCGGCGATCGGCGTCCGTTCGAGACGCCGGGCTCGAAGCAGAAGCAGAACCGCCGCCGGGAGGACGACGCTGAGGGCCGTCGTGTACTTCACCCCGAGCGCGAGACCCGCGAAAATGCCGGCGAGAAGGATCCACCGGCGCCGATCCCGCGCTTCGGCCGAGGCGCCGGCCTCGAGGAGCGCAGCCATGACCAGCGCCCCATCGAGCGTCGCGCCGAGATCGGCGATGGGGTACGTCGCCACGAGCAGGATCCCCGGCACGGTGGCCATGAGGCACGCCGCGAGCACTCCCGCGCGCGCCGAGAGGTGCCGGACCCCGGCGGCGAACGTGGCCGCCACGGCGGCCGCTCCGGTGCCGAGGTGAAGCACCTGGGCGAGCGATCCCGCGGCCACCGGATCGCGCACGATCAGCATCCCCAGCGTGTAAAGCATCCCCTGATTGGCGGGGAAGTGCGCGTAGTAGTTCCCCTCGATCGCGATCATCGCGTGGGCCTGGAGATACCGCGCCGGAACGGCCAGGTGGTAGATGAGAGCGTCGTAGAAGTCGGCGGGCGCCAGGGCGGCCCCCAGCGCGGCAAGCCATCCCGTTCCGGCCAGCGCCACGGCCGGCGCACACCACCACCGGCTCGCCGCCTCGCGCCACGAATCTCGCGCTTCGCGCCATCCCTCCCGCCAGCCGCGCGCTGCGCGAGCGGCCGCGGCGAGCGAGGCCGCCAGGAGGATCCATCCCGTGGTCGGATACGCCGCGCCCGCCACCACGGCCGCGAGGACCGCCAGCTCGAGGCCTCCGAGCCCGAGCCCCAGGGCGAGCGCCCAGGAAAGAGGCGCCGCCACGGGGAAGGGAAGAAGCAGCCGGAGGAGCAGCGTGCCGAGCCCGGCGGCGCCGGTGAAGATCGCGGCGGCCGCCAGCAGCGTCATCGCGTGGGCGGGAAGCGTTCCCGGCGGGAAATTCCTGTGGTAGGAGACGGCGAGCAGCGCAAACCACCCGGCCAGCATCACCGGGGCGAGGAGGGTGAACCGACGATCGCTGTCCGGCGCCGGCATCGTCGCGTATTATACCAGCGCGATGCCGGTGCCCCTCTCGCAGCGCGTCCCCGCCTGGCTGGCGGTCGTGATGGTCGCGGCCGTCCTCCTCGCCGTGACCGCGGTCGCCGTCGCGCGCCGGCCGCCGGCGCCTCCCGAGGAGCCGGCCCCGAAGGCCGCGCGCGGCGCGATCCAGGTGCCGCTCTTCGTGGCCCCCGACGCCGTCAGGCACACGCCGCGGCTCCACTTCACGTTCGATCCGCCCGAGGCGCTCGCCGCGCTGCGCGCCGAAGAGAAGATCGACCGCGTCGTGGCGGGCGCGGCCGATGATCTGGACGCCTTTCGCACCCTGACGGCATGGACCCGCTCCCAGTTCGAGCCGGGTGTGCCCAGCCCCTACCCTCCGCTCGATGCCCGGATCATCCTCAGAGACGTGAGGTCCGGGTTCACCGGCGGCTTCTGCGCCCAGTACAACTACGTCCTCGTTCAGGCGCTCCAGTCGCTGGGCTACCGCGCGCGCTACGTCAGCGTCGTCAACCACGAGGTGGCCGAGGCCTGGGCCCGCGACGCGCGCCGCTGGATCTGCCTCGACCCGCTCCATCGCGCCACGTACGTGGATGAATCCGGCCGGGCGCTGTCGGTGATGGAGCTCCACGACCGGACGCGCCGCGGGCTGAGGGTGATCCCGGGGCCCGGGAGCCTCCCCGGCGCCGCCGAGTCGGTGAAGGACGCCTTCGCCGGCTTCTCGGTGTGGATCAAGAACGACCACGTGAGCCGCCCGGTGAACTTCACCGATCTGGCGCGCTACAAGGTCCGGTTTCTGGAGCGTGGCGAAGCGCCTCCCGCGGGAGAGGGGCTGGCGACCGCGGAAGCGGCGGACCTCTACTTTGATCCCGACGCGATCTGACCGGAGCCCCCCGCAAGGCCGCGCCCCGCGCGCCCGCCGCCGCGCCTTGACGCGGAGTCGGGCGGCTCCGTAACTTGGGGCTCACGATGCCGAAGAAACCGCTCGACGTGAAGGGGTTTTACAGGATCATCCGGGTGGATCCGGAAGCCAGCCCGGATGAGATCCGCCTCGCGTACGCCATGGCCAAGCAGAACGCGGCCGGGGCGTACCTGAAGAGGATCGATGAGGCCTACGGGGCCTTGAAGGATCCCGGGCGGCGCGCCGAGTACGACCACCAGGGGCACGCACGCGCGAACCCGCTAAAGAGCCCCTACACGCTCGCGGGGAGCATCGCGGCGCTCGTCCTCGTCCTGGCCGTCGTCTTCGTCCCGGCGATGTCGCGCCGACTCAGAAGCTTCAGCGCGGGCAAGGCGCTCGTGGATGCCCGCAGCGGCCGGGCGTTCGGCGTCGTGGTGCGCCACGAGGAGGCGCACGCCTTCCCGCAGGGGGGCTCGTCCCCCGCCTACCTCGTGAGGCTCGCCGCAAACGGCGAGGAACGCTGGTACCCCGCGCGCGACATCCAGGAGACCTGCGAGGCGCGTTAGAGAAGGAAAGGGGAAGGGGACGGCCACCCGCCGTCCCCTTCGTTGGGCCCGGGCCACCCGCCCGGGCCGTCAAACCGGCGCGCCATCCGGGATCGCGCGCCGTCTCTCCACCCACCCCCGAAATCCACCTCCCGGCCGGCCGTATCCAGGGTTTACAGCGCTTTGACGTCCACCTCGTTGGAGCTCAGGATCTGTCCATCCGGCGATATCACCTGGACCCGGAACGTGTAGCGCCCGGGCCGCCGGATCTCGAAAGCCCTCCGGAACACCGAAGGTGTGACCGGGCCGTCCGAGACGGCCTCGTAGTGCAAACCGCTGACGATCTGCGTCACGATGCCGCTGCTCTGCGCCACCAGAAGGGGCGACTCCACCACCACGCGCACCTGCTGGCCCCCGTTCACGGGGATCAGGTCGCCGCCTTTCGTCTGAACCATCCCGGAGAGGTTCACCATCATCGGCGCGAAGCCGTACATCCTGTCGGCGGCCAGCTTGACCCTCACCGGCTCGGCGAACGCCGCCACTTCCCGAGGCAGCGAGACCAGCGCCATGTCGGCGAGCGCCGCCGGCGCGAGAAGGGAAATCCCGACGAAGCCGACAGCCGCCACCACCTTCTTGCGTCCGTGATTCATGATGCCTCCGCTCACCGCCTCGCCATTTCAATATGCTGTTCTACAAAGTAACATAGTCATAATAGTAAAAGCGTCAAGTCAGATAAAGGGCTTGCGGGACAGGCTTTCAGGAGGGATCGACCGATATCAGGGCAGGAACTTCTCGGGGTGGGCGAGCTTCTCGGGGAGATACCGCTCGATGACGTAGTTCAACCCGTGCTTGGCCAGGGCCTGCTGCTCGGCGCGCACCCCCATGTCGAGGAGGTGGTTCATGGCCTTCACCCAGGCCTTGTGGTGCTGGAAGAACGGATCGTTCTTGATGGCGTCGCGCGCGCGCTTGATGTCCACGTCCTTGAGCGGGTGCGTGGGGAGCTTGTAGTCCACGATGTCCTGGGGCGTGATCCCCAGGAACGTCGCCTGCGGCACGCAGAAGAACTCGTTCAGGTGCGCGGCGTTGCCGGATCCGACCTTCAGCGTCCGGTAGATGTTGCTGATACCGTACGGATCGCCGTCCACGAAGACGTAGACCGGGATCCTCTTGAAATCCGCCAGCCTTCTCACGAAGCGCCGGCACGCCCGCGTGGGCACGCCGCCCATCGACACCAGCACGCAGCCGGCCTGCTTCCAGTAGCCGTGCTTCACGAGGCGCTGGAACATGCCGGCGGTCTCGATGACCAGGATGAACCTGGCCTCGGTCTCGAACCTGAGGTGTTCGACGGAGATCGGGATCGAATAGGCCCCCGACCCGAACTTCGTGCAGTCGATCCGCAGCGTCTTGCCCGTCTCGGGATCCCGATCAAGGATGATAACGCGCCCGGCCACCTCGCCCCCCTTCTCCTCCGGGACGAAGCCGAGCTGCTCGCGGTTGACCTCGAAGAGCGCCTCCACGTCGTCCATGACGGCGTCGGACTCGGGCTGCTCGAGGAAGCGCGCCTCGGCCCAGTTCTTTGAGACGTAGTACGCCTCCCTCTTCGTGGCGATGTCGTCCTGCTCGACCAGCTCCTTGGAGAGGGCCATCATCCGGAGCGTCTGGGCGAACGTCTTGACGGTGGAGACGGTCAGCGTGCGCTCCTTCTTGCGCCCCCGCATTTCGAAGTAGCCCGCCTTGGGGTCGTACTTCACGTTCGAGAGCGACCGCAGCGGGAACTTCATCGTGGGCTTCTGCCTCCTGACGATCTTGCGGTGGATGTCCTCGGCCTGCCCCTTGATCTTCTGGATGGTCTTCGCGGACATCAGAGGGTCCGGCTCCGCTCCAGCGTGTCCTTGAGCGTGGAGACGACCCGGGCCTCCTCCTTCGCGGAGAAGCCCAGGATCTCCCGCAGCGCGATCCCGATGTGCGGGATGTACTGCTCAATGTAGGACTTCTTCTTCGCCTCGTCGGCCAGCCTCCGCCTGCGGCTGAGGAAGGCCCCCAGCCGGCGGCCGCACTCCTGCAGCCCGAGCCGGATCTCCTTGATGATCTCCGGATACGTGGCCACCGCCTCCTTGCTCTCCGAGGTGAACGGCACCCACACCGACGCGATGTGCACGAAGAGGACCATGGGCCCCGTGGGAAGCGCGCCGCGAGGATGCTGCAGATGGTACTTCTTCCAGTCGGTGGTGATGACGGAGCGGGTGATGGCGCACGCCGACTGCTGGTACTGCAGCGGCACCCGGTTGGCGAAGCGCCACAGGTCGATGATCTCATCGGCCGGCAGGGAGCCTCCGTAGGCGAGGCCCACCTCGATCTGAAAAGGGTTGCCGCGGTACACCGCGGGCGACCGCGTGGACGCGGTGTAGAAGTCGGCCGGGATCGCCTTCTTCAGCCCGTTCAGGATGAGTTCCTCGCCGATCGGGCTCAGACAGTTCGTCGGCGGGCTCATGATCCTGACCTTGGGGATGGCCCGGAACAGCCGCTCGACCTCGGCGGGGCCGAGAGCGCCGGGCTTCGCGGCCGGATCCACACCGGCCGCCTGGGCTATCTCGGCCGCTACCTTGGAGGAGACGCGCGAGAAGTCGGACTGCAAGGCGCCTGCGAGCGACCTTCCGCGCGACTCTTTGAGCATCCGGATGAGGATCCCCAGCTCGACCCCGTACGGGTGAGGCTTGATGGAGATCGGCTCCTTCGGCAGCGCCTCCGCGATCCTCTCGTAGCGGAACTCCTCCCCCTTCGGGGATCGGTAGAAGATCTCCGCGTGCGGGTTGGCGAGCGCGGTCTGCGCGACGTAGTCGTCGAGCGACCGCCGCCCCTTCTTGTACACGCCGGCGAGCTCCATCGAGACGCGCGTGCCGTGGTCGTGGTCCCACGCCGCGACCCCCTCCGAGATCGTGTGCGGGGCGTTCTTGGCCGTGTCGATGGTGATCTCGTACCGGTGGGCGGGCTTCCCCTTGGCGGTGCGGGAGACGATCTCGACGGGCTTGCCGGTGGTGAGCTGGGCGTACATCCCGGCGGCCGAGATGCCGATCCCCTGCTGCCCCCGCGATTGCTTCAGCGCGTGGAACTTCGAACCGTAGAGGAGCTTCCCGAAGATCTTCGGGATCTGGTTCTTCACGATGCCGGGGCCGTTGTCGGCGACGGTGAGCCGGAACCGATCCTCCTCCAGCTCCTCGATGACGATCTCGATCATCGGCAGGATGCCGGCCTCCTCGCAGGCGTCGAGCGAGTTGTCCACGGCCTCCTTGGTGGCCGTGAGGAGCGCCTTGGCCGGGTTGTCGAACCCGAGGAGGTGCCGGTTCTTGGTGAAGAACTCCGAGACGGAGATCTCGCGCTGCTTCGCGGCCATCGACTCGGCGCTCTCGCGCCTGGGCGGCGCCGCGGCCTTGGTGGATGGCAACGGCTCCGACACGGCCCCGGCCGCCGGCGGCGTCTTCTCAACGACAGCCGCATCGGCTGCGGGGGGTGGAACGGGTTTGGTTGGGGCGGTGTTCCTGCGGCCCCGCGCCGGTGCCTTGGCGCCCGCAAAGAGGTCCATCTGGACCACCTTTGCAGCCCGCTTCTGATGGATCTTCGAGGCGCCGACTGCGCCCTTCGCGCGCGGAGCCCTTCTCCCGGAGGCCACCCTCCCCGATGTGACCCGCTTCCGCGCCGTCGCCCGCTTCGCCATGTCCGGCATCCGCTCCATCCGCTCCAAAACCGGCGCCGATTCTAGCATCCCTGAGCATGAACCAGGCCGAACATCCGCAAACGACTGGAGGCGATCGGCCTTCGGAGCGCGGGATCAAGTCTGGGGGACGCCGACCATCCCCAGGAGCCGGGGGGGCGCGGGATCCATCAAACGCTCACCTTGCACATGCCGGTGGGCCAGGAGGAAGGTTTCGGCGCGGGCGATGCGACGGAAGCTACTACAACCTCCTGGACGCCGGACGCTATTCCGGAGGCTCCTCCCGGGCCGCCTTCTTCACGGCGCCGCGCCGCCGGCGTACCTCCTCGCGGTGATCCATGAGCTGGCGGATTGTCTTCTCGTACCCGGCGTCGCCGGGGCGGTAGTAGCGGCGCCCTCTCACCACGGGCGGCAGGCAGTCCATGTCGGTGACGGCGTCCTCGTAGTCGTGCGCGTGCTGGTACCCCTCGGCGTAGCCGAGATGGGCCATCAGCCCCGTGGGGGCATTGCGGATGTTGAGAGGGACCGGCTCGACCTTGCCGGCGCGGATGTCGGCCACGGCCTCGCTGTAGGCTTCGTACACGCGATTGCTTTTGGGGGCCGTCGCGCAGTAGACGGCCGCCTGCGCCAGGGCCAGCGCGCCCTCGGGAAGCCCGAGGAAGTGCACGGCCTCCTTGGCGGCGATGGCCATAGCGAGCGCGCGGGGATCCGCGTTGCCGACGTCCTCGCTGGCGAAGCGGACGATCCGGCGCGCCACATAAAGAGGATCCTCTCCCCCCTCGATCATTCGCGCCAGCCAGTAGATCGTGGCGTCGGGATCGGAAGACCGCATCGACTTGTGGAGCGCCGAGATCAGGTTGAAGTGCTCCTCGCCCTCCTTGTCGTAGTAGAGGGCGCTTCGCTGCAGCGCGTCGGCGAGGATCTCGCGCGTGACGGCGCGGCGGCCTCCTTCCCCCTCCGGAGCCGCGGCGGCCGCCAGCTCCAGCGTGTTGAGGGCGAAGCGGGCGTCCCCTTGCGAGCGCCGCGCGACCTCGGAGAGGATCGCGCCGTCCGCCTCCACCTTCAGCGGCCCCAGACCGCGCTCGCTCGCGAGGGCCCGCTCCAGGATCCGCGTCAGCGCCGGCTCGTCGAGGGGCTTGAGGACGTACACCTTCGTGCGCGACAGGAGGGCCGAGTTGACCTCGAAGGAAGGGTTCTCGGTGGTCGCGCCGATCAGGACGATGTCGCCCCTCTCGACGTATGGCAGAAAGGCGTCCTGCTGGGCCTTGTTGAACCGGTGGATCTCGTCCACGAAGAGGATCGTGCGGCGTCCGGAGGCGCGGCGGTTGGCCTCAGCCTCCGCCATCACTTCCTTGATCTCCTTGATGCCGGCCAGGACGGCGCTGTACGGGAGAAAGTTCGCCTGCGTCCGGCGGGCGATGATCCAGGCGAGGGTGGTCTTCCCCGATCCGGGCGGCCCCCAGAAGATCACCGATCGCAGATCGTCCGACTCGATGGCTTTTCGAAAGAGCTTGCCCTCGCCGAGGATCGCCTCCTGGCCTTCGAGCTCATCGAGGGTGCGGGGCCGCATCCTGTCGGCCAGCGGAGCGTCGGCGGGAGGATCCTCGAAGGAGCGAGCCTCAGCGAGGCGGCGGCGCACGCCCGCGGCGCCCCGGCCTTCGCGCGAGGGTCCCATCTCCGGGAAGAGGCTGTCGCTCAATGGGCTCCTGCCCTCAATGGGGTCATGCTAGGAGGGCCGCCGGGAGAGTTCAACCGGGGTCAGCGCGCGCGGCGGCACTTGATTCGGACGGGAGCACGGCTTCGTCGGCGGCCGCGACGGAGCAGGATCGCAGGCGTCTGCGCGTGACGGGTTCCGGCGACTGCCCCTAACCCAATGAAACGGAAGGGGTTATTTTCCTTGACATGGGATCCGGCGCTGGCCAAAGATCAGGCGCTCCAAACCAAAGAAGAGTCACCCGGGCGCCCGTCTCCTCAGATCCCAACGAGGTCCCAGGCACGGCTCTTTGATGGTTCACCTCCACGAGAAGGCAGCGCGGCCGCGCTGCCTTTTCTTTTTCCGCCGAGCAACTCGATCGGCTGTAGGGTGGTGATCGAGCTTGCAACTCTTGCATCTCTCCGTTCCTCACTGTTTGATCAGATCGAGTTCCACCAGGAACGAGGCGAGGAGCTTGTTGAAGTCCTCGGGCTTTTCCATCATCAGGAAGTGCCCGACTCCCTCCATGGTCTCGAGGCGGGTTTTGGGCGAGAGCTTCCGGACATACGCCTGGTAGTCCTCGGTCCACATCGGGTTCTTCGCGTTGATGACCATCAGGGGGACGGCGATCGGATCGTCCTTCCAGATGCCGGGATCCATCATTCCCTTCATCGCGCTCACCAGGACGTTCTGCGGGGTGGCCACCGAGACGGCCTTCACGCTCTCGCGCAGATCCGCCGGCGCCTGCGGCGCGAACAGGGAGTCGAACATTTTCTCGATGTTCTCCTTGTAGTCCGGCCCCTCAAACCTGCCCACGAACTGCTGGACCTGGTTCGGGTCGCTGATCATCTGGCGGAGGGATCCGTCCACCGCGACCAGCCCGAGAGTCTTCTTCGGGAAGAGGCGGTAGTACTGCCGGATGACCGGCGTTCCCATGCTGTGGCCGACGAGGACGGCCTTCCGCACGCCCGCGTCCTTCAGGACGGCGTCGATCGCCTTCGCGAAGATGTCCATCGTGTAGTCGATCGGCGGCTTGTCGCTCTGGCCGTGGCCAGGCAGGTCGATAAGAATCGTCCGGATCTTCCCCGCGAAGACCGGGACCTGGTAGCGCCAGGCCGTCATGTCGCACGTCCAGCCGTGCACGAACACGAGAGCCTGCGTCCCCTCGCCGATGCTCTTGTAGTGAACCTTGTTCCCGTCGAGGGCGACGAAGCGGGACGGGGCCTGGGCGAGCGCGTCGGGCCCTTCCCCGGCGCGCAGAGCGCCGGTGGCGGCGAAGATTGCGATAGCAAAGATCGCGATGGCTCCCTTTCCTCGGGCCATGGGACACCTCCTTCGGGTCAGGGTCTCGTGTCCGGGTCGAAGAGGCGGCGGTACTCGTCGATGGCGCAGCATGCGGCGCCACTTGTCCTTCATCCGTTCGATGCGGTCGTGCCGGTACAGCCTTCAGGTCTAGGAGACTCTATCACCGAGCCGACCAGCCGAG
>CAYNUH010000081.1:0-14251 GCA_964400605.1 uncultured Acidobacteriota bacterium | reverse complement strand
CCGGCACGACGAGCGACGCGGTGCGCGTCCACGTCGGCTCCTTGAGGAGGAAGATCGAGCCGGATCCATCGAACCCCTGCTACCTCGTCACCGAACCGTGGGTGGGATACCGGTTCATCGCCGAACCCCTCTGAACCCGCGCGCCTTTCGAACTTCTTTCGAGAGCCTTCCGGAGATCCTTCGGGCTCGGGGCCTAAAGTGGCCTCGTCGTGTGGAACCACCGCAGCCAGCCGCCCGAGGCGACCCCCGCGGAGCCTGAGCCTTCAAGGACTTCCAGGATCCGGCGTCTTCTCATCGGGGCGCCCCGCAACATCGAGGATCCACGCCTCTTCCATCGGCTTTCGCTCGTCGCCTTCCTGGCCTGGGTCGGCCTCGGGGCCGACGGTCTGTCCTCGTCCGCGTATGGTCCGGAGGAGGCGTACAAGGCGCTGGGTCCGCACGCGCACCTTGCGATCCTCCTCGCCGGCATGATGGCGCTCACGATCGCGGTGATCTCCATCGCCTACTCGAACCTGATCCAGCACTTCCCGGGCGGGGGTGGCGGCTACCTCGTCGCGACGAAGCTTCTCGGCAACCAGGTCGGCGTCGTCTCCGGCTGCGCCCTTCTGGTGGACTACGTCCTGACGATCAGCGTCTCGGTCGCCAGCGCCTGCGACCAGATCTGGTCTTTCCTGCCTCCGGCCTGGCAGGACCGGAAGCTCATCGCCGAGTTCGCCGCGCTCGGCGTCCTCGTGCTCCTCAACCTCCGCGGGGTGAGGGAGTCCGTGACGATCCTGGCGCCGGTCTTCCTCCTCTTCATCGTCACGCACGGGTTCATGATCGCCTACACACTCGCCACTCACGCCGGGGCGCTGCCGGCTGTGGTCCAGGGTGCGGCGAGCGACCTCCGGGATTCGGTGCAGTCCTTGGGGCTCGTGCCGGTCCTGCTGATCCTCCTCCGCGCCTACTCGCTCGGCGGCGGTACCTACACCGGCATCGAGGCCGTCTCCAACGGCGTCGCCACCCTCCGCGAGCCGCGGGTGCAGACCGGCAAGAGGACGATGGCTCTCATGGCCTTCTCGCTCGCCTTCACGGCGGGCGGGATCCTCGTCGGGTACCTCCTGACGCGGTCCGAGCCCGTCCCAGGGCGGACGATGAACGCCGTCCTCCTCACCAACCTCTTCGGGTCGTGGGAGCCGGCGGGTCTTCCGGCTGGGGCGGCGTTCGTCATCGTGTGCCTCGTCGCCGAGGCGGCGCTTCTCATCGTCGCGGCGCAGGCCGGCTTTCTCGACGGCCCGAGGGTGCTGGCGAACATGGCGGTGGACTCGTGGGTGCCGCACCGCTTCGCGCACCTCTCCGACAGGCTCGTTGCGCAGAATGGCGTCGTCATGATGGGCCTCGCCGCGTGCGCGACCCTCGTCTACACGCGGGGGCACATCACGACGCTCGTCGTGATGTATTCCATCAACGTCTTCATCACGTTTTCTCTTTCCCTGTTGGGTATGTCCCGGCACTGTATCCGGGAGCGGGCCAAAGAGCCGAAGTGGAAGCGGCAGCTCGCGATCCACGGCACCGGACTTCTGATGTGCCTGAGCATCCTCGTGGTCACGGTCTTCGAGAAGTTCACGGAAGGGGGGTGGATCACGCTCCTGATCACGGGAGGCGTGATCGGCGTGTGCTACTGGGTGCGGGCCCACTACGCGGAGGTGCGCCGCAACCTCCAGCGTCTCGACGAGGTGCTGGTGGGGATGCCCGTTCCCGCCGAGCCGGATGAACCCGCCGAGGCGGGCTCGCTGGACCGGAACGCCCCGACCGCCGTCGTCTGCGTCACCTCGTTCTCGGGGTTCGGCCTGCACCAGGTTCTCTCGATCCACCGGTCGTTCCCGAACTACTTCGAGAACTTCATCTTCGTCTCGGGCGCCATCGTGGACTCGGGAGTTTTCAAGGGCGCGGAGGAGATCGAACGCCTCAAGGCGAGCACGGAGGAGCACCTCCGGAGGTACGTCGCCTGGGCCCGTGCGCACGGCCTCAAGGCGGTCCACCGGATGGCGCTGGGGACCGAGGCCGTCTCGACCACCGTGGATCTGTGCCGGCGCCTCGTGGAGGAGTATCCCCGCGCCGTCGTCTTCGTGGGAAAGCTGATCTTCAGGCAGGAGCAGTGGTACGACCGGCTCCTGCACAACGAGACGGCGCTGACCATCGAGCGCCGGCTGCAGTTCGAGCGGATCGATGCCGTGGTGCTTCCCATCCGAGTCCTCGACACGTAGACGTTGGAGCCGCACCGCTTCGCGCACCTCTCCGACAGGCTCGTTGCGCAGAACGGCGTCGTCATGATGGGCCTCGCCGTGTGCGCGACCCCCCGCCCGTGAGCGGGGGAAGCTCGTCGCGGACCTTCCAGATGCTAGACTGACGGCGTGGGACGGACCTCGAAGTCGTCGACGCATTCTCCCCGCAGAACAGGACCCGCCTGCCCGCGTCCCTGGCTCCTCACGCACCCTATCTGCGCGGCGCGCCTCCCGGTCCCGCACTGCGTCAGGACGCGGCGGCGATACGCCGCGGTCCCGTTGCCACCCTGACTGCTTCCGACGGCGACATCGATCGAAGCATGGCAGCCTCGAGCCGCCGTGCCCGTCGGACTCATCGCCATCCGCGGCGGCCCTTCGCGATTGTCGTCTTTGGCTGCCTGGCCCTGTCGGGGTCCGCTCCGCTCCGGGCCTCCTGGATCGGCGATCTGTCGGGCGGCGTGATCTGGGACGACAACGTCGGCAACGCGGCGCGCGGCGGGGACGAGGAGTCGGACGCGGCCTTCTCGATCCTGGCGTCCGCCGCGAGACGGTTCCAGCTCACGGGCAGCGCCGCCTTGACCGTGGCGGGGAGCCTCGATAGCCTCACCTTCGACGAATTCGAAGGCCTGAGCCGCCTCTCTCCCGGCCTCCGCGTCTCCTACAGTGAGAAGTTCGCGCTCGGGGCGCAGGCGCCGTGGGTTTCCCTGGCGTCCTCGACGCAGTTCCAGAACTTCAGGGACGCCAAGCGGGTAGGCTGGATGACCGAGGCTGAGGTGCGCTTCGGCAAGCGCGTGGGCGAACGGTGGGGGTTCGACGTGGCGGGAGGATACGGATGGCGTCGGGCCGACTCGGCCGTCTTTGAGGCGAAGGCTTTTCAGGCCGCATCGGGCTTCGAGGTCTTCCTCGGGAAGAGAACCTCACTGCGCGGGCGCTACCGGCTTCGACGCGGCGATGTCACATCGTCGGGGGCCCCCGATCCTGACGTAAACCGCATTTCCGACGGAAAGGTCTGGGATCCGGTCTTCGGACCCAACGTCCGCACGTACCGCTTCGATGCGACCGCGCACTCAGCGGAGATCGGCCTCAACTGGGCGGTGAGGCGCGATGCATCCGTGGAGGTCCGATACGAGCATCTCCTCGCCCGGGCCGGCGGAGGGATCCAGTACGGAGCCGACCGGTTCGGGACGCACCTGCTCTTCCGTTTCTGATTCGTGAGTATTCTGCAGGAGCCCATGGCGAGCCGGCGGAGGTTTGGTTCGTTCGGGAAGGCGTGTCGCCTTGCCGCCATGGCCTGGGCGACGTGGTTCCCGGTCGCGGCGGCGACCCTGGAGATCGTCGTGACGGACGGCTCCGGCGCTCCCGCGGAAGGGGCAGTGGGCGTGGCGGTCCCGGTCGGGAGCCCCCCGACGCCGCGGGCCGAGCGGGTCACCGAGTTTATCGACCAGATCGACAAGGAGTTCGTGCCGGAAGTCAGGGCGATTCGCGTGGGCACGGCGGTGTCGTTCCCCAACAAGGACAACATCCGCCATCATGTCTACTCGTTTTCCCCAGCGAAGAAGTTCGAGCTGGCCCTTTACAAAGGGGTGCCCGCCGAGCCGGTGGTCTTCGACCAGGCGGGGCTGGTGGTGCTGGGGTGCAACATCCACGACTGGATGATCGCGTACCTGTACGTGTTCGAGTCGCCGTGGTTCGGCGTGGCTGAAAAGGACGGAGCGATCCATCTGAGGGATCTTCCCCCGGGTGAGTATGATGTGCAGGTGTACCATCCGAGGGCGAAGGACCCGGCTCAGCCCGTGACCCAACGCGCGTCTTCGCGGTCGGCGGACGCGGCCCGGGTGTCGTTCCGACTGGCTCTGAGGCCCCCCGTCCGTCGGTCCCGCCCGCCTCGGTCGGGCGGATCCGACTATCCCTGATTGACCTATCGAATGCGCTTCCACTCCTTTCGAAGCCGGCTCCTCGTCTTCTTCCTGGGGCTGTTCGTCCTCGTGCAGGCGCTCGCGCTCTACGCCGTCCACGCGGCGAACGTCCGGAACGCCCGGTCCCAGATCGACGACGCTCTCGAGGTGGGGGCCGGCGTCTTCGGCCGCCTGATCGAGGAGCGGACCCGGCGTCTCGTGGAGGCCGCGCGATTGCTGTCGGCCGACTACGCCTTCAAGTCGGCCTACGCGACGCGGGAGCACGCCACCATCCTGTCGGCGCTCGAGAATCACGGGACGCGCATCGGCGCGGACGTGATGATCCTGTCGTCTCTCGACTACAAGGTCCTCGCCGACACGCGGCGCCCGGCCGCCTCGGGGGGTCCGCTTCCGTTCGCCTCCGTCATCGAGAAGACGGTGCGGCGAGGGGAGTCGGAGATCGCCTCGATTGTGCTCATCGAGGGCCGTCCGCACCAGATGGTGATCGTGCCGCTCCTGACTCCCGTGCCCGACGCGTGGATCTGCATCGGGTTTCTCATCGCGGACCCGTTCGCCGAGGAGTTCCGAAGACTCACCCTGTCCCACGTCTCCATCCTGGGGAGGGCGGCCCAGGGTGGCTGGGCCGGCTTCGCCTCGACGCTCCCCGAGAGCCTGCAGCCCACGCTGGTGGAGGCGTTGGCGCGCTCGCGATGGGAAGAGGGCCGGAGCGTCTCGATCAGCATGGGCGGCGAGGAGTACGTCACGCTCGTCACGCCGCTCGGCGGAGGGGCCGGTCCCGGGGTCATCGCGGTTCTGCAGCGGTCCATGGCGGAAGCCTTGGTCCCCTTCCTCCGGCTGCGGATTGTTCTGGTGGTGCTGTTCGGGGGCGGGGTCGTCCTGACGCTCATCGGCGGAAGTCTCATCGCGCGCTCGGTCACAAGCCCCGTTCTCCGGATCGCCGAGAGCGCCCGGAGAGTGGAGGAGGGGGACTACAGCCAGCGCATCGTGCTTGCGCAGACGGACGAGATCGGAAAGCTCGCCGTCTCCTTCAACCACATGGTGCATGGACTGGAGGAGCGGCGCCGGGTGCAGGATCTGCTCGGGAAGGTGGTCTCACCCGCTATCGCTCAGGAGCTGCTGAGCCGGAAGATCGAGCTCGGCGGCGAGGAACGAGAGGTCACCATCCTCTTCTCGGACGTGAGGGACTTCACGACGCTGTGCGAAGACCGGCCGCCGCGGCAGATCCTCTCGCTCCTGAACGCGTACCTCACCCGCGTGAGCGGCGTCGTCGAGGCGAACGGCGGGGTCGTGGACAAGTACGTCGGCGACGCGATGATGGCGCTCTTCGGCGCTCCGCTGCAGCACCCGGACGACGCGGCGCGTGCCGTGGCCACGGCTCTCCAGATGTGCCGCTCCGTCACTGAGCTCAACGAGGAGTTCCGGCGCGAAGGCTTCCCGCTTCTGCAGATCGGCGTGGGCGTGAACACGGCCGAGGTCGTCGCCGGGAACATGGGATCCCTGGCCCGGCTGAACTACACCGTGATCGGGGACGGAGTGAACCTGGCCTCGCGCCTGGAGGGGCTCACGAAGGTCTACGGCGTGCCGGTGCTGGTGAGCGAGACGACCAAGGCCGGGGCCCCGGGCTTCGTGTTCCGCGAGATCGACTGCGCCCGCGTGAAGGGCAAGACGAAGCCGGTCACGCTCTACGAGCCTCTCGGCGCGGCGGGCGAGATCGAAGAGAGCCGCCTGACGGAGATCGGCTCCTACCATCGGGCGCTCGAGGCGTACCGCGGGAGAGATTGGGCGGCGGCCCGGGCGATTCTCCTCAAGCTGAGAGCAGCGACGCCGGACGTGCCCCTTTACGGGCTGTACCTCGACCGCGTGGAAGCCTTTGCGGCGCGTCCGCCGGGGCCCGACTGGGACGGAGCGTTTTCTCACACGGAGAAGTAGCCGGGGGATACCGAGGTCCGCGGTCCATGCCGGCGCGACCGCGCTCGAATCCGTGCGGCCGGCCTGAGGGCCGATCGTCGCTCCGGGGCGCACGCAACGCCGAGCCTTCGGCGGATCAGCGCGACCCCGTGCCGGCGCCTCCCGCTTCCTGGGCGCGGAGCCTGTGGCCCCGCGCCGCCGGCGTCTCGCCTCTGCGCTCCAGCAGATCCGACATTCGGGCGTGGTGCTCGGGCGATCCAGGTCGCAGGCCCAGGAGGGACGGATCGGCGGCGAGGCCGGCTTCCACCTTCTCCAGGCGAGCGTTCTCGGCTTCGAGCTCGGCCGCCCGGTCGGACGCGCGAGGACGGCTGGCGCTGGCCAGGTGCCGGGGATTGATGGCCTGGCTCCGCTTGAACGCCCGCAGGGAGTCGTCGAGCAAACCGTTTCTGTGGTAGATGAGGCCCAGGTTGTAGAACAGGACGTCGTTGTCGGGCGCCAAGGCCGCGGCCAGCCGGAACTCCTCGCGGCCCTTGAGCCAGTCCCGGTTCTCGAAGGTGACGCCCAGCATGTAGTGGAACTGACCGATCAGATTCTGTGTGAGGTAGTCCTTCGGGACGCTCGGATCGTGCTCGCCGTCTAGAAGCGGCGGCGGCAGCACCGGCTCCGGCCAGGGCCGTCCGGCCCTCCACGCCCGGAACGTCAACCCTACGGGGACGAGATCGAGCCCCGGGACGTTCCAGTTGGGATGGTGCGTCAGGAAGACCGGGTCGGTGTCCGGGTTGAACTTGAGAGGGGGCAGGTCGGCGTCCCCCACGCCCTGAAGGATCAGGTCCACGTCGGGCCGCACCTTTTCCACGAAGTGGAGGTACATGGAGGCGAAGAGGATGTTGTCGTCCGTCGCGATCAGGTGCGCGCCCGGAGGCAGCGATCGCAGGACGGTTCCGGAGAAGTCCTCAGCGATCCGGTAGCGGCTCCGGTCGTTCGCCTTCCAGCCGGAGAGAAGCAATGCCACCGGGACGATCATCGCGAGCCAGCCGAGGCGGCGGGGGATCCTCTTCGTGAGGAGATCGCATCCCAACCCCGCGAGGAGCGCCGCCATGACGTAGGAGGGGATGTAGTAACGGTGCCAGATGAAGATGTCGGTCCTCGACCCGTGGAGCGCCAGGGTGGCGACGTTCACCATCATGACGAGGAGGGGGAGCAGCGTGAACCATCCGAGCCGCCGCCAGGCCGCCACGCCGAGGAGGGCCAGCGCCGCTCCGATCCATCCCGTCTCCGAGGCGAGGCTCCGCGCAAAGTCCCACCCGATCTCGATCAGGTCTCCGGGCCCCTCGACCCACGCGCGCTCCCAGAACCCCTCCCGGAAGACCACGCTCAGAAAGCCGTGGAGAGTCTCGGGATTCCCCCAGTCCAGCGGCGGATCGGATCGGGAGCGAAGCGGCAGGTAGAGGTAGGGGAGCAGCCCCGGCAGGAAGGCCCCCGCTCCAATCGCCAGATCCCTGAGCCTTCTCTTGAGCGTGGGCTCCTCGATCAGGACGAGAAGTCCGAGGCAGACGGCGTACGCGGCCATGAACAGGTGATTTGTGGCGCCGAGACCGCAGAGGAAGAACGCGGCGGCGAGGGAGCGGGCGTCCCGGCGTTCGTGCCAGCGGTACGCAACATAGGTGGCGAGGACGACGAAGAGGGCGTTGAGGGTGTATGTCCGCTGCACGTTCGCCTCGCCCCAGAAGGAGAGGCCGAAAGCCGGAAGGAGCGCGGCGAAGAGGGAGGCCGGCCCGGTGAGGCCCATCCTGCGGCAGATAAGATGGAGTGTCCCGCAGGTGAGCGCGGCGCACGCGGCGCTGAAAAGGCTCATCCGGAGGGCGATCGAGCCGGCGGGGATGAGAAGCGTCCAGGCCTTTCCGAGCAGGACGTAGAGCGGATAGCCGGAAGGGTGCGGGATGCCGAGAAGGTGCACGGCCGTCACCAGCTCGCCGCTGTCGCCGACGTAGATCGTCCGGCACGCCCCGAGGGCGTAAACGAAAAAGCACCCGCCGGTGATTACGGCGGCCGCCACCCCGTCGCGCATCTTCGCGCCGGGACGTTGCTCCGGGCTCGCGGTGTACGGGTGGCGCGCGTGGGGGGCGTCTCGATCCGTGGCGGACGCGTCCGGCAATTGGGCTCCGCTACCGCGGGGATGATTCCTGGAGCCTTCGGAGGTTTTCCCGGAAGAGGGCGTTGTCCGGTTCGATCTCGATCCCCTTCCGGAGGGCCTCGATGGCGCCTTTGCGATCCCCCATCAGGTAAGAGACGTTGGAGCGGTACTGGTACACCAGGGCATAGCGCGGCGCGATCTTCTGCGCCTCGTCAAGGTCCCGCATCGCCATGGCGTAGTCGCCGCGGCGGGCGGCCTGGCTCGCGCGCTCCGCCAGGTCGTAGGCCCGCTTCTCGGTGGGGGTCTTCGGCTCGGACACCCGATCCGTTCCCCGCAGGCGCCTGAGGCTCTCACGGGCCGGCTCGTACTGCGGGTCGTAGCGCAAGGCCGTCTCGTAGTCCTTGATGGCGGCTTCGTTGTCTCCCTTGCGCTGGTGGATGACGGCGCGGTTGTGATAGGCCTCGGGGTTCAGCGGCTGGATTCTGATGGCCGCGTCGAGCTCCACGAGGGCCTCGTCGTAGCGGCCCAGCGCTCCGAGGGCCCCCGCGAGGCTGGCGCGCAGAGCGCCATCGTTGGGATCCCCATCCAGGAGCTTCTTGTAGGCGTCCGCCGCCTCGGCGTAGCGCCCCCGCTGGAAGAGCACGGCCGCGAGGTTCCTGTCGCCGGAGGGCGACGTCGCGCCGAGGTAGCCGAGGCTCCGCAGCCTGTCGAGGATCTCCTCGTCGGCCTCCGACCCGCCCGCACTCTCCACGCCCCCTCTCTTCCCGGTCTCGTACGTCGGCACGCGGGTCTTGGTCTTCACGCGAAGCAGGGCCTGCGAGAGGACGCGGCCGGGCATGTCCTGCGCCGCAGGGAGGTCCAGCAGGGCCAGGATCGTGGGCGTGATGTCGAGGATCGCCGCGCCCTCGATCCGCGTGTACGGCTTCACGCGAGCACCGTAGAGGTACAGGATGCCGTGCATCGCGTGGTACTTCTCGCTCACCTTCCGCATGTCGCGCGTCCGGCTGGGATCGTCGGGGAGTTCGCCGAGCCGGAAGCCATGGTCGGACAGCACCACCAGCGTCGTCGCCGGGTCGAGGACGCTGATGAAATCCCCGACGATCCCGTCCGCGTGCTGGTACATTCGCTCAACGGCCTCCCCGTACCGCTTCTGCTGCTCCGCCAGCTCGCCGGCGAGACCCTTCGCGCGGAAGAGGTGGCCGAAGAGGTGCGACGTCGAGTCTGTCCCTTCGATGTACACCATCAGGAGATCCGGGCGTTCCTTCTCCCAAAGATGCAAACCGATCCGCCGGTACGTGTCCGCGGTCGCCAGGGCCCACTTGAAGTGACCCAACGAGTCCTGGAAGTCGAAGGGACGGTTGAACTCCTCGTCCGTGACGGTGACGAACCGCGCTGCCTCCTCGCGCGTCACGTCGCCGGGCCGCTTGACGAGAGCGGCGAGATCCTTCTCCCGATCCGGCGGGTAGGTGTCCCCCGTGGAAACACCGGAGCGCCCTTTGAACGCGTCCTCGAACAGGAAGTGGTAGCAGAGGTGGTCGCTGACGATGGTCCCGTTGACCGTCTCGGCCGGCCACGTCGCCCACCACCCGACGACCGCCACCCTCCTGTCCGCGTTCGACGCCATGTTCCACACGGCCTCGACCTTCCGCATCCGGCTGGTGACCGGGAGCGGTGCGCCGGTCGTCTGGTTGACCGCCACGAAGTGGCCGATGCGGTGCTGGTCGGGCGTCTTGCCGGTGGCGATGGTGGTCCAGACGACCGGACTCAGCAGCGGCAGGCTGCTCTCCAGCCGCCCGTAGGCGCCTCCCTGACGCAACTTCGCGAAGTTCGGGAGCGTTCCCTCCGACATCATGAGGTCGAGCACGTCGGGGTCGGCGCCGTCGAGAGCCAGCACGATGACCCGTTCCCGGGCGGGCGAAAGAGTGCAGGCCGCGAGACACAAGGCGAGAAGGAGGGCGCCGTACATCTGGAGCCGGTGACCGGTGCGGGTCCTTAGGCTCACGTGCATCCGCTCCCGCGTGTCCTTCAATGAGGGGGCCGAAGTATAGAATTTCCCGACCTGATGCGTTGACGTTTGTCCGTGGGCGGTCTATATCGTGGGCTTTCGACGGAGGGAGCGCTTGCCGGCCGTTTCAGATCCCCATCGCCGGCCCCGTCTCGACGCCAACGATCTCGGGTTGTTGTGCGTCGTGATCTTCTGGGGCCTCAACCTCACGGTGGTGAAGTTCGCCCTCTCGGAGATGCGGCCGCTCGCCTTCAACGCGGCCCGGTTCACTCTGGCGGCCGTGACGCTGCTGGTTCTTCTGCGCTGGCGGGGAGAGCCCTTCCACGCCTCCGGGCGCGACACGCTGCAGCTCATCGGGCTGGGACTCATCGGCCACACCGCGTACCAGATCTTCTTCATCGAGGGGATCGCGCGCACGACGGCCTCCCACTCCGCGCTGATCTTCGGCATCACCCCCGTGGCGGTGGCGATCCTCAGCCTTATCCTGGGCCACGAGCACGTCACCGCTGTGGGCTGGATGGGGGCCGCGCTCGCCTTCGGAGGCGTTTACGTGATCATGGCGGGCCAGGCGCCCGCCGGCGGCCCGGCCCCCTCTCCGTTGGGGGACCTGCTCGTGCTGGTGGCGGCGCTCTGCTGGTGCGGCTACACCGTCCTGTCGCGCCCCTTGCTCGATCGCCACTCGCCGCTCAGGCTCACCGCCCTGTCCATGGCGTGGGGTGTGCTGTTCATGTGGCCCTTCTGCGCGCCCTCGGTGGCGCGGCAGGACTGGGCGGCCGTAGGGCCCGGGGCCTGGGCGGCCATGCTCTACTCGTTCCTCTTCGCGCTGGTGATCGCCTACCTTCTCTGGTACCGATCGGTGGCCAAGGTGGGCAACGTGCGCACGGCCGTCTACTCGAATCTGGTCCCCGTGACGGGGACGCTCTCGGGCTGGCTCTTCCTGGGGGAGCGGCTCTATCCGGCGCTGTGGGTGGGCGCGGGGGCCATCTTCGGGGGGATCGCTCTCACGAGGATGCGCTCGCCGGGCGCGGCCATGGCGGCGGAAGTCCCCACCGCAGCGGGAGAGGGTGGCGGCTGAACCCTCACGCAGGAGGAGGATTTCGATGGACCTGGGGATCCGCGGCAGGACGGCTATGGTTGCGGGTTCGAGCAGCGGCATCGGCCGGGCCGTGGCCGAGGCCCTGGCCGCCGAGGGGGTGAACGTCGCCCTCTGCTCGCGCGGCAAGGAGGCCGTCGAGTCCGCGGCCGGTGACATCGCCGGCTCCCACGGCGTGAGGACCTTTGCGATCGCCTGCGACCTGTCGGCCTCCGAGGGTCCGGAGCGATTCGTCGCCGAGTCCCGCCAGGCGCTCGGACCGGCAAGCATCCTCGTCACCAACGCCGGGGGCCCGGCGGCCGGCGTATTCGCCGCTCTCGATGACGGCGCCTGGGAGCAGGCGTTCCACCTCACCCTCATGAGCACCGTGCGCCTCATCCGCAAGGCGCTGCCCGACATGAGGCAGGACCGATGGGGGAGGGTCGTAAACATCGCCTCCATCTCCGTCCGGCAGCCCATCGACGGGCTGATGCTGTCCAACTCGCTGCGGTCGGCGGTGGTGGGCCTCGCCAAGACGCTCTCCCGGGAGGTGGGTCCCGACGGCATCCTGGTGAACACCGTCTGCCCCGGCTACACTCGAACCGATCGCCTCATGGACCTCGCCGAGCGGGAGGCGAAATCCACAGGGACTCAGGCGAGGGCCGTGATGGAGGCCTGGCGGGAGCAGACCCCGGTCAGGCGGATCGGCGCCCCTGCGGAGGTGGCGGCGCTGGTCGCGTTCCTCTGCTCCGAGAAGGCCTCCTACATCACCGGGACGACCATCTGCGTGGACGGGGGCCGGGTCATGGGCCTGCCCTGAGGTCACCCGGTCCGGGTCCCCGTCGCCCTGGAGAGGTTGGTTTTGAACTCTGCGCTTGTATTGAAAGGCTGGATCGGGAGGTTGGCGCTCGTCGCCATGGGCGCTGTCTTTCTGCTGGCCGGCGGGCTCAAGGCGATGGATCCCGCCGGCTTCACGGAGCAAGTCTCCCGCCACGGTATTCTCCCTGTTTCGCTCTCGGCCGCCGTGACCTACACGCTGATCCCAGCCGAAGTCGCGCTCGGGGCGGCCCTTCTGCTGGACTACCGGCGCCGCTGGGCCATCAGCCTCGCCATCGCCCTGCTCGCCGGCTTTCTGGGCCTCATGGCCCACACCTGGTGGAAGGGCGGGGACGTCCAGGAGTGCGGCTGCTTCGGGCGCTTCGTCCAGAGGACGCCCGCGGAAACCGTCGCCGAAGATCTGGTCTTCATCGCCGTCACTCTTCTCGGATTCCTGGCGCCCGCGAGAGCGAACGCGGGAGGATCGCGCCGAGCGATCGCGGTGGCTGCGTCGGCCGCGGGAGCCCTTGTCTTCCTGCCACTGGCGCCGGCCCTGCCGCTCGAAAACACCGTTTTCCTCAGCAGCCTCGTCACGGGACTGAACCCGGGCGTGAAGCTCCAGGACCTGAAGCTGAGCCTGCCCGACGCGGCGCTTTCGCGCGGCAGGCACCTCGTCGCGCTGCTGGGGCTTCAGGAAGAAGCCAGCGGGCGCGCGGCCGACGCGTTGAACGTCCTGGCCGGCCGGCCCGGAGCGCCCGCCGTCGCCGCCATTTACGCCGACGAAGAGGAGGTCAAGGACGCCTTCTTCTGGGGACACGCTCCGGCGTACCCGATGTACCAGGTGGTCCACGGGGAGATGCGAAGGCTCTACCGCCGCCTGCCCCGGTTCTTCCTCCTGGAGGACGGGGTGGTGAAGGCGGTCTGGGAATCCCTCCCCGAGGCTGACCCGCTCATCGCGTCGGCCGGGGGACTGCAGCAAGAGGAGACGAGCCGTTGATGCCCATTGCAGCCGGAAGCAAGGCCGCGGCGATCCTCGCGGCCGCTGTCATCGCCGCGAACACCACGGTCGTGTCTCAGTCCAGGACCGCCGACGCCGCCTCCACGGCCCCGCTCCAGCAGAACCTGGCCCGCTCGTGGTACCGCAACTACGAATACGGTGTCGAGCTGGACGGGAAGCTCCTGCCGGAGGCCGGTCTGTACCAGATCGTGGGGAAGGCCACCATGCTGGTGTTCGGGCCCAAGATGGACAGCGCCTACGTCTGGTCGCTCGACCCGAAGGTCGTCCGCCCGGTGGGGAAGGACCAGATCACGGAGCGCAACGAAGACGAGGTGCTCCTCGCAGAGTCTTCGTTCTCGAACGCCTCTCCCATCCCCTGGATGCAGGACGGTCCCACGGCCGTGGTCTTCTACGCGGGCCCCGAGAGGCTGAAGATTGTCCGCCTGCCCCCCATCATCGGGCCCACGACGCTCGACGAGATCCTCGATCACAGCCCGCAGTACCGGCGGGGAATGGAGGAGTACCGGCCCAAGCCCGAGGCGGTGGCCCTTCTCAGGACCCTGAGGCAGCGCGTGGAGATCGAGGTCTGGTTCGGCTCCTGGTGCCCCCACTGCCGCGTCGTCGTGCCCAGGTTCCTCAAGACGATGCAGGCCTCGGCCAACGCGAACATCGCCATCACCTACCACGGGGTGCCGCGGGATTTGGCCGGCTACGCTCCCATCGCCGAAAAGCAGGTGAAGGGGCTCCCCACGTTCATCTTCCTGAAGAACGGCAAGGAGATCGGGCGGATCCGCGGCGAGCCCCCTCAGGGCACCATCGAAGAGGAGATCGTGCGGATCCTGCGCCTGGCCGAGAGCGCTCCGGGGGGCTGAGGTCTCGCTTCTTCGCCTCGCCCCTTGCGCCTTCCCGCTGCGTTGACAGTCCGCGCGGCACTGGGGTAAGGTCGCGCGAACCGCTCGACCTCTCACCACACCTACCGGGAGGGACCCCACTCCATGGCGATGCCAGAGAGTCCTCAACCCGCGTCCGGCCGGCGGCACCAGCCGTTCGTCCCCGAGTCGATGGAGATGTCTGAGTTCACGCCTCGGGCGGTGCTCCTCGGGATCGCGATGACGCTCGTCCTGGGAGCCGCCAACGCC
>CAYNUH010000080.1:0-15030 GCA_964400605.1 uncultured Acidobacteriota bacterium | reverse complement strand
GGCGGAGCGCCGTTGATGCGGGTGATCGCTCTGTTATAATGCCCGCGCCTATCCGGGAGGCCGCCACGACCCGGGGCCGAGTGGAAGCAGGAGGCGGGCTCCTTCCTCACGCAGCCCGCCGGAACGAGTGATGACGGCCGAAAGCGACTCGACGCAACCCACATCCCTTCATATCGTCCCCCTCGGCGGCCTCGGGGAGTTCGGCATGAACATGATGGCGCTGCGCTACGGCGGCGCCATGATCGTGGTGGACGCCGGCCTCATGTTTCCGGAGGATTCGTTCCACGGCGTGGACTTCGTCGTCCCCGACATGTCCTACATCCTGGATCAGCCCGGCGCCGTGCAGGCGGTGCTCCTCTCCCACGGCCACGAGGACCACATCGGCGCGCTGCCCAACCTTTTCCAGAAGGTGAAGGCCCCGGTGTATGGGACGCGCCTCACGCTCGGCCTCGCGCGGGAGAGGCTCGAGGAATACCGCATCGACACCCAGGCCAACGACCTGCGCGCCGTCCGCCCCGGCGACGTGGTGAAGGCCGGCCCCTTCACCGTGGAGTTCCTGCAAGTCACGCACAGCATCCCCGACTCGGTGGCCATGGCCATCCGCACGCCGGTGGGCCTGATCGTCCACACGGCCGACTTCAAGATCGACCAGACGCCCGTGGACGGCCGCCTCTTCGACTTCCGCCGCTTCTCGCAGCTCGGCGACGAGGGCGTCCTGGCGCTGCTGTCCGACAGCACGAACGCCGCGCGGGCGGGCTTCACGCCGTCCGAGCGGGAGGTGGGCCGGGCGCTGGAGCCGCTGATGAAGGGGGCGCGCGGGCGCGTGATCGTCACCACCTTCGCCAGCAACATCCACCGCATCCAGCAGGTCCTGAACCTCGCGGCGCGATTGGGCCGCAAGGTGGCGCTCCTCGGGCGCAGCGTCTCGAGCAACGTGCGCGTCGCCGAAGAGCTTGGCTACATCCACGTCCCCCCCGGCGTGATCGTGGAGGCGCGCGACATCGAACGCCATCCCCCGGAACAGATCGTCGCCGTGGCCTCCGGCAGCCAGGGCGAGCCCATGAGCGCCCTCTCGCGCATCGCGCTGGACGACCACCACGACCTCAGCGTGGGGCCGGGCGACCTGGTCATCCTGTCCGCCCGCCGGATCCCGGGCAACGAGAAGTCCATCGGCCGGATGGTGAACCACCTCTGCAAGCGCGGCGCCGATGTGCTGCTCGACGACACGAGCTCCGTGCACGTCTCCGGGCACGCCAGCCGCGAGGAGCTGAAGATCATGCTCTCGCTCACGCGGCCGAAGTTTTTCATTCCCATTCATGGGGACTTCCAGCACCTCTCGCAGCACGCTCGGCTGGCCCGCGAGATGGGCCTCGCCCCGGAGCGGGTGCTGCTCGTGGAGACGGGCGACGTGGTGGAGATCGACGCGGAGTCGGCGCGCGTGGCGGGCAAGACGGCGGTCGGGTCGGTCTTCATCGACGGCACGCTGGAGGAAGTGGAGGAGATCGTCATCCGCGACCGCCGGCACATCGCCGAGGACGGGATCGTCGTGCCCATCGTGGTCATCGATCGGCACACCGGCGAGGTGGAATCGGAGCCCGAGATCATCAGCCGCGGGTTCGTGTGGGTGCAGGACAAGGAGGGGCTCTTCGCCGACGCCGCACGCGTGGTGATGGAGTCCATCCAGGCCTCCAGCGTGGAGGAGCGCGCCGACAACGGCTTCATCACCAAGCGCATCCATGCCGATCTGAAGCGCTTCATCCGCAAGCGGACGCAGAGGCGCCCCATGATCATCCCGGTCGTCCTGGAGGTGTAGATGGCGCGGATCCCCCGTCTCGGCGAGGCGCTCGGCGTCCTCGCCCTCTCCCTCAGCTTCATCGTGGCGCTCAGCCTTCTCTCCCACACGCCCGGCGATCCGTCGTTCTTCTCGCAGGGCGCCGCGGGGCCGGCCCGCAACCTCGTGGGGCGCACCGGCGCCACGCTCTCGGAGGCGCTGCTGCAAGTCTTCGGCCTCGGGGCGTACTTCCTGGTCCTGGCCGGGGGATGGCTGGGGGGCGCGCGCCTCTTCGGCCGGGAAGGCCCTTCACCGCTGGCCTCCGTCGTCGGCTTCGGCGGAATGCTCGCCGGCCTCCTGCCCCTCCTGCACCTGCTCCTGGGCGAGGGGATGCTGGGGGGCGGTCTCGACGCCGGCGGGATCCTGGGCTCGCTGCTGGGGGGCGCTCTGGCCGCGTACCTCAACGTCCCCGGGGCGGCCCTCCTCTCGCTCACCGTGCTCGCCGCGTGCGCCGTCGTCTCCACGCAGGTCTCGTACCCCGACGTCCTGAGGGCCGCCTCCGCGCTCACGGCCTCGGCGCTGAGGAAAGGGCGCACCGCCCTGGCGCGCCTGCGCGAGAACCGCCGCCGTGAGAAGATGCAGAAGCAGGTCATCCTCAAGCAGGCGATGCGGCAGCAGCCGGCGACGGGGGGCGCCGCGGCGCCGCCGGTGCGGATGGCGCCGCGCAGCGAGTCCAGGGCGCACCCGGCGGGGAGCGCCTCACCCGGCGGCCTCCCGGGCGCCGGATCCCGCAGCGCCGCCGCGGGCGGTTCCCCCCCGGCCCCGCCCAGGCAGTCGCGCCTTCCCATCGGCCCGGGCCACCTGGCCTACACGCTGCCCCCCACCACGATCCTGCAAGCCCCCCCGGCCTCCGCCGCGGTGGACGACAGGGAACTCTTCGCCAAGGCGAAGGTCCTCACCGAGAAGTGCCGCGAGTTCGGCGTGGACGGCGCCGTCATCGAGATCCACCCGGGCCCCGTGGTGACCACCTTCGAGTTCAAGCCGGACGCCGGGATCAAGTACAGCAAGATCACGTCCCTCGCCGACGACCTGTGCCTGGCGATGGAGGCCGAGTCGGTCCGCATCGACCGCGTCTCGGGCAAGTCCACCGTGGGGATCGAGGTGCCCAACGCCGCGCGCGAGACAATCTTCATCCGCGAGGTGATCGAGTCGGAGAAGTTCCAGCGCAGCCCCTCGAAGCTCACGCTGGCCCTCGGCAAGCGGATCGACGGGGAGGTGTATCTGACCGACCTGGCGAAGATGCCGCACCTGCTCATCGCGGGGGCCACCGGCGCGGGCAAGTCGGTGACGCTCAACTCCATCATCGCCAGCATCCTGTACCGGGCCACGCCCGACGAGGTGAAGTTCATCTTCATCGACACGAAGAGGCTGGAGCTCGGCCTCTACGAGAACATCCCGCACCTGCTCACGCCGGTCGTGGTGGAGCCCAAGAAGGCCAGCAACGCGCTGAAGTGGGCCACGCTGGAGATGGAGAGGCGCTACAAGCTCCTGGCGGAGTGCGGCGTGCGCAGCATCGACCAGTACAACGGCCTCGTGAAGCAGGGGCGCGCGCGCGCCCACGCCGGCTCTCCTCCGGCCGAGGGTGGTCCCGAGATCAAGCCGCTTCCCTACGTGCTCGTCGTCATCGACGAGCTGGCGGACCTCATGATCCTGGCGGCGGCCGAGATCGAGGAGTCCATCACGCGCCTGGCGCAGATGGCCCGTGCGGTGGGCATCCACCTCGTCCTCTCCACGCAGCGTCCCTCCGTGGACGTCCTCACCGGCGTCATCAAGGCGAACCTCCCCTCCCGCATCGCCCTGCGCGTGTCCTCCAAGGTGGACTCCCGCACAATCATCGACGGCAACGGCGCCGAGAAGCTCCTGGGCAACGGCGACATGCTCTTCCTGCCGCCGGGCAGCGCCCGCCTGCTGCGCGTGCACGGCTCCTACATCTCCGACACCGAGTGCCAGGCGCTGGCCGAGTACCTCCGCAAGCAGGCGAGGCCCTCCTTCGACGAGACGGTCACGGTGGAGAAGAAGGAGGCGGGGGCGTGGGAAGGTGAGATGGATTCCATGTTCCCCGAGGCGGTGCGCATGGCCATCGACCTGCGCCAGGTGTCCGCGTCCCACCTCCAGCGGCGGTTGAGGCTGGGCTACGCGCGCGCGGCCCGCCTCGTGGACATGATGGAAGCGCGGGGGATCGTGGGCCCGGCCGACGGAAGCAGGCCGCGCGAGGTCCTCGTGGGACACGAGTTCCTCGAAGAAATGGCGGCACGGAAGGCTTGACCCGGCCTCTCGCGCCCCTAGCCGCCGTCCTCCTCGCCGCCGGATTCGCGCAGCAGATCTTCATCTCCCGGTCGGCCTCCGCGGTCGTGGACGAGCCGGCGCACCTCACCGCGGGGTATCTGTCCCTCTCCCGCTTCGATCTCTCCATCAACCGTGAACACCCGCCTCTCCTCAAGGCGCTCGCCGCGCTGCCGCTCCTGCCGCTGCGTCCCGTTCTGCCCGCCCTGGAGGCGGGAGGTCCGGCTCCCGGCTCCGAGGACTTCGAGTTCGACTACGCCCGGAGGTTCCTCTACCGCGCGAACGACGCGGACCGGCTGCTGCGCGCCGCGCGCCTCCCGATGATGCTCCTCACGCTCGGCCTGGGCGCCGTCGTTCTGCTGTGGGCGCGAGAGATCGCCGGGGACGCCGCGGGCCTCGCGGCGCTCGCGCTCTACGTCTTCGAGCCCAACGTGCTCGCCCATGGGGCGCTGGTGACCACCGATCTCGGGTCCGCCGCGTTCTGCGTCGCGTTCCTCTGGGGACTCAGGCGCGCCGTGCGGAGCCGGCCCGGCGAGGCCGCGCTCGGCCGGTTCGCCCTGTGCGGGCTCCTCCTGGGGCTCGCACTCCTCAGCAAGTTCTCCGCCCTTCTCCTGATCCCCGTGGGGGCGATCCTGGCGGCGGCCGACCGGCTCTCCTCCCGGAGCCCAAGGGAGGCGACCGACGCGGCCGTGCCAGGCTGCGCGGGGGGACCCCGCCCGGCGATCCTCGCGCGGCCGCTCGGGGCCGCCGTCCTCGTCCTCGGGACGGCCTGGCTCGTGCTCGAAGCGGGCTACGGGTTCCAGGGCCTCCCTCTCCCGCGGCTCTACCTCGAAGGGATGGAGCTCGCGCGGCTCAAGAACGCGACGGTCGAAGGGCCGACATACCTGATGGGCGCCATCTCGCGGGATGGGTTCTGGTCCTACTACCTCGTGGCGCTGCTGGTGAAGACGCCGCTGCCGCTCCTGCTCCTGGCCGCACTCGGGACGGCGTCGTCGTTACGGGACCGCCGCGCGCTGCGCGAGGCCGTCTGGGTGCTGGGACCCGCGGCCGCCTGGCTGGCCGCGATGACGATCCTCACGCGCGCGCAGATCGGCTTGCGGTACGTCCTCCCGGTGACGCCGCTGCTGTGCATTGCCGGCGGCGCCGGAGCGGCGAGCCTCCTCCGGCGCGCGCTGGCTGGCGGAGGCGTCCGGCCGGATCCTCCCTCCACGGACAACGGAGCGCGCCGCGCGATAAAGGGATCCCGCCGGATCCTGGGCGCCGCTCTCGTCGGCGTCCTGATGGCGTGGCACGTGGGGGCCGCGCTCCGGATCCACCCCCATCCCCTCGCCTACTTCAACGAGGCGGCCGGCGGCCCCGATCGCGGGTGGAGATGGCTGGTGGATTCGAACCTGGACTGGGGGCAGGACCTGATCGGTTTACGCGACTGGCTCGAAGACAGGGACGACCCCGCCGTCAACCTCTACTACTTCGGCACCGCGGATCCCGACTACTACGCGATCCGCCGCCACTCCCCCGCGGCTCCGCAGCCCGGGCTGTTCGCCGTGAGCGCCACGCACCTCGCGGGCGTGTACCTTCCCGACCCGGACTACCTCGCCGCCTTCCGGTCCCTCCCTCCTGTGGCCCGGATCGGCCACTCGATCCTCGTCTTCCGGCTCGACTCGGTCCCGGAGCGCCTGACCCGCCCGGCGGTCTCCTCCGGGTGGCGGCGGCACGAGCCGGGTTGAGCCCTGTACTGCCCGGCGCCCGGCCCGCCCATCACGGTCCCCCGCGCTGCTTCCACGCGGCCCGGGGCTGCAGGAGCGCCGCCGCCCCGCTTTCTGCCAGCGTCACCAGCGGGACGACCTCGATCCTCGGGGCGAGCGCGTATCGAAGACCTCCAGGGTAAAGCACGATGAGCCGGTCCAGACGCAGATCCGTCATCGCGATGCGCATGGACGAGGTCAATCGCGGTGCGTCCTCCCGTTTCACCTCGACGCCGATCCGGCGACCATCCTTGAAGAGGAGAAGATCCAGCTCCGCTCCCTGATGCGTTCCCCAAAAGTAAGCTTCGTCGGGGCGGGCCGATCTCAGGATCTCCTCGATTGCGTATCCCTCCCAGGAGGCCCCGCACTTCGGATGGGACAGCAGGCTGCCCTCCTCCCGGATCCCGAGGAGAGCGTGCAGGAGGCCGCTGTCGCGGACATAGATCTTCGGCGACTTCACCTGTCTCTTCCCAAGATTTTCGAACCAGGGGGCGAGCTGGCGGATCAGGTACAATCCGGTCATCAGATCGAGGTAGCGTCGGACGGTCGGCTCGGAGATACCGAGCGAGCGCGCGGGCTCAGAAGCGCGCCACACCTGGCCGTGCCCATGCGCGAGCATCGTCCAGAAACGGAGCAAGGAGGGCGCCGGGAGCCCAGCGCCGAGCTGCGGGAGATCCCTCTCCAGGAAGGTCTGGATGAAAGCGGTGCGCCAGGTGCGGCTGTCCTCTTCCGAGCGCGCGAGGAAGGAGCGGGGAAAGCCTCCTCGAACCCAGTGTCGGCGCAGGCGCTTCACGCCCACCTCGGCCAAACCAAACCCCGAAATGGAGATCGTTTCGATCCGCCCCGCGAGCGACTCGGATGACCGTCGCAGGAGGCCGGGCGAAGCACTGCCCAGGATCAGGAATCGCGCCGGCAGAGGCTTGCGGTCGGCGAGGACCCTCAGAATTGCGAAAAGGTCCGGCCGCCGCTGCACCTCGTCGATGACGACCAGACCTCTCAGTCCTGCAAGTTCCGTCATCGGCTCCCCAAGGCGCGCCAAACTCGTGGGGTCCTCGAGATCAAAATAGTTGGGCGAGTTTCCGGGCACGAGATGGCGGGCCAAGGTGGTCTTACCGCACTGCCTGGTTCCAAGCAGCGCGACAACCTGGCTGCGCACCAGGCTCCGGCGGATCCGGGCGACGATGTCGGGGCGGTCGATCACGGGGCAATCATACCATGAAGTTCGAAAGTGTGATATTCGAATTTCATGGGGCGCCACCGCCTCCGGCTACCGGCCGATCTCGGAGCGGAGCTGGGGGATGTTCGGGTTGGTCGGGTCCGCCTTCGCCGCCCGATCCAGGTGCATTCGGGCCAGAGCCGTCTCCCCTCTCGCCGCGAACTGCTCGGCCAGGATCACCCTGACCTCGGCCTCCACCCTCGGCGTCAGGCCCAGGTCGAGCGAGGCCGTGAACAGCCGGAGGCCCCATTCCACGTTGCCCAGCCGGAGCAACGTCTCCGCGAAATGCGTGACGCCCGCCGTCCGCCCGGTGGGTCGTTGCCACCCGGCGACGGGCTGCATCAGGCTCTGGACCCTCTCGAGAAAGATGGGCGCGAAACGCTCGCGCGCCCTTTCGATGAGTCCTTCGTTGCCGGCCTGCCGCACGAAGATGACCGCGACCTCGTCCACGTACACCAGCGCCCAGCGCGGATCCCGATTGAGCGATTGAATGAAGATCTTGTGGACGGGCCAGCGGTGATGCACCAGCACCGTGTTGATCCCGACCCGGTCGGCCTCCACCTGCCAGAGATCCGGCCTGTCCATCCCCTCCAGGTACGCCGCGAAGAAATCCGCGTCGTACACCTCCAGACGCCCGTCGATGTAGACCCCTTCGCCGAGGGGGCGATCCCAGGCCAGGTAGCTTCCACCGCTCATGTCGGCATAGAGGTGCGTCGGAAGGGCCATCTCCCTGGCGAAGGCCGCCGCACGGATGGGGAAGTTCTCCTCCAACAGGCCCGGGCCGAACGCGGCGACCTCCCCGTTCCAATCGTAGAGACGGTTTGACGTCACGAACCATGTCGCGGCCGCGAGGGCCGGTACCAGGGCCACGGCCGTTGCGGCGGAGGCGAGGCTCCCAAGCCTCGCCAGGCCGTGGGGCGCATGCCGCTTCAGGACGAGGACACATTGGCCCACGAAAGGGGCCGCGCCCAACGCGAAGAGCGCCACATTGCGCCGCGCGAGCAGCGAGAGGTAGGCGAGGGCGGCGAAGAAGGCGAGACCCGCGAGGTCGAAGCCCCTTCCCCCCCCGCCAGCACCCGGCGAGGGGTCCAGGTCCGGCTCGGATCCGCTCCCGCCTGAGCCCTCTCCGGGGCTTCGCCTCCCGGCGGCCGCCGTTCCCCGCCGGCGGCGGCTGGCCATCACGGAGACCACTCCGGCCAGCGCGGCAACGGCCACGAACAGCACGAAGAGGACCTTGTACGACCTCAGGGACAGCGTCGGCGCATAGTCGGAGAAGGGCGGGGCGAACTCGGCGATCATCTGAAAAGCAGCGCTTCTCCCGTCGATCCGGGAGAGGAGCTTGAACGGGAAGAGCGCGCCCTCGAGAAGGAATGGATTCAGGACCGTCACCAGGAACGACGCCGTTCCGGCCAGCAGGAGCCGCTTGCGGGCCCGCGGCTCCCACGACGAGGCGCGCCGCCACGCCTCCGGAAGCGGCAGCCATCCAGCCGTGACGGCGCCCGCCATCGCGCAGCCGATCGCCAGCAACCCGACGATGAAGAGGGAGTGGTTGTTGACCCAGAGAAGGATGACCGGGGGCAGGAACCAGAGCCGGCGCCCATCGTCGCGCCGGGCCGTGGCCAGCAGCCACAGCACCGTCTGCAGGAGGACGAAGGAGACCATCTCTGGTCTGATCAGGAAACGCTCTCCGGCGGTCACGGCCACCGAGAGCGCCATGACGGAGGCACCCACGGGACCGAGGGAGGACTTCAAATTGACGATGAGCAGCGCCACCGCGAGGCCGTACATCAATGCGGCGGCGTAGGACAGCAGATCGGCGCCTCCCGCCCGGTAGAGGCCGTACAGGACGAGATCGAAGAGCCACTGGAGGTTGATCCACGGGTGGTCGGGCACCGTGTAAGAGAGCGTGTCGGTGGGCGGCACAAAGCGGTGCTCGGCGATCCACCGGCCGGCGGCCAGATGCCACCAGGTGTCCCAGTCGTCGAGACGGCGCAGGGCGAGGACGAACGCGAACCCCGTCACCACGACCGGGAGGATCGCCTCGATCCTTCGCACGCGTGCGATGGGGAGGCCCATGCGCGCCAGCGTACGCCCGGGGGCGCCCGCGAGCAAGACACACCGCGCCCCGTCAGGGGGTCACGTTTCGTAGGGGTCCGTGAGAGAGGAGCCGGGTGCGCCGGGCATTCCTTGCGGCGGCGCGCACAGCGGTGGATACTCACGTCCCGATGGCCGGCGGATCGTCGAACGCGCGCGCGGAGCGGCGCGGCCTCACGGTGGACCTCATCCTGGTCGCCGGCGCGGCCCTCGCCGTCCGTCTCATCTACCTCCTCGAGTTCCGCACCTCCCCCTTCTTCGATTTCCTCCACCTCGATCCCCGCTACTACCACGACTGGGCCGCGGCCATCGCCGGCGGCGACTGGCTGGGGAAGGAAATCTTCGAGCAGAGCCCGCTGTACCCGTACCTGCTCGCGATCTACTTCGTCTTGGTCGGGCGCGGATTGTTCCTCCTGCGCCTCATCCAGTTCGCCCTCGGCGCGCTCACGAGCGTCCTGACCTGTCTGCTCGGGCGCCGGATCTTCGGAAGAGCGGCGGGCCTGGCAGCGGGGCTCGGCGCCGCAGTGTACGGCCCGTTCCTCTTCTACGAGGGACAGGTGATGAAGGAGTTCCTCACGCCGCTCCTCTCGGCCGCGACTCTCCTCCTGCTCTACAGGGGGCTCCGGGGCGGCCGCGGCGCCCGCATGCGCTTCGGATGGGCGGGGGCATGCATCGGCGCGGCGTCCCTGGTCCGCGACAATTTTCTCCTTCTCCTGCCCGTCTTCGCCGTCTATCTCCTGTCGGGCCCGCGCCTCCGGGCCGCGGATGGGGAAGCGGCGCCGGCGGCGAGCTCCGCTCGGGGGAGCGCGGAGAGGTCCGCGAGGAGCCGGGGAGCGCGGCGGCGCGGCCTCGGCGATGCGGCCGCTCTCGCCGCGGGAGCGCTCGTGGTGCTCCTTCCGGTGGCCTTCCGCAACCACCACGTCGGCGGGGAGTGGGTGCTCACGACCTCCGGCGGTGGTGAGGTCTTCTACATCGGCAACGGGCCTTACGCGAACGGGGCGTACGTCGTCCCGCCGTGGGTCCGCTCCAACCCCCGCTACGAACACGACGATTTCCGGAAGCGGGCCCTGCAGATCACCGGTCGTCCGCTCGGCCGGGGAGAGGCTTCCCGTTTCTGGTACCGGGAGGGGCTGAAGGCGATCACCGACGATCCGCTGCGGTGGGGCCGTCTGCTCGTCCGCAAGGCGATGCTGTTCCTCAACGACCACGAGCTTCCCGACAACTACTCCTTCACCTCGTTCCGCCGGTTCTCCGCTGTCCTTCGCGCCGCCCCTACCTTCGGATGGCTGGCGGCGCTCGCGGCGCCGGGCCTCATCGCCTCCGCCGCCCGCTTCCGCGATCTCACGCCCCTCTACCTCGCGGGGCTCGGGTACATGGCCTCCGTGATGCTCTTCTTCAACTTCGCGCGGTTCCGCCTCCCCTTCATCCCGATCCTGCTCCTCTTCGCCGGGGAGGGAGCCGCCGTCCTGTGGCGCTCGCTTTCGGACCTCCGGTCGCCACCGCCTCAGGGGCGCCCCCGCCGCAAGGCGGCGCTCTACGCGGCCGCGGCCGGCATCGCCTTCGCCTTCGCGCACGTCGATCTGTCGAGCGGCGCCGAGGAGCCGTTCCAGGACCGCCTCCACCTCGCCGCAGCCTACCGGCAGGCGGGCCGGTCGGGCGAGGCGGAGGCGATCCTGAAGGAGACGATACGCGACGCCGAGGCGGTCCTCTCCCGCCACGGCTGGAAGCCCGGCTCCCCCGCCGTGCCCGGCGGGATCACGTTCGCGCTGTCGCTGCACGCGGCGCACCGCGACCTGGCCGCCCTGCTCCTGGCCGCCAAGCGCACGGACGAGGCCATCGCCGAGCTGCTCTCCGCCCTCCCCCTCAATCCCGAGGACGCCGATCTCTACCAGACACTAGGCGGGGCGTACCGGGAGAAGGGAGATCCCCGCTCCGCGGCGCGAGCGTACGAAAGGGGTCTCGCCCTGGCGCCGTCCTCGTTCACGCTTCGCTTCGATCTCGCGACGGCCCTCTACGAGGCGGGCGATACGGAGGCGGCCCTCGCCGAGATGACACGGGCCCGGCCGCGCGCCGAGGAGCTCGGCGGGCTCGACCTCGCCGACTGGCACTACGGGATGGGCACGGTGCTGTACGCGCTGGGGGGAAGAGGCAGCGAGGCGCTCCAGCACTTCCGGGAGGGGCTGCGCCTCAATCCCGATCATCCCCAGGCCGCCGAGGTGAGGACGATCCTCGCTTCGAGCGGAGGATAGCGGCCAGACGCTTCAGGGCCTCCCGTGCGGCCGCCGTGCTCGCCGTCTTCTTGGAGAGCCCCTCTCCCCGCCCCGCGGGCGCTCCGTCCACGATCACCTCCACCGTGAAGGAGCGCCGGTGATCCGGACCTTTGGCCTCGACGACTTGATACTTTGGCGCGGGGATCCCGCGCGACTGGAGTACCTCTTGAAGGCGCGTCTTGGGGTCGGCCGCGGCGGCCGGATGCTTCAAGCCTTCCGCCTCACCGAGCCGGCGGAGGACGAAGGCGCGCGCCGCGTCGAGCCCTCCGTCGAGGTAGATGGCGGCCGTCACCGCCTCGAAGGCGTCGGCGAGGAGCGAGGCCTTCTCGCGCCCGCCGCCGGCCTCCTCGCCCTTCCCCAACCTCAAGAAGTTCCCGAGGTTCAGCGCCCGCGCCAGGGGCCACAGAGAGGCCTCGCTCACGGCGTCCGCGCGGCGGCGCGACAGGTCCCCGACCTCCGCGCGGCCTGCGCTTTCTTCGTAGAGGTGCGAGGCCACAACGAACCCGAGGATCGCGTCGCCGAGGAACTCGAGGACCTCGTTGTCCACTCCGGAGTCCCCCGCCTCGTGCGCGTAGGACCGATGAGTGAGCGCGAGATCCAGGAGCGCGGGATCGCGAAAGCGGTAGCCCAGCGACTCCGAGAGCCCCTCGAGATCCGCGCGGATCGGCGGCCGGCGGGAGGGCGAGCGCCGCTTCATCAGGTCACCTCACCCCTTCGCCCGCCCTCTCGGTGAGGAGGGACCGCAAAGGCGCCACCGCCATCGCCCGGGCGCGGAAGGGAGGCCCTCCGCTCGCGAGGGCGGAGAGGAGGTCCTGGCGGGCGCCGTCCCGGTCACCGCGCGCCGCGCGGATCCGGGCGCGCGCCAGGAGCGCCTCCGGATCACCGGGCTTGGCCCGCAGAGCGGCCTCTATCTCGGTGGTGGCCTCGTCGTTGCGACCCGCCTCCAGGTGAAGGATCGCCAGCGCCGTGCGCGTCTCCGCCACGCGCCCACCCAGGTCGAGGGCGCGCGCGTACAGGTCACGCGCGCGCGCCTCGTCGCCGCGCCGCCGCGCCACGTCGCCGAGGAGGAGAAGCGGCTCGGGCTGCCGCGGATCGAGATCGAAAGCGGCCAGAAGGCTCGACTCGGATCCGCTCAGATCCCCCTCCTCGAAGCGCACCAGGCCCAGCCTGTAGTGCAGGATGGCGATCCACGGCGCCTCCCGGATCGCCCGCCTCAGCAGGGACTCCGCCGCTTCCCGGCTCCCCTCCGTGTACCGCAGCCAGGAGAGGGCCGTCAGCGCGTCCACGTCCCCTGGGTCCATGGCGAGCGCGCGAGCGTACCCCTCCTCCGCGGCGCGCGCGTCTCCTCGGGCGAGGTCGCCTTCCGCCCTGGCCGTGAGGGCACGCGCGCCCAGGGACAGCGCCGCCAGGTCGGACGGATCCATCCGGAGCGCGCCTTCCACCGCCTCCGCGGCGCCGGCCAGATCGCCCGACGCCAGGGCCGCGTGCGCGCGGAGGACGCTCCGCTGGACGTCGGCAAGGACGCGCAGCCGCTGCCGCACCGCCCGGCGTGACTCTTCCTTCCAGCCGGCCGGGAAGGCGACCGGGATCTCCGCGTCCGCCGGGTGGGAAGCGATGAAGGAGAGGTTATCCCCCAGGGGCGGCCTCAGCCGGGCCTGGACCGCGGCGCGGCGGAGAAGCGCGGGATCCGCGGAGGGGAGGGCTCCGGCTCCCGGGGAGAGCGCCTGAAGCGCCAGGATCTTCAGCGGGTCGTCCAGGCCCAAGGCGGCGAGGCTCGCCGACACGGCCCGGCCGCGGGAGCGCGGGCCGATCCGGCCGATGTCCGCTCGCGCCGGAGCGTCGCCGCCGACGAGGAGGATCTGCTCCCCCGCCGCCCAGGCGCTTCCCCCCGGAAAGACCTCCCTGAAGGCCGCGATGCCGGCCTGAAGGCCCTCGGTGGTCAAGGAGCGCAGCGGAAGCGGCAGGCACACGATGCCTCCGGGCCGCAGGTGGCGGCGGACGAGCCGGAGCGTCGCCGGATCGAAGATCGTCTCGATGTCGTCCTCGGCCAGGAGCGGGGGCGACGCGATGAGGTCGTACCCTTCGCGATCGGAGGCAAGGGCGCGCACCCCGTCGGCGGCGAGCAGCCGCTCCGGCCCGGCGGCGCCCGGGTCGCTCTCCGAGCGGGCCGCTCCGGAGGAGCCGGGAGATACCGTTCCCGGCAGGCGCGCGTCGCGTACGTCCCTGAAGGCCGCGGCATCGCCTGAGGCCACCTCGATCCCGAACCGGCCATGGAGGGAGAGGGCTTCGAGCGTCGCCGGGGCGCCGGCCGCCAGCAGAAGGGCCCGGCCCTTCTCGGGGCCGAGGAGGGCCGGGAGGTGCCCGGCCATCGACTGGGCCCGGCTCGCCTCGAAGCCCGACAGGACCGCCACGCGCCCGTCCATGAAAAACGCCGCGAGGCGCCCCTCCACCAGCCGCACGCCCATCGATCGGAGCGGACCGTCGCGGTAAGCCACGACGCGGTCGTGCGCGATCCGATCCTCCAGCCGCGGCTGGCCGCCCTCCAGAAAGAGGACGGGGGCGCTCGAGACGCCCGCCGTGATAAGCCTCCTGTCCCAGGGATCGATCTCGATCAGAATGATCGCGCAGGCCGTGAGCAGGCCCAGCGTCCTGAACGCCCGCCCCCATCTCCCGTCCTCCTCGAGGAAGATGAGGAGACTCCCCGCCACGGCGAGAGCGCTCCCGCACGTCAGGAGGGCCCCCTGCACGCCTTGGGCGCCCGTCAGGAAGCCGGTGAGCATGGCGCCCATGGCCGTGCCCGACATCGCCGCGGCGAGGCCTGGAGGAAGGCTTTGCCCAGGGCTGCTCGCCGCCGCGCCCACGGCCACGCCCGCGAAGAGAGCCGGAGCGAGGGCCGCGGCGGCGACGACCGCGAAGATGGCCCCCCACTCGCCCGTCGGGGTGAGCCCGCTTAGCGCCAGGGTGCCCAGATAGGCGAAGGGAAGGAGATCGGCCACGGCCGCAGACAGGAGGGCCGTCAGGCCCGTGAGCGCGATGCACCCGCCCAGGAGCCGCAGGGGGCCGGGGGTGCGCCTCAGGGCGCGCGGGGAGGCGATCGCGCCGAGGCCCGAGGCGACGAGGAGCAACGCCCCGAAAGCCATCCGGGTTCGGGCGCCGCCGCCCGCCGCAAGGCAGGCCAGCCGTCCCAATCCGCAGAAGAGAGGGACGGATGCGACCCCGGCCGCGAGGAGGATCACGGCCGCGATCACCCGCCTGGCGGGGTCGCGCGGCCTCGATGGAGCCTCGGCCGGCGGGGACGCCGATGACGCCGGGGGAGCGTGCCGCATGAGGAGCCAGACCGCGGGCGCCAGGAGAAGAAGCCCCACCGATGCCGCCGTGCGGAGCCAGGCCGGGCCGCCGTGCCCCGTTCCAGCAGCCACGACCCGGGCGGCTCCCGATCCGAGGAGCAGGAGGCCGGCCGCCCGCGCCGCGTTCCCTGGCGGTACGAGCCCGGCGATGAACCCGGCGACACCCGCCGGGAAGGCCATCAGGAGCGCGGGGGGAAGGGCGTCGGCCGCGTACTCGAGGAGGGACCATCCCGCCTCTCCGCGA
>CAYNUH010000079.1:0-15504 GCA_964400605.1 uncultured Acidobacteriota bacterium | reverse complement strand
GCCTGCGGAGCCGGCCGTACCGACCGAACCCGCTCGTTCAGCGGTAGCCTTCCCGGTCTCGCTCGATCTTCCCGACACCCGTAAGGGCTTCTTCGCTCTATTCACGCCCACCGTTGGATCGGCTCTCGACTCATGAACACTCTGGAACCAATCCAAAACAACAAGAAAGGCTCCCGGGCCGGCAAGCCGGAGTATGATAGCTGCGGCATCGCCGCCACCCGGCCTGTCGAGTTTCGGCCCCGGGTCCCGCCCCGACGCGCTCCAAGAGGGGACACGAGCCTGAACCGGGTGGCGGCGACAGCCCGGGTGGGGGATATCGAACCTCTGTGAAACAACCGGAGGATCTGTGCCCGCGCTCCCGCGCTTTCCAACGCTCGTCCCTGAATCTCGGCCCCTGCCTCTCGATCTGCCCCTCGGATCCGAACGCGCGACCCGAACGTCCGAGATCGAACCGCCCCGCTTCTGCCGGCGCCCGAAACAGCGGCGCGCCTTCCTCGCCAAAGGAGGTCATACCATGATCCTCAGAAGGATACTCGTAGGCGCCCTCATCGGCCTCGTTCCGACGGCGTCCATGGCGATCACCCTCAGCAAGGTCGAGGTGGCCATGATCGACGTCGACTGCCTCTTCGACCCCAACTGCACTCCGCGCCCGGTTGAATCCTTCGGCGACATCGTCCTTCCGGGCGGCGTGGGGACCGGGCTCCTGCACACGCGCACCTTCGCCGGCGAGCCGGGCTCTCCGGCGGCCGGGCTTCACACCTACCAGTACCGAATCGATCTCACGGGGACGGGCGGCCGCGCCTGCATCGACAGCTACGACGTCGAGTTCGGCCGCCCCTCCCCGCTCGACTACGACGGCAGCGGCGCTCCACACGACGTCTACGTGGTCATGAGCGGCGGTCCGGGCACGGTGGCCCCGGACATCGCGCAGATCAACGCCAACAGGATCTCCGTCCATTTCTACGGGGGCCTGTGCGCCGGTGAGTCGTCGGTCTTCTTCGGCATGACCACAAAGGCGGCGCCGAGCTCCATCAAGCCTCTGATCAGCGAGATGATCTCGGGGTCGATCGTCGATGCCGTCGCCTTCGGTCCCCTGATCCCCCTCTGCTTCCTGCGGCCCGATCTCAACAACGATTTCAGTGCCGCCCAGCGCGACGTCCTCGACGACCTCGTCCTGGACTTCATCACGGTCCCCGTCATCGACGAGCACTTCACGCCGGGGATCCACACGACACCCTTTCTCCTTCCCTGGCACAGGGACTACGTGGGCGATCTGGAGGACTTCCTGGTCGCCGCGGGGCACCCGGAGTTCGTTCCCTTCCCCGCGTGGGACGCCTCCAACCCCGTCCCCGCGGAGTTCCAGGACGTGGACTCCTCCTGCCCGCTCTCCATCCACCCGGGTCACTCCTGCGCCGCGCTTGTGGACACCACGCCGAACGTGGCCCGTCCAGGACACCTGATCCGGCCCGACCTGTGCGACTACGCGACCCGGGACGAGCTAACCTCGGGCGGCGTGGATGTCAGCCGACCGGGCCTGGACGGCTACCACGGAACCGTCCACGTCGTCGTGAGCGGCGCGATGGGCGCTTTCAAATCTCCGGCCGCGAACATCTTCTGGGGCCATCACGCCAACATCGACAACATCTGGCGGGAGTGGGAGTGCAAGTGCGGGAGCAAGATCCCGCCCTTCTACCTCGAGCTAATCCCTCGGGACCTCATCACGCCGTGCCCGCCCGTGCCGTGCTGGGTGGGGTGGTGGAAGCTCGACGACCCTCACATCTTCGATCCCTTCGAATTGATGCCGATGACTTTCCAGGATTCCCGGGGCGCCGACAACGCCGGCATGCCGGAAGGAGGGCCCGTCCCGGTCGTGGGCATGGTCGGCGGCGCGCTCTCCTTCGACGGGGTGGACGACCTGCTCCGCGTCCCCCATCACGCCGACCTGGAGATCGGGATGCTCGATCTGTCCCTCGACGCCTGGGTCAAGACAATGGCGGCGGGGATGCAGCCCATCGTCGAGAAGCGAGACTCCACCGGCCGAGGCTTCGCGATGATCATCGACGACGGCAAGCTGACGTTCGAGATGAGCGACAGCATGGGCACGCTCAGAGCGCACCCGATCGCGCCGGACCCGGCGGGGTCCCCCGGCGAAGCGGCGGCCCCGGGGCCGCACCTCGCGGACGGCATGTGGCACCACGTGGCCGTCTCGGTGGACAGGGACAATCCTTTCGGTGGAAGGCTCTTCGTGGACGGACGGGTCGCGATGACGTTCGACCCGACCGGCGTGCAGGGAGACATCTCGAACAGGTCCGACCTCCTGATAGGCCGCAGCTCGATGAGCCCTCAGGGCGCGCCCCCCGTCAGCTTCATGGGCGAGATCGACGAGGTAGACCTCTTCAGGCGCGCCCTCAAGCCCGTCGAGGTGCACGGCATCCACGCTGCCGGCCAGACCGGCAAGTACGGGGCCCTGGTGGGGGTCCCGCCCGTCAGGTTCAGGGAGATCTGCACGACCCAGACGGGCGGCGAGCCCGGCGTGAAGGTGACCGTGCCGGTGACGTTAGACGACGGCGACGGAGTGGCGGGGTTCCAGGTGGACGTCGGGTTCGATCCCAGCGTCCTGACGCCGATGGGTGTGCGCCTCGGCGCCGACACGGCCGCCGCGGGAGGATGGCGCGTGGACCACGCGGTGATCGGCGCGGGGATGCTCCGCGTGCTAGGGCACAGCAGCCCGCCGACAGGGCTCGGCGCCGGCCCGCGCGAGGTCGCGCTAGCGGATTTCCTCATCAGCGCGGGAGCGCCGAGAGGCCTCTCGCCGCTGTCGTTGGGCCAGTGCGTCCTCGGTGATTCGATGGGAGAGGCGATCCTCTGCCACCTGTGCCCGCAGCCGGGCGGCGTGTTCGTGCGTGACGCGAGCAGCTTCCGCTTCGATCCCATCGCGTCCCCCGTCGGCGTGGACGCCTTCGATCCGCTTCCGTTCATCGTGAGCGTCGAGGCGCTGAATTCCGCCGGGCTGCGGGCCCTCTCGTACAACGGCGTCGCCGACATGAGCGTCGATAGACCTCCCCTCTGCGCCGGCACGCTCGAGCCCGGCATGCTCGGCTTCACCATGGGGCTCGGAGGACCTGACACCTTCGAGATCGCCTGCTGCCCGGACCCGCTGCTGCCGGCCACCAGCACCCCCATACAGATCGCCGCAATGGACCCGACCATCGGCGCCTCGGGGCTGAGCGACGAGTTCCTGGGCGTCGCCAAGACCGACGTGGACGCCAGCGGGAACGCCACCGTCCTCGACGTGACGAGGACGGTCCGTCTCGCGCTCAATCAGTCGGTGCCGCCCTCCCCGCCTGCGACCTTCCAGAAGTGGGCGGCGGATGTTCCGGACGAGCACTGTATGGTGGACGGCCGCTCCGACGTGCTGGACGTGATCCGGGTGAGGAACAGGGCCCTCGGTCTGCCGCCGCTCTGCGGCTGCGACGGACCCTTCCACACGGGCCCGTTAACGTCGGCCGCCACCGCACCGACGAGCGTGAGCTTGGTCAAGACCGGTCCCCGCAGGTACCTCCTGACGGTGCAGGGCGCGCAGGATCTCGCCGGACTGCAGCTCGAGCTGCAAGGAGCCAACCCGAGGGTCAAGGTCACCCCGTGGGGGCTCACGGCGGGGCAAGGTTGGGACGTCGCCTCCCAACGCGAGAAGGACGGCAGACTCGGAGTCGTGGCCTACAGCGGTTCCGGCCCCGGCGTCAGCGGCGACGGCGCCGTGCTGCGCATCACGGGCCCCCGGAGGCTATCTCTCACGCAGATCCTCGTCTCCGACTCGGAGGGCAGGCAGATCCCGGTGCAGTGAGCGGTGCGCGTGATGTGAGAGAGTGGCTGCCGGAGGGCACGCGCACCTTCCGTGGTGAAGCGCGCCGGCGCGGAGGATCTGCTGGGTGATCACCGCGCCGGCGAGAACCGGGACGGCGAGCAGCAGGGGAGGAGTTGTGGGGACTGCCGCGCCCGCAAGGGCTTCGGGGTTCGAGTCCCCGCTTCGGCACCACCCACGCGGCGCTTCCGGCTCTAGCGCGGCGCCGGGATCTCACCCGGCCGGAAGCCACCCCCGCAGCCCTCTTCCGGGAGAGCCCCGAGCCTTCGCAACGCAGCCGGGCGCCCTCACAGCGTCCTCTCCCAGACCTGAATGAATCCTTTCTCGTCTCCGACGACGACGATTCTCCCGTCCGCGGAAACACCCACCTCCGTGAGAGGCCACATCCGGGCGAGCGCCCTGTGAGCGGCCGGGGCCGATCCGCTCTCGTTCGATCCGGTCAGCAGGGTCCCGTCCTCCAGCCCGGCCGCGAACCATCGTCCGTCGTCGGAGAGCGCCACATCACGGACCGGCGAGGTCCAGTTCACCGCCTTCACCTCCTGGCCCGTGGCCGTCTTCCAGATGTGCAGACATCCCCCCAAGTCTCCCGATATGGCGAGGGAGCCGTCCGCGGACAGTCCTACGGCAAGCACGGGAGCGCGGTGGAGGGCGAAGTGCGCGCGCGTGCGCAGCGTCAGGGGATCCATCACGGCGGCGCCCCCGTGCATCCCGAGGAGCAGGGCTCTCCCGTCGCCCGAGATGGCCGCGCTCATCTCCTGCTCGACGATCCACCGCGCAAGGATCTCCCCGGTCGCGACAGGCCGGGTGTGCCCGTGCAGGAATGCCCGCAGGGTTCGGCCCGTTTCAGAGTACCTGAAGACCGCCACAAGGCCATCGGCGCCGCCAGGCCGGGCCTCACCCTTGGCCACTTCCCTGTCGGCCTCTCCGAGACCGCTCGACAGGGAGTGAAGGCAGCTCCCGTCCGCCGAGAACCGCAGGGCGATCGTGTACACCACGCGGGGATCACGGACCCGCCAGGTCAAGCAGCCGGCGTCGAGATCCCAGAGTTCGAGACAGGAGCCGATGCCCACCGCGGCGAGACGCAGATCGGGAGAGAGGGCCACGGCGCTCCCGAGGGTTCCCTGCGGCAGGCGGAAGCAGGCCAGGCGATCACCCGTGCGGGCGTCGGTGAGTCGCACGCTTGCCTCTGAGCCGGTGGAGAGGATCTGGCGGCCTCCGGGGGACACGGCGAGCGCGCCAATCCGGCCGCGATGGGCGCGTCGCGCCCATCGCAACCTGAGGCGGCCGGCGTCAGCCTCCGCCGCACCGGGAGCCGGGCCGCCGCCAGTGAGGGCGAGAGGTGACCGCGTAGCCTGGGTGCCGTTGAGGGGGAAAGCGTCGGGGTCGGGAAGCGGGTGGGTCATGGCGTCTCCTCCTTGGAGCGAGAAGACACCCGGCGCGCGGCCGTGCCGCGCCGGACAGTTGGTTGCCCCGGCGCCTGCCGGGACCACATCTCCGAGGCCAGCCGTGCTTCATGGCCCCGGAAGGGCACCTTGGGTTGTCCGTCCCAGGTTGCCGGGCCCGCCCGGTGGGGGCGGGCCGCTCCGGATGTCGGACGCAACCTACATCATGCCGGCGCGGAGCGCGAGGCACGCGCCCGCAAGGGCTTCGGGGTTCGAGTCCCCGCTTCGGCACCAGCCTCGGGCCAGGCAACCCGGCCCCGGCGCTCCCGTCCCCTCTCTCCGACTCTCGCGGCGCGATGGGACCGCATGCGGGCCGCGCCTCTCAGCCCTTCCCTTCCAGGCTCGAGAGAATGGCCTCGACCTTCGTCCTCGACGAACGCCTGCCGGCCGCGCGCCGCGTACTTCTCTATCTGGGCTATCGCTTCCAGGATGTCGCGGAGACGTTCCCGATCGTCTCTCACAGCGGAATCGCCTCACGCAGGACGCGCTCGCGGATGCGGGGACGCAGGCCTCGCTCCGTCACCACATCGACTCTCACCTCCAGGAGGTCATTGAGGTCCGACCACAGCCCGCCGAGATCGAGGAGACTGCGATCGGGCTCCATGTCCACGAGGAGATCGATGTCGCTCGTATCCGTGGCCTCGCCTCGGGCGATCGAGCCGAACACCCGGACGTTTCGCGCGCCCCGTCTTGCCGCGATCCGGAGGATTTCCTCACGCCTGGCCTTCAGGAGCTCCTGCACGCTCATACTCAAGTCCCGCCTCTGGATCCCGCACGCCCAACCGTTTCGCCCGGCACTGAGGGATGGCGCTCGGCCGTCGCGCCATTCTATCAGCCGACGCCTCCAACCCCGGAGGCTACTCGGGGGGCTTCGGGGTTCGAGTCCCCGCTTCGGCACCACGGCCGCCACGCTCGGGGGCTCCTGCCGAGAGCGCGCACTAGAAGAGCGTCCCTTCTTCCAGCAGCCGGAGGAACTGCCGCAGGGGCAGGATCTGTATCCCATCCTGCGTCTGCTGGCGGCGCTCGCCGAGGTAGACCACGATGCGGCGCTTCAGCCCCGGAAGATCGGCGACGGCGCGGAGACCGCGGAAGGAGCGCTCCGAGTGGAACAACGCGGCGATCGGCAGAAAGTGCGCGAACCCCGGCAGGTTCCGCACCAGAGCTTCGGCCTGCACCTCCTCCTTGAGGTACCCCTGGGCGTAAGCCTCGAGGCCCTCGCTCCTATCGGGGGCGTTGCGACTGGTAGAGGGCTTCGTCGAGGAGGTTGACGGTGTGGGCCCGCGGGAAGGTGGTCCGCAGCCACGTGCTCTTGCCCGTGCCCCGGGGCCCGAAGAGGAAAAAAGACCCCTTGGGGGGCCGAAGGATCCTGGGGAAGATCCGAGCCGCCATGACGCCGTCATTTTACATGGAAAAGTGACGGCATGCCAAGATTTCCCTCTCCGGCTCTCCCTCTGATACCATACCGGCATCGCGTCGGGCTGTCACAGGACCGAGAGGGGCCGCCTGCGCCCTCGAGACGCCCGGCTCATGAGGACCTCACCGAAGATCGCGCGATGCTATCCGGCCTGGAGCCCGCGCCCATTGCGCCACCTCCGGCGCCGCCCTCGCGGTCAGCCTGGCTGATCGCATTCCTCGCCGTCCTCCTCGCCTACTCGGTGCCCATCGGCGGCAACGACCAGGTTACGCCGAACCCCAACGAGATCTCCCGACTTCTCCTCGCCACGTCGCTCGCCGTGGACGGCACGGTGGCCGTGGACGGCGCGATCGACGCCTACGGAACGATGGAGGACCTCGCCGTCCGCGAGGGCAGATCGTACTCGGACAAGGCTCCCGGACTCTCGGCCCTGTCCGTGCCGATCGTGTGGGTCGCGCGTTTCTGGCTGCGGACCGAGGGCGAGAGCCGCTTCCCCGCCTACTGGCCGCTCCGCAACCTCCTGACCTGGCTCCTCGTCGCGCTGCCGACGGCTCTCCTCCCCTTCTGGATGCTGTGCGCCTACACCCCGGTCGCTCCCGCCCGCAGGCCGTTCCTCGCGCTGCTTTCGGCCCTGGCTACGCCGCTTCTCATCTACGCCACGGTTTTCTTCGGCCACCTGCCGGCCGGTGTCCTCGCGGCGGCATCGTACGCCCTCGTGCTGCGGCCCGGCCGTTCGGAGGAACCGCCCTCCGCGCGGGCGGCGGCCGCCGGCGGTTTCCTCGCCGCCCTCGCCGTCGCCACCGATTACCCCACCGTCATCATCGTCGCCGTGATCTTCGGCTCGATCGTCCAGAGAAGGAGCGGCTGGCGCATCGTGGCGAGTTTCACGGCAGGTCTCTTCGCCGGCGCTGTGCCCCTTCTCCTCTACCAGCACCTGGCCTTCGGATCCCCCTGGACGACGGGCTACGCGTTCAAATCCGATCTGCGCCAGGCGGAGGTGCACGCGAAGGGAATCCTCGGCGTGACGCTGCCGACTTTCGATCGCCTCTGGGGAGTCCTCGGCGGCGCCAAGCGCGGGATCCTGTTCTACTGTCCTCTGCTTCTGCTCGTCCCTGTCGGTCTCGCCGCGATGGCGCGGCGGAGCCGGCGCGAGGCTTGGCCGATCTCGATCGCGGCGTCCGCGTACGTCCTCTTCGCGGCGAGCTTCTACAGCTGGCGGGGGGGATGGAGCGCCGCCGCCCGGTACCTGATCCCGATCCTGCCGCTCCTACTCTACCCGCTCGCCGACGCGGTCGAGACGCTTGCGGCCGGGCCGCGCATGAGGCTGATCGTCGCGGCCCTTGCGGCGGCCTCGCTGGGTCACTCCATCCTCACCCTGGCCGTCACCCCGTTCTTCCCCGTCATTTTCGACGCCCCACTCGTCCAGGTGAGCTTGCAGTGCCTTGCCGAGGGCATCGCCGCCCCGACCCTGCTGAGCGATCTGACATCCGTTCCTGCCCTGCTCGTCATCGGCCTGTGGGCCTCCCTCGTGCTCGCGGCGGCCGGCGTCGCCCTCGCGCGCGCGCTTCAAGCGCCGCGACCGGCCCTGACCATCCCGGCCGCCATGATCGCCGGCCTCGTCCTGGGCATCGGGATCCAGATCGCGCTGTACCGAGGCAGCACCGCGGAGCAGGAGCGTGTTCGAGACTACATGCTCGAGCGGCTCGGCCACGTGGATCGCTCCAAGGAGCTGTGGCGCGCGAATCCTGGCTGAGGGCACAGGCGGCCGTCGTGGTGCGCAGCCCCTCGCCCGCCGCCTCGCTGCGAAGCAGCGCTCGGCAGCGCTCCACCGCCGGGCCGGCGGGCGGCTGTGTTACGATGGCCGCCGCCTCCGGATCCGTGCGCGGGCGGGCCGCGCCGGAGGCATCCCCTCTCAGGAGACATCCCCATGAAGAGGATCGCAGGCGCGTTCGTCGTGTTTCTCGCACTCGGCGGTTGGGCCCTCGTCGCCCAGGAGAAGACCGAAGTCGCCGTCTCGAAGGCCGAGATCGGGGCCGAGAGGAAAGCGATCGTCACCAAGAACGTCGAACTGAGCCCTCAGGAATCCGCGGCCTTCTGGCGCGTGTACGACGAATACCGGACGGCCATGCAGCAGGTCGAGGAGAAGCGCCTCAGGCTCATCCAGCGGTTCGCCGAGGAGTACCAGAAGCTCACGGACGAGCAGGCGCTGGCGATGCTGGACGACTACTTCGGCTTCAGGGAGGCGAAGGTCAATCTCCAGAAGGCCTACGTGGCCCGGTTCGGCAAGGTGCTCCCGGGCAGGAAGGTGGCCCGGTACTACCAGGTGGAAAACCTGATCGACACGATGGTGGACTACGACCTCACCCGGGCGATCCCGCTGATCAAGTGAGGGCGTGTGAGGGCACGGCCCGGAGCCTGCCCTCCTGCGTGGACTCCCGTGGCGCGACGCCGAGGGCCCCTCGCGCATCTAGACCTGGGGGGAATGGGGTATCATCCGCCCCCTCAGCCACTCCCAGGAGGCCATCCACCCATGCGCCGCACTGCCGCCCCCGCCCTGTCCCTCGTCCTCTTGACCCTCGCCGCCCCCGCCGCGGCGCTCGAAGAGTGCCGGCTCCTCCGCCAGCCCGACATCGGCGGCGGCAAGATCGTCTTCGTCTACGCCGGGGATCTGTGGACGGTGCCGGTTTCGGGAGGCGTTGCCTCCCGTCTCACCTCGCACGAAGGGGTCGAGCGCTTCCCCAAGATCTCCCCGGACGGGAAGACGATCGCCTTCACCGCCGAGTACGACGGCAACGTGGACGCCTTCACGGTTCCTGCCGAGGGCGGGGAGCCGACGCGCCTGACGTGGCACCCGGGGAATGATCAGGTGGCCGAGTGGTACCCCGACGGCGGCACGATCCTCCTGCGATCCGCCCGGGCCTCCCCCATCCTTCGCTTCGACCGATTCTTCCGCGTGCCCGCCTCGGGCGGCTTCGAGGAGATGCTTCCTCTGCCGCAGGGAGGCTACTCGTCGTTTTCCCCGGATGGCTCCCGCCTCGCCTTCATCACGCCGTCCTACGACAACCGGACCTGGAAGCGGTACCGGGGCGGCAACGCGCCGGAGATCTGGATCTACGACTTCAAGAGTAACCATTCCGAGAAGATCACGGACTGGCCCGGCGCCGACGAATGGCCCATGTGGCATCGCGGGTCGATCTACTACGCCACCGACCGCGGCGGGCGGACCGTGAACCTGTGGGCGTACGATGTCGAGAAGAAGACGCACCGGCAGGTGACGCGGTTCGACGAGTACGACGTCAAGTGGCCGAGTCTCGGCGACGACGCCGTCGTTTTTGAGAACGGCGGCGGCCTCTACGTCATGGAGATCGCCGGCGAGAAGCCGCGCAAGGTTCAGGTTCTCGTGCCGGACGACAGGCCCGCCACGCGCCCGGAGTACCGCAACGTCTCGGGGTACATCGGCAACTGGGAGCTGTCTCCGTCGGGGAAGCGCGCTGTCCTCGAGGCGCGCGGCGACATCTTCACTGTCCCCGCCGAGAAGGGAGACGTCCGCAACCTGACGAGCTCGCCGGCCTCGCGTGAGCGGGACCCGGCCTGGTCCCCCGATGGCAAGTGGATCGCGTACCTCTCGGACGCGAGCGGCGAGTACCAGATCCACATCGCCGGCTCCGACGGCAAGACCGGCGACCGGCAGGTCACGAAGGAGGGCGCCACCTTCCGCTACCAGCCGCGATGGTCTCCGGACTCGAAGAAGATCGCCTTCTCCGACAAGACTCAGTCGGTCTGGTGGTGCGACGTCGAGACGGGAAAGATCACGAAGGTGGACAAGGGGTACGACGGCGAGATCTACGATCACTCCTGGTCATCCGACTCGCGATGGATCGCCTACAGCAAGCCCGCCGCCTCGGGTTTCAACGAGATCCACATCTACTCGATCGAAAGCGGGAAGACGGCCCGCGTTTCAACGGGCCTGACCGACGACTTCGTCCCATCCTTCGATCCCGAAGGGAAGTATCTCTACTTCATCTCCAGGCGCTCGCTGCATCCGCAGTTCGGCGGGTTCGAGCTCAACATGCATTTCTCGGCCACGGATCGGATCTACGCGGCGGCGCTCAGGAGCGACCTGCCCTCACCGATCGCTCCGGAGAGCGACGAGGAGACGGGAGAGGAGAAGAAGGAGGGCGACAAGGAAAAGGCGGCGGAGGGGACCGCCGAGAAGGCCGGCGACAAGTCGGAGGAGAAAAGGGCGGGCGAGAAGAAGGAAGACAAGGAAGACAAGAAGGAGCCGCCCAAGCCCGTCGAGATCCACCTCGAAGGGCTCGCCGGACGCCTCGTCGAGATCCCGGTCGCCCCGGGGCGAATCGGGGGCGTCGCGGCCTTCAAGGACAAGCTCATCTTCTTCCGCCCGGGCGAACAGAACTTCGACGACGAGGACGAAGGCCCGCCGACCGGCTCGATCCACTTCTTCGATCTGAAGGAGCGGAAGGAGAAGACGGTCATCAGCGGCGTCGCGAACGGGTTCGCGGCCTCCAAGGACGGCGGCAAGATCCTCTATCGGTCGAAAGACACCTTCGGCATCGTCGAGACGAAGGACGGCAAGAAGGTCGGCGACGGGAAGATCGAAACAGGCTCCCTCATGGCGACCGTGGATCCGCGGGCCGAGTGGCTGCAGATGTTCAACGAGGCCTGGCGTCTGGAGCGCGACTTCTACTACGACCCGGGCATGGGCGGGCTCGACTGGAAGGCGGTCGGCGAGCGGTACCGGAAGCTCCTCCCCTGGGTGGCCCACCGCGCGGATCTCAACTACCTCCTCGGCGAGCTCCAGGGCGAGCTGGCCACCTCACACGCCTACGTCGGCGGAGGCGAATTCCCGCGCGTCGATCACGTGCCCGTCGGGCTTCTCGGCGCCGACTATGAGCTCGACGGCAAGAGCGGCCGCTACCGCTTCAAGACGATCTACCGGGAGCGCGACTGGAACTTATCCGTTGCGGCGCCCCTCGGGGAGCCCGGGCTTTCCGTGAGCGAAGGAGACTATCTCCTCGCCGTGAACGGCCGTCCCGTCAAGGCGCCCCAGAACATCCACGCAGCCTTCGTCGGCACGGCCGACCGGCAGACGAACATTACCGTCGGCTCCTCACCCGACGATCCGAACGCCCGCACCTACACCGTCAAGCCCGTGCCGAACGAGTCGTCCCTGAGGTACCGCGCGTGGGTCAGCGGCAACCGCGAGAAGGTCGCAAAGGCGACCGATGGCCGGGTCGCGTACATTCATGTCCCAGACACCTTCATCGCCGGGATGCAGGAGTTCACGAAGCAGTACTACCCGCAGGTGGATCGCCAGGGGATCATCGTGGACGAGCGCTTCAACGGCGGCGGCTTCATCCCCGACTTCTTCACCGAGAGGCTGCGGCGCTCGACGATGGTGCGATGGTCGAATCGCGACGGCAACGGCTTCCGCACGCCCTCGACCGCCCTCGACGGACCGAAGTGCATCCTGATCAACGAATACGCGGGCTCGGGCGGAGACGCCTTCCCATACTACTTCCGGCTGCTCGGGATCGGCCCCCTCATCGGCAAGCGCACGTGGGGCGGCCTCGTCGGCATCTCGCACAGTCTGCCGCTCGTGGACGGGGGCATCATCACCATGCCCGACTTCGGCATGTGGGATCCGAAGACGAGCGAGTGGGTGGTCGAGAACCGCGGCGTGGAACCGGACATCGAGGTCGAGAACGCCCCGCACGAGATGGCCGCGGGGCGCGACCCCCAGCTCGAGCGCGCCATCGCGTGGGTGCTGGAGGAGCTGAGGAAGAGCCCGCCGAAGACGCCCGCCCTGCCGAAGTACAAGGTGCAGGGGTAGGCAGCGGCCCTCACCGGGCGGGGCGCCTATCCTCGCGGACTTCGCCCGACCCGGGCCTAGAGATCGGGGAGGTTCGCCTCGGTGATCAGCTTCCAGAGCCGGGGCGGCCTCCCCTCCCGGATCTCGATCAGGTACAGCTCGTCGTTGGCCTGATGGATCGAGCCGGCCTGCTCGGCGGTCAGGACGAGGAGCGCCCGGAGCACCCATGCGTTCGTGCCGCCGTGGCCGACGATGAGGATCGTCCCCGACGGATGGCGCGCTCGGATGGCTTCCGCGCTCGCACGCACGCGATCGAAGTGCTGATTCGGCGATTCGCCGCCGTCGAGGGTGTCGTCCGGATCGCGGCTTCGCCTCTCCCACTCCGCCGCGGCGCCTGGATCGCTCCCGTCCAGCCGAAGTCCCTCGAACTTCCCGAGGGCCTGCTCGTTGAGCCCCGCCAGGCACTCGAGGGGGGCCTCGCCGCGGACGATCTCGGCGGTCTCGCGGGTCCGGCTCAGCGCGCTCGAGTAGGCCCGGTCGAGGTGCACGCCTCGGAGCCGCTCGGCGAGATCGGCCGCCTGTTTCCGCCCGGTGGCGTTGAGCTCCGTGTCCGTCTGACCCTGAAGCCGCCTCTCCAGGTTCCAGTCCGTCTGCCCGTGCCGCGCCAGGTAGATCCTCAACACCTCGTTGGGCGCCGCCGCCCCTCGGTGAACGCACCCGGCGGCGAGGACCAGCAGCAGGATCAACAGTGGCGCGCACCCTCGTCTCAAGGCCGACAGGCTCCGGCGCGGCAGCCCGGCGATTCTACGCCCGCACACGATGACTTTCCTCCAACTCTGCCCGGAGCGGCGGAGCCGAGCAGCCTCGGCGAACCGCCTCTACCGCTGCGGCTCGATGATGACCTTGATCGAGGTCTTCCCATCCGCGACGAGGGCGAAGCCCCGCGCCGTCTCCGCGAGGCCAAGGCGGTGGGTGATCATCTCGCCCACGTGCACGCGCCGCGCCGCGATGAGGTCGAGCGCGGAGGCCAGATCCCCGGGGCTCGCGGCATACGACGTGGTGAGGGTGACGTCGTTGCGGAAGAACAGGTCGTTCACCGAGACGGAGAGGTTCCGCCCCGGCTCAGTGGGAGCGAAGAGGATGACCGTACCGGCCCGCTCGACGCAGCGCAGCGCCTGCTCCGCCGCCGCCACGGCCCCCGCGCACACGATCACCAGGTCGGCGAGGCGGCCTTCGTTGGCGGCGCGGACCGCGGCGGGGACATCCTCTCCGGCGTGGATCGCCGCGTCGGCGCCCAGTCTCACCGCCGCCTCGAGGCGCGATTCGAGCCTGTCCACGGCGATCACACGCGTCGCCCCGAGCGCCCGGGCGCACTGGACGTGAAGGAGCCCGGCGATGCCGGTTCCGAGGACGAGGACGGTCGAACCGGGCTCCCAGGACGACCGCCGCTGCGCGCGCAACGCGCAGCCGAGCGGCTCGGTGAAGCTGGCTTCCTCGAAGGAGACGCCGTCGGGGATGCGCAGCACCCCGCGGTCCACGTGAATCGGCTCGAGTCGCAGGTACTCCGCGAACCCTCCGGGATCGAAGTGCGTGCGCCGGAGCGTCTCGCACACCGTGTGGTGGCCCCGCAGGCAGTGGCGGCAGGCGTTGCACGGGACGTGATGGGAGGCGATGACGCGGTCGCCGGGCGCGAAGCGGGAAACGCCCTCCCCCACTTCGGCGACCTCGCCGGCGATCTCGTGGCCGAGGACGAGGGGGGCTTCGTCGCGCCGGTACCACTCCAGGAGGTCGCTGCCGCAGATCCCGCTCGCGCGGACGCGCAGCAGCATCTCGCCGGGGCCGATCCGTGGGACGGGCATCTCCTCCGGCCGCACATCCCGGTTGCTGTAGTACATGGCGACCCGCATGGAGGGTCCTCGCGGCTTGAGAGGCATCCGGACGGGGTGCGGGGCCCGGCCGCCTACGGCACGCCGGCCTTCGACCGGCCGACTCTGGCGCCCTCGAACACCTCCCGGGCCTCCTCCGGGCCGGCGTTCTGATGGATGATCGCGCGCAGCGCCCGGATCATCGCCACGGGGTGCGGGTGCTGCCAGACGTTCCGGCCCAGATTCACGCCGGCCGCGCCCCTGCGCATCCCGTCGGCGACGAACTCGAAGACCTCCATCTCCGTGTCGCACTTGGGGCCGCCGGCGATGACGACGGGCACGGGGCACCCCTGAACGACCTTGTCGAACCCGTCCGGGCACCAGTACGTCTTGACGACGCGGGCGCCCTGTTCGGCGCAGATGCGGCTGGCCAGCGCGAGGTAGCGCGCGTCGCGCTTATCGAGCTCCTTCCCGACCGCGGTCACCGCCATCACCGGGATGCCGTAGGGCTCCGCCTCGTTCACCAGGCGCGAGAGGTTCAGGATCGTCTCGTGCTCGTGGTCGCTGCCCACGAAGACGGACACGCCGACAGCGGAGGCGTTCACGCGGATGGCTTCCTCGATGGAGGTGGTCACGGCCTCGTGGGCGAGGTCGGAGCCCACCATGCTCGTGCCGCCCGAGACCCGGAGGATCACGGGCTTGTCGAGGGTGTCGGGGACGGCGGCCCGCAGCACGCCGCGGGTGCAAAACAGGGCGTCGATGTAAGGGACGAGAGGAGCGATCGTCTCGCCCGGCCGTTCGAGCTTCGTGGTGGGCCCCTGGAAGTACCCGTGGTCCACCGCGAGGAAGTAGCATCGTCCGCCCGGCATGAGCCGCGCCAGGCGGTTCGCCATGCCCCAGTCCATGTCGCTCGCCCTCCTTCTCGACGATGCGGCGGGAACGCGGGGCGGCCCCTCTCACCTTGGGCCGCCGCCGAACGCTCATACTACCGGCTCGCGCCCACCGAGTCGAGCGCGGAGACCGTCTCTCGCAAGTTGGAGTAGGGACCCCGGTCACCCGGGGCCCCCTCCCCAGATCCGGACGTGCGG